>DHUL01000030.1:456-38576 GCA_002409145.1 Bacteroidales bacterium UBA5235
GGTCTCAGGCCCGCCGCTACTGTCTCATATACAGAATATCTGCCATTTATGCAACTTATCTGCCTGGCAGGCACGTAGCGACAGGTCTCAGGCCTGTGGCTACGTGTATAACAAGAAAATATGTTGCATCAATGATTGTACTTACAATTGCAGGTTTATTCCCTTGGGGCTGCGCCCCCATGTAATCCGATATCTCCGGCTACCTCCCGCATTCCCATTATTGTATCGGAGATAAGGTCATTCAGCTCAACTCCCAGCATGGCTGCGCCCTTTTCGATAACACCACGGTCAACGCCTGCTGCAAACCTTTTATCTGTCCATTTCTTACGGACTGATTTTGCCTCCATATCCAGCACGCTTCGTGAAGGTCTGACAAGTGCGCTGGTAGTCACGAGTCCGGTCAGCTCATCAATGGCAAAGAGCGTTTTCTCAAGGAGCGTCAGGGGCTCAGTCTGAGAACAGATACCGTACCCGTGGCTGACAACAGCCCGGACATACTCCTCTGGCCAGCCCTCTTCCTTAAGTATCTTCTCCGTCATGGTGCAGTGCTGGTCAGGATACATCTCATAATCGAGATCATGAACCAGCCCTATTATTCCCCACTTTTCCTCATCCTCACCGTGTTTGCGTGCCATGTATCTCATGACTGCCTCCACAGATAAGGCGTGCCTGTAAAGACTTTCTGACCTGTTATATCTCCTGAATAGCTCAAGAGCTTCTTCCCTGGTGGGTACTATGCCTGTCATTTCCTGATGATGAATGTGAATAGATGCATCAAAATTAAATCAGTCCGGTCACTTTTTAACTGCCTTCACTGAGAAGCTCCTGTCCCCGCATGTAACCCGGAGCGTATAAATGCCTGATCCAAGGTGGCGGCAGTTGAATGGTATCCTGTTCCTGCCGGGTGACAGAGCGGTCTCCGACCTCATGACAACTCTTCCCGAGGTATCAAGGAGCTCAAAACCTGCCGTTGCACTTCCCTCGAAATCAAGATCCAGTGAGAAACTCTCGGTGAAAGGATTGGGATGAAGGATTACCTGATCCTCATTTATCTCCGGTCCTGTTCCGGATATGACGAAAGAGACCGATGCCGTATCATTCCCTGCATAGCCATCCTCCGGCAACCGGCTGAAAACATGAATATGGTACGGAACATCCTTCACCAGACTGCATTTTTGGGTGAATGCGACATCAACAGTGTCTCCCGGGTCGATTTTCTTGTAGAATGTTTCATTGATCATTTCTCCTTCGTTGACACTGTATGCCAACGGAAAGCTCGTCAGTGCCGTACGTCCCAGGTTGATCACCCGTCCCCTTACGGTGACATTCGAAAGGAACGGCTCTGCATTGGGTGCAAAGACTGAATCGATCCGGAGGTCCGCCTCAAGGAATGAAATGTCGGGGAATGTAACCTGGTCAAGCCAGGCTCCGTCAAGACCTCCTGAGAGTGATACATCTTTTGAGAATACCCACTCAAGCAGGTGTACGCCCGGTTGCAGCAATTTCTTTCTTTGTGCCCAGGGAGTGTCACCCGAGATCTGCATGTCAGTGACACTGTCGACCCTGAAAGTCAGCTGGTCATAAATAGGTTCGGATGAGACTCTTACAAAAAATGACAATGTGTCGGGTTCAGGGTTATTGACATATATGGCAAGAATTGATTCTGTTTTGTCCGGGATAAGGGCTGACCTTGCGGAATGAACGTTTTCATATGATGTGGAGGAGGTGATTATCCACGGGTATTCACCATCAGAAATCCACGGGAACACGTCGAATCTGTCGAACTCCCAGGTCTCGCGTGTCTTACCCGTACTGACTGACCATCTTCCCTTTGCCTCATAGTTACCGCATATGAAGCTGGCGTCATAGGTGATTACTTTCCCGGATCCGGCCAGCGGTGATATTTCCGTTTCAAAGTAAATATCCTTCACCTGACCCGGTTTTAAGCTGTCAGTCGCCAGCTCGGGCTGTGATATGGCAAGCCATGATCCGGCAGGCGTGACTTTCACCACCCCTGTGGCAGCCGCTGATCCGTCATTTTTTATCCTGATCCGGAGATGCAGTTTTTCCCCCGCGTCAGGAAGAAAATTAGAGTTCCCAAGAGATGAATCATCATGAATGGCTGAAATAATCTTCAGGTCTGGTGCATTCAGGGTCATGTCAATGCCAAACCTGTACTCCTCGGTACCATCACTGATGCTAAGCAGCAGGGTTGCCAGCTCTCCGTCCTCCACACTGTCGGATACTCTGAAAATGAACTTTCCGGTTATAGTGCGTGTCTGTCCGGGAAGCAACACCCCGATAGTAGCCGTATCAGCCTCCATGGTTATCATCCCTGAGGAGACGGTTAGCCGGGCTGTCAGTTTTGAGGTCTGCATCTTTCCGATATTCTTCACAGTGACCTTCAGATTTACCGGCTCACCATAATCGGGCAGGCCGTTACCATTTCCCCCGGCGTCATCGAACACTATATCACCAACGGTAATGAAAGGCTCAGGTACATCACCGAAATGTATGGTCTTGTAGAAAGGAAGCATATTCTGTCCTGTGACTACCAGGAGGCATGAATCCTTAACGCCAGCAGGCACTGTCAGTGAAATGTTGCCGGAGGGGCTTACAAACCGGGCATCCCATAGTGTGTCGAAGTCCGAAAGGGCTGCATATGCAAAAGGTTTGGCAAAGAAATTCAGGGTCTGCAACTGCTGGGGAACCTTGTCCGGAAGGTCAATCCTGAAGGTGTCAGGCCTGCCTATTACGGGAGACAAGGAAGGATCTCCCAGCAGAATATATGTCTCCCAGTAGTACTTCTTGCGGGGGCTTGTACTGGCTGATACGGACATGTTGCCGGAAAAGTTTATCTGGCCCATAGTGTAGTACCATTCACCCGGCGATTCACCGTGTGTATGGAACAACCTGTCAAAGGCGCCTGTGCCACTAGTCTCGTAGGTGACATCCGGGCCGGGGGTTCCCGGACCTACTGACCAGAAAAAATCATCACTCCAGTATGAGTCATTGGTGCATCCTATGTATCCTATAGCCCCTTTGTCTGGAGTGGCAACCATGGCTGTGCCGAAGCACGATGCCACGTTTATCTGGGCTGTACGGCAGGCGTTTGCAATGATGAGCGGATATTCGTTTTCATTGTTGAACTCGTTCATCATTGAGGTTTTGAAAGCAGGGTCACTGAAGCCGGTGGCTTCTCCGTGACCTGTGTAATTGAGTATGCAGATTCCCTTGTTGAAAACGGTTTTCAGCGAGTCATCCTTCTGAGGTGAGTCAGGATATAGCCAGCCGATGGCATTCAGTGAGGTGTCAGGTTTAAGATAGGTGTTATATATGTAAGAAACCTGTCCGTTCATATAACGCTCAAACCCCGGGGCATTTCCTGAGGTTGCGAGTGCCCTGGACCAGTTATCTGTGGCCGGACCAAACCTGTTTGTCTCATAATCGATGATCTTTTTGACCATCCCCTTCATCTGGGTGGTATCTGATGCCGGGAGTCTGCCGATGAAAAGTTCCGGAATATAGTCGCCCTGGCCGTCAAACTCGCCATAGTAGAGGTCTGATACATTGGTTATGCCGCGTGCTGTGGGTATTATTGACTGATCACCCGCAATCATCAGGTAATGTACCGGGGTCCCCTGCTCCATAAGATCGAAATAAACGGTTGAGATACTCTTTTTCAGGTCCTTGTAGACTGTGTCAGCCGGCCCTGACTTTCTGTAAATTATGGTTGAGCGTATTCCCTTCAGGGTTTTCCATTTAACCAGTGGCTCAAGGTGTTTTCTGAAGATGGAGTCGGTTACTATGATCATGTTGACAGGCCGGTCAGAATAGCCTGTGATATAAGAGTCTGATTCAAATTCGCCCTTGCCGGAGGGATCTTCGGCATCCTCCTCACCCTTTGTTGCTTCCGGTTTGAACCCGATCTCAAGCTTCATCGAAGTGATAAGGTCCACGTATCGGCCCCGGGGATTGTAGAAAGCCGGGGAGACCGCTATGTTTGCCAGATGGCGGCCCCTGAATATACCTTCGTGAGTCACCTTTACAGTGTCATGAAAAAGGGTGGTCTGGCTACCATAGGCTTTTCGGTCCTTAACAGTAATCCTGTCATCACGTTCCTGGTTCTTGGTCCTTGCCGGCTGAGCCGGGAAGAGTTCGGCATGAGGGGCGCCATGGTCCGCAAAACGGATTCTGCGTGAAGTCACTTCGGAGATTGAGACAACCACTTCCATTCCATCCGGTACTTCAACAAGCCGGCTCCAGACCGGTAGCTCCGGCTGTCCGGTCTCAGGAGACTGATGATGCCCGGGAAGAAACAACCTCAGATACTTGCCTGAAGGGTCAGTAATGGTCTGGAATTTTGATTCACCGGAGCGGTAGATGAAGTCAGACGGCTGATGCGATAAGCTTCTGCCAGGTTTGTCGCCGGCCATCCTTCCTGCATAAGCCTGAGAATCAGCATCGGGCAGGTTTAGCAGCAGCATTACAACCGCCAACACTGCGGTTACCCTCTGTTTTACCCTCATAACCTGAATATACGAAGCCAATATAACTAAAAATTACCTCAAATTATATGCCGGAACCGGATTCAACCGTTATTTGAATTGAATTCGTATATTTAACCGTAAATACAGGAAATTGTTCAGGGAATGAAGAAGGGCTTCAAGGTTACATTACTCCTTCTATTATCGTCATTGTCAGTGGTTTCGCAGGTCAACAGGTATGGCACGCCTTTGATCAGCCGGTTTGATGCATCAGCTACACCGGGAGAACTCCGCAACCTGTGTATCACTATGGACAGCCGCGGAGTGATGTACTTTGGCAATGAGGCGGGAGGAATAGTCACATATGACGGAAGCAGGTGGGGAATGATCACCACACCGGGACTTGGAGCGGTCACTTCACTGATCACTGACACACACGGAATCGTTTATGCCGGGGGAAGAAACGGCTTCGGCCTCCTGCAGCCTGACGATGCCGGCAGACTGACCTATATTTCTCTCACAGAACTGATAATAAGCCGGGAGGCTGCAGAAACATGCGGCCCGATAACTTCAATTACGGCTGACAGCAATCAGGTCTGTTTCAGTGACGGAAGTAGATTATATATTGCGGGTCATGAGACCGACTCAGTTACAGTCACAGACCTGAAAAAAGATCTGGACATAAGCAACGTTTCTGCATTGCTTGCATTTGACAACAGGATAATAATTGCTGATAACCTGGAGGGACTCTTTTTCTACAGCCAGGACAGAACCGGCAGAATTCCCGGAGGAGAGATACCGGCACCGGCCAGGTACGTCAGGCTCGTTCCATATGACAGGGACAACCTTCTCATTGGCGATGCGCAAAAGGGACTGATGTTGTTCAACATAAGAACCGGCACTTTGTCTCAGTTGTCCGCACTCACGGAAGCTAAAACAGTGACGGGAAGAGGTTCGCTTACTGATGTAGCTGTGCTGCCCGGCAACCTGATTGCCGCAGGTTATTCAGACAGGGGAGGGGTCCGTATCTATAGCCACGAGGGACGACTTCTCCAGCATATTTCCAATAGGACTGCAGCAGTGACTGAGTCATCAGTTACGGCCATGTTCTGTCATAACACATCCAACTCGCAGCTGTGGTTCTGTACACTGGGCTTTGTCAACAGGGCTTATATATCATTGCCGGCATCCGGATTCACTCCTGAAGTCGGGATCACCTCTGTCTGTGGACCCCTGGCCGAATACGCCGGAGCCATTTATGCCGGAACTGAAGAGGGACTTCTTGGCAGCTATACTGACCCTTCCGGATCGAGACGGTTCAGGAGGATCGGAAGTCAGGCTGCCAGAGTCAATTCGCTGGCCACAGTGGAACTCCCGGAAGGCAGAGTCCTTCTGGCTGCAACAGATAACGGACTGCTGCAGCTTGACAGGCATGATGACCCCGGACGATTCCTTCCCTGGCTGCATCTCACTGCTGCCCGCAACTCGGGCCAGGATCCCGGGGTGATTGTATCAGGCTCACCGGACGGAACAGTCAGAACACTGAATTATGACGGGAATGAATGGGAAGTAAAACATACTATCAGCGATGTGGTTTCTGGCAGCATCAATGATATCGAACAGACCATTCCGGAGGAATGGTGGATGGTAACATCTGATCCGTATTCCCTGGTAAGAATGCATTGTGAATCAGATGATACGGTCTTATCAGTATACGGAAGGGATAAGGGTGTGATATCAGACACCCTTAACAGTATCGCTGTCATTAATGACAATCTGTACCTGTGCACAGGCAGGGGTATCTTTATTTATGACCGGAAGGATGATACTTTTAAAAAGGATCATGATCTGACCGGAGAAACGTTTGATGGGGCCAACATCAGGATGGTGACCAGTACCCCGGAAGGGGAAATTGTCATCTCGGGCTATGATTCGCGCAACTTTGACGCCATTGTTACTACCACCCGCCAGGGTCATGTGGTCTTCAGACGCCAGTTTGATTTCCTGCCTGACCTGGCAACAGCGGGGGTATCGTATGCTGACGGAAGCGTATGGCTCGCAAAAGGGCAGAACCTGTTTGTCCTTGACAAGTCGAAGCTGGCCTTCAGATACGGTGATTTCAGCACTCTGTTCACCAGGATTATTACCGGGAACGGTCTGATTCTCATGGATGGCACCTTTTATACTGAATCGAAAGACGGCCAACGGATACCATCAGCAAAACAGCCAGATAAACCCGGCATCACCCTTGCTCACATTGACAACAGTGTCACCTTCAGCTGGACCACAACCTCTTATGTTGATGAGGAGAAGACAGAGTACAGGTACAGGCTGGAGGGCTATGATGATGACTGGTCAGCCTGGGAGAAGCGGAATTACAGGGATTACACCAATCTGCCTTCCGGCGATTTCCGGTTTGTGGTCAAGGCACGAACCATAACAGGATTTGAGGGGGAGGAACTTTACTTTTCGTTCTCTGTCAGGAAGCCATGGTTTGCCTCACTTGGTGCAAAACTATTCTATGCAGCTGTTGCAGGTTGGCTCCTTTTCCTGCTTATCAGGTACTTTGCACGAAGGCTTCGCGTAAGGAACAGGAGGATTGACAACCTTCTCAGGCAGAGAAATGAAGCAACGGCGAGGGGAAAGAACGAGATCGAAGGGCTTGAGAAGTATGCCGGTATGGTTCAGCAGGCTCTTCTGCCTTCAGAGAAGCGGCTTGGAGAAGCCATCCCAAACAGTTTTCTCCTTAACAGGCCCAAAGGTACTGTCAGCGGAGATTTCTTCTGGATGGCCAGGCAGGGCGAAAGATCAATAATGGCTGTGGGTGACTGTACAGGTCACGGGGTGCCCTCTGCACTGCGTACAGTAATGGCGCTTTGCTTCCTTGATGAGATAGCCGACAGACCGGGATTTATGACCACCTCCGAGATGCTGAGGGAATTCAAATACAGACTGACCAGAGCCTTCTCAACTCTTCCCGCCGGTGAAGTACAGCAGGAGGGTATTGATATCTCACTGCTTTCGATTGACAGGGCCAGGAAAACTGTTGAGTATTCAGGGGCAGCCATGCAATGCTTCAGGGTCAGAGAGATGAGTGACCAGGAGAAGGTCAGATGGGACAACGGTGAATTCAAACCCAATGAAGGCACCCAGGTCAGCGGCAAGTATCTGCTGGAAACCGTTTACGGCGACAGAGTGCCCCTGGGAATGCACCTTGACGGTGACCACATGTTTACCCAGCACACCTGGAAGCTTGAAAAGGACTCTTCATATTATCTCTTCACTGACGGTTACCCTGACCAGTTCAATGGCGCTACAGGGAAGAAATTCATGAGGAGAAACATGCGGAAACTGGTCCTCGACATTCAGAATTACCCGATGAACAAACAAAAGGAGATCCTTGAAGAGCGCCTGGACAGCTGGATGGGAAAAACGCACCAGACCGATGATATACTGGTAGCAGGATTGAGGATTGACTGATTGTTCACATGCCTGAACCGAACTCATTGCTGAGCCGGTAAAAGATTCCCTTTTCACTGCCCTCGTAAGTAATCAGGCCGCAGAGGATAAAGTCACTCAGGATCTTTTCGGCACGCCTGGAGTTGATCCCTGTGAGGTTACGGAATTCTGCCATTGTTATCCTTCCCTCTCTGCCCAGATGATTCAGAAGCAGGTTTTCAGTCTCCTCAAACCTGAGGAGCAGTCCGCGTGACTTTGCACTGCGCCGCCACACCTGAAGTATAACCCTGTCAGCCATGAAGTTCTGGTCATTCTGCCTGAAGTAGGCTTTCCATCTGCCGTGTTCGTCCTTTGCCTTTACAGGTATGATGGTGCTCTTGGGCACCTCTACCTCCAGTATGTTCTTGCCGTTAACAGTATGATTCCTGGTACGTAAGGTAACCTCCGGGTCACAGTGAAGCCTTGCGGCAGCGTCAATCATATAGTATTCCTCATCCGATCTGACACCGGCGAGCGATCCGTTGTCCCTTACCCCGATAAGCAGCTTTCCCCCGGAAGTATTTGAAAAGGCAGACAGGGTACGAGCTATCTTCTGCGGGTCAGAGATGCAGTACTTGAAGTCAAGGTTCAAACCCTCGCCGCCTGATATCAGGTTGTGGATATATCGTCCCATGATGGCCTGATTTTTTGCTGCGCGGCAGCTTCGCTAAAATAAGATAAAATATTTGTATATTGGCCCATTCTCACCGGCAGGATGATCTGATCAGCCTGATTTTATCAACACTGCCCGGAAGTGTGAAATTGTGAAGGAATCAGAGAAAACGAGCAACAATTCCCTATGAAACGCAGAAATTTTTTCAGATCCGGCCTTGCTGGAGCCGCAGGAATAACGTTAATGGGCAACCGGGCATTAGCCGGCGCCAGAACGACAGATGAGGGGGAGGTTATTTACAGGACACTTGGCAAGACCGGCCTCAGGTTGCCAGTCGTCAGCTTTGGCGTGATGAGATCTGACAACAGCTCTCTCGTCAGGGCTGCCTACGAGGGCGGCATGAAGCTTTTTGACACTGCACATGGATATATGAACGGCAGGAATGAGGAGATGCTCGGCGGCTTCTTCAGCACCCTGCCTCGCGAATCATTTGTAGTTGCCACAAAAGTGAAACCGGCTGGAGTTGATTCCCGCACCGGTCTTCCCTCAAAAGATACCACGGCAGGGAGCTTCCTGTCGATGTTTAACCTCAGTCTCAGCAGGCTGAAGGTCGAATATGTTGATATACTTTACATGCATTCGGCTGACACTGTTGAGATGGTCAGGCATAAGGAAACTGTAAAAACGATGCTGGATCTGAAGAAGCAGGGCAGGGTCCGTTTCATTGGCGTCTCAACACACAAGAACGAGCCCCTGGTAATAAACACCATGGTTGAGGATGGTATCTGGGATGTTGTGCTTACCTCGTATAACTACCGCCAGACTTACCTGGCTGATATGAATAGCGCCATTGAGAGGGCTGCCGCATCAGGTTTGGGTGTGGTAGCAATGAAGACACTGGCAGGAGGCTGGCTTGACAAGGAAAGAACCAGGCCTGTAAATGTGCAGGCTGCCATCAGGTGGGTCTTATCCAATCCCAACGTGCATACCACTATCCCCGGAATAACTGCCTTTGATCAGCTTGAGACAGATCTGAAGATAATGAAGGATATTGTGCTCACAGAAAAGGAGAAGGCTGAACTGACGGCTGAAGCCTCATTCCCCGGGCTCTACTGCAATGCCTGCAGCAACTGTGTCCCCGGCTGCCCGAACAATCTGCCGATACCTGAATTGATGAGGGCTTATATGTATGCCTACGGTTATCACAATGCCGCCATGGCTTCAGAGCTCGTAAGCGAAACCGGGGTCAAGGCCGAACCCTGCGCCGGCTGTGACACATGCAATGCCAGGTGCGTCAGGGGATTTGATATCAGGAATAAAATAAGTGACATTTCCAGGCTGGTCAATGTGCCGTATGACCTCCTGGCATAAAGATGTACCGCGATGAAAAGAAGACTCTTCGTTACAGCGCTGCTGATAACCTCGATGCTGGCCCTGCAGGGACAGGATCTCTTTCCGGAGCTGAAGGGATACAGGATCAGCAATGATTACCCTGTTTACACTCCTGACGACCTTTGGAATTATATCAATGGTGCTGCCGACGCCTACCTGCAGTTGGGTTTCATTGATCTGAACATAAGGGAGTATGTGAAGGGCAGAAACAGCATCAAGGCAGAGATCTACCGGTTTGGTGATGACTCCAGGGCTTTCGGGATCTATTCCATGGAGCGCTCTCCGGGGTATAATTTCATTAATGCCGGGGTGCAGGGATACAATGAGGAAGGAGCCGTCCACTTCTACAGGGGCTGTTACTATGTCAAGGTCATGAGTCATTCCAGCTCTTCAAAAGTGAATAGTGCCATGATTAACCTGGCAGGTCTCATTTCATCCAATATTGGCGGATCCGGAGAATTTCCCAAGCTTCTCAGGCTCTTTCCTTCCGAAGGGCTTCTGAAAAACCAGGAGACCTACCTGCTTGAGAATGTCCTGGGCCACGAATTTCTCCGTGGTGCCTTCCGGGTATCCTATGAGGTTAAAGGAGACCGGTTTGACATGTATCTTTTCAACTGTGAAGATCCGGATGACGCTGCCGCCATGGCAGCCGGTCTTGCAGGAGAAGCATGGTCACCTGATGAAGAGGTTTTCAAGTACGCCTTTGAGGACGGATTCAACGGGGTGCTGCATATGGCGAGGCAGGGTGGAAGGCTGGTACTGGTCACTGGCCTGCCATTTGACAAGACACTGCTGGCAGAACGCTACATCACGATGATGCTTGGAGGCCGCTGATCGGTGCATTTGAAACAGCATAAAAAAGGTGCCTCACCTGAGACACCTTTTTTATTTCAATTCAATTTCAGTTACTTGAGCTGGAAGCTGATAGGTACGCTGTACCATACGTTCACAGGTTTACCGCCCTGTTTGCCGGGTTTCCACAGCGGGAGCATCTTAATGACCCTGATAGCCTCTTCATCAAGAGACGGGTCAACGCCCCTGACAACAGATACCTGGTCAACGGTGCCCTTGTATGTGACGCAGAAGCGAAGTATCACCTTGCCCTGGATGTTGTTTTCCTTGGCAATTTCAGGATACTTGATGTTGTCATAGATGAACTTGAAGAGCTCGGTTTCCCCTCCCGGGAATGACGGCATCTCTTCAACCACTACAAACACTTCACGCGGGGCTTCTTCCTGAACCTCTTCCTGTACCTGTTCGATAACCTCAAGACCCACTTCCTCATTAACCACGGTCTCTGCCACGTCGTCAGCGGTCATAAACTGGGATGCATCTTCGGGTTTGATAGTGTCAACAATAACAGGTGCCACATATTTAACCACGGTCTGCTGTTCTGTTGGTGGTGGTGGTGGTGGTGGTGGAGGGGGAGCAGCGGCTTCCTGGTTGATGTCACTTGCCATTTCAGCAATGACCTCGTTGGCATCTCTCTGCTTGATCTGTGCAATACTCTTGGCCTTGATATAAGGAATGTAAGCTGCAAAGAAGATCGCAATGAGGCCAATAATTATTGACATAGTCATTGTCCTCGCATATTTTCTGCGGATCTCATATGCTCCGTATTCCTTGTTCCTGCCTTCGAATACAATATCATCGAAGCTTGGGTATCGTTTCTTTTCGTTTGCCATAATTGTATCCCTCCCTATTGTGCTGAACCTGCAGGAGTGGCTGCTGACCTGTTGATGGCGTCAACAACCAGTTTCTCCTCGATCCAGTCGATGTCAGTAAATATATATCGGGCAATACCTACGATTGACATCTCGTCAATAATATCGACGAAGTTTTTGTACTTGGCTGTCTTGTAGGCTTTGATAAGAACGATAGGCCCTGTATCATCATCCTTTTTCAGCTGGCTGATTGCAGCTCTCATGGAGTCCTGTTTGATATCGATCTTACCTGCGATAACATCTTTTTCAAACTGGTCTATCTTACGGAACAGTGCCCTGTTACGGTCAAGGAGGACCTGGCGGATTCCTGTTGAGCTGAAATCTGTTTCCTGGAGTACGGTCACTTCAGGGTCAGCTTTGCCTGGGTACCAGTAGACTTTGTCTTCCGGGCCAAGGATGATATTGAGAGTACGGCTGTCAGCAATCTTCGGAGGTTCCACTTTTTCATCCTTCTTGATTTTTTCAGGAAGGACTATTTCCATAACCTTGGGTTTGCTGAAAGCTGCTGTGAGCATGAAGAACGTGATAAGCAGACTCATGAGGTCCACCATCGGCGTCATATCAACGCGGGCGTCACCTTTTTTTGGTTTCTTTTTCCCGCCTTTGCTTTGTTCCTGGACTTGTACGTCTGCCATTTTATTCTCCTATTTGTTCTTCAGTTATTTCCGCAGACCTGAGATTCGTGATCAGGTTAAACCTGTTAACGTTTTTGTCCTGCAGAATGTCGAGCACTTCCCTTACTACCGGGAAATCAACGTCTGCGTCACCCTTGATCATCGCATCAACAGCAGGGTTTACCTGACGGGCGAAGAGGATCCACAGTGCAAGCTGATTGTCGGCGGAATCGATTGGAACACCTTTTTCAAGGGCGATTTTCTCATCTGAATCCTTGGCAGCAAGGTATTTCTTCATATCCTGTATCGGAACGCCCACTGCAGTGCCGGTCTTCTCAAAGAGTCGAAGTTCATCCTCGGTGAATTCAATGTTGTAACGCTTGCCCATTTCGGCAAGTATCTTGGGCCGGAATTTCAGAATTGTATCCGGGCCATTGTCAACATTAAAAAACACACGGTTGTCCTTCGCGATGAGTACCGTCATAACGTTGGCATCCATCATAGGCTTCTCCGATACGGAAAATGGTGTATCAACAGGAGCCGATTCCTGTGGCCTGAACGTTGCTGTCAGAATGAAGAAAGTGAGCAGCAGCGTGAACAGGTCCACCATCGGCGTCATGTCGATTCGTGGCGTTTTGGCTCCTAATTTAATCTTTGGCATCTTTTTAATTCCTTTCTTTTTTTGACCAAAAGAATAAATTCGGCGGCTATTTTCTGATAGAGGCGGCGAATGTCTGGGTCAGACTGAAGCCAGCCTCATCAATTTTAAACACATAGCTGTCTATCATTGATGAGAACCAGTTGAAGAAGATGATAGCCAGGGTTGAACCTGTGATACCGAAAGCTGTGTTGACAAGAGCTTCGGAGATACCGGTTGAGAGGGCGAGGGCATCAGGAGCACCTGACTGGGCCAGGGCGGCGAATGCACGGATCATCCCGATAACCGTTCCGATAAGACCGATAAGCACTGAGATAGAGGCAATGGTCGAAAGGATCACCATGTTCCTTGAGAGAACAGGGAGCTCGAGAGCTGTAGCCTCTTCAACAGCCTGTTTCATTGAGGTGATCTTCTGGTCTTTTTCCAGCTCCTTGTCATTTTCCAGGGCACGGTATCGTGTCAGACCTGCTTTCATAACATTGGCAAGTGAACCTTTCTGCTTGTCACATGCGACGATAGCATCCTCGATCCTGTCTTCTGCAAGCATTCCCTGAAGGTTGGAGACAAACACATTGATTCTTGCTTTTCCTTTTACCCTTGTGAGAGTAATAAGCCTTTCAAAGAAATAAATGATAAGCACAATCACAATCGTGATAAGAATGGGGACAATAACACCGCCCTTGTACATCAGACCAATCAGGTTTCCCTGCAGCGGATGCCCCTTGGGGTTGCCACCTTCAAAGTTAACCGGGTTACCAAGAATCTTGGTAAAGATAAGGTAGGCTGCAATAAATGAAATAATAATTGCTAGAGGTGCAAAGATCGACTGCCATACACCGCTTGACGACTTGGTTTTTTTACTCATTGTAGTATTCTTTAGTTGGTTTAAGTAAACAGGTGTCAAAAATAATTATTATCAATTTGTTTTACAATAGCCAAAATCAATTAGATCAATTTTTTAACTCATTTGCCGGGATGCATCATTTGTCAAGAGTGGCATTGTAAGTCCTTCTCTTTGAAACAGGTATCTCGATAGTCTTGTATCCTTTGGCGCTAATGACAAGTGTCTCTGATGCCTCCGGCATTACGAACTTATATTCACCTCTGGCATTTGCCCAGGCTTCGGCAGCTGTGTCCTTTACCCTTACTGAAGCACCCGGGATCGGATCACCATTTGAATCGGATATCACGCCAGTGATTTCGTTGGGATGTGCTTTCGGGAGAGCGCTCTTCTGGAGCTGGGTAATGTACTGAATTGATGATTTTGCGGCATCGTTGCCGGGGTCAATTGCAAGGATCTTGTTGTTTTCCTCGATTGCCTTCGGATAGTCACCCATGGTCATATACATGGTA
Organism: Bacteroidales bacterium UBA5235; assembly: GCA_002409145.1. Classification (GTDB taxonomy): domain Bacteria; phylum Bacteroidota; class Bacteroidia; order Bacteroidales; family VadinHA17; genus SR-FBR-E99. The sequence continues at coordinate 14,796 of DHUL01000030.1, forward strand.
CTTAGTGAGCTGTGTGCCCTGATGACATAATCAGGCGAGAGGTTCATCATCCTGTTGTAGTAGGACTTTGCTTCTTCATACCTCTTGTTCTGCAATGCTTCGTAACCAAGGTAACGCAGAGCATCATAAATCTCCTTCACATTCTTTACCGAGTCAGCGGCTGCTTTCTGGAGAAGAGTCTGGAATCTTGGCTTTGCAAGGCCAAGTTCGGAATCGGGGTCCTTGGCAGAGGCTATGTTGGCCAGCCAGAGATATCCCTGCAGGTTGTCAGGGTATTTTGCAACCATCTTGTTAAAGGCCTGATCAGCCTTGTCAAAGGCTTTATCCTGGTAATAAGCCCTGCCTACCTGCAGAAAGTCATTTTCACTGTCTCTTCCCTTCTCAAGGAGATGAGACCAGGTTGAGGCTGCATCGGCATACATATGGGCACCGTACTGGATGGTTCCCTTTTCGTAGACAAGGTTCAGGTCTTCCTCTTCATTGAAACTGATTGCCTTATCATATGCTTCGAATGCTTTTGCATAATCGGTTTGAGCCGTTTTGACCTGGGCGCGGCCTGCTTCAACCTTTGCCTGCAGTGCATCAATTGATGCCTTAGCCTGCTCTTTTGCAGGGCTCTTCAGTGTAGCATACCTTGCCTGCAACTTGCTCAATTCGTCGGCATCGTTGTCTACATCAATCACAAGTTTTGAATAGTTCTGGTTCTTTCTGGCAAGTATCCTGGCATAGTAGATATAGTCCTTCTTGATGATACGGTCAGCTTCAAGATTGGCAAAGAGCTTGTCCATATACTGCTTTGCCAGATCGTAATTGCCCTCTTCATATGCTGAGTAACCTGCAATACGGTTCATGTAGGTCCTTGACTGGTCTACAGAGAAGATCTCCTCAACATTTTTAATGACCTCGTCATATTCCTTTGCGTAGAAAAGCGCGTTGACATACCTGATCTTGGCGGGGATGTTTCCCTGGGTCAGTTCAAGGTACTTTTCAAAATACTTCTTGGAGTCATTGAACCTTCCGGCCATGGAATAAAGCTGTCCCAGTTCCCTGTATGCGGGAGCATAGTTCTGGTCCAGAGCTATGGCCTGTTCATAGTACGGAATGGCTGCCGTGAGGTTGCGCCCCTTAACATAGATACTTCCGATTTTCATGTTTGCGGCAGGGGAAGTCAGGTCCCAGTCCTGTGCAAGGTTATAGTTCTTGATAGCCTTTGAGCCGTCATTTACCAGGTCATAGATGTCACCTGCAATAATATAGACCTCGCTGTTCCGGGGATCTATAGAGAGAGCCTCCCTGATGAAGGGAAGTGCCTTGCTGGTGTCAACCTGTTCAAACCGGATGTATGATTCGGCAATCTTGGCAAGTGCATAAGCGTATTCTTTCGGATTCTTGATCTTGGTAACCTTCTTGTAGGGTGGAAGCAGTGCCCTGGCCTTAAGCCTCAGCTCCTCAGCCCTGGCGTTCTCGCCGTTGTACAGGGCAACCTTTGCCAGTCCAATATGGTTCAGAGGATCAACAGCGTTGGCTGCAACCCCCTGGTTGAAGATGTCGGCAGCTTCCTTCATCGCAATATTGAGCGAGTTGGAGATGGTGTCAGCAAAATAGTTCAGCAGGGCGTTTTCACCGTAATGGAAGAAGAAATTGCTGTTTGTAGGCTCATTATTAATAAGTTGCTGGAACAGAACCTCCGCCTTATCATACTGTTCGTTCTTGGTGAAAGTCCTTGCCTCATCGAGGGTCTGAGCCTTGAGCCCCGTGCCAAAGACCATGCAAAATACCGCTGCGGGCAGCAACGCGAGTTTAAAGCTTCTCATAATCATCGTTATCAAGTTTAGTTACTCATTTTTGACCTGTATAATTCTAATCGGCATCGTTGCAGGTACAAGACCTGATTTAAGTATTATCCTTTGACCTTTTTCTCCAGCAACAAAAGATACAAATCCCGAGCCAAGTCCTGTATATGACTCCCTGGTATGCATATTTACCTCACGCACAAAAGGATACGTTTTTTCATATATATGACCCTGTAAAGGCAGGTAGAATGATGTTTTATCCAGGTAGGGCTGTGATATGGCTGCCACCTTAATCTTGTCAAGCAATCCGAAGCTCTGTGGGTCATCCTCATCGCTGATCCAGTTTACACTGACAATGCCGAGTGCTCCGGGTGTCCTGGAAACATAATCAATTACCTCCGGATGTGATTTTACAGCAAAGAAGTTTGGAAGCAATTCTTCCGGAAGGCTGAATTTTTCCCTGAAATATCTTATGTTGCCTGATCTGACATTGTCAAACACTATGTTTATCTGCCCGAGTTTTGATGATGGACTGATTTGTTTCCAGTCAGTGATGGCGCCGGTGAAGATATCTTTTACGTTCTCGTAGGTGAGCAGTGAATCCGGGTTGCCGGGATGGAGGACAAGAGCCAGGGCGTCATATGCCACCATGGTGGTACGGACCACTGTCTGCATGTCAAGCAGCAGTTTCCTTTGTTCTTCAGTTGGTGCCCAGGATGACACTATCACCTTTACCGAATCATTAAGGAAAAATGCTACCAGTTCATTCTCCGGCATATAGAGCGGTGTGATATGGGCATAGGTGTAAAGGGCCGTGAAAGTATCCAGTTCAGCCTCTATGATGGGCTTGAAGGAATCATCAGCTGCAATCCTGATGTCACCTGATGTGGGAGTCTCCCTGAGAGCTGCAGTCCCTTTATTCTTGCAGCCCGGCAATAAGATCAGCAATGCCAGGAAGATCACTCCGGCAGCAGCTGCCGTGAGGGATTTTGTGTTGTTCATCATACCTTTGCTTATCAACTTGCTATGAGCCACAATATTAATAAAAATATGATTACAAATCGGGACCTGTGATGTTAAAAAAAATCACGATTATCCCAATTATTGTTTTCAAAGTCTGTGCCACCAATAAAATATGACCGGTTTGTATTGCTCTTACCCTCTCTCTTTCTTTAAATTATTCATCACGATCATCAGTGGTGAAAAAACTGTCCCTGATCTTTTCATAGGAGACAAAAACTCTGTAAATGGCATAGACAAAGAGCGGGACTGCCAGTATGATTCTCATGGCTTTATCTATGTCAAATAACTTGGTTGTAAGTACGAATACAGCGAGGCCGAAATAAAAGAAGACCATTACTGTTCCGAAGATCGCAAAGACCTTGTCATACATTTTCCTGCTGTTCATTGTGATCAGGTTAACCTGACAAATATATTATTTATATCTTCTTTTAATACTGACATAAAATATTAATTGGCAAAAAAAGAGAGCCGCACAGGCGGCTCTCCCTTATAGTGACTTGAAATCCGTCATTTCGTGGCATTTTCCAGTCTCTTCATCAGAGTGAAGATAAAGGTTGCGGCAACAAGGCAGCAGGCGATGAAAACCAACCATAACTGCCACAGTTCTATTTTGTCATAGAGTTTTCCGGGAACACTGAGGAGCTTGTTGCCAATAGCAGTGGCGAGCAACCAGCCGCCCTGCATGAGGCCCTGGAACCTGGAGGGTGCAACTTTTGATACAAAAGATAGTCCCATCGGGCTGAGGAAGAGCTCGGCAACAGTAAGTATCAGGTAGGTGCTTATAAGCCAGTAGGGGGTGACTCTCAGTGATTCAGCCAGGGGTGAACCTGCAAGTTCAGGTTGTGAGGGAAGCTTAACCGATGAGAGAAGCATTACAACGAACCCGACGGCTGCAATTATCATCCCGAACCCGATCTTTTTCGGTGTGGAAGGCTCGATATTCTTTTTATTGAGCCATGCGAAGAAAAACATAACCGGGAAGGTAAGGGAGACGACGAACAGCGGGTTGAAGCTCTGGAAGACCTCGGGGGCTATAGGGTTCAACGGGTCTCTTCCGATAAGCCAAAAATAGCTGAATATCAGCGCAATAACAAGGAGAGCTCCTCCAATGATTCTTGTCCTGGCAGGGCTCGTCTTTTTAACAAGCAGCACCAGGCCCACCACTGAAAAGACCACGCCCAGCAATGATTGAAGGGTAAAGAAGATGTATGTCCAAGGTCCGACTTCCTTTACAGTGTAGTCACGTGCGAACCAGGTAAGAGTAAGACCGTTCTGATGGAATGACATCCAGAAGAAGATGACAACGAAGAATACCATGATCAGGGCAGATACCCTGCTCATTTCCTCCCTCTTTGCGCTGACCAGGATCCATACCACAAAACCGGCAAAGAGACCATACGCAAGAGCGTCCTTGTAATTGACGAGGAATGAAAGGGCAAATGCGGTGAGACCCATAGCAAGAGCGGCACCAACCAGTGCCCATGGCTTGAATTCCATTTTCGGGCCGGCAGCCTCCTTCACAGCTTTCTCCTTGTTTGGAAGAAGGTGCTTGAATATGACGAAAACAAGAAGGGATATCACCATTGCGCCGGCAGCTATTGCAAAAGCGTAGTTGTAACCCTTTGAAAAGACCTCAATGTAGCTGGTGGCAAATGTGCCAAGGTCTGCTACAGGCCCTGCGAGGTTCACCTTGTCAGCCAGCTGCTGGAAAGTAGCAGTGTCTGTCATAGTATTGTTTATATACTGGTGACAGAGGGAAGGAAGACTTCCGTCATGCAGGAACCCGTTTGTCTTCAGCCACCAGTTCCTTATGCCGGTTGCCGCATATGGAGCAAATACAGCACCTATATTTATACCCATGTAGAAAATCATGAAGGCTGAATCCCTCAGTTTCGAGTACTTGGGGTCATCGTACATCTGACCTACAACAGCCTGAAGGTTGCCCTTGAAGAGACCGTTCCCAAAGGCGATTGTGAAAAGGGCTATCACAGTGAGAGTCTGTGACATGCCGGGGATTGCCATGAAAATGTAACCGCCGAACATAATGATTATGCCGGCTAGTATCACAGTCTTATATTTGTTTGTGGCATCAGCCAGGATACCTCCGAACAGGGCGAGGGCATAAATGGCAAAATAGAACCAGCTGTATATCCCGGAGGCGTTTTCTGCAGACAGGCCATATCTGGCCTGCAGGAAAAGAACCAGGATTGCCATCATGGTGTAAAAGCCGAACCTTTCACCCATGTTCGCGAAGAAGGCAACAATCAGACCTTTTGGATGGTTTTTAAGCATAGTTTTCTGTATTTGTTGGTTTAGTTTATTCTGACGGTGACAAATATATTAATCTTTTCAAGAAACAGTAATTGAATTAAATCACATGGAAGATATTTTTGCATTGTCTATATTTTTACATTTGTAACCTCACCAGCAAGCTGTACACCATGAAGATATTCACATCAGCGGAGATCCGGGAAATAGATGCTGCCACAATCAGACTTGAACCTGTCACTCCGGCGGGACTTATGGAGCGTGCTGCCACAACTCTTTTTCAGCAGGTAAAGGACATCGTAGCCACGGAGAGAAAGATCAATGTATTTGCAGGGCCTGGCAATAACGGCGGTGACGGGCTTGTTCTGGCCAGGCTGATGCACGAGGATGGCTACGTGGTAAGGGTTTTTATCATTGAAACAGGTACGGCACGCAGCAGTGAGTTCAGGCTGAATGTTGAACGCCTTGAGCGCAGCGGCATTATGCCGGCAACCATTGCCGATCCCGGCCAGATGCCGGCAATCGGACGTGATGAAGTGATTATAGATGCAATATTCGGTACCGGACTGCGTAAATCCCCTTCAGGTGTTGCTGCCGGTGTAATACAGCGAATAAACGAAACCGGTGCATTTATCATTTCGGTTGATGTGCCCTCGGGTCTTTTCTGTGAGGATAATGCGGACTCAGACAGGAACTCTATTGTCAAAGCCACAAAAACGCTCACTTTCCAGTTCCCTAAGCTCTCTTTCATGTTCGCCGGAAACGGTGATTACACGGGTGCATGGGAGGTGACAGACATCGGACTTCATGCTGATACCATCTCATCGATGACCACTCCTTATCATTATATCCTGCGCGAGACCGTCAGGCCGATGATGAAGGAAAGAAACAAATTTGATCATAAAGGCGCCTTTGGCCATGTTCTGCTCATAGCAGGCAGCTTTGGCAAGGCCGGGGCAGCAACACTCTCAGCCGGAGCAGCCCTGCGAACAGGTGCAGGACTTGTGACAGTTCATACACCATCAACCGCAGTGCTGGCACTACAGGCAGCCCTCCCTGAAGCAATGGTTTCGCCAGACAGCGGTACGGGAAACGTGACAACATTACCTGACCTGGGACCCTATGATGCCATCGGGGCCGGTCCGGGGCTGGGCACTGACCCTGATACAGCTACTGTACTTAAGGAGCTGCTGACCAACATATCCGTACCCCTCGTTCTTGACGCTGACGCCCTTAACATTCTGTCGCAGAACAGGGAATGGTTTGACCTTATCCCCCCGCAGACTGTGCTGACACCTCATCCCGGTGAATTCCGCAGGCTGACGGGTACAGAGAGCACTGACTACCAGCTCATGCAGGAACAAAAAGCCTTCGCCGTAAGGCACCGGTGTGTCGTGGTGCTCAAAGGGGCACACACTTCCGTTGCACTGCCTGACGGAAGGATTTTCTTCAACAGTACCGGAAATCCGGGAATGGCTACAGGAGGAAGCGGTGACGTACTCACCGGGATGATCACCTCACTGCTGGCACAGGGATATGATCCCTCCAGCGCTGCCGTAGCAGGAGTATATCTGCATGGCCTTGCCGGAGATATTGCCCTGAGGATCCATTCAGAGGAGTCGGTGATAGCGGGAGATATCCTGATGAATATCGGGAGAGCCTTCCGCGAGACAAACTTCAATAACTTCAGCGTTTATTTGTAATAAGAGATGAAAAGAGAGACAGTCATACTTCTTGCTGCCCTTACCCTGGCAACTTCAGGATGTGCTATGTTCAGGGGAAAAACCTCCGGTGACACTGTGGTTCTGCCTCTCGGCGACAAATCCGCCGTAACAGAGGGATGCCTCGTATACGCCTTGCCAATGACGGTTTTCGAGCTTGATATTATCGCCGAAAAGCGTACCGAAGTACCCGGCCCCTATGCTGAATATGCATCTGAACTGATCGGCGTTGACAGGGTTATCACTGCGCAAACAGTGAAATGGAGTCTCGCAGGTGTAAATATGAATGTGGTGGAAGAGATTGATCCGTCGCAGTTCTATATTATCCAGGGGACAGCGCTGATGCAGACCAATATGCTGGCTCTGAGGAAAAGCGGACTGGTGCTTGATATCAACCCTGATATGTACAGTCGGACGATTCATTCGGACCAGCATGGAGCTGATGATTATACAGGAGTACTTTTCCCTGACAGGGGAGCCTATGAGTATGTCGCCACGAAGACTGACACTGCATACCGCCTGGTTAAGGTTGATACTGCTTTCATCAGGGTGCCTTACCTTGTTCAGAAGAAAAAGGGAATGTCATTGGCGGAAGAGGCCCGGGAGGCTGCTGACAGGCTGCTGGAACTACGCGAGGGGAGGCATATGATCCTGACCGGGGAAACCAATGTCTTCCCGCAGGATGGGGCAGCGCTTGATGAGATAAACCGGCTCGAGAAGGAGTATTTGGCTCTCTTTGCCGGTAAGAGTTTCACTGAAACGAGTCACTTCCGTATATGGGTCACACCTGACCTGCAGATGGCCGGCAAAAAGACCACAATTTTCACATTCTCTGAGACAACCGGGGTAAATGATACGGCAGGTGGTCCGGGAGAACCTGTGACAATGGAGATTATCCCTTCAGGCAAGACCAGGGAGCTGAACCTGGCGGTGAGGCCGGCATCCCCGCAGAAGCAGGCCAATGAGACTGACAGGCTCTGGTACAGGGTGCCTGATGTGGCGGAGATCAACGTCTCCTTTGGCGGGGAGAACCTCTTTACGGCAAGGAGGCTGATCTACCAGTACGGTAGCCTGTTGACACTGCCGGCTAATTTCATTCTCGGGAGGTAACGGAAGGTAAAGGATCTGCCCCTCAGTCACCGGCATCCTCAAGGATTTCGAGGAATGCTTTTTCCCTGCGGGATATGTGATACATGCCGGCTATCCTGTTACGTGCCATGAGGCCAAGCCTGTGTTGTTCCCCGGGTTCTGTGCCAAGAATCTCTTCAAGTCTCTTTTCAAGGTACTCCCTTTCAGGACTGGCAATCACAAATCCGGTATCACCTATGATTGAAGGTATGGCTCCCACCGCGGAACCCACCGGGATGCATTGGCAAAGCATGGCTTCACAGAGAGCATTAGGGAAGCCTTCCGAGATGGACAGCTGCAGAACGAAGCGGCTCCGGGCAAGCAGGCTGATGAATTTCTCCTTTGGCAGCAGGGGATATACTGTCAGGTTGGGAGGCAGGGGGGAAAGTGCCTGTAAAACCTCATCCGCAATGCCTACCAGCGTAAAGGTACAGCCGGCAAAGCGCCTTGCGAGGTGGATTACCAGGTCAACACCCTTCACCCTGACACGCGTCATGTTGTTTACAGGGGCTACCGCAATGAAGCTTTCAGCCCTTTTTGCTGCCGGGTCAGTACTGAAGAAATCAGGGTCGAAGCCATTGTGAATGACACGGTAAGGGGTCCTCAGCCGGGGAAAGAAGTACATGAATCCCTGCTTCGGGAAATCAGCATCAGACAGGTATGTGTATCCTGAAAGAACAAGAGATTCATCCACGGGCAGCAGCTTTGTGGAGAGCTGAAATGACCATCTGATGAAGGTGCGCATCACCGGTTTCCTCAGGCTGCCGTAGTTAAGCGATGGAAATGAGACGCAGTCGGTTCCCCCGGGAATAATAAATACGGGTATCCCGGTGATCTTTCCCATAAGGGCCGGAAGGAATGACCAGTAGCCTCCGAACATTACAAATACGGCTTTAGAACCGCGGAGATTACGGCAGAGGAAGAGGAATTGCCTTATAAAATTCAGCGGAACCTGGTTTTTAATCTTCCAGTTATGATCCGGTGTAAGAACCCTGTAATAGTTTGACAGAAAGCCAATATCCTTTCTGATGAAAGTTGAACTTTCCGGGAAAATATATAGGATCTTGTTCCCCATCACCAGCCAAAGATTGATGCGGTTAATTCCGCAGAAAATAATATCACTTCAGTTGCTTTAATCAGGCTATCTGTGCAGCCTGACCTCATAATAAGCATTATACTCAAAAAACAATCTCATGATGGGCTTGAAGCCGGTAAGATAAAAATACCACGGTCTCCATGCCTTGTGCAACTCAAGGCTAACAATTTCAAGTTCTGCCCTCTCAAGCAGCAGCCTCATCCTGTAGTCATCAATCTCGTGGAAGTGGCCTTTGCACCACAGGAGTTTGCCTCTTCGCGGCAGAATTATGAACATCAGCGTTTTATCTGACATCACCTTTTTCAGTTCCAGCAAGGTGTGAAGAGGATTAAACTGATGCTCAATAGTATGACTGTAGAGAATATAATTGTATATGTTGGTGTCCTGAAGTGTGAAGACATCCAGGTCACCTTCCGTATTTGTAATCCGAAGCTTCATCTCCCCTTTCTCCAGCAGTTCGGTAAGGGGGTTTCTCTGACCCACATCGAGCATTGAGGAAGAGGGTTTAACTTTTCTTCCGATATACTTGACAGTAGTGCTCATTGCGTCCTCCAGCTGCGGGGTGATCTGGTAAGGCGACTGGGCTAATTCAGGTATCATAGCGCTTATTCGTTCTTTATGTCAGTTCTGGGTCTGAGGTCTGGTTCACCGGCAGAAAAAGTGCGGGCAATTTACTGCACTTTTCCCTGGAAAGTTTTCAGGAAATCATCATAGCTCTGTTTCTGCCAGCTGGTACCGGCGAAGTAGTTAAGCATAGGTTCAAACTGTGCAGGAGTTTTATACCCGGAAACGGGCGTGATGAGTTCGCTGTTGGCGGTAAGAAACACTACGGTCGGATAACCGAGATTCCCTTGCAGGAGAGCATAGGCGAGCTGATGTGTCTTGCCAAGGCTTCCGTCATTGACGAATTTCCTTCCCTGGAAAGTGACAGGTTCCTTGCCCTCGGCATCAAATTTCACCGCATAGTATTTATTATTTAGTATTTCGGCTATTACAGGATTTGAAAATGTATCCTTGTCGAGTTTCTTGCACCAGCCGCACCAGTCAGTATAAGCGTCAACGAAGATAGGCCTGGGGCTTGTTTTTGCCAGAGCTGCGGCTTCTTCTATAGAATACCACTTCACAGCCGGTGCCTGGGCAAAGACAGCAAGTCCTGCAGAAGCCAGTAATATTACAATAATCAGTTTCTTCATATAGATCATAAATTATATCCGGTTAAACAATGTAACGATAACTGCACAAAATTAGTCTTTCAGTCCAATAACCAAAATAATGCCACAAAGTTCAGGTCCATGTTTTTTGACGCAATTATTGGAACTATTTTTTTATACATTTACAGACCATGTATACTATGTTAAACTCGAAATCTTAAAATGGAAAAAATCAGAAAGACCCTTGCTGACTCAAAGACAGCAAGATGGACTGCCCTTGCAGTTGTAGCATTCACCATGTTGTGCGGTTATTTCCTGACCGATGCCATGGCACCACTGAAGCCGATGCTGGAGCAGCAACTGTCATGGAGCAGTGAGGAGTACGGATTGTTCACCAGCGCCTACGGCTGGTTCAATGTATTCCTTCTTATGCTTATAATAGGAGGGATCATCCTTGACAAGATGGGTGTGAGGTTCACCGGGAAAATGGCTACTATACTTATGGTTACTGGTACCGCCATCAAATACTGGGCTCTCTCTACCGATGTTTTTGCAGGCCAGACATGGCATTTTCTCTTCTGGGATGCAAATCCGCAGGTATTCGTTGCAGGGCTGGGCTATGCAGTATTCGGGGTCGGTGTGGAAACTGCCGGAATAACCGTGTCAAAGATCATTGTCAAGTGGTTCAAGGGTAAAGAACTGGCCCTGGCCATGGGACTTGAGATGGCAACCGCAAGAATGGGTACGGGGCTTGCGCTTGCAGGATCAGCTCCGCTGGCAAAGGCACTCGGACATGTATCAATGCCGATTCTCGTTGCGCTTATACTGCTGTGCGTCGGTATGATAGCATTCTTCATTTATTGCGGAATGGACAAGAAACTCGACGCTTCCGTCGCACTGGCTAAAGAGGGGCTGCTACAGGAGGAGGAGGAGAGCTTCAAGCTGTCCGACATTCTGTTTATTCTCAAAAACAGGGGATGGTGGTATATAGCCATTCTTTGTGTACTCTTTTATTCGGCAGTGTTTCCTTTCCTTAAATATGCAGCTGACCTCATGGTCAACAAGTTCGGAATGAACCCTGAGACGGCAGGCCTTATACCTTCTGTGCTTCCATTCGGCACAATCCTTCTCACGCCTCTGTTCGGCAACCTCTATGACAGGAAGGGGAAGGGTGCGACCATAATGATAATTGGAGCGCTGCTTCTTATCTTTGTCCATGCCATGTTCTCCATCCCGGCAATTGACAAACCCTGGATGGCATTTATCCTGATAATCATTCTCGGAATAGGTTTTTCTCTTGTCCCGTCAGCCATGTGGCCATCAGTTCCGAAGATCATACCATTCCAGAAACTGGGAACGGCATATGCACTTATTTTCTGGGTACAGAACTGGGGACTTATGGGGGTTCCATACCTCATCGGATGGGTTCTTGACAAGTACTGCATAACAGGAACACGCCTGATTGACGGAGTTGATGTTCCAAGTTATGACTATACGATTCCGATGATGATCTTTACCGCATTCGGCGTCCTTGCAATAGGGTTTGGCTTCCTGCTGAAAGCAGAGAACAAGAGGAAGGGCTACGGACTCGAGATGCCAAACATTGTTAAAGAGTAATCAAAAACAACAATAGTTATGAGTGAAATTAAAAATCTTGAACCTAAGCTTCTGTGGAAGTATTTCTATGAAATAACACAGATCCCGCGTCCCTCCAAGAAGGAGCACAGGATGACGGAATTCATGAAGAAGTTCGGGCAGGAACATGGCCTTGAGACCATCGTTGATAAAACCGGGAATGTGGTCTTCAGAAAACCGGCCACCAGTGGGATGGAGGATCGCAAGGGAATAATCCTTCAGGCTCATATGGACATGGTGCCGCAGAAGAACGCCGACAAGAAATTTGATTTTGAGAAAGATCCCATTGAGACCTGGGTTGACAAGGGATGGGTCAAGGCAAAAGGGACGACCCTTGGCGCTGACAATGGCATGGGTGTTGCTGCCGCCATGGCGGTGATGACTGACCCCAAGCTGGCTCACGGCCCGCTGGAGGCACTCTTCACTGTTGATGAAGAAACCGGAATGACAGGTGCGAAGAACCTGAAGAAGGGCATGCTCAAGGGAGAGATACTTCTGAATATGGACTCGGAGGATGAGGGTGAACTTTACGTTGGATGTGCAGGAGGAGTGGACGTAGGCGCAACCCGCAACTACAAACAGGAGAAGACCCCGCAGGGGATGACGGCCTATAAACTGAGCCTGAAGGGACTCAGGGGAGGCCACTCAGGACTTGATATCCATCTTGGGAAGGCTAATGCCAACAAGCTTATGTTCAGGTTTTTCCAGCAGGCTGAATGCGATTTCGGAATGCGCATAGCCGAATTTACCGGAGGTGACCTGCGAAATGCCATCCCGAGGGAGTCATTCGCAACCATTGTTGTCCCTTCGATAAAGAAAGCCCAGTTCGAGAAGTTCATGAAGGGTTATGAAAAGATGTACAGGGCTGAATTCAATGAGGTTGATCCTGATATCAAGCTGATCTTCAAGGTTACCGATGCACCTGCGAAGGTGATGAATGAAGCAGACCAGTACCGCATCATCAGGGGAGTATTCGTATGCCCCAATGGTGTTCAGAGGATGAGCACGAGCATGCCGGGGGTGGTTGAGACATCAAATAACCTCTCCATAGTCAGGATCGGAAGCGGCAGGTTCGAGGCATTCTGCCTCTGCAGAAGCTCTGTCGAGTCTGCCAAGGAAGCTACGGCATGGAAGATTGCTGCAGGATTCCAGTTGGCAGGCTGTGAGGTTGAACTGTCGGGAAGCTACCCGGGATGGAAACCTGACATGAAAAGTGCCATCCTTGGCACCATGAAAGACACATACAAGAAGCTTTACGGCAGGGTGCCCGAGATCAAAGCCATTCATGCAGGCCTTGAGTGCGGTATAATCATGGGTGTTTATCCGAAGCTTGACTCAATCAGCTTTGGCCCAACAATCCGCCACCCGCACAGCCCTGACGAGAAGGTGGAGATAGAATCGGTCGGCAAGTTCTGGGATTTCCTGGTTGCAACCCTTAAGAACGCACCGAAGGTATAACAGGACAGTCGACAGGTTAAAAGTACAATACTACAGGTTCACGTTGAGGGGATGTCCAGGGATGGATCCCCTCAATTTTTTGCCACAGGTCACGGTCAGGGTCTCCGGCTTCTATAGTATAGGTTCCGTAGCTAAAGACCCCGGGCTGGTAGCTGTTTCCCCTGATGCGAAGGCTGTAGACCATCTCTCCGGTCTCTTCGCTTATCACCCTGATTACGGGGTCAGTCAGGCCCTGTGTTTCAATCCCGGGCAGCCAGCCTATGATTCTTTTGCCGTAATTATCAGTCTGTCTGATGACAACGGGCCACCCTGTAAACGGTTTGTCTTTTGCGGGGTCAGCGTATCCGGGCCAGTTTGCAAGCTCTATCTCGCGGGTTTTCCTGTTGAAGGTAACTGCGCTGTAGCCTGTGACCAGCTCATTCTGCCTCGTGGGATGCACTATGCTCTTATGCGGATTGGCCACGGCGAATACGGTCATCCTGTTCCCGAAACCGTCGCGATACTCTCCTGTATATTCAGGGGTGCTGTCCGCCCTGTTCCTGCCAGGTTCCGGGGGGAACCACCGCCTGGGGAAGATATTTCCTGATGCTGGTGAGACAATTGCGTAACCTGCGTCATTCCAGTCGTCGGTCCCGTACCTTACTGTTGACGGAAGGTGCTGATCGCCGCATATATGCAATGCAAATGCCTTCCGTATTGTCTTTATCGCCCGGTTACGACCGCTCTGTGGCCAGCCGTCTGAGTCATAGTCGGCCACTATCCTGTCGCCCCGGACATAAGTCCCCGAATCCGGTATCTCAAGGAATGGAACAATGGCATCGCTTGTGGCGGAGTCGGGGAGGGTTGCCAGGCATGACCATAATGTCTGTGACAGCACCGCCTTCATCCATGTGCCGCCGGACCAGTCGGAGGCCCAGCTCTCAAGAAAGGCCTCCTGCCGGTCTCCGAGCAGGGATGCTCCCTCAGCGTCTGCTGACCGCTCCGGGTTCCAGCCGGGGTTCTGCGCCCAGCCGTTGAAGATCATGGCGTCAGGCAACAATCCGGCAGGCGCTGATTTGAACTTACGGTCCTCGATGACTGCGAGGCTGACGCCTCCTACATTGCAATCAGTGAAGAATACGGTTATTCCCTGGTCTGCCGGCTGCGGGTCAGCAGGATCGGGGAGGTGGCTGGTCTGGGTTTTCTGGACCAGATTGACGAATCTTGCGGACATACGGTAACCGCCTGCATCCTGGGCAGCGGTACCCTCAAGGCCCGCAGGGGTGGGGCGGCCACCGCTGCCCCACAGGTTACCGTGGTAAACATCATGATCATCAGGAATGGTGATTGAAGGAATGGTGGTGGTCAGGTCACGGTAGGTGATGCACCACAAATACCACTTGTACAGGTAATCTTCAATGGCTCCATCCCCAAAGACGGCTGCTGTGGGAGAAGCCCCCTCATAGACCTGGTCTCCTGCGAAGAAGAGGATATCCGGCTTCTGTTTCCTGAGATTCCCTGTCATCCTCAGATGAGGATAGATAACGGCCCATTCAAAGGGGAAGTAACCTGCATCAATGCCAGCCCACCGCTCCGGATCAGGCTTGATCACCTGTTCAATACATGAGAGGGAGAGCAGTTTAATCTCCTCCTTCTCCACCGGGTCATGCTTCACAGTGCCTGTGAGACTGTTGACGGAGGTGTTTCCGAACCGGTAATGAGCCAGCAGCCTGTATGGCATATCCTGGCTTCCGGTGATACCATCTATCCTGAATGAGGCGGTGTAAGAGGGGGTGTCTATTGCAGCCACGGCAACCCTCTGCCATTTACCCTCATCAGTGAACTGCAATTCCACGGAGTCACACAGCTCACGGGTCACCGGCATAAGCTGGGCGGTCATCCTGAGAGTCCCCCTGCTTAGTGTATACTGTGCCGTAACTATCGGCCCGGTGCTTCTCTCCCTGAAGCTCTGGATGCGTGATCCACGAAGTTGCCAGTGGGCAAATGAGAAGGTTCTTCCCGGCTTGCCGGGCCTGACGCTATGGGCAACCAGTGCCGTATTACCTGTCAGACGCTCCGGATCCAGTAAAACATTCCTGATCTCAGAAAAAATTCTCCGGGTCACAGGATCGACGGCCATGGCGCTGATATCTGACATGCCGTCAGCACCTCTCTCCACGGTGATCCTGAAAATGACCTCCTTCCAGTCTTTCATGCCTCGTTCAGCGTAGGCCGGAAAATCATTCTCCTTTGAGAGATCCCGTATAAACACCTTGCCGTCACCATCAATCCCGATGAATAATCCTGCTCCTTCACCCCAGGAATGAAAAACGAGGCTGGCAGAACGGTAGTCAAGTGATGACCCGGCGCCCAGAAGGATGCCGGCCGCATCGCCGGGATGAGATGATTGCCCGGCCTCTCTGCGAATGCTTACGAGGGTCATCAGGTCACCCTCGCCGGGACCGACCCGCCTTGTCATAAGATGAATTGTACGAAGCGGCTGATTGGCTGTACAGACAAGCCTGCCGGCACTGATCTCCCAGTCGGCCAGCCTGTTGGCCCACAGGTCAGGCCCTGCCCAACGGCTGTCAGGATATTTCTCCCAAGCCGATGAGTAGCCATTGCCGGAAAAACGGGTACAGGAGATGAGAAGAAGGATGAGTGCCACTGCTGCCAGCAGTTTTGGGATGGTTCTGCTGTTTTTTGTCATGAAGATGACTATTTGATGGTTATTTCCGCAAGGATATCATCTTTCATCACATTCTGGCCGGACCTGACACCGATCTTTACTATGGTTCCGCTGACTACCGACTGGATTTCGTTCTGCATCTTCATGGCTTCGAGTATCACAAGAGCTTCGCCACGCATCACCTCAGCGCCTTCACGGACAAGCACATCAATTATCCTTCCGGGCATGGGCGACTTAACAACCAGGGCGGTGCTTTTGTCCCTGGCAGTCCCGAGGACCTTCTTTCTCTCCATCGAGACCGGAGTCTCAACTGTAAACGTATGACTGATGTCATTGAAGAGTATCTCATACCTGTTCTGCTTCGTACGTACTATCTCCACGGGGTAACGCCTGTTCTTCCAGAGCACGTGTACTCCGTATTTTTCATCTTCGCGCAGTTCAACACTGTAATTCCGCCCGTTGACTCTGATCACGTTTTTCAGTGGCAGTGTAAAGGCAAACTTCCGGCCCTCATTAGATAAGGCATACAGTTTCTTTATTGCTGGCTTCCGGGGTGTCATCTTTATGTTTTATGGCCTGGTATGTATCCTGTTTTACTGTTCTGTTACACCTTCTCCCTGTTAGAACTGAGTCAGCCTTTTCCTGAGCAGCCAGGGTGTCAGTTCCCTGCCCTGGTCGAAGCTGATACCGGGTTTGCCGGAAGAGAGGTTCTCCTCCGTAAAGAGCTTGGTGGCTATCCAGGCTGCGATAGTCTCCTCATACTCACTGCTGAAGTGGTACCTCTCAAGGTCCTTTTCTATAAAGGCTGTGGTGAAGGTTCCATCCTGGAATGTGTGATGGCGCATCAGCATACGAAAGAAGGGGAGGGTTGTCTTGGTACCCTTGATCCATACCTTGTCAAGCGCCTGTTTCATGTTGATTATTGCCTCATGCCGGTCATTTCCCGTGACGATCAGTTTGGCAATCATGGAGTCATATGATGCCACAATGGATGACCCCGGCCGTACGCCTGTATCGATCCTGACGTGTGCCCCTTCCGGGAGACTCAGCTTTTCAATCCTTCCCGGGGCAGGGGCAAAGCCTGCCTGTACATCCTCGGCATTGATGCGGCACTCAATGGCCCATCCGGCAAGCTTTACATCTTCCTGCCTGATAGTCAGCGCTTCGCCGGAGGCAATTCGTATCTGCTGTTCAATAAGATCGATGCCGGTGATCATTTCAGTTACCGGGTGTTCCACCTGGATACGCGTATTCATCTCCATAAAGTAGAAATTACGGTCTGAATCAAGCAGGAATTCGACGGTACCGGCTGAATAATAGCCTACTGCCCGGGCAATTCTTACGGCTGTTTCACCCATCTGTGCTCTCAGCTCCTCATTGAGTGCCGGGGAGGGTGCCTCCTCAAGGAGCTTCTGGTGTTTGCGTTGTATGGAGCACTCTCTCTCACCAAGATGGATAATGTTTCCATGAGTGTCACCCAGTATCTGGAACTCAATGTGTTTGGGATTTTCTATATATTTTTCAATGAAGACGCTGGGGTCATTGAAAGCCTTTTCGGCTTCCCGGCTGGCAAGGATAAACATCTTCTCCATCTCAGACTCCATTCTGACGATACGCATACCGCGTCCGCCTCCCCCGGAGGCTGCCTTGATGATGACAGGGTAGCCTATCCTGGCTGCCTGCCTTGCAGCTTCGTCTTCATTAGCAACGTTGCCGGCTGAGCCCATGGCCATGGGTATTTTGTGTTTCATGGCAATCTGCCGTGCCACGGGCTTGTTTCCCATCTTATAAATGGCATCAGGGGAGGGGCCGATGAATATAATTTTATTGTCGCGACATCTCTCGGCGAAGTATGCGTTTTCAGCCAGGAATCCGTAACCCGGGTGAACCGCGTCGCACCTGTTCTTCAGGGCGATGGCGATCAGTTTCTCAACATCGAGGAAGACGGGTATCTCAGCCAGTTCATCATCCTCATCATGGATGATGTCTGCAAGGGAGAGATACATCGCATCTGGTTCGACGGCAGTGCGGACAGCGACAGTCCCGATGCCCATTTTGCGGGCGGTACGTATTACCCGGACCGCGATCTCTCCACGGTTAGCGATTAATATACGGGTGATTTTATCCATTTACAATTCTTTATGCCCTGCGGGCAATTCCACTATTGCCTAAAGCGGCATATTCCCATGTTTTCTGGATGGTACCTTTATGCTCTTGTTGCTAAGTGCCGAGAATGCTGAGAGTACCTTTTCACGGGTAAGGGCGGGATCAATGACCTCATCAATAAATCCTTTCTCATCCGCAATGAACGGATTGGCAACCTTCTCACGGTATTTCCTGACCAGTTCTTTCTTCAGCGTCACCGGATCCTTCGCTTCGGCCAGCTCACGGCGGTAGAGTATTGCCACAGCTCCGTCAGGTCCCATCACTGCAATCTCTGCTGAAGGCCATGCGTAGTTGAAGTCGCCTCCCATACCCTTGCTGTTCATCACTATGTATGCACCACCGTAAGCCTTGCGCAATATCACTGTTATCCGGGGTACTGTGGCTTCCGCATAAGCAAAGAGCATCTTGGCACCATGTCTGATGATACCGGAATGCTCCTGGTCTTTTCCCGGAAGAAATCCCGGCACATCCTCCAGGGTGAGTATCGGAATGTTGAATGCATCGCAGAATCTGATGAAACGGGCACCCTTGGTGGAAGAATCTATATCGAGCACTCCTGCAAGCACCTTCGGCTGGTTTGCAACAATGCCGACAGTTCTTCCCTCCAGGCGGCCGAAACCGGTCACCAGGCTGGCCGCGAAAAGCTCAGAGGTTTCGAAAAAGGTGTTA
Organism: Bacteroidales bacterium UBA5235; assembly: GCA_002409145.1. Lineage (GTDB taxonomy): Bacteria > Bacteroidota > Bacteroidia > Bacteroidales > VadinHA17 > SR-FBR-E99. The sequence continues at coordinate 33,572 of DHUL01000030.1, forward strand.
CGGTCAACTATCAGGTTGATTATATCACGGACATCATAAGCCTTATTAGGGTCATCAGGAACAATATCGCGAAGCTTCGGGTTTATTCCGGGTGTTTCATCAGCATATGTGGCAACCGGGGGATTCTCCAGGTTGTTAGACGGGAGGTAGGAGAGGAACTTCCTTACCGCGATTATGGTATTCTCCTCATCTTCATATATCATGTTCGCCACACCGCTCTTCCTCGCGTGCACCTCGGCTCCGCCAAGTTCCTCGCTGCTTATCTCCTCGTTGAGCACCTCCCTGACCACGTTTGGCCCCGTTACGAACATATAACTTGTGTTGCTTGTCATGAACACCCAGTCAGTCAGGGCAGGGGCATATACAGCACCTCCCGCTGCCGGTCCCATAATGACCGATATCTGGGGGATGATTCCTGATGACTGTATAATATTGTTGAAGATAACTCCGTAACCGTTCAGGCTCGCAATACCCTCCTGAATCCTGGCCCCTCCGGAGTCATTGATACCGATGAATGGTGCTCCCATCTTCAGTGCCATCTCCTGAACCTTGGCTATCTTGCGGGCGTGGACAATGCCCAGTGAGCCACCCATGATGGTGAAATCCTGCGCGAAGGCAAATACCAGTCTGCCGTCAATCTTTCCGTGGCCTGTTACCACTCCGTCACCGTAGGAGAGCTCAATCCTGCCGAATTCAACCCCCTGGTCAGAAGGGGTGACGTAGGCGTCTATCTCCTCGAAGGTGCCTTCGTCAAACAGAAGTGCTATACGCTCATGTGCAGTAAGTTTCCCCTTTGAGTGCTGCTTCTTTATTCGCTCGGCGCTGTACTGCTTCTTCAGCGCCTCCTCCCTCTCAATAAATGACCTGAAATACTTCCCGTTTATTTCCATGGATTAATATTTGGCAAAAAGTGACTCTCATACCGTGTGAACGGCATGACAAAAGTCATTAATTTGCCCCTTTTATGCAAATCTATTTTCGAACGAAAACAGATATCAGGCCATTAATGTTTATAAGACAGGCAGATAAAAGTGGAACAGAAAATTATTTCACATACGGTTTTATGGCGTCAGCCCAGGTTTTGTAAGCCTTGTATGTGAGATGAAGCCCGTCAACGCTGAAGCTTCGTGGCAGGTAATTCTCTGAGTCGGCCATGAGGCTGAAGAGGTCTATGTAAGTATTACCATATTCTGCCGCCAGCTCTTTAAGTTTACCATTGAGCTCCATTATCTGAGGTGTTTTGTTGGTGTGGTTTTTTGCCATCCCTGTGGCGGGATTCACAGGCAGGACGCTCTGGACGTACACTCTTGTACGGGGTGACTCGGTTCTGATCCTGTCGAGGATTTTCCTGTAGTTGACAATAACCTCGTCAGGAGTCATGCCACGCGAGAGGTCATTGACCCCGATCATTATGAACAGTTTCTTTGGCTGGAGTTTCGTGACAGCGTCAAGCCGGAGGAGTATTCCTTCTGTGATATCGGCACTGATGCCCCGGTTCAGGCACTTCTTGTTGCCGAGCAGCTCGAACCACTCGGCTCCGTCGGTAATACTGTTCCCGAGGAATATTATCTCGTTCCTGATATCAGGCAGATGGTCATACATATCTTTGCTGTGCCACCAGTAAGCTGCGAATCTGGAGCTGTCTGTCACGGCTGTCTGTGCCTGGGAACTGGCAGAAAGTGTCAGGCCAAAAACGGCAATTAACAGGAGGATGATCTTATTCATTTTGTTATGTTTTTGATTATCTGAACCATATTCTCGTATTGTGCCTCCATATCGCGAAGGAGTGTGAGCTGGACTCTGACACGCTGCAGGTTATGAAGGGGATGTCTGATCTTGTAGTAGTTGTCACCGTCAATAAAGTCAGTCAGGAACCGCGTGGCCATAATGTATGTAAGCAGCTTTGGTGCGAAGGGGAGATATTCGATCTCAGTGGCATTCAGCGTATTCCTTGTCTCTGACAGGAAGCCTTCGGCGTATGCCCGGTAGATATCAATATCAATAGAGACGGCTGACAGGTCTTCTGCATCTTCCTCGGTCCTGTTGGCGGCAGTACGAATAGCATCTCCGAAGTCATAATGAACATAACCCGGCATCACCGTATCAAGATCGATTATCAGCAGTGCCCTGTCATTTCTGTCGAAGAGGATATTGTTGAACTTGGTATCATTGTGGGTTACCCTGAGAGGAATCTTTCCGGCAGCGCCCAGCCGGATGATAGTCTTCATCTCATCCTCGCGGCTGATAATCTCCTCTATCTCCTTCCTGACCGATTCCACCCTGCCGGCGGGATCTTTACCGATAACTTGATGGAAGGTCCTGAGGCGCGTGGCTATATTATGAAAGTCCGGGATTGTCTCATGTAGAGGTTTCCCGGGCAGGCTGGCCAGTAAAGCCTGGAATCTTCCGATGATTCTTCCCCCCTCAAAAGCCTTGTGGGCAGAGTCAACCTTTTCATATGATTTGTGGTCGGCGATGAAGATGAACATTCTCCAGTAACGTCCATCTGCGTCAGTGATGAAAGACCTTCCTGTCTCTCTGTCAGGGACAAGGGTAAGGCATTCCCGTTTGGGGTCACTACCGGGAATGGCTGCAATTTTGTTCCTCAGGTGGCCGGTGACCCTCTCCATGTTCTCCTGGAGGCTGGGGATGTCACGGAAGACGTTGCTGTTCAGCCGTTGCAGGATGTAGTCGTCATACTCCTCTTCAGCTGTAATGATTCGGAAGGTGTCATGTATATGACCCGGGCCGAATGACTTCCCTTCAAGGAATGTGCCTTCCGCAGCAAAACAGCTGAAGATTTTTTTCAGATCCGCCTCCATGTCCTGTTTTTACCTTCCTTTGAGCCTGTACCCGTGGAGAGAGTAGTAGAGGAGGATAAGATAGCAGGGAAGGCATACCCAGTAAGCGGCCTGAGTGCTGAACTTGTCTGCCATCTTTCCGTAGATGAGGGGTATGATTGCGCCTCCTACCACGGCCATTACCAGCAGCGCAGATGCAGTCTTGGTGAACCTGCCCACGCCGTTGAGAGCCAGCGGCCACATAGACGGCCAGATAAGTGCGTTGGCCAGCCCGAGCAGTGCTACAAAGAGCACTGTAACCGGGATGGTAAGAGTCACAGCCTGGAAGGTGACAAGGTCCCTGAAGGGCATAGTGATCTGCTGTCCTGAGGGGGAGAGAACAGCGCCGAAGGTGAAGATGATCCCTAGAATGGCGGATATGCGCAGGGCATTGACCTGGGAGAGCATTCTGGGTATGAAAATGATACCGCAGATATACCCGATGATCATTCCCAGCATGGTGAGTGAGGTAAAGTATTTTGCTGAGGACATGTCAATCTGCAGTGACTGTCCGTACCGTATGATGGTGTCACCTGCGATGACTTCAACACCGACATAGAAGAAGAGGGCAATGGCGCCGACTATCATATGCGGGAAGTGCCAGATGCTGGTTTTATTGAGGTTGGTTTCCCCCACGGAGGGTTCTTCCGCGTCGGTATCCACCTCGGGGAGGTGGGCGAAGCGAAGGAGGAGCCCCAGTGCCACAAGGATGACGGCCATGATTATGTAGGGGTTGATGACCCGGGTGGCAAGCTGATCAAGGATGTCTGCGCGCATGACGGCGTCAGTGGCTTCTGCAAGCTGCCGGTCAAGCAGGTGTGAATCCTTTAAAATATGTGCTCCCAGGATGATAGGGGCTATTGCACCGGCGAACTTGTTGGCGATCCCCATCATACTGATTCGCTTGGCAGCGCTCTCGCGGGGGCCGATGATAGTCACATACGGATTTGAGGCTGTCTGCAACAAAGCCATTCCGGTACCCTGGACGAAGAGGCCCAGAAGGAAAATGGCATAATTTCGCGCAAGCGCAGCGGGAATGAATATCAGTGCTCCTACGGCCATGATCCAGAGGCCTATAGACATGCCGTTCTTGAAACCTGTCTTTTTAAGAACCGCCGAGGAGGGCAGTGACATCACAAAGTAAGATATGTAGAAGGCTGTGGTGACAAAATAAGCCTGGAAATCAGTCAGCTCACAGGCCGTCCGCAGAAACGGAATGAGTATCCCGTTGAGCCATGTTATAAACCCGAAGATGAAAAAGAAGATGGCAATTACCGTCATGCCAACGATGTAATTCTTGCGGCTCATCGGTGCCGCTGTTGCACCTGTCGTCATCTTGTTTGTAGTATGATATGGTTGTGGTTAGAGTTTTGCCGCCATAGCGTAATATGCGACGGCACGGCATCAAAACTACTCTTTTTGGAATTAAACTGCAATATCACTGATCATTTATCATAGTTTCACCCGGTATAAGAGTGCCTTGGCCTGCAGGCAGTTTCATTGAGTAACAAAAATGTAACAGCTTGTCTGCATTGATGGCCACTCTCAGTATTTACAATCTGACTTCGAAGTGTTAATTTTGCACCAGATAACAGAATGATGAAAAACAGTGAAATTATTGAAAGGATAAAGAGCAAGAAAGCCTTTATCAGTGACATGGACGGTGTGATCTACCATGGCAACAAACTGCTTCCGGGCGTTCCGGAATTTGTGGAGTGGCTGAAAAAGGAGGGGAAAAAGTTTCTTTTCCTGACCAACAGCAGTGAAAGGACCCCCAAGGAGCTTCAGGAAAAGATGTTCAGGCTCGGAATTGATCTTGACGAGAATGTTTTCTATACCAGTGCACTGGCCACAGCTCAGTTCCTGGCCACACAGAAACCGGGAGGGACGGCTTACATAGTAGGTGAGGCCGGCCTGATAAACGCAATGTACAATGCCGGATATACAATGAACAACTACGATCCTGACTATGTGGTTGTGGGAGATACCAGGAGCTACAGCTTCGAAAAGATAGAGCAGGCTGTGAACCTGGTACTGAAGGGAGCCAAGCTGATTGGCACCAATCCGGACCTGACAGGCCCCGTGGAGAACGGTATTATACCGGCCACCAAGGCTCTTATCTCACCGATAGAGCTGTCGACGGGCAGACAGGCCTATTTCGTGGG
>DHUL01000074.1:0-3924 GCA_002409145.1 Bacteroidales bacterium UBA5235
CAAATGCCGTCCTATTAGACAATTTAGGTTTTAGGGGTTATTTTAAAGCCGTCCCTGTGATCCGGGACGGCTTTCTTTTCATCCCGGTATGGGTGATTATCAATTAGCCGGATTAATTTCAATGGTTATCTTTGCCCGGAAACAGTAAAAAGATGTTACCTCCTGAGTTTTTGGAGCGGATAGAACGGCAGGCTTATATTGATGCCCGGAGCCTTGTTGAGGCTCTTGGCGGGCCATCTGCAGCCTCAGTTCGGGTAAACAGGCTGAAGTGGCCCCATCCTGTCGGCGGTTATGATATGGTGGAATGGGAGCCTGACGGATTTTATCTTCCCGGCCGTCCTCTCTTTACACACGACCCGCTGTTTCATGCCGGGGTCTATTACCCTCAGGAGTCGTCCGGGATGTTTACAGGCGAGATGTTCCGGCAGCTGACTGGCCGGCAGGTTGGCCTCCGGGTGCTTGATTTGTGTGGTGCACCGGGAGGCAAGAGCACCCATCTGGCCTCTCTGCTTGGAGATGACGGCCTGCTGGTGGCGAATGAGGTCATCAGGTCACGTGCTGCGATTCTGGCAGAGAATATTACCAAGTGGGGAACAGGCAATGTCATCGTGACGAATGCTGATCCTTCGCGCTTTGCACAGCTGCCGGGTTTTTTTGATTTGGTGGTTGCCGATGCGCCCTGTTCGGGCGAAGGGATGTTCCGCGCAGACGTTGCGGTCAGGGAATGGTCATTGCAGAATGCTAATCTTTGCTGTGAACGTCAGAGGAGGATTATAATGGAGGCCTGGCCTGCTCTTAAGCCCGGAGGCATGCTGATCTATTCAACCTGCACCTTTAATCCTGCCGAAAACGAAGAGAATGTTGAGTGGATAAGGGAGAATACAGACGCTGAACCTGTCCGGATAAACCTTCCTGCGGGCAGTCCGGCGGTTCCCGTACGGTACGGAGGGATAGAAGGTTACGGGTTCCATCCCGGGAGGGTCAGGGGAGAAGGATTTTTCATTGCCGTACTGCGAAAGCCTGTGAGACCGGTTCAGGGGGAGCGGGTGTCCGATGTCAGGAAAAGTGTATTTAAGCCTTCACGGGAAGCTTTTGAAAGGAGCCTGCCCCTTGCTGCCTTTGACCGTGACAGGGTGGTCATACATGGGGGCCGCATCATTGCCCTGGCAGCAGAAGCTGGCCTTTTCGGATTCATTGAAGCGAGGCTGCCGGTAATCAAGGCAGGGACAATGGTTGGCGAACTGAAAAAGAATGACCTGGTACCGGCGCATGATCTTGCAATGTCGGTAAAACAGCGGCCTGAAGCATGGAAGAGATATTCACTGACCAGTGAGGAAGCTCTGGCATACCTCAGGCTTGAGTCACTGAACGGCACTTCAATGCCCGGGGGAAGGCTATTGCTGACCTACCGTGATGTGCCACTGGGCTTCGTGAAGAACCTGGGTAACAGGGTTAATAATGGTTATCCCCAGGGGTGGCGGATCAGGATGGATAGAGAAACCGGAATCACGGAAATCCTATAAATTGTTCTTTGTTAAACTAAACTATCACAACAAATAAATGTTCTTGTGAAAAGGAATTAAAACTTAATTTTATTGCCAACAATTATCTCTCTTATGAAATCAGATATCGAGATCGCTCAGAGTGCCTCAATAAGGCCTGTCACCGAGGTTGCACAGAAGCTGGGACTAAAGGAAGATGACCTTGAGCTATACGGAAAGTACAAGGCCAAGCTTCCGCTGACTCTCATTGATGAGAAGAAGGCTTCGCGTGCAAAGCTCATCCTCGTTACAGCCATTACGCCCACACCTGCCGGTGAAGGAAAGACCACCACTTCAATCGGACTTGCACAGGGTCTGAACCAGTTGGGTAAGAGGGCCACTGTGGTACTGCGGGAACCATCTCTGGGGCCTGTTTTCGGTATAAAAGGCGGTGCAGCCGGTGGCGGGTATTCACAGGTGATACCAATGGAGGATATAAACCTCCATTTTACCGGTGATCTGTCAGCCGTGGAGAAGGCGCATAACCTTCTGGCTGCAATGATTGACAACAACATACAGTCAACCGAGGGTAATCTGGGTATTGATCCCCGGACCATTGCCTGGAAGAGGGTTATGGATATGAATGACCGTGCTCTCCGTGACGTCGTGATTGGTTTGGGGGGTACGGCCCAGGGTGTACCCAGGGAGACAGGCTTTGATATAACAGCTGCCTCCGAGGTAATGGCAATTCTTTGCCTTGCAACGAGCATTAGTGATCTTAAGGAGCGTCTCGGCAGCATTTTTATTGGGTACACTTATTCAGGAAAACCGGTTTTTGCACGTGATCTTCATGCCCAGGGTGCTATGGCTGCTCTCCTCAAGGATGCCCTGAAGCCCAACCTGGTTCAGACACTTGAAGGCACTCCGGCTATTATTCACGGCGGTCCGTTTGCTAACATAGCCCAGGGTACAAACTCCATCCTGGCAACAAAGATGGGGCTTTCGCTCAGCGATTATGTGGTTACCGAGGCAGGTTTTGCCAGCGAACTGGGCGCCGAGAAATTCTTCAACATAAAGTCACAGGTTGGCAAGCTGAAAACCAACGCGGTAGTAATAGTCGCCACCATAAGGGCTCTCAAATATCACGGAGGGGTCAAGCTCTCCGAACTGGCCAATGAAAACCTCGAAGCTTTGAAGAAAGGTTTTGAGAACCTTGACAAGCATATTGAGAACATGCATTATTACGGATTCAGGCCGGTTGTTGCTGTCAACCGGTTCAGCTCTGATACTGAGGCTGAGATTGAGCTGGTGAAGAAATACTGCGAGGAGCACAATGTCAGGGTAGCTGTTAATACAGCCTGGGCTGACGGGGGTCAAGGAGCCATTGAACTTGCCAGTGCCGTTATGGAAGCATCCGAGGCATGCACTGACTGTTTCACCCCGCTCTATGACCTTGCATGGCCGCTGGAGAAGAAGATAGAGACAATCACCACACTTATGTACGGTGCAAGAAATGTTGAATACACCCTGGAGGCAAAGGAACAACTTAAAAAGATATCCGGACTTGGCCTTGACCGCCTTGCAGTGTGCATCGCCAAGACACAGAAGTCGCTCTCCGATGACCAGGCCAGGCGTAACCGGCCCAGGGACTTCACCATACGCATCCGTAAGGTGGAGCTCTCATCAGGAGCCGGATTCATCGTACCCATAGCCGGATCGATAATGCGAATGCCGGGACTGCCACCAGTCCCCTCGGCAGAAAAGATAGACATAGACGATCAGGGACAGATTAGCGGATTATTCTGATAAAGGCATTTCCTGAAATATCGGCAGCCATTCTTGCAGGCGGACGGGCTTCACGCTTTGGCGGAAGAAACAAGGCGCTGATACCTGTAGAGGGCGTCACGGTCATCTCACGTACCATCACTCTTCTTGAGCCACTCTTCAGTGAGATCATTGTTGCGGGATGGCCTCCGGGGGACCCGCTCCCTTGTGATGTAATCATGGTGCGTGACAATTACCGGGGAATAGGACCTCTGGCTGGTATCGAAGCAGCCCTGAAGGTGGTTCGTTCACCGGTCCTGTTCGTCTTCGGAGGTGACATGCCATGGCTTTCCGAAGAAATCATCAGGTCACAGGCGTCCGACTACCTAGAAAAACCTGCTGATATTCTCGTTGCGCGCTCCCATGGTCTCGCCGAACCGCTGCACTCCCTTTACAGCCGCAGGATTCATCCCTCCCTGGTCAACTATATTGAAGGGGGCGGTAGCAATGCCGTCATTGATTTCTATAGTCTTGCCGAAACGCGCTATTTTGACCTCCCTCATACCAGGGAGGCCCAAAAATCCCTGACAAACATCAACCGGCCAGAGGATCTGCTGTCATGATTATGATTTTTTCTTAATTTTGGTCAGGACCTAAAGAAATCAGTCATGAGAAAATC
>DHUL01000074.1:4129-9027 GCA_002409145.1 Bacteroidales bacterium UBA5235
CTCCTGCTACTTACCCTGGCAGTAGCACTCCTGAGCTCCTGCCATAGATATACTGATTACAGCAGTACTGAATGGACAGAAAGGGAATTGCCTGAATGGGAAGACCTGACAATAAACACGATAAATACAGTAACGCCCCATGCCTCTATGGTGAGCCACCCTGACAACGCTTCCGCACTAAATGCAAAGTGGCGCGAATCAGTCAATGTACTCTCGCTTGACGGGAAGTGGAAATTTAATTACTCTCCTGCCCCTGCAGCACGGCCCTATTGGTTTTTCAGGGAAGATTTTGATACACGCCAGTGGGGAGAGATAGAGGTCCCCTCAACATGGGAACGGGAAGGATACGGGACAGCCTATTATGTCAACGTGGGTTACACCTTCCCGGTAAATCCGCCCTTTATCGATCATTCAGATAACCCGGTAGGGTCATATAAACGCTCATTCACAATACCATCGGGCTGGAGGGATAAGGAAGTCTTTCTCAATTTTGATGGTGTGAGTTCAGCCTTCAATGTCTGGATCAATGGGGAGAAGGTGGGTTACAGTGAGGACAGCAAGACGACAGCCGAGTTCAATATCACGCCGTTCCTCAGGAAGGGGAAAAATAATATTGCTGTAGAAGTTTATCGCTACTGTGACGGCAGTTACCTTGAGTGCCAGGATTTTTTCAGGCTGAGTGGCATTCAGCGGTCAGTCTGGCTGCATGCCAGGCCGAAGACATATATCCGTGATTATTTCGCCGTACCGACGCTGGTGAATGACTATACTGACGGTCTCCTGGATCTGACTGTCGAACTGGCAGATGCCGGCAGGCGGCCTTCCGCACTGCGGCTGGAGGCAGGACTATATGACGGAGAAACCAAGATATTTGGTGAGACAAAGGATGTTCAGGCGTTTGACAGTCTGGCCGTTGTTGAACTCAATTCCGGGATTCCGGATGTAAGCCCGTGGTCTGCCGAGTCCCCCTCATTATATACATTGGTCCTTACCCTTGCTGACAACCGTGGCAGGGTACTTGAGAGCATATCGGCCAGAATAGGGTTCCGTACTGCCGAGGTGAAAGGAGGACGGTTCCTGGTAAACGGGAAGGCAATACGTCTCAAGGGAACAAATATCCATGAGCATGATCCGGTGCGTGGACATACCATAGACGAAGCGCTGATGCTGAAGGACATAAGGCTGATGAAGATGAACAATATCAACGCCGTGCGTACCTCTCACTACCCGCAGCCTGAAAGATTCTATGAACTGTGCGATGAGTACGGACTTTACCTCATTGACGAGGCAAACATCGAGTCGCACGGCATTGGCTATCATCCTGACATTACCCTGGCCAACAGGCCTGAGTGGCTTGACCAGCACATGTTTCGTACTGTCAGGATGGTGGAGCGCGACAAGAATCATCCTTCAGTAATCACCTGGTCATTAGGTAATGAAGCCGGTGACGGTCAGAATTTCGTTGAGACTTACAAGTGGATAAAGGGAAGGGATGACAGCAGGCCTGTTCAGTATGAACGTGCTGAGAAGTCGACCCGGACCACCGAGAGACATACTGACATCTGGTGCCCGATGTACCCATCACCCGGAGAGGTGGAAGCCTATGCGCTCAATGAGGGCAAACCTGGTTTCGACCGTCCCTATATCATGTGTGAGTATGCCCACTCAATGGGTAACAGCACAGGCAACCTACAGGATTACTGGGATGTGATCGAAAAGTATGGCATCCTGCAGGGCGGGTTTATCTGGGACTGGGTTGACCAGGGGATGCTTGAGACCAGCGATGAGGGCGAAGAGTATTTCGCCTACGGTGGTGATTATGGCGAGGTGGGAGCGTTCAGTGACGGCAATTTCTGCTGCAACGGGCTCGTGGGGCCTGACCGCACGCCGCACCCGGCGCTCACCGAGGTCAAAAAGGTTTACCAGTATGTGGGATTCAAACCGGCGGATCTTGCAAGGGGACAGGTCACCATTACCAACAAGTATGACTTCACAAACCTCTCGTTCTTCACCATCAACTGGGAAGTGCTGGCCAACGGAACCCTCTTCCGCTCCGGCAACCTAAACCAGATCAACCTGGAGCCTGGTGATTCGGTAACCGTGGAGATACCCTTCGGGGAGATTGTTCCGGCACCCGATACCGAATATCATCTTAACCTTCATGTCTCCCGCTCCGATGAGTGGGGAATAGTACCGCAGGATCACATGTACGCCTCGGAGCAGGTTCTTCTGCCATTCCGGGTTCCGGCAGAGGCTGCTGAAGCTTCAGAGACTGAGGGTGAGGAGGCCCTTGCACTCATTGATAAGCGGACTGAGGGTTCTGACCTGACATTTGCCGGAGAGGGTTTCGAAGTGGTGTTTGACATTGCAACCGGATTGATGAAATCATACAGGGCTGCGGGTCAGGAACTGATCGTATCAGGTCCGCGTCCCGACTTCTGGAGAGCACCTACTGACAATGACTATGGCAATGGTATGGAAAAGAGAAATGCGCCATGGCGGGAGGCAGGAAGCAGGGCAATCCTGATATCAGCCCGTATCAGTCAGCCCGGCATGGGCAGCGCCGGAGTGGAGTTCTCCTTCGACATTCCCGGTGAGGGCGGAAAGAAGATAGCAGGACTTGTGACCAGGTATACGGTTCATGCAGGAGGTTCTGTTGATGTATCGTTCGACTTTACCAGAACCGATATGACCCTCGGGGAGATTCCCAGGGTAGGGATGCAGATGATCCTTCCCGGCAGGTTTATTGATCTTTCCTGGTTCGGCCGAGGACCGCATGAAAACTATATTGACCGGAAGACTTCGGCCTTTGCCGGAGTATATGAAAGCTCTGTAGCTGATCAGTATGTTCCTTATGTAAGGCCGCAGGAGAACGGGTACAAAACTGACACGCGGTGGTTGAATGTGACTGACGGAAACGGGAAGGGCATCCGGTTTGAGGGTGAGCCCATGTTCTCCTTTGCAGCAATGAATTATTTGCATGAAGATTTTGAGTCACAAGGCAGGCTGGCAGGGTACAGACCTGATGCCAAACTGGTCAACAGGCATATCAGTGATGTTATTCCGCGTGACCTGGTACGTGTTAATATTGACTACGGACAGATGGGTGTGGGAGGTGATAACTCATGGGGTGCGCGCACACACCCGCAGTACTGCCTCACTGCCCGGGAATACCGGTACGGGTTCAGAATGGTACCGCTGAAATAGTGGCACCCCGGCACAGTCACCAGTGCCGGTTTCAGCCTGAAACAACTGGTTTTTTACTTCTTTGCCGGCGATATTTCCACCTTCAGCACGCTGTTGCTTCCGGTAACGATATTGTTGACATTGTAGACGAGAGGTTGTGAGAGGTATTTTCTGTCAGCCCTGACCACCACCATTCCGCGTGCAGGCACGGTAAGCGTTGCCGGCGCTCCCTCGGGGCCCCCTGAGAGTTTCATGGGGATTTCTGAAGAGTTGCAGAGCTCAAACCAGATCCTGGTGCCGTCATCCTTAAAAGGTGCTCCTGCAGTTATCACCGATCTGAACAGCGGTGCAGCTATCTCTTCAAGTGCTGCGAGATTATCACCGTACCATACTGCAGTTCTTCGTGCGAACATCGCTTCCTTGAGAGATTCTCCGGTACGTTCTTTAGCAAATACCAGTGTCATGGGCCTGTGAGAGTATTCCGGAGCAGCGTAACCCTCGCTTATCACGTTATGAAAATCGCTGTTTCCCATCACAGCCAGCTTGTTGTCGCGGCACATATCCATCACCAGTGGGTAGTACTCAGCGTCATTGTAATATTCAATTCCGTGCAGCCACCCCTTTCCAATCAATTCCCTGTGCACATCGTACATCCGTGGTATTCCGTCAGGCTGCTGGCTTTTCCATCCGGGGTGGTTCCACTGGATGAATGCGCCCTGAGCTACGGCGGCTTCGATTGCCTTCATGAAGTCATCCTTTACCAGCGAATCCGGTTCTGAAATAAACAGTGCGTTGAGGTGGCCGGGAGGCATCTTGCGGGTTATCTCCGAACCCTTGACGAGGATGATGTTATAATCAGCTGCCGTTGCAGATGCTATCTTCCAGGCAGCGCTGTGGTCAACAGGTATGTATTGTTTATGCGGCTGATATTCAATATGGTCTGTGATTGAAATGGCATCAAGACCATCTCGCCACGCTTCGCCGACCCGGTATATGGGCCAGACGTTTCCGTCGGAAAAGACAGTGTGCATGTGAAAGTCGCATTTCAGGGTCACATAGCCCGGCAGTTCGGGAACGCTGAGCATGCGCCGCTGGGCCTGCAGTGACATGGTGCCCAGTAATAAAAGCGATAATGTAAAGAGTCTGATTTTCATATATTTGGGATTTGGGATTTGCGAATTGCTATTGATTTTTTCACTATTGCCTAATGCCTACTGCCTGGATCCGTTCCCTGCCGCGTCCCGTCCTTTCAGGATCAGGCGGTCATAGAGGTAGAGGAGAACGCTGGCGGCAATTGCGATGGCCGTAAAGAGTATCCAGACACGTGAGGGATTGTATGTATCCCATAGATAACGCGTCAGTTGATGTGAGTCCATTCCGAAGAGTTCCTGTGCTTTGCTGAAGTAGTCTGTCTGGGTGAAACCAGCTGTAATTTCCGGGATATCAAAGCCTTTTTCCTCCACTGCTTTTTTCAGGAGGAAGAGTTTATCGGCCCTTACCTCGTATGGTCTGCCGGAGATCCATCCGGCGCCCAGGTGACCCAGGGCTATCGGCAGGAAGGCAGTGCCCATATATAGAGCCTTCCTGTCAGGCGGAGCAATTCCGCCAAGGTATTCCTGCACCTTGGGTGAAGAGGCCATCTCACCGATGGCGAATATCAGAACGCCAAGGACAATTATCCATGGATTGAGGTTTGCAAACATCATCCCAAG
>DHUL01000074.1:9263-12568 GCA_002409145.1 Bacteroidales bacterium UBA5235
CTGGCCGTTACCGATGAGATTATCAACTGGAACAGAATGATGAAGAATGATGCAAGACTTGAGATCGTAACAGTGGTTATTGTACCGGGTTTAAGTCCCAGTGAGGTTGACATCCCATCGAGGTTCACCCATGACTCCAGGAATACGGGGAATGAGTAATAAAGCTGGTTATAGGCTGTCCAGAAGACACCAATGATAAGAAGGAAAAGCAGGAAGCGCCAGTCAGTAAGGGTTATCCCGATATTTCTGAATGCTATACCAATATTTTTTATGAAGTTGTTTCCGCTTCCTGTCACAGCAGGCTCCTTATAAAAGAAGATGGTCAGAAGGAGGTTGAATGTCATTGCCGCTATGGACATATAGAACACCGAGTCCCAGTTGTTCTTGTAGAGCAGGCTGGCAACGAAGGGGCCGATGAATCCTCCTATATTCACCACCATATAGAATATACCGAACCCGAGTGATGCCGTCTCCCTGTTGGTGACGCGGGCTACTGTCCCGGAGATAAGTGGTTTGAACAGGGCGCCGGCCACAGCCAGAAGGATGAATGCTGCGAAAATGGAGCCGAATGTTTCAAACCGGCTCAGCATGAAGAATGAGATGACATAGGTGATGAATGAAGTAATCAGCACCTTCTTGTACCCGACCCTGTCAGCAATGGCACCGGTGATAACGGGAAGGAAATAGAGGATCATTGAGGCAGTACCCATGATGGTTCCCTTTTCCACGTTTGAGAATCCCAGGGCTCCGTCTTCCTTCGGAGTGGTGAGGTAGAGGGCTATGAAGCCGTTGTAGAAGGCATACCATCCCCACCGTTCGAACAGCTCAATAACATTTGATATCCAAAATAGCCGGGGGAATTTCTTCAATGATTGGGTAAAGCTGCTCATCAGGTTAGTTTTGCGGGTTTTAATTCATTAAACAAGTATTACTGTTTTACTGTCAGCATTCTATTCATTGGATTCTGCGGAGGCGTAGAAATAAGCCTCCTTCCTGTCTGCATCATCCCATGTAAATACTTTTCTTTTACCGAACCTGCTCATGAATCCGGTCAGGGCTGCGTCACCGGCGCACATGGTGGTATGTACCAGAAAGGTCATCGACATTACCCATTTCCACCAGGGTGGAGTGAGGAGGATGACTGCCAGAAGGGCGGTAGTAATCAGAATGAAGGGGGTGTCCGCAACCAGGGAGAACAGTCTCTTTTTTGTAACGAATCTGTGTGCCGTCACGTAAATGATTCCCTGACGGAGGTCTGCCCCGAATCTGATGTCACGGGCTCCTGCAAGCAGGAACGGGATCAGGTGTGAGCCCTCATGAATTGGTACCAGTAGCAGCGGAATTATTATGAGCCCGGTAGCAAGGCCTGCAACAACCCGCGGTTCCTCAGGATGATATATTACTCCCGGCCAGAACCAGACTGACAGGAAGAGGGAGGCAGCTATGGTGATCCAGATACGAACCATCGGCCTGGTATACCTGGTCATCTCTTTTAGCACAAAGGAGCTGATCTCATCATATGGAAGGGTAAGTACCTTCTCATATAACGAAGGATCATCAAGTTGTGCAATTCCTGGTGTCTGTTTCATGAGTTCCCAAATATAGCTGATAGATGTTTATACAGAATGACAATGTTCACTTTTACCTTCCGGTGAACTCTTTGGCACAACAATTGGTTAAATTTGCTGGGAATTATGAGAAGGGTGGTTATCATACTGCTCCTGGGGTTTCTTCATCCAGGGGTTAACGGACAGAAGAATGACACTGTCATGGCTGACACTGTCATTTCACCGGTGCATGTGCTTAGGACAGCAACTTTTGACGGGCAGACCTATCCGTATATTGAGCTGAAAGAGATAATCGTCTACGGCAAGATGCCAAGGGGTGTGAGGTTTGACTACCGCAGGCATGCCCGTCTTGTTTATAATATCCGGCGTGTATATCCATATGCACTGATAGTCAGGAATGAGTTCGGGCGTATAAACAGGTTGCTGGAGACCCTGCCAAGTGATCGGGCAAAGCGTGATTTCCTGCAGTCTTACGAGAAGGATCTCCTGTCCCAGTATGAGGGAGATATGAGAAACCTGACCTTCACACAGGGGAAGATTCTCATCAAGCTTATCGACAGGGAGACACAGAATACCTCATATGACCTTATCAGGCAGTACCGCGGGAAGTTCTCTGCCACATTCTGGCAGGGTGTGGCGCGGATCTTTGGTGCCAACCTGAAGTCAAACTATGACGCCAATGGCGAAGACTATCTCATAGAGCAGGTAGTCAGGGAAATAGAGGCCGGAAGGTTATAAGGACATTTTTCCGGTCAGGTAAATAGGTGTCATTACGACAGCTTTCTGCCAGTCAGTTCAATCAGGGCTTTCACCACAGCCTCCGCATCCCGGGCAATATCTGAGATTGTAGAGTTTAGCATATAGCATGGTGCAGTAACGATGAGGTTTTTCATGTCGATTGTCACTTCCCCATGTGGCCGGTTTTCGTGTTTTCCGCCCAGTTTGGCTATGTCGGCAGCGGTTTGCAGGTCACTCCCGATGGTCACCGTCACATCGCCAAGCACCTTAGAGATGAGCACCGGAGAGATGCACAGAGCCGCTATTGGTTTGCCCGCGCTGTGTGTTGTACGGATTGCTTTCTCCACCACCCTGTCAACATGGCAGTCAGGGCCATCAAAGGCGTATGTGCAGAGATTTTTGGCCACACCGAATCCTCCCGGGAAGATTAGAGCATCATACTCATCGGCTATGTAGTCAGTGAGGGGACTGATTTTTCCCCTTGCTATCCGGGCAGCCTCGGTCAGTACGTTGCGTGACTCCTTCATTTCTTCGCCGGTAATGTGGTTGATGACGTGATGTTGAGCCACATTGGGGGCAAAGACGTGGTAGGTTCCGCCGAGTTTGTCGATGGCATAAAGTGTCATCACGGCCTCATGTATCTCGGCTCCGTCTCTGACGCCGCACCCGGCAAGTACTACCGCTGCTTTCATGTATAAGTTGTGTTTTATTAAGCGTACTAAAGGTAGAAAAATCCCTGATTCTTTCCATTTTCAACAACTCATTATTTCAGTACAGACTGGTTTTACAGGCAAAAGATAAATCTCCTTTTGCTTGAAATCCTATTTTTTTTCATGACTTCGCTTGGAAAAATCGGCAAATGATAGTTGTTAAGAAAAAAATATCTACTTTTATGACTTCCTTGCAAGGCATATTTTCGCCTAAGTTGCAGACTGTGTCATGCAGGGGAAGGTATATAGAACCCTAATTGTCTAACTTAAACTCTGATCTATGAACAGA
>DHUL01000093.1:0-7130 GCA_002409145.1 Bacteroidales bacterium UBA5235
AGCCAGCTGAAATCCTCTTCGAGAACCACCGTACCGGGTGATTGGGTCAGGATAACCGTACTGACTGTCGGATAATTGGTGGCAGTAGCAGTAAGTGTAACTTCACGCGGATCAATGCTTGTGTTTTCCTCAGCAATGAAGGTTATCTTCTGAGTGGTAACAGACTGTTCCACAAGCCATGAATCGTCACTGAGTGAATAAGTCCAGTCTACGTTTGATGCAACATCCACTGAGAATTCACCTCCGGCTGCCGGTATTGTCACATCAGCCGGAAGGGTTATATAGGGCTCGTTGCCCGCCTGCTCCACGCGAAACAGGACAGGCTGCTCCTTGCCGTCAACCACGAATGCAAAGTTGGCTATACGGGTATCGAAAGTCTCATTGGCCTCAACTATGATCTTGAAGATACCGTCTGCATCACCCTTGTCAGGGAATGACTTTACCCAGGCAGCCTGATCCTTGTTGAGAATCTGCCATGGTCTGTTGGAACGGACCACATAAGTTTGTGTCTTTTTTGACTTGGTGACAGTCAGGCCTGTAGGATCACCTTCAATGCTGAAGAATGGATCCTCCTGTATCGGATCTTCCTTGCAGGAAGAGAGGAGGAAGAGTGAGAGGAGGAACAGCGGAAGCACTATCAGTGCTGTTCTTCCAAAGTTTGTTATGTTCTTGTTTTTCATCTCTTAACTTTTTTGCTGGTTATTTCGTGCCGGCAATTGCCTGTTTGCTCCACCAGACCGGTGTTTTCATATCGTTTTCACCACCCATTCCGCTGAGGGCATCAGCCGCGTTGTCAGCATTGGTGAGCATGGTGATGTTGGGATACCCGAAACGTGTCGGGAAGACCTTGTCATTGTAGATGGTTCCTTCGCCTATAGTGAGGACCGGGTAACCCGTCCTGCGGTACTCATGGTATGCTTCCATGCCTACCCAGAAGAGTGCAAGCCACTTCTGGTTGCCAAGAAACTCCTCCTTGCTGGTTGCAAGGTCCCAGGACCCGAGAGGTGAGGCAAGGTAGGTCTGAATATCTGCACTGGTAATGGTGATTGCCGGATCTGAAAAGGCACCCTGCTCTGACCATTTCTTCATCGATGCATCAACTCCCTTCTCATAGTGGATTTTGGCTGCAGCCTGACCTCCGCTGATCCATCCCTTAAGTGCAGCCTCTGCAAGAATGAACTCAACCTCGGCATAATCCATGTATGTGGCCGGGGCGTCCCTTCTGCAGAACACCTTGAAATTCAGCCATGAGGTTCCCCTGTCAACCTCACTTCTTTCAATATCAGTACAGCCGGATACAGTTCCTTTCCACACGTTTGCAGGGTTAACCTGTGCATTGGGATTCTTCTTGCCGATGACCGGAAGACGGGGATCAACATAGACCTGGTTTCCGAGATCGTCAGTCTGGACCGTAAGCCTGATCAACTGCTGGGTGAGCTTCCTTCCGCTAGAGGTAAACTCGCTTTCAGTGGTCGTCCCGAAGTTGCTGATGTAAGGATCGGTACCGGTAAACTTCACCGTTGCATTGTCTGCATTTGAGGTGAAGACCGGATACTTGTCGGGATTGTCAAGTATTGCGTTCATCCTGGTGCCGACACTCATCTCAGTGCGGCCGCTGACCCTGCAGAGAAGCCTGAGATACAGCGAGTTGTTGAATTTCCTCCATGCCGCCATATTACCGCCGTACATTCCGTCCATCGCAGGATTTAGGAAAACGGGATTGGTAGCATAGATATCATTTGCCGCTTCAAGCTCTTCAAAAAGGAACTCGTAAACCTCCCTCTGGGTGTTGAACTTCGGGGTCAGCGTTCCGCCAGGCTTCCTGGCCGAGAAGGCCTCTTCGTAGGGGATACTTCCGAACATGTCGGTCATATTAGAGAAGAAGAGTACCTTGAAGGTCAGTGCAATTGCCTCAAGTGACCTGTCGCCGTGCTCTATCGCCAGCTCATACATGTGATCAATGTTCTTTCCGTATGTGGCGTAGTGATTCCAGAAGCCGTACCAGTCTCTTGAGTCTTCAAGGAAATACTGATGCTCCCTGCGTGTCACGCCACCGGTGAAGGCGGTGAACTGGGTAAGCTCGTTGTTGTAATAATGTGTACGGTTAAGCCACTGGTTGGCAGAGTTGTAGAGTATGGGTTCGAACATGCCTGAAGGCTGTATCATCCCCACCAGGGTCTTGTTTGGATTTGTATTTAGCTCCTCGAATTTGCCTGTGCAGGAGTAGAGTGATCCGAGAACAAGCCCGCAGATGATTAATATCTTGATGTTTTTCATTTGTTGCCTGTTTTTGATTAGAATGATAGTCTCAGGTTAGCGCCCACCGTACGGGTCATGGGATATGCGCCTGCCTCAATGCCGTTGAAAACATTGGTACCGGTAAGCATACCACCCTCCGGGTCGAACTGAGGCCATTTGTCCCAGCTGAACAGATTGGTGGCAAAAATCGCCACGCTTGCTCCCTGAAGTACCCTTGTCTTCTGGATGAATACCGAAGGCAGGGCATATTCAAGACGTACTTCCTTCCATTTCAGGAATGAGGTCTCAAAAGTATGGGCTTCACCGTTGTAACGGTCAAGAGTTATAGCCTGGTAGTAGGTGTAGATACTGTTGGTGACTGTGTTGTTAGGCTGAAATGTAGCGGCTTCTCCTGTACCTGTCATATTCACCCCTTCTGCAACAATTCCGTCATAGCGACCTTCGAGGGAGTTCGTAAGCTTACCCTGGTATGAAAGTATGCCATGGGTCACCGAAAACCGGTGTCCGCCCATCTGGTATGAGAAGAGGGCGCTCAGGGAGAGATTCCTGTACCTGAGTGAGGTTCCGAAACCACCCTTCCAGTCAGGATTCACCTTGCCCAGGAAGTGGTCAGCAGTTGACTCAACCGAAGGCAGGCCGGTGGTGGCATCAATCAGCACCTGTCCCGAGCAGTCTACCCTTTCACCGTTGTTATCAGTATAGAAAGATCCTTCAGGCGCTCTCTTAAGGGCAAAGCCGTAGAGCTGGTACATCTCCTGGCCCACATATGAATAGAGATGGAGCCTTCCGCCGATGGTGGTGCCCATATCATGCTTATAGGGCTGTGAGGGATCAAGGCTCTCATGCAGACTGACCAGGGTGTTCCTGTTTGCCGCCCAGTTGAAGTTGAGGTTCCATGTGAAATCGCTGGTTTTGACCGGAGTGGCATACATTGACACCTCAATACCCTTGTTAGTGATCTCGCCAACGTTTATTCTCATGCTGCTGGCACCTACTATCGGGTCAATGTCAAGGCTGATAATCTGGTTTGTGGTTGAAGAGCGATAGAGCGCAATATCAAGGCCAAGCCTGTTCTTGAAGAATTTCGTGTCAAGACCCAGCTCCCAGCTCTCCATGTTCTCAGGTTCGATCATCGGGTCAGGGATAAGTGACGGGAGGGTATAACCGCCGCTAATCGAAGATGCCGAATAGTACTGGTCGAGACCATAGGGACTTGTATCATTACCAACGTTGGCCCATGAAAGGCGAAGCTTTGCCATGGATACTGCCGGCAGTGTGGTGCGGAAGTCGAACATCTGGTCAACCAGAACGCTCAATGCCACAGAAGGATAGAAGTACGACCAGTTCTTTGGCGCCAGTGTGCTGGTCCAGTCATTACGGCCGGTGATGTCAAGATAGTATGTGTCATCCCAGCCGAGAGTCATGAATCCGTAGAGGCTGTTGATCATCTTGTAGTTTCTGAAGCTCGAAGGACGCTGGTATATGCCGAAGGGCACGTTGTCAATGTGATAAACCCCTTCGATGTCAAGCTCGTCAAGTTGCACCGTGTTGCTCCTGTAGTGCGAACTCATGTTGTTGCCCCCAAACGCGGTGGTGGTGGTCAGCCTGCTGTCGAGGAAGGATCTCTCGTATTTCAGAAGGAAGTCACTGTTGGCTTCGAAGGTCATGAAGCCCTGTTCGCGGTAAAAACCGTTCTCCCACCCGAAGGTCATCTTGGGTTTGCGCTGCGTGCGGAACTCGTTGCCGAAGTCCATACCTGTCCTGAGATCAAGTGTCAGCCCCCTGGCTATCTTGATTGTCAGCCCCAGGTTTCCGAAGACCCTGTCCTTATCGGTTGTATTCAGTTCCTCATAGAGAACCCTGTAGGGGTTGTATGATCCGGTACCTGCAAATACAAGGCTGTTGCCGCCCTCGGAGATGGTGGCCGCACGGTTGATGGCATTGAATCTTCCCTTGAAGTACTCATTCCTCCAGTCGGCCATCGAGTTGGAGTTGTAGCCCCACATCAGGTCATACATAACCGTGGTCTGGTGATAACCGGCCATCGGCATGTTGTCACTGTCAGTGCGATAATAGTTGACCTTCGTCTTAAAGTCAATCCACTTGTTGACAGGGCTCTCGAATGAAAGGGCATACGACTGTTTCTGGAATCCCGTGTTTGGCAGGATCCACTTGTTCCTGGTATCAGTCATCGAGAAGCGGATGTTCTGTCCTTCACCGTTGCTGCCGCTGATGTCAACAGAGTTGTTGTATGTAATACCGTCCTGGAATATGCCTGTGAACCAGTCATCCTGGTATACGAACGGGGTTTTGACAATCTCGCCTGTCTCCCAGTTCTTGCCTGCGTACTGGTAGCGGAGCTTGTCCTCGCTGAACTCTTCTCCCCACGCATAGCGCGAAAGGTTTCTCGGGGGATAGTCAGTCGTGCCTACAAGGCTCGGATCGAGGGTCCAGAAGTTGTATTCATTCAATCCCATATCAGATCCTGATCCGAACTGAGTCTGGAAATCGGGCCAGTAACCCGGCCTCTCCACAACCACTGAAGAGTTGAGGGTTACGCCGATCCCTTTCGTTTTACGGCCTGATTTGGTTGTAATTACAATTGCGCCGTTGGCTGCACGTGATCCATACAGAGCTGTGGCTGCAGGACCTTTAAGCACGGAGACTGATTCAATATCTTCAGGATTGAGGTCGCTGGCGCCGTTTCCGAAGTCAACCGGGAAGTCTGATCCGGAGTTTGTATAGCTGCTGCTTGATGAGGTGGCTGTGGTACCTGACCTTATCGGAACGCCGTCAACGACAAAGAGGGCCTCGTTGGCACCATAGCTCAGGGATGCGTCGCCGCGGAGAGTCACCCTCATCGAGCTTATCGGGCCCGAGCTGGCGGTATTGAATGTAAGGCCTGCAACCTTGCCTGACATGCCGCTAAGCCAGTTGCTGGAAACAACCTGTGTCAGCTCCTCGCTTTCCACCTTTGATACTGCATAACCCAGTGACTTCTCCTCACGGGTCAGGCCGAGGGCGGTGACAACCACCGCAGATACTTCAATGGCTTCCTCCTGAAGGGTCACGTTGATCACACCCTGGTTGCCAACAGGAATCTCCTGCTTTATGTATCCCAGGAACTGTATCTCCAGCACAGGGTTCGTGCCTGTCACCCTTATGGAGTATGCACCCCTGGCGTCGGTGCTGGTACCTGTGGTGGTACCCTTGAGCACCACAGTGGCACCGAGGACCGGGGTGACACCATCGGGCTCATAGACCGTTCCCGTCACCTGCCTCTCCTGAGCCATCACCGGCAACATAACCAGTGCCATCAGGAATGTGGCAAGAATAATCTTAAGATCTGGTTTGAATTTCATAGATTAGTGGTTTTTAAGTTGTTTATATATGGTTTATAGCATCGACCATGTAAAATCCTTCGGACGTGTCATCGTTTCAGTATAGATCCTCCCGAACCTGTCGGTGACCTTTATCTCAAGTGTCGAGGTGGCTGATGATGCACGTACCCTGAACATATGTGCCGTGTTACCTGTCACAAACGAGCTGGTGGGTGTTGCACCGGCATTCAACCTCTTTGCTTCGTATGAGATTATGTGCAACGGATCCATCGCCGTCACCCTTTCAACAACCAGGGGTGTGCCACCCTCGGTGACTTCTACATTCCATTCAGGATCATAGCCCCAGACATTGATCAGAACATCATTAACCGGGTTGGGGGAGGCATAAACCCCGGCATATTCTGCAAGGGCAGCGTCTGTAGAGTTGGGGGCAAAAGCTGCGGCTGTAATATGCACCTTGTTGAGGTCATAGCTCCTGAACTGGTAGGTCGCAGGCTTGCCAATGCCCTTGTAATGCCACCTCACCTCCCTGCCGGTTATCTCCCAGACACCGTAACCGCCGGGACTGCCATCCCTGCAAATATGGTTATTGGCATAGCCCGTTTTACCGGTCCACCACCAGGTGGCACTTACGGCTGCGGTATTATGTTCCATGACCGTCCCTCCATCAATTGTAAAATTGATATGGGTGTGGCCACTGACAAAATGAACCTCCGAAAAGTCCTTAACCACCTGAAGCAGCGTGCTGCCATTGTTTAAAGCGAAGTTGTGTACTTCATCCCCACCGGCATTCAGGGTGGGGTTGCCGTACAGCTGTGCGTGCATGAAGATCACAAGCGGTGTGCTCTTGTCGGTGATGGCTGCAAGGTCCTTTGCCAGCCAGGAGGTCTGTGCGGAGACAACAACATCACTGTAGTTCCGCTCTCCGATGGTTCCCTGGGCTCCACCTGTATTGATATACTGGATGTCATCAAGAACAACATAATGAACCTGCCCCAGGTTAAATGAATAATAAGTCGGACCGATTATCTCCCTGAAAGGAGCTTCCGGCGGCAGGTCTCCCTGAACATACGGATCATTGTCATGATTGCCCATAACGTTGAACATCACGCAGTTGACTTTCTTCATCTCGATGAGATACTGTTCAAGGCGGAAGTTGTTGTCATACCAGTAGGCATCCCAGGTCATGTCACCCAGCGGAACGCCGTAAACCTTCTTCCCGGCAGACGCGTATGAACTGATGGTGGAATTCACATCAGGCAGGAACCCGTTACTGAACTGGGCAAGGTCATCATTGCGGTTCGCCAGGTGCCAGTCAGCCATGGCGAGAACAACATGATTGTTATTGTCTGTATGCACAAGTGAAAAGTCGTGCTGCTCAACCGAGTTGCCTCCCGCAAGCCTTTTGAAGAACTGCGGAATATTGTCGCTTGCGGCGATCTCGTAATTGCCTGGCAGTGAGATGAATACGAACTTATTCTGTTTTAACGACGGCAGGTAATAGATCCCCTTGCTGTCAGTAACCGTAAC
>DHUL01000093.1:7296-15840 GCA_002409145.1 Bacteroidales bacterium UBA5235
TCAGAGACAACCACTCCGGGAACACCCTCTCCGTCACAATAAACCACCCCCTTCAGGGTCATTCCGGATTTATCGGGAATGGTATTGTCTGCAACGACATTGATTGTCAGGGTGCCGAGAGTCATGCTGTCACTGCTTCTCTTAACTGTCAGTGTGTAGGCGCCTGAAGTTATCCCGGCAGGAAGAATAAAGCTGGCACTCTGCCCTGTCACTGATGTTACCGTTGCAGTATAGACCTTGCCTGCATCGGTGGTGAGCACGAACACCATCTGATCACCTGCTGCAAATCCGCTGCCTGTAATGGTAACCTCTCCTCCGGAGGGGACGTTCAGGCTTGCAGGTATCGATACTCCTGTGATCTTCAGTCCTCCTTCATCCGGAGGAGGCGGATCATCCTTGCACCCGGTGCAGGCGGCTATTGCTGCAATCAAAAGCAGAAAAAGAAGTTTCTTTATTTCTGGCATGCATTTCTCATTTTACTTGTTATACCCCAGGTCCGTAAGTATCTCCTGCGGACTCTTTTCAGTTTTGTATGTGCGAACCTTCCGGGTGTGGTAGAAATCTATCGTCAGGTCACTGCGGTTGGTGATCATCCCGCCAGGAAGGGGAGATGCTTTCTTTCCTTCTCCCTCGCCGAAGTATTTTTCCATCTGCTCAACTGTATTGAATGAATAGACGTTTGCCTTTAGCCCTGCAGCATGGATCTTTGCTGCAAACTCCGGTGAGAGGCCGTCATTCTCCTCGCCCAGGTTGGTGCCGATGAACTGTGCCCCGCACTCCTTCGTAAAGGCGATGATCTCGTCAGTCACCCCAGGTTTGGCAAACTCATTTGTTTTCGGATTGCCTATGAGGAAGCTGGCAAGTACTTTTTCGCCAAAAACCCTCTTGAAATTCATCATCCCCTTGCGTGAGAAGGTCTGAACCAGGATTTTGCCACGGGTGTTTCCCACGTTAACCCTGTCTCCCTTCCAGAATGGTTCCTCCGCTGAAGGTATCTCACCATCGAGCGGGTTCCAGCCGATCCGTGCCAGTTCGGCATAGACCTGCTCCTCCAGCCCCGGGTACTCGTCAGGGATCTTCGTCTCGATGAAAATCCCGGGTCTGTGTCCATTGTCTGCCGGGTCAGCCTCGTACTCAAAGTGATATTTTCCGGTTTCGTCCTTTGTGAAAATGCGGCTGCCGTCAGGATTTCTCTTTATCCTCTTGCCTTCGGCAATGCGGAAAACATCCTCAAACACCAGCACGTTCTGACCGACGAAACTCTGCCGGGCCTGGTCGGGGTTCTTTTTGTTGAACGCACTGCCATTGTCGAGTTGCATTATCTCTTCCCAGGTGAAGGTGCCTACAGGATCATTCTCTCTGCCGGGAAAGAGCTCCGCTACGTTTGTGGTGCGCTTAAAGGTTTTGTCATGCATTATTACCAGCACGCTGTCTTTTGACCGGTGCACATCGAGCTCCAGGTAGTCGGCACCGGTGTTGCGTGCCCAGCGGAAGGCGGCCTCGGTAAGTTCCGGCGCCCAGAAGATTGTTCCGCGGTGCGCTATGACTGCATTGTCAGGCATGTAACCCTGCACACCTGCTGTGGCGGGAGCGTTGTTGCCGGCACATCCTGCCAGCAGGGCAGCCGTCACGGCCACTGAGAAAAGCATTCTTATCTTCATTGTGACTGGTCATTTAGGGTTTGCTCTGTTTTGTCTGATCTTCCACTCTTCAGTGTGGAACCTTACCTTCGGGTCACGCATGTCATTGCATCTGACAATCAGTGCGCCTTCCTTCTCCCAGTAAGATTTCACTGTGTGGCCGCTCATCGGGCCGTCTTCAGGGCCCCGAATGGTTATATCATCGGGATTGACAACAATCTTCAGTCCTGCCGACTCGTTAAGCATGTCCATGTCGCCGCGGCTGTTGCCGCCAACTATCAGGGGTCTTGCCTTGATGAAGGTCTCGATTGTATGTGCTTTGCCGTCATCCTGTGGTATGGGAGGGATGATCTCCCCGGTGGTGACACCCTCTTTTACCACGCACTTGGCACCAAGGATATTTGTGACCGGTATGCCGTACTCCTCCGACACGAACTTCTGGTAGAGGAACTCAGGAGATGCCGTCAGTATGTATACCTCGAAGCCATACTCCTTCAGATTGGCAACCAGTTGCTTCATCTCAGGGTAGGTTTTGCTGCTGTATGACTCCCGGTAGCATTCATATCCTATCATCTCTATCTCGCCGGGTGTCAGGCCGGCCAGGAAATGAACCCTGTCTTCCACGTATGGTTTGCCTACATTGTTGCCATCTTTAACCATTCTTTCCAGGATTTTCAGTTTATCCCTGGCATCACGGTCTTTTCTCTCCTTCAGAACCACATCAGCATAGCGGTAGAGCGCTTCATCAGCAAGGTAATAAGGCACCTGGCCGAATGTGGTTCCGTCACTGTCGAACACCGCCACCTTTCTTATGTTCATGGTGATGGTCGAGTTAAGAAACCCTTCTATCCGGTCATTTACATCCTGTGACCAGCCGGAAACAGGCCGGTAGGTCTGTGCGTTAACCGTCAGGATGAGACAGAATGCCGCTGCAAGAACAGTTATTATCAGTCGTTTCATGTTTATCATTTTGCGTGTCCCAGGTATGTTTCCTTTTCCTTTTTCCATGTGGTTGCCGAGAAGAGCGCGGCCAGTATGCTGGCAGCGATAAAGATCCAGAAGGTTGCTCCCCAGCCCAGGCTGACGTTGTCTGCCACTGCGCCGATGAGTACCTTCGAAAGTAGGGCGTCACCTATCAGGTATCCGAAGAGGCCTACAAACCCAGCTGCGGTTCCGGCTGCATTCTTCGGAACGAGGTTGACAGCCTGGACACCGATGAGAGCTACCGGACCATAGATAAAGAAGCCGATAGCTATCAGGGCAGAATAGACCACTGTGACCCTTGTGGCATCAGGATCTGTGCCGAAGGCATTGGCAAAGAATGAAGCCACGGGGACAGCTTTCCAATAGAGCAGAACGCTGAGCAGCACCAGGACCATGTAGATCACATTTGCCGGGGCACAGCGACCCTTGAAAACCTTCGAGGAGATCCATCCGATAAGCACCATTCCCGGTACGCCGGCATAGTTGTGCAGTGAGAACGCCATCTTGCTCTGCTCGCTGGTAAGAAGCCCGGCTTCCTCACAGTAGGTTGGCGCCCAGTCACCAATGCCATAGCGGATAAGGTAGACGAAGACGTTGGCAAGGGCTATCAGCCATAGTATCCTGTTAGTGAAGATGTATTTAATGAAGAGCTCCTTCACAGGGATCTTTTTGTCAGAGCTCATTTCCTTCTGTGCCGGTATGTCATTCCTGTATTTATCGATGGCAGGGAGACCGCACGACTGAGGTGTGTCACGCAGTGCCCACCAGCAGAAGAGCGCCAGCAACAGGGCCACGGCGCTGGGGAAGATAAAGACTATCCTCCAGCTCTGGTCAACCATTACACCTCCTCCGATATCCACAAGGAAGAATCCGCTGAAGAGCACTGTGCCCCAGGCAGCCAGGTTGCCCATAAGGCCGCTGCCTACTGTGTGGGATGTGTTCCAGATGCCCATCTTGAAGCTTCGTTCATTGTGCGAGAACCAGTGTACCATGATGCGGCCGCACGGTGGCCACCCCATACCGCCAAGCCAGCCGATCACAAGCATGAAAAGAAATATTATCCATACGGCGCTTGTGGCAAAAGGAAAGATCCCTACCGACATCATCAGGAGTGATGAAAGGATCAGGCCTATGACGAGGAATTTCCTTGCATCAGACCTGTCTGAAAGAGCTCCCATGATGAATTTGCTGAATGCATAGGCTATTGAAATGGCAGAGAGAGCAATACCGAGCTCCAGTTTGGTATAACCCAGTCCGCCGTTCTCAACAGGTTGAATCATCCCGGGAATGGCCAGTGCCAGGTTCTTCCTGACGAGGTAGTATGCGGCATACCCTATGAATGCTCCCATGAAAACCTGCATGCGCAGACGCTTGTAGGTCTTGTCAATCTTTTCCTCAGGCAGGGGCTCCTTGTACGGGGGTGGTTTCAGAAAGTTTATCATCGGTGAGTTGTTTGTCAGGTTTTCAGCGGGCAAATATTGGTTTTCTTTTTATCTATTCTGTTTCTTTAACATTAATTATTTATTACAGGTCACTCCCCCTGTTTACGCGCATTCTCCTCCCACGGCCACGGTTTGGCTTTCAGGCGCACGGCCTCCTTTTCCCATCTTGAGGCCATTTTCCTTACCCTTTCAGGGTATTTCGCGGCCAGGTCCACTGTCTCGGAGGGGTCCTGATCGAGATCATACAGTTCCCATCTGTTCTCATCTTCAGGGGTGAACTGCATGGGAGTGCCGAGCTTTGCAACCAGTTTCCATTTTCCCATGCGGATCGCTCTGTTGCCTTCATGTTCCCAGAACAGGAATTCACGCTGCAGTCTTTTACCTGCAAGTGCCGGAAGCAGGCTGATGCCTTCGGGCATGATAGCCTGTGTGCCGTTGTGTCCTGCCGGGAAGGTGACTCCTGCCAGCTCCAGGCAGGTTGGCATTATGTCGATAAGATGTCCGGGTTCGTCAGTGATGATCCCCTTCCGCGGTATACCCCGGGGCCAGTGTACGATGAGTGGTGTTGCTATGCCTCCCTCATGCACGAATGATTTGTACAGCCTGAAAGGTGTATTGCTGGCATTGGCCCACTCTTCACCATAGGCCACCCATGTATCGGCAGGGCCGGGCATCACGCCACGACCGCTCCTGATGAACCTGCCGTCGCGGGTGTATTCGGGTTTCCTGACAGCAAGCACCTGGTCCTGCGGATAGGGCTTCAGCACCTTCTGTTCGTCGGTCAGGGGTTTGGCCATCCCGTTAGTCATCACCGGTTCGGCGCAGCCGCCGTTATCCTGCATATATAATATAATCGTGTTGTCAAGCTCGCCCTTTTCTTCCAGGGCAGCAATGATCCTGCCGATGCCCTGGTCCATGATATCGATCATGGCGGCATAGGTTTCCATGCGGCGGGCCTGCCACTCCTTCATTGTCTCATCCTTCCAGGCGGGTATTGACCCCGGCCTTTCAGAGAGGAGGTGGTTCGGGGTAACCACACCAAGTTCCTTCTGTCTTCTGAACCGGTCTGCCCTGAGAGAGTCCCACCCGGCGTCATACACACCATCATACTTTGCTATTGCCTCTTCCGGTGCATGAAGTGGCCAGTGGGCAGCGTAGTATGCCACATAGAAGAAGAAAGGCCTGCCGGCCGGATGCTCCCGGATATATTTTACTGTGGTGTCACTGATGGCATCGGTGTAGTAGAATCCTTCGCCCGGTGTGATGAATGTGTTGTTGCTGAGCAGTGTGAAGGGATCCCAGTAGCTGCATGAGCCGCTCAGGTGTCCGAAGAAACGGTCGAAGCCGCGCTGGCGGGGCCAGTTGCCGGTGTCTGCCTCAGCCCCCTGCGGAAGGTTGGAGGCGTTCATGCCGTACAGGTGCCACTTGCCGGTCATATAGGTTGAATAGCCTGCACCCCTGAGCACCTCTGCAATAGTGAGGGTGCTCCTGTTCAGGTCATCAAGGTAACCCGGCTCGTCCCATAGTGGTCTTGTAGCCAGGTGACCCATGGCTGCCTGGTGGGGGTAAAGGCCTGTCAGCAGGGAGGCCCGGCTGGGACTGCAGCGTGCAGTGTTGTAAAAATGGGTAAAACGGACGCCTTCGGCAGCCAGCCGGTCAAGGTTAGGAGTCCTGATCTCGGATCCGTATGCTCCTATATCGGAATATCCGATATCATCAGCCAGTATAACCATGATGTTTGGCTGCCCGGGTTCATCAGCCCCTTTTCCCGAACCTTTCCCTGTGGCTGCACCCCGGGAGCATGAACTGAAAATGAAAGAGGCCAGCAGTATGGTACAGAGTGATGTCACTCCCGCCATCCCGCTGATGTTGCCTCTGCCGGTCTTCCCCTTTTTGATCATGATCTGTATGGTGTCAAACCATCACGTAACCTTTTGCAATAGCTGTATACTCCTCCACCTGTTGTTGCACCCAGTCTTTGTCCCTGCCCAGTTCCCCGGCCATAATCCCGGCCACTTTTGGCGCCAGGGATATCGACTGCTTTGCGTCAAGATAGAGGACCCTCACCCTGCGGGCGAGCACGTCATCAACAGTGCGTGCCATTTCCTTGCGTACTGCCCAGATGACCTCCCCGGCGGTAAAATCCGACTCGCTATTCAGTTTCTCTGCCCATTCGGGATTTTGCTTCTGCATCTGCCTCAGTTCATCAAGGTCGCTGCCGTAGATGTACATCCTGTTGGACCTGTCAGGATTTTCAAGATAGCCGTGGATCTTCAGGTCTTTGGTACGGCATTCCCTGAACGGAAGCTTCCTTGCCCTGATTCCTGCATTCACCGTATCCTCTGCCATTTTGCGGTAGGTGGTCCATTTACCCCCGGTAATGGTTACCAGTCCCGACGGGGAGACGAGCATCTTGTGGCTGCGTGATATTTCCTTTGTTTTAGCTCCGTCACTGTCATGCTTTGGTGCCGCCAGGGGGCGCAGGCCGGCAAATACGCACAGTACGTCGCTGCGCTGCGGCTTTTTCTCGAGATACCTGCCTGCGGTCTCGAGGATAAAGTCAACTTCCTCATCGAGGGCTTTGGGCTCAAGCACAAATTCCTTAACGGGAACATCAGTGGTACCAAGGATAACGCGGTTGTGCCATGGCACACCAAACATTACCCTTCCGTCACTTGTCTTTGGAATCATTATGGCGTCATCACCCCCGAGGAAACTCCTGTCAACGACAAGGTGAACACCCTGGCTTGGCCTCACCATAGGCTTCTCCTCCGGGTTGTCCATCCTGATTATGCTGTCAACAAAGATCCCTGTGGCATTGACAATGCATCTGCCCTCAGCAGTGAAGTGTGTTCCGTCAAGCTCATCAACAGCCACTACTCCTGAAACCTGACCGTCAGAGGTTTTAAGCAACTGTATCACCTTTGTATAATTGACTACAGTGGCCCCTTTTTCGATGGCTGTCTGCATCAGGTTGACTGCCAGGCGTGAGTCATCAAACTGGCCGTCATGATAGACGACACCTCCCTTGAGACCTTTACGGACTATCTGCGGTATCGATTTAACGACGCTGCTGCGGCTCATCGGCAGTGAGCGTCCCAGGCTCATGCCTCCCGAGAGCAGGTCGTACATGGTAAGCCCGATCGTGTAAAAGGGCTTCTCCCACCATTTGTAGTTCCCGATAATGAAACGCTGGTTCTTCACCAGGTGCGGGGCATTCCGGCGAAGATAGCCCCTCTCGCGTAACGCTTCCCTGACCAGGGCTACATCGCCCTTCTGAAGGTAACGCACCCCTCCATGAACAAGTTTGGTACTTCGTGCCGATGTTGCCTTTGCAAAATCACTCTGTTCAAGCAGCAGTGTGCTGTAACCCCTGGTAACAGCATCCACCGCTACGCCAAGACCTGTAGCGCCTCCCCCGATGATGATAAAATCCCACTGACGCCTCTTGTCTTTCAAATCCTTTAGAAAATCTTCTCTTTCCAATGTTATAATGGCTTAAATATGATTATTGTCAGAAAACAAGGTAAAATTATGACATTAATTTTTTAAATCAAAACAAATAAGAAAGAAAAAGTAATTAAACGTAACAATTTCATCTTTTTTAAGATTTTATTTTTCTTGTTTTATATTACTTTTGTTTTTACATTTGAATGGAAATCCGACTTGAGGTATAAGGATATAAAATCATGAGAAACATTGCACAGCGCCATAAGATAATACTGGCAGAGCTTGAGAAGGAAGGTTATGTAAGGGTTCATGACCTTAGCTTACGGTTGGGAGTTTCGGAAGTTACGATTCGAAAGGATTTGAAAGAACTTGAGGAACGGAGGATGCTGATCCGCAGTCACGGCAGTGCCGGCCAGGTTAGTTCACTGACCATTGACCGTCACATTGACGAGAAGGAGAAAGTGCAGGTAGGGGAGAAGACCAGGATTGCCGAGGCGGCTAACAGTCTGCTGGTAAAGAATGACCGGATCATTATTGCATCGGGCACAACTGTACTGGCTTTTGCACAGTATATTACAATAACTGATCCTATCACCGTGATCACACCCTCGGTAAAGGTATCACTCATCCTCAGCTACAAACCCAATATTGACATAATCCAGCTCGGCGGATCACTCCGCAAGAGCTCGGCTTCGGTCATCGGTCCTTACGCTGAGAGCCTCCTGACAGAGATGATGTGCAGCAAGCTCTTCATCGGTATTGACGGGCTCGACCTTGACCATGGCCTGACTACCAGTAATATAGCCGAGGCTCATCTCAACCAGTATATGATCAATGCGGCTCAGGAGGTGATTGTGCTGGCAGACTCCACCAAGTTCGGCAAGAGGGGCTTCGGGAAAATCTGCAATCTCAATAAGGTGCATCATATCATTACTGACCGGAACGCTCCGGGCAGTTTTATCCAGATCATCCGCGAGATGGGGATTGAGGTGACGCTGGTGTGAGAGGGTCTGAGAGTCTGAGGGTCT
>DHUL01000093.1:16159-55036 GCA_002409145.1 Bacteroidales bacterium UBA5235
CCACATCAAAACCTTTATCAAAATGGCAGGAAAATCTCTATTCAGAGTGTTAGCCGTGTTTACGGCATTCGTAATTGCCGGATGCGCAACCAGGAAGATGGCAGTGACGGGTGATCCGTCGGGCCGCACACCCGGTGCCGAGCGCGAGTTCCGCGCTGCCTGGGTGGCTACCGTCGCCAATATCAACTGGCCCAGTAAACCCGGTCTTACAGTGGAAGAACAGAAAAACGAGGCGATCGCCCTGCTGGACCTGCTTGACCGGAATAATTTCAACGCAGTCATCTTCCAGGTCAGGCCCCACTGTGACGCAATGTACCGCAGTGACCTCGAGCCATGGTCATACTACCTTACAGGAGAACAGGGCTTGGCTCCCGATCCTTATTATGACCCGCTGCAGTTCTGGATTGATGAGGCGCATGCCAGGGGATTAGAGCTGCACGCCTGGCTCAATCCCTACCGCGCTCACCACCCTGCCGGAGGAGCTGTCACCGACGCCTCCATCGTCAGAAAACGCCCCGACCTTGTACTTAAGCTCGAGGTGGAGAACTACTGGTGGATGGACCCGGCGCTGAAAGGTACCCAGGACCACTCCTACAATGTGGTGATGGACCTTGTGCGAAGATATGACCTTGACGGGATTCATTTCGACGACTACTTTTATCCTTATCCCGATTACAATAAATTCAAGGATTTTCCTGATGACGTAAGCTGGCAGGCCTACCAGGCCTCCGGAGGAAAGCTTTCGCGCTCCGACTGGCGCAGGGATGCAGTGAATACATTCATCGAACGTCTTTACAATGGTATCAAGGCTGAAAAGCCATGGGTCAAGTTCGGGCTCAGTCCGTTCGGCATATGGCAGCCTTACAATCCTCCGGCCATCGGCAGCGGTTTCAACCAGCATGAGACACTCTATGCAGACGCGAAGCTCTGGCTCAACAAGGGGTGGATTGATTATTATTCGCCTCAGCTATACTGGCCGATCAACCAGATTGCCCAGAGTTTTCCGGTGCTCCTGGGATGGTGGAAGGATGAGAACCTGAAGGGGCGTCATCTCTGGCCCGGGATCAGCATCGGGATGTCACCTGCTTCGAAGGCCATTGACGAGACCATAAACCAGATCATGGTCACACGTGGTCTCCTGCCCGGGAGTCCCGGTGTGATCCACTGGAGCATAGGACCGCTGGTCAACTCTCCGGGACTGGCCAGGGCTGTTGCTGATGGTCCGTATCGGAGGCCTGCCCTGGTACCGCCGATGCCATGGCTGGATAAGAGAGCCCCGGCACCCCCCGCAGTGACAAAAATGGCTGAAAACGGTACCCTGAAACTGTCATGGACCCATCCTGACCCTGCTGACATAGGCCGCTGGGTGGTCTACTTCAAATACGGTCCGCAATGGAACCAGCATATCCTTGGCGGTACCGTGACTGAAGATGCCATACCTGCCTTCATCCTGAACCGTGAGTACCTTGCGCGCACTTCGCGCGATAAGGTTACCAGGGCAGATCAGGCTTTCATTGCTCTTGATTCAGTAGCCGTTTCAGCAGTTGACCGATTTGGTAACGAAAGTATTATCAGCAGGATAGGGATTAATGAGTTTACCCCTGCTGATGCGCCGGATCTTGACAGGACCCTGGCTGAGTTCTATGATGGGATTAAGCGGCCCCCGGTGCCGGTACCTGCAGTCACTCCAGGTATTAATGTGCTGATAGATGAGCACCTTGACCTGGTCAGGGGCAAAAGGGCGGGCCTGATCACCAACCCATCCGCGGTTGGGATAGATATGCGAAGCACTGTTGACATACTTGCCACAACCCCCGGAGTAAACCTGGTGGCTCTGTTCGGTGCTGAACACGGTGTCAGGGGAGCGCAGCACGGACGAATCTTCACTGATGGTGAAAAGGATCCTGTGACCGGCATCCCGGTTTACAGCCTTTACGGCGAGTCATGGGCGCCAAGACGTGAGTGGCTCGACAGTATCGATGTGATGCTCTTTGACATTCAGGGAGTGGGATCGGCCTGGTATACATACAAGTTCTCCATGTCTCATGCCATGGAAGCATGTGCAAAAGCAGGAATACCCTTCATCGTCCTCGACAGGCCCAACCCGCTTGGCGGCCGGGTTGTTGAGGGACCAATGCACGATACAATCAGCATCTACCGCCATCGCCTGCCGCTGAGACACGGCATGACCCACGGTGAGCTGGCGAAGATGTGGAATGAGACTGAAGGTTATGGTGCTGAACTCACCGTAATCAGGATGAAGGGATGGAGCAGAAGTATGTTGTGGAATGAAACGGGCCTGCAGTGGGTGATGCCCTCACCCAATATTGACAACTGGGAGACGGCAGTGGTATATCCGGGGCAATGTCTCTTCGAGAGAACCAATATGTCTGAAGGCAGGGGCATGACCAAACCATTTCTTGTGACAGGTGCTCCATGGGTAAATGCTGAAGAGGCTGCAGCCGACCTGAACTCGAGAGGAATCGGCGGAGCGTATTTCAGACCTTTATACTTCATTCCCCGCTCCGCCGGCACCGGATATAACCGCAGCGGAAAACCCTGGAACGAATTGTGCGGCGGAGTGGAGATAATCCTGACAGACCCTGCCGCTTACCGTTCCGTCGAAGCTTCACTCCATATCATAGATGCCTACAGGAAAACCAGTCCCGATTCACTTGTCTGGTCACCTCCTCTTATAATAAGGAAGCTCAATGAACCCGGGGTTACCGTACAGGAGGTTGTGAAAGCCTGCCAGGATGATGTGAAGGAGTTCATGGATATACGACAGAAATACCTTCTCTACAAATGACGAAGAACCTGTTTATTATAGCCCTGGCAACTGTGGTGCTCCTGGGATGCAGCACCACAGGGAGAACACGAAAGACTGAAGTAACTGACCCGGCAGCCGCAGCTGCAACTGCGGCTGCTGAAACCCTGGCAGCAATCCCGTGCCGGTGCGACAGTACGGGAGACGACTCACCATGGGTAAGGTTCCTCAGACTTCCGGAGCCGTTGACACACCAGCCGAAGTCTGACATCCTGTGCAAAAGTGAATACCCAGCTACTGTAAGTATAAACGGCCAGATCGTGAAGCAGTACAAAACAGGAATTTTCTTTACGACTATTTCATTTAATGAAGGTGTGAACAGGATTACTGCTGAAGCAATTTATCCCGACGGTCGGATTGCTGTCTGCGAGCATGCTGTCATTTATGAAAAGCGTGATCTGAGCCGGCAGCCATTCCCGTTATGGATCGGGAAGAGTTCATTCGAACCGTCGGCCGATATGGAACTGCTCCCTGGCGAGGTGGTGAAGGTCAGCTTTCGCGCTTCGAAAGGGCAGGAGGCATGGCTGGAGGTAAGACCAGGAAGAAAGAACATTAAATGCGAGCGGGAGGATAATAATGACTACAGCCTGTACCGGGCAGAGCTACCGGTGCGGGACTTCGCCACAGGTGTACCGTATGCCTTGTCCGTAAGGCTTGTGCCGGCAGCCGGGGCACCGGTGAAGGGGAGTGTCAGATCTGACTTCCGGCGGACATTTACAGTGAGAAATCCTGAGGATTTTCCGCTTGTTCGGGTTAAGAACGAATATTCAAGGCTTGTCTACAATCTAGGCGCCCCAAGGCTCGGCGGGCCGGTAAGGTCAGAGCTCGGGCCTGGTGTGATTCTGAAGACCGGCGGAAAGACAGGCAGTAACTTCAGGGTGAGGCTGAGCAATACCGAATCGGGATTCATCAGCCAGGATGATGTTGAAGTGATGGGCGGCAGCAGAACGCAGCCTTTGTATACTGTCACCAGCATGTCATGCGGACCATCTGCCCGGGGTGATGTGGTATCAATACCCTACCTGGAGCCGGTTCCTTACGAGGTTTATCCCGATCCGGAAGGGAAACGCCTTGTTGTAACGCTTTTCGGAGTGGAGTCGGCTGCAACATGGGTCAGTCACCGGACAGGATGCCGGGTGGTTGACAAACTCACATGGGAACAAAGTACCCCGGAGACTTTCCGGGTTTACGTCAATCTGAAGAGCGGAAAGATATGGGGATATGACATAAGACCCTCAGGCAGAAGCCTGGTACTTACTGTCAGGTACGCCCCGGAATTTGACCCGGCAGGGGAGAAACCACTGGCAGGACTGAAGATTGCCATTGAGGCCGGCCATGGCGGATCAAACTCAGGTGCAACCGGATTGTCTGGTCTGGTTGAAAAGGAGATCAATCTTGACCTGTCGTTCAGGCTGGGTGAGTTGTGTACATCAATGGGGGCTGAGGTGGTGCAGGTAAGGGATTCTGATAGGGATATGGCACTGCTCGAGAAGCGTGATATAGCCATTAAGTCAGGTGCCCATATGCTGATCAGCATTCATGCCAACGCGGGAGGGAGTGGTTTTCTTTCGGTGGCAGGCACCAGCACCTACTGGCATAACCCTTTCTGGGCGCCACTGGCACAGACTATTTATGACAGGCTGCTGGAGACAGGTCTGGGGGAGTTTGGCGTTGTGGGGTCATTCAACTATACTGTCACCCGCACTTCACAGATGCCTGCCGTGCTGGTTGAGCAGGCTTTCATGACCCATGCCGAAGATGAAGAGAAGCTAGCAGATCCCGACTTCCGGCAGCAAATGGCCGTGAAGATTTACGAGGGAATGGTGGACTACCTTAAGATGATGCGGGAATAGAATTTCGTGACAGTTCATATTATTGCACGATCGCCGGACGGGAGACCATAAGTCCTACGAGCCGGCGGTTGAGCATTTCCATGATTTCGTCCGGGACGAAGCTGTAACCCTCACCGGCAAGCGAGGTCACAAACTCATGATGGCTTCTGCCGGCACGGTAGTCGGGCTCCCTGCGGGGATGAAGCAGATACCTGCTGAAAAGGTCAGGATCTTCGGCAATGTTAATGACGGCATGATACACCAGCTTGTCACCGACTTTCCTCATTGATGATCCCAGTATCTTGCGGTTGCCGATGGTGATATCAGAAATGCCTTTTGAACCCAGGCCTGTAACACCCATTTCTCTCAGACCATCAATAACCACACTGTTAACCATCCTGAAGAAGTCCCTGAAATGAACCGGCACCGGAAATTGCCTGGCTACTGTAAACGCGACGGTGGCAGGGGTTAGAATCACTGTCTCTCCGCCGGACGGCCTTTTGGTTACACGGAGGGCAGCAGCTGCTACCGCTTCTACACATAAACTGGATTCCACGCTGTTCGACTGGCCAAGTACTATGACCGTCTCCTGTGGCTGCCAGACAATGATTCCCGAGGTGCCTTCACTGAAAAGGAAGGCATCGGGAAGGTCATATTCAGAGAGTGTCACTGCCATGCAGAGCGATCTTCTTGCTATCTTTATACCGTGTACCGGAGAAAAACTTCTCCAAATTAATTAAAATACTTTCAGCATGGAGACATCCGGAGATAATGGCATGGATTTCAGACATCCCGAACTATGGGATGAGCCGGATTATATCCGGAATAAGATGGTGCATACCATGACCCATATCTACGATCATGGGATGACAACCACCTCAGGGGGGAACATGTCTGTCACTGACAGTCTTGGAAACATCTGGATAACCCCGTCAGGCACCGACAAAGGATCATTGAAGCCCGACCAGGTGGTGTGTGTTGCTGCTGACGGAATCTTTGCAGGCCCGCTCAGGCCATCAATGGAATACCCGCTACACCGTGAAGTCTATATTGCAAGGCCTGACATCAGGGCGCTGATTCATGCTCACCCGCCTCTCCTGACATCTTTCAGCATCGTACACCGGATACCTGATACCTCGGTTCTGAGAGCGTGGAAGGAGATATGCGGAGAAGTCGGTTATGCCGGGTACGCAATTCCCGGAACCGGTACCATGGGAGAGACAGTGGCAGCAGAATTCAGGAAGGGTCATGATGCAGTTATCATGGAAAACCATGCAGTGGTTGTTGGCGGCAGAGACCTGGCTGAAGCCCTGGCACGACTGGAGACTCTCGAATACTGTGCAAGGACCATTCACAATGCAGGATTCATTGGCGATGTTATCATACCTGAGTATGCCCGGGACGACAGGCCAGAACCAATGCCGGGGAAATACGTTCCGCAAGCGGTCCGGGGTTTGCAAAACAGCAGAACAGGTGGTGTGATTAGTGCCGGCGAAGAATTTCTTGAGGAAGAAATTTGCCGGATGGCAGCGCGTGCATGTAACAGGGAAATGTTGTACGGTTTCTGCGGGATTGTATCGGCAAGGAGCACCGGTGAGAGTTACCTTATAACACGGGAAAAGGTTTTAAGATGCACTATCGGGAAGGATGATATTATTAAAGGCAGAGGCGGGGATGATGACTGCGTTCCGGAGGAGAAGTTGCATGCAGAAATATATCAAAAGTTTCCAGCAGTCATGGCGGTGATCACTGCCCGGCCTCAGTATCTGATGGCGTTTGCAGTCACCGGGAAGGAGGTTAATGTAAGAACCATCCCTGAGAGCTGGTTATTGCTGCAGGAGATGCCTTTAATACCTTCCGGAGCTCTTTCACTTCGACAGGAGAGAATATTCGAAAAGCTGACTTCAGGCATCCCCTCAGTGCTTATTGCCAATGATTCGGTGCTTGTCACAGGTGACAGCCTGCTTCAGGCATTTGACCGCCTGGAAGTGGCCGAAATGACAGCCATGTCACTGATATCCGGAAAGTCTTTGGGAATCGTGAATCAAATCTCAGACAGCAATATTGAAGAACTGAGGAGGGCTTTCTCCGGCAGGTGATATGCTTATGACGTCGGGGTTGTTATTCTCCGGGGAAGCCGACAGTCTGTGCCAGTATTATAACCTGCAGAGGCTTTAGTCCCATCTCCGGTGCAAGCTTATCACGGGGCACCATAGCCCTGATGACACAGGCCAGTTGCTCTGAAGCACAAAACAGGTATACATTCTGTGCCATGAAGCCGGTGTTGGCCCATGATGAGAGCTGATCAGCCTCAGTGACCTGCTGCCCTTCCTTAAGGCCTCTTTTTGCAAGGTCAGCGACATATACAAGGTTGACCGGTGCCGTGGCGGGAAAGTCCTGGGTACCTGTCAGGGCACGGATGTCCCTGCTGTGCACCTGTTTCAGCCTGCAGCCTGTGGCATCATAGATGTATAGTCCGCTCCGCAGGGTCACATAGAGATCCATCTCCTGCCTGTTATGCGAAGAGGGTGCCGTTCGTTTACCGTCAGACTCGCGGTTGATGCCCCAGGCTGCCCAGAGGAGGTCGGAGAGCTGCTGCAATGACAAATCCTTTTCAGAAAAAAGCCTTGCAGAACCCCTGGCATCCAGGGCCTCCATCAGCGGCATGCCTCCCTTCCTTGAAGGAGAAGGCAGAGAAATATCCTGTGCTTGTATCATGCCCCGTGTGATTAACGAATTAATTATCAGTATGGCAGCAAAACCAAAGAATGCTTTTTTCATGAGTGCCTGAATTTGACGATGAAATTAACAAAAAAGTCATGAAAATTCAATTTCCCGGCCATAGCCCCCTGGAAATATGAACCCCTTGGACTGTAAATTTGTTTAACGACATAACAACAGCCGGATGGAAATCACAGCCATAGTCCTTACAACCTTTCTTGCCTCGATCCTGACCTTTTTTTCGGGCTTCGGGTTTGGAACTATACTCTTGCCCGTTTTTGCGATTTTTTTTCCTGTTGATATTGCTATTGCGCTGACCGGCCTTGTTCACTTTGCTATCAACCTCTTCAAGATCACACTGGTAGGAAAGAACGCCGACCGCCAGGTATTGATGCGTTTCGGCCTTCCGGCAATACTTGCATCGTTTGCCGGCGCATGGCTGCTGCTTCGCATCACTCAGATGCCGGCATTATTTGAATACCGGTTCGTTGGAAGAACCCTGGAGGTTACCCCGGTAAAGCTGGTTGTTGCCCTTCTATTGCTGGTATTCTCCCTGCTCGAGGTAATCCCCTCTGTGCAAAGGATGCAGTTCGGGAGGGAGAAGCTGCCGATAGGCGGGCTGCTGAGTGGATTCTTTGGCGGACTGACGGGTATCCAGGGGGCTGTGCGCAGCGCATTCCTCATCCGCAGCGGACTCTCCAAGGAGGCATATATCGCAACAGGAGTGGTTATTGCCTCGCTTGTAGACTTCACCCGCCTGTCAGTCTATGCCACCCGCTTCAGGGAGGCAGCTCTTCATGAACACGTGGCACTCATCCTGGCAGCGGTGGCTGCAGCCATGGCTGGGGCCGTGCTGGGTAACAGGCTTCTTAAGAGGATCACACTCCGGTTCATCCGGATTATCGTTGCGGTTATGCTCTTCCTGGTTGCCATAGCTCTGGGAATGGGACTGATATAAACACCCGGGAATATGAATAAACTGCTGAATCTGATCCTGAAATCCGTTGATGACCACAGGTCATTGATTCCAAGGCTGGTAGTCGGACTGGTCTTCCTCTCCGAAGGGATCCAGAAGTTCCTCTTTCCTGACAGCGTGGGAGCGGGACGGTTTGAGAAAATAGGGTTTACACACCCGGAGATGCTGGCATCGCTGGTTGCAACTTTCGAGATGATCTGCGGCCTTATGATGCTGGCCGGATTTTTTGTCAGGCTCGCCGCAATTCCCCTCCTGACAATCATGGCCACCGCAATCATCACCACCAAGATCCCCATTCTTACCGGGAAGGGATTCTGGCAAATGGCGCATGATTCCAGGACCGATTTATCCATGACCATGCTACTGATATTCATATTTATCTACGGTGCCGGAAGATTCTCGGCTGACCGGTGCCTGAGATCTTGAGCAATACTGCTTTTGACCGGAATTTCTACTTGCCGGAGAGGAAAAAATGATAATTTTGCCCTGCCGCTATTGTGAAAACAGGGCGGTATTTAAAAGCTCAGTTAAGTAATATCTAATAAACAATGAGTATAGAACTACGTAAAGACTATGCATACTCCCTGCTTGTACCCACAAGCATGGGCGTGCGCATCACCCCGGCAAAACATCAGCCGGTCCACTCGAGTGACACCTTCTTCATGCAGGCCACCAGCGCTGAGACGAATGTTGCAAGCATTGCCAGTTATCTCGGGCTGCCGGTGAAGGTCCTGACAACTTTTGTGAAAGGCAGTCCCATTGCGCAATTCATAAAAAACAACCTCTCAAGCCGTCATATGGCATATGAGGGGAAGGAGGTTGCGCAGGGCGATCCGTGGGGCTACCGTCACCAGTTTAATATTGCGGATATGGGGTTCGGCTCCCGGGGCCCGCGCGTGCACAACGACCGTGCCGGAGAGGTGGGACGCACACTCAATGTGAATGATTTCGACCTCGACCGCATCTTCAGGAAGGAGGGTGTGCAGGTAGTACATCTCTCCGGGCTGATAGCGGCATTGTCACAAGAGACCAGCACCTTCTGCCTTGAGATTGCACGCGAAGCAAAGAAGCATGGCACACGCATCTCATTTGACCTCAACTACCGCGCATCCTTCTGGAAGGGAAGAGAGAAGGAACTCTCCGGAGTATTCCGTGAGATAGCCTCTGTAGCCGACATCCTCGTTGGTAACGAGGAGGATTTCCAGCTATGTCTGGGAATAGAAGGACCCGAAGCTGGAGGGAAGGACATTGGCTCCAAGATGGAAAGCTTCAAGGGGATGATAGACCGTGTCAGAAAAGAGTACCCGGGAGCATCGGTCTTTGCCACTACCCTGCGCCAGGTGCTGAGCGTTGATTCCCATCTCTGGGGTGCCATCATGTGGGAAGGAGGTAACTGGCATGTCATTGAACCCCGCGAGATACACATCCTTGACCGTATCGGCGGTGGCGACGGCTTCGTAGGAGGTCTGCTCTACGGCATCCTGAAGGGATGGGAGCCGGCAAGATGGATTGAGTTCGGATGGGCCAGCGGCGCCCTGGCAACTACCTTCCTTACTGATTATGCCCAGCCTGCCGACGAGGAGATGGTCTGGAGCGTCTTCGAGGGAAATGCAAGAGTCAAACGCTGATCTGTTTAAAAATACAGTCCCCGCATCCTGCATGATCTGCCGGATACGGGGACTTTTCTTTTCTCAGGATTAACCTTTAGTCAATCAAAGTTCGACGGGAATACTTTTACCCTTCTTTATCTTTTCCTCCAGGTCATTGACTGCTTTTTCTGCAGCATCTATCTTCTCCTTTTTCTGCTGATATTCATCATCCTTTACCTTGCCTGAGGCTTTTTGTTTTTCCAGTTCTTCGCGGGCAACCCTGATTTTCTCCCTGGCCTGAACTGACTTCTGTTCGCTGTCCTCTACCTTCTTATCAAGTTCGGTTTTTTTCTCCTGGTGTTTCATGCGTGCCTCCTCGGCCCTTGCCTGGCCGAAGTCACGGCCCTCAAGCCCTTCCTTGTTCTTGCCGAAGGCATTACCCTTGCCCTTTCCGGCCTCTTTATCCTTCTTCTCTCCGGGACCCTTGCCTGCTTCCTGGGTCATTTCTGCCTTACCACCTTCATTTTCCAGGTCTTCTGCGGATTCACCAACTTTCTCAGCTTCGTTTTCTGCAGCTTCCGTGGCATTTTCAGCTTCTTTTTCTACTGCCTCAGTGACTTTTTCTCCTTCCTTTTCTGTAGCCTGGGCGGCTTTCTCCTGTTCCTTCTGCAGGTCCTCTCCGGCCTCCTTCACCTTCTCCTTGCCTTTTTGTTTGGCCTGGTTTATCTCTTTGCCGGTCTTGCCACGTTCACCCTGCTGTTGTGCAAGTGCCTCACCTCCGCTGACAAGGAGTGCGATTATTATCAAGGCTGCCGGAAATATGGAAAATATCTTTTTCATGATTTTCAAATATTTAATATTAGAGTTCATTAATCAGTGTATCAAGCTTCATTTCTGCCTCTTCGATCTCAGTAATTGTGCTGTCAATCTGCGTTGAAACGGTCTCGAGCTGTTCAATTTCTGCAGCTCTGGCTTTCTCGGCTTCTTTTGCCGCCTTACCGGCGCAGCCTGCCATCACCAGGGCCAGGACTGCGGATACAAAAATCATTTTTTTCATCATGTTACAGTTTAGGTTTATAATGCTACAAATTTAATAAGTGTTATTAAATATTGGTTTTGTCAGTCTGAATTACGGAATATCATCACCCGGATGAGGTTCAGGGGTAAATCTTTAATATGGGCTAAATGAAGCCCTCGCAGCAGTTCAGCCATGAAGGATGGAATATATTAAGAATTAATATTGGATGCATTATGTATGACCGGTTACTACAATTGGTCCGGGCGAAAATGAACGGCTGACAGTAATTTTTAATCTGCACTGGTCTGACAGCGGCCTATCCTATAGTATCCTAAGAATGAATCATTCGTCAACGTGCAGGTCGGCACTGAAGAAGGCGAGGCCTCCTGCGGCAGTCTCTTTGTAGAGGCTGGGCAGATCCTTCCCGGTTTGTTTCATGGTCTGTACCACCTTGTCGAAGCTGACCATATGGCGTCCGTCAGAGAGCATGGCGAAGGTGTTGTGTGCCAGTGCCCTGGATGCAGCAAAGACGTTACGCTCGATGCAGGGGATCTGTACGAGCCCGGCGATCGGATCGCAGGTAAGTCCCAGGTGATGTTCTATCCCCATTTCTGCGGAGTATTCTATCTGGTAGTTGGTGCCTCCGTAAAGCTGTGTGAGGGCTCCTGAAGCCATGGCGCAGGCAGTTCCTATCTCCCCCTGGCAGCCAACCTCGGCTCCGGAGATGGATGCGTTTCGTTTTACGAGTGTACCTATCAGCCCGGCAGTTGCCAGTGCTTTGATTATGTCACTGTTAGTGTGTCTGTTGAACTGCT
The DNA here is from genome assembly GCA_002409145.1 of Bacteroidales bacterium UBA5235. Taxonomy (GTDB): domain Bacteria; phylum Bacteroidota; class Bacteroidia; order Bacteroidales; family VadinHA17; genus SR-FBR-E99. The sequence goes on from DHUL01000093.1 coordinate 27,938, forward strand.
TTGAGTATTTCAGTACCGCCGGGAGCACCCCGCATGATCCGCAGGTAGGGGCAGTTGCGATGACTCCCCCGCAGGCATTCTCCTCGCTCACCGCCAGCGCAAAGGCATAAAGTGTGGCACGGGTACGGAATATATCCCTGAATTGCTGTGCCTTGCGCATGTAGGAGTTTGCCTTGCGCTGAAGGTTAAGCCCGCCCGGGATGACTCCTTCGGTCGCCAGTCCCCTCTTTATGGCTGCCTCCATAATGCTCCAAATCTCTCCAAGATAATCAAGGATCTCATTCCCCTCTATCTCAACAACATACTGCCACAGTGTTATTCCTTTCCTGCTGCAATAATCGAGTATATCGTTCATGCTTTCATGAGGATATATGTCACCTGTTTCGCGCTTTCCGCTGTCATCAGTCACAGCGCCTCCGCCCGTGCTGTATGCCATCCATTCAGACATCAGAAGACCGCTGCTGTCAAAGGCCTCGAACTTCATGGCATTGGCATGCCGGGGCTGAATTATCTCCGGATGCCACTCAATTGTCAGTTTTCGCGTTCCGAAGGTCTTTTCCAGGGCTGCATCGGTACGGTGTCCCTTACCCGTGGCGGCAAGGCTGCCGTAAAGCGAAACTCTGTAAGCAGCGGCACCTTTGTTCTGTGCGATAAAACTTTGAGCGGCCCTTGCCGGACCAATGGTGTGGCTTGCTGACGGACCACGCCCGACGCGATAAAGGTTCCTGATAGTTTCCATGATGATTCCGAAGAGTTGGTAATACTCCTATTGAAGCCACAAATGTAAGAACAAAATCGGAAACCGTTCTCCGCTGTCAGTATAACCCTCCTCCGGGAGAGACCTGCAGGTCAGTGATTACCATGATGTATTCATTTTTGCCGACAGGTGACCCGGTGTCAGTACCTCTGGTACGGCAGACCCGATCTGCCGGAGCGGAAGGTATCCCACGCACAGTACAAGCTTTCGCGTCAGCTCCTGTTTCGTGTAGCTGACAGCCAGAATAAACCCTGATGCAGGCCAGGGCAGCCAGTTATCAGACCTGAGAAAACTTACACGGTTTACAAAAAAAGAGAGAGGGTGTCAATGATAACACCCTCTCTCAAACCAAACCTCACTTACTGTTTAGAAATCCGGATTTCTGTCAATTTCAGCCAGCTGGCAGGGAAATATTAGTGGTTGATACCCCTTCCGGCCTGGTTTGAATTTAACATAATCTGAACCCTTCTTCCAGTGCAAAAGATTTTGTAGTTTATTAATATCCCGGATTTTGAACCAGGTTAGGATTAATCGAGGTCACAGCGTATGGGTATGGGAACCATTCATTCTTATTTGCCTTAAAGCCATGTTCCAGATTTGCGTCTTTGTTGGGCTCCGAATAAGTGAGATATCCTCTATGGGCAGCCTCGTCAAGAGTAAAAAAGGCATCTTTAAGCGAAGGAATATTTTCTCCTGCATTCACCACATTATCAAATTCACCCCAACGTTTCATATCAATCCATCGTTCACGTTCGCACCACAGCTCAAAGTTTCTTTCTTTCTTAACGGCATCGAGTGTAAGAGTAGTACTTACGTTAGCGGATGGTATGCCTGCACGCAATTGAACCTCTCTGAGAGCAGCAAGACCGGCACCATCACCATCAGTAGTATTAGCACAAGCCTCAGCATACAGAAGAAGGACATTAGCGTATCTTTCAATAATGAAGTTGTTAAACCGGTAGCTATTAGTCTGCAGAATGTCTGCCTTTGTTGCGATATGCTTTTTCTGAAGGTATAAGCTCTGCCCGTAAAGGCCACCAAGATCAGTGATTCCTCTTTTGGGGTCAGCCATCTTCTGTGCTACAGTAGCACTGTCTGGTTTTCCCTTATCGCTTGGCCATTCAATTTCGGTAAGAAATTCATTAAAAGATAACATAGTGCCTTTACGGCGGTATGAATCTCCATCATGTGCGATGAACTCTTCGGCGAAATCTTCCTGAATAGCCAAACCGCCCCAGCCCCCTACAGCCTGATAGACTGGTTTAGCTGCCAATTTGTCGGATCTCCATCCCCAGATATTCGCTTCCATCCAGGTAGAGCGCTGGATTTTTCCACTCCAGGTACCGATTGATGCATTCTGCATGATATTCGACTCAAATATTTTCTCTGAGGAACCGTCACCTTCAATATGGAAAAGACTTGCCCATTCAGTACCGGGAACGAGGGCATATTTGCCTGAATTAATTATATTTCTAAGAGGTGTTTTTGCTGTCTCATACTCACCCAGATACATAAGAGCCTTTCCCTGAACTGTCCAGGCAAAACCCTTGGTAACTCTTACAGCGCCATCTTTATCTGCTGTGCTTTGACGTTCATCAAGATATGGAACAGCTTCTGCACACTCATCTGCACACCACTGAAGAAGAGCATCATGCCCGCCTTCAAAGTTTGCCGGTTTTTCATCCGCCTTAAGGACGTGGTCAACAAGTGGAGGGTTACCCCAGGCCATTGCAAGCATCATATAACACCATGCACGAATCACTTTTGCTTCAGCAATACAACGGTCTTTTACAGGGCTTACGCCATAGGTAAAATTATCGGTAATAAGGTTACAGCGATAGATAACCCAGTAGAAATGACTATACGCGAGTGAAACAACCGGGCTTTGTGAATCAAAGCGGAACTCATCCATGGCTCCAACCATATCATTGTCCCCATAAAAGTTTCCTGCTGCAAGGACATTGTCAGCGGGGTAGTTTAAAAGAATATTTAAAGGAACGTAGATATTTGCACCAGCAGAACTGGCGATATTTTGGGCAAAATGAGCATATACAGCTACAAGTGCAGATTCGGCATCTGCATCAGTAATGTAAAACTCATCAAGATTGATAACACCCTTCTGTGGAATATTGAGTCTATCCTCACTACATGCAGCGAATAACACCACTAATAGTAAGGTTATTAAATATTTATTCTTTTTCATATTGTTTAAGAATTAAATTAGAATGTAACATTTAAACCGAAAATAACCTTCTTTGATTGAGGATATGTCCCGTTATCATAGCCATTAGATGAAGCGCCGTTGTTGGAAGAAGTAGCAGTTTCAGGATCAGCTCCGGGGTACTTTGTAATGGTAAAGTAGTCATCCAGTGAAACATAGCATCTAAGCCTGTCGACGAGTATCTTTTTGGTAACTGCAGCAGGAACTGTGTAACCCAACTGTATCTGTTTGACTTTGAAGTATGCTCCGTTGAACATGGCAGCTGAAGAGCTCCAGAAGTTCCAGTCGCTTTTTACTTTTGCAGGATCAGGCATCGAGGCGCCGGTGTTTTCTGATGTCCAGGCGTTATCATAGTAATACCTGAGGGAGTTACGCAACGGGGTATCAGCACGATAAAATACAGTGAAGATTTCATTGCCACCTACACCGGAACCAAATACGTTCAGGTCAAATCCCTTATAACCGAGATTAATATTAATACCGTATGTGTAATCAGGAATTGCTTTTCCAAGATAGGTCATATCAGCATCACTTATTGCTCCGTCTCCATTCTTATCCCAGATTTTGGCTGCACCGGTTTCAGCGTCAACGCCATCATACCTGTAACCTCTGAAATACCAGATTGGGTAACCAACCTCGAATCCTGACTCTACCAGGTTGTTAGTGCCAGAAACACCACCTTTATTAGCAGTCAGGCGCGGTATGGTAGGATCGAGGTAAGTAACCTCATTGTGCAGAGTAAAGAAGTTTCCGTTGACAGAGTATGTGAAATCACCGATCCTGTCTTTCCAGCCAGCTTCAAATTCAAAACCGTTATTTTGAACGGAACCTGCGTTGGCAATTATGGTAGCAACGCCAATTTCCGGAATAGGAGTGGTGTTGACGAGAAGGTCTTTGGTCCTCTTATCATAGTATCCCACATTAAAAGAGAGTCTGTCATTCAGGAATCTCATTTCAAGACCCAGGTCTAACTGTTCTGAGGTTTCCCATTTGAGTTTAGGGACAGGAAAGCCCCCAGGTGCAGAACCATAATCAGGAGCACCATCCGTTACACCATACTGATACCATTGGCTGTTGTAAGAAATGGTTGTGTTCCATTGATAACCGCTAAGGACATTGATATTACCATTTTGCCCCCATGAACCACGGAGTTTCAGGAAAGTGATAGGAATCACATCAGAGATGCTCTCAAAGAAGCTTTCGTTACTGATGGTCCAGCCGGCAGAGAGTGATGGGAAGTAGCCCCAGCGATTTTCTGGTGACAATTTAGAAGAGTCGAATGCATCGGCACGGAAATTAGCATTAATGTAGTATCTGTTGCCAAAAGAGTAACCAATACGTCCGAAATAGGACATCTCAGTCGATTTGCCGGGTAGATTACTCATAGTCTTAATTGTCTTTTCCTGTCCACCGACCACATTGCTTATTACATAATTGATATAGCGGAATTGCGGCAGGTAGCCTGACAGAATATTGGGTCCTGATGCACCAGCACTAATGTTATCATTATTATTTTCGGTGTAAGACATACCAGCCATCGCTGTGATGTTGTGCTTATCGATGGTAAGACTATAATTGGCGAAGTTTTCCCATTGATAATAGAAGCTGGTATTTACATTGGCAGAAAGGCTGTAATCCCATGACGATGCCTGTGTTGTGGCATAATATGGAGTGCTGTAACTGTGAGAAGTGTTCTGCGCTACCCTGTAACCGAAACGCGAGGTAATCACAAGCCCTTTCAAAGGCTTCAGGTCTCCATAGACTACGCCACGAAGGCTGATCCCCTGATTTTGGCTGTCAACACGGTCTCTCTGGAGCAAAGGGTTACCGCTATCGTCTGGTTGCCACTTTGATGTAGCATAGTAGAGGCCGTTTGTAGGATCTTTGAGTATAGGTCTGCCATCATTATAAGCCTGCAACATGCCTGATGCAAATTCCGATGGGTCTGAATAGTAAACAGGAGTAAGAGGGTCGAGCGTCATACATGAGTTCAACACCGAACCATATTGTGACTGCTGTGTAACCGATTTGGTAGACCAATTCTCGATAGAGTTGTTAGTACCTATCTCTAACCATTTTTTAACATTGTAATCAGCATTAATCTGAGCGGTGAGGCGTTTGTAAACATCCCTGTCACCCTTTACCATACCATCATTTTTCACATAGCCGACAGATGTGAAAAAACTTCCCTTATCATTTCCACCCTGGAAAGTAACAACATGCTGTGGGCTCCATGAAGGTGCGAATACTACGTCGAGCCAGTCGGTGTCGGTATCCTTATAATTATATTGCGTCAAAAGTGTAGGCATATCAAAGCCTGACATCTTCTTATATTCGATCCAATCATCTGCTCCGAAGATTTCCGGTTTGTGTGCCAGGCTTTGCATTGTGTACTTAGCATCATAAGAAATGCTGGAAACGCCTTTAATACCGGATTTTGTAGTAATCAGAACGACACCGTTACCTGCCTGGGCACCGTAAATGGCAGCAGAAGCAGCATCCTTCAGAATCTCAATTGATTCAATCATGGAAGGGTCCAGATACTGAATGTTATCAACCTTGAGACCATCTACAATGAGAAGAGGACTGATATTTCCAGAGTTTGAAGAGTAACCGCGTACACGGATGGTTGCACCTTGCCCTGGAGCACCGGAGTTGGTCAGAATCTGAACACCGGCAGCCTTACCCAGAAGAGCTGCAGCGGCATCAGTTGTCGACACATTTTTAAGGACATCTGACCTTACTGATGCAACAGCTCCGGTAACATCGCTCTTTCTCACTGTGCCATAGCCAATAACAACTATCTCATCAAGAGCCTCTGTTGAGGCTTCCATTATAACATCAATGACTGACCTGCCATCTACAGGCACAGCTACTTCAGTAAAGCCAACAAAAGAGAATACAAGTACAGCATTGGCTCCCGGTACTACAAGAGTATACCTGCCGTTGACATCTGTCAATGCTCCGGTGGCAGTACCACGAACCTGTACTGTGACACCAGGCATCGGCTGCCCTTCGGTATCCTTTACAATCCCGGCGACCCTGATTTGTTGAAGTGTATTATCTGAATTCAGGTTCAGATCATCTGCCCCAACGCAATATGCATTGATATCAAATATACTGAGGGCAAATGTGAGAAGAGCTAATTTTGCAATTAGTAAGTGTTTCTTTATTCCCTTTCTCAATAAGGGAATAGGCTTGGTTAGTTTTTTTTTCATAGTTGGTAGTTTAGTTAATTGGGGGTTTCCATTTATTCGAGTAAATACTGTTGATTTATTTTCATGGATGTACCAAATCCAATGAATGAGGTTAGGTTTTCTGGTGTTTCATAGGCAATCAGGTTTTGGTTTCGTGACTCTAAAACATAAGCACACCAGTAAGTGTAGCTCAAACACTTTCAAAGCAAGGAAAAAGTTATAAGACTGACTTTTGTTTTTTTGTCAAAGAGATTTAAAAATCATTCAAATTACCTGAAAGAATTTTTTCTTTCACTTTTGCGGAACTTTAGTCTGGTCTTAAGAGTAAGGCGTGGAAACATACCTGGTTGTATTGATCCTCAATCTGACATCGGATGATATGCTGGTTAAAATCCCTGCAGCCCTGACATCAAATGAATTATAAACATTCAGTAGTTTATCTTGTCAGAGGTGTTGTGAGTCATGGCCCTCCGGGCAAGGGACAAAAGAATCACAGTTTAAGAATCTTTTGCTAACTTTCGTTCCCCTGTTTTTAACTAAAAAATATTACCAGGTGAAGAGATTATTTCTGATTTTAACACTTGCCATATCAAGCTCCTTTCTGGCGGAAGGCAGGCCATACTACTTCAGGCATTACACAAATGACAACGGGCTTTCGAACAACACAGTGATGGATGGCATACAGGACCGGAGAGGCTTTATGTGGTTTGCCACCAAAGAAGGACTCAACCGGTTTGATGGTTCGCAGTTCAGAATTTTCAGCCATAACCAGGCAAAATCAAACAGCCTTCTGAACAATTACGTGCTTGCATTGTGTGAAGACCATCAGGGATGGATCTGGATCGGTACTGCCAGGGGTGTCTGTTATTACCTGCCGGATAATGATTATTTCGGAACCATTAAAGATGAGAATTATCAGATTGACAGGGCTGTAGTGGATATAGTTGCTGATAACAATGATAATATCTGGCTGGCTACTTTCACTGGTACATTCAGGTACAACAAACCAACCGGCAGACTGACCTGCTATCCGGGTAGTGAATACTTTCAACCAGGCAGCATAACCCTGACAAATGCAGGGGACATCTGGATAACATCTTCCAATGGCAGTATTTATAAATATGATGTCAGAACAGATAACTTTATAGGTTTTAAAATCCTTAACGACACAGAAAAAACAGCTTCAATCTCCCTCGGGAAGATTGTGGATGCCGGTAGTTACGGATTTGTCGTCTCCACAAGAACTGCCGGTCTCAGGCTTTTCGATCCAAACTCTGGAATTGTAGCAAACCTGTTCGATGATGACATTCAACTTCATGAGAATATAATAATTAATACAATACATCTGTTTGAAAACAATGACATCTGGATCGGTTCAGAGTCAGGCATTTATATTTATAATCTTGAAACGGGATTTATGAAAGCCCTTCAGGCCGTTACAACCGATCCGTTCTCTCTGTCAAATAATGCAATCCGCTTCCTTTACGGAGACAGGGAAGGTGGTGTCTGGGCAGGGACTTTTTATGGTGGCGTCAGTTACCTTCCGCAGGGAAACAAACCCTTTGAAAAATTCTATCCTACAGGATTGCCAGGTTCACTGAGCGGTAACGTTGTACGGGAAATAAGGGCTGACTCTTACGGCAGGATCTGGATAGGCACTGAAGATGCGGGGCTGACGGGACTGGATCCCCGGACCGGGATTTTCTCGTCTTATTATGGGAAGGGTCCTTCACTTGTAAACAGCAGAAATGTTCAGGCATTGCTGGTCGACAATGATGAACTATGGATCGGAACGTATGACAATGGTATTTATTTAAAGAACCTGAAGACAGGGAATATCAGGTATCATTATACTGTCAGGGAGCCTGGGAAAGGTCTTAAAACAAACTCCTTCATCACCTTCCTGAAAACGGCCGGCGGGACTGTTTATGCTGGCAGCGCCTCAGGTTTATACAGGTTCAACAGGGAGACTTCATCCTTCAGGCATATCGAGAATGTGGTGCAGGATGCTTTCGTACATGTCCTTTATGAGGATAGTAAAGGAGTGGTCTGGGTAGGAACCTACGGAAGAGGATTGTATAAATATGACGCATCATCAGAGCGCTGCGAACAGGTTCTGTCAGACAGTACTGACTACGGTAATCTTGAAAATGAGTATATCACATCAATCTTTGAGGATAAGGATCGTAATATATGGTTTACTACTGAAGGGAGCGGCTTTGGCTATATTAATGCAGAAACAGGAGGGATCAGAATGTTCCTCCCGGGAAGGGATGTCGAATTTGCAATCTTTTGTGCCAGCCTTCAGGACAGCTATGGTCATATCTGGATTACCTCGACAAGAGGATTGCTTCGGTATGACCCTGTTACAGACACATATACAGTTTATACAAGGGACAATGGTCTCCTGGGGAATACATTCAGTTATAATTCAGCTTATCTGGATAAAAATGGCAGGATGTATTTTGGAATGGTCAACGGGCTTTTAGCATTCAATCCTGCAGAGATAAAGGAGAGCAAATACAACCCTCCCGTCTATTTCACAGATCTGCATGTAAATGGCAAAGTTTATCACGGCAACCGGACTGATTCTCCGGACTCGGAATCGATACTCCTGACTGACAGGATTTCACTGAAGCATAATCAGTCAACTTTGAGCATTGATTTTGTGTCACCAAGCTTTACGAGCCCTGATCTTACGAAATACAAATACATGATGGAGGGTGTTGACCCTGACTGGGTACTGATGTCAGGGAACCGGAATGTAAACTATGCAAATCTGTCCCCGGGTGATTATATATTCAGGGTAGTTTCATCAACCAGTGACAATATCTGGAGCGAAACAGATGCCAGTCTGAGGATCAGGATCTTCCCTCCATTCTGGCTCTCACTGCCTGCCTACGTACTATATATGATCACCCTGGCCATTATAGGCTATTTCCTTATTATGACATACCTGAAGAGGAAAGCTGTTGAAAATCAGAGAGAGATAGAGGCAATTGAAGCCGGCAAAGAGAGGGAGATACTTAATGCAAAGATCAGTTTCTTTACAAATATAACCCATGAAGTCAGGACGCCGTTAACACTGATCAAGGGACCCCTTGACAGCATTTTGAAGAACGGTTCAAATAACATGAAGGACCATGAGGAGAACCTGATGATAATCAAAAAAAATTCAGACAGGTTGCTGAGACTTACTAACCAGTTGCTTGATTTCAGAAAGACGGAAAAGGATCGGCTGAGACTAAATTTTATCAGAACTGACCTCTACGAACTGGTGGAATCCACATTAAACCTGTTCCTTCAATATGGTGAGGAGAATCACATATCTGTCAGGATGCATTCACCGGTGAATCATTATGAGCTGGCCATTGACAGGGAAGCAGTTATAAAGATATTGAGTAATCTCCTCTCTAATGCCCTGAAGTTTGCCGAATCAAAGGTTGACATCTTTCTGGAACCTGGATCCGACCATGATTCCGTAATGAGAATAAGAGTCAACAATGACGGCAACATGATCCCGAAAAACATGGCTGAAAAGATCTTCGAACCGTTTTACCAGCTTGATTCCAACAAGCCTGGCAAAAAGGGCACAGGACTGGGGTTGTCTCTTGCCCGCTCAATGGCTGAGCTTCACCATGGCAGACTGTTTCTTGACTCTGCCGTCAGTCAGATCAACTCGTTTGTCCTGGAACTGCCTACGTTCCAGGAAGAATCTGTCAGGGAGATAGAAAGCCACGCAAAGGAAGTGAATCCGGAAGAAACCGGCGAATTTGAAGTTTTCAGCTCCTCTTCTGACTCCGGTCACAACCTGCTCCTTGTGGAGGACGAGATTGAAATGGGCAGGTTTATAGCCAAAGAGATCTCCGGTGATTACAACGTGATTCTTACTCACAACGGCGAAGAGGCACTTCAGGCATTGAGGAAATCCAATATTATCCTGGTTGTAAGTGATGTGATAATGCCGGTCATGAACGGGTATGAACTATGCCGGCAAATCAAGTCAACCATTGAATTCAGCCATATACCTGTTATACTTCTTACAGCATCTGTACATGTCAATGCAAAGATAGAAGGCCTTGATGCTGGCGCAGATGCCTATATTGAGAAACCGTTTGAGACGGAACATCTTATAGCTCAAATACATAACCTTATAAGGAATCGGAGGCTGGAACAGCAGAATTTCATCAATTCCCCTCTGGCCCACTTCAGGTCAGTAGCATTGAACAAGACAGATGAAGAGTTCCTTAAGAAGCTGAATACAACCCTTATGGAAAACCTTTCTGAAACTGATTTAAGTGTTGAGAGGATATCCGAGATTATGGGAATAAGTATCTCAACTCTTTACAGAAAGGTAAAGGCCCTGACAGACCTCAACTCTGTGGAATATATCAGGCTGACCAGGTTAAAGAAGGCAGCTGAACTGCTGACGGACGGCAATTTCAGGATAAACGAAATATCGTACCTCGTAGGATTCTCATCGCCTTCGTATTTTGCCACCAGCTTTCAGAAACAATTCGGCATTTCCCCCTCACAATTCAGCAAGAAACTGAAGTAGGGATTAATCATACTTTGCTTCCTGCTAATCATAAGCTGCAGAAAAATAATAACTCCCTTTATCACCCGGTCTATCTTCGGAACAGCGCGTGCGGTCCTTATTTTCACAGGCACATGCTCATCTCTTTACGGCCGGGATGAAGAACAACTGGTCCTGGGACAGTAGCTGGCAGATTGAATTGGCAATCCCAATAATTGCATTTTGCGACTTTCATTTCATCTCCTGTCCGAAAGCCTGAGTTAGATTGGTTTTCAGGCAGGACAGGAATTCTGATCCTGGAATCTGCCCCTCTGTAAAGGCTAAAACATGGAATACATAAGGACGCCTGGATCGCTGAATTCCGGGGGTATTTCTCATACAGGTCAATTCATACCTCAATTTTGTTTTTTTAACTCTATATGAGGCCGGCTTTTAAATTTCAGTCAACATTTGCTTAAAATGTTAACCATCCTTAGATATATTATTAGGAGTTTTACAATGACCATTTATACACAATCCTTTATATAACTGACAGCTTTGATTCATTTAGGTTAAGCAAAAATTATGAGGTCACTACCATTCAGGGGAGCATATTCCGCTTTAATAATTCTGGTAATGTTATTCATATGCCGGGTATCAGGCGCCCAGGAGCTGCAGAAACAAAGGGTCATCATTCTTACCGATGTTGAAAATGAACCTGACGACACCCAGTCACTCGTCAGGTTGCTGTTATATTCAAATCTACTCGACATTAAGGGAATAATTGCCACTACCTCCGTTCACATGAAGAAGGAGGTACACCCTGAATCTGTCCGTAAGGTGATACATGCCTATGCCAGGGTATATCCCAATCTCACGAAACATGAACCAGGGTTCCCGTCTCCGGATTCATTGCTGCTTCTGGTCAGGCAGGGATTACCGGAGTACGGTATGGCGGCTGTCGGTGATGGCAGGGACTCGGAGGGTTCAGACTGGATAATCAGGATACTTGAAGAGGATGATGACCGCCCACTGTGGATATCCGTCTGGGGCGGAGCCAATACCCTTGCCCAGGCATTGCATAAAATCAGGAGCACAAGGTCTGAGGCTGAAGCTGCTATGCTGACAGGAAAACTGAGAGTCTACACAATCTCTGACCAGGATGACAGCGGCAACTGGATGAGGAAAAACTTCCCGGGCCTGTTTTACATAGTCAGTCCCGGGGGATACGGATCTTCGACATGGGGCGCAATCAATCAGTTTGTCCCGGGTATCAGCAATGAGGTTATAAGCAACAGCTGGCTGGCGGATAACATCCAGCATGGTCACGGCCCGCTGGGCGCCGTCTATCCTGATGTGGCCTACGGGATGGAAGGCGATACGCCTTCATGGTTGTTCCTTATACCGAACGGGCTTAATGACCCTGAACATCCTGAATATGGCGGTTGGGGCGGCCGCTATGAACTTTACCGGCCTGAATATTCCTCTCTTGACACGAAGGGATTTACAGGCGGTGTACCTGTGGAACCCGAACCAAGGCCAATTTGGACGAATGCCGCCGACGGGTATGTGCCTTTTGTCCCAAATGAATTTGGAAGAGCCGTAAGAAAAGATACGGTGACCTACAACAGCAACAAAGCAACTCTGTTCCGCTGGAGGGAAGACTTCCAGAACGATTTTGCAGCCCGGATGGACTGGTGCATCAGACCTTATGGCGATGCAAACCATCCTCCTGTGCCGAAAGTAGCCGGTTCAGCCATCATCACAGTCAGATCGGGACAGGGATTTGCTCTCGATGCAGGCGGCACATCGGATCCGGACGGAGATAATATGAGCTACCTCTGGTTCCAGTATCCCGAGGCCGGGTCGTACAAGAAGGTCATTCCTTTTGACCAGGCTGAGAACCTTTACCGGATCGCATATATAAAAGCGCCTCAGGTCAGCAAGACTGAGACAGCTCATTTCATCCTGAAAGTGACGGATAAGGGCAATCCGCCATTGACAAGATATATAAGAGTAATAGTGAATATTTTGCCCTGATACCCAAAACGGATCTTAACAACCTCTGGAAATAAACTTAACAGGAGAAAAAAATGAAAAAGTTACTGATTTCCGTTGTGCTGCTGGTAATGACCGTCAGCATAACCTGTATGGCTCAGTCAGGCCAGGCTTCAAATGTAATCAATGCCGATACGGCTCATGTTTCCCCTTACAATCTGTCTGGTGCCCAGTTCCCCCGGATTGAGGCAGACTCACGGGTCACGTTTCGTTTTGTTGCCCCTGATGCGCAGAAGGTACAGGTTGCAATCAACAACGTCCCGTACGATATGGTCAAGGGATCTGACGGCGTTTGGTCATTCACAAGTGAACCGCAGGATAAAGGCTATCACAACTACTGGATGGTAGTTGACGGAGCAATTGTTGTTGATCCGGCTACGAATGCATTCATCGGTTACGGCCGGATGTGCAACGGTTTTGAGATTTCTGATCCTGATGGCGGCTTTTACCAGCTGAGAGACGTGCCTCACGGAGATGTACTGATAAAGAACTATTATTCAGAAGTAGCCAGGTCATGGCGTCACATCTTCGTATACACTCCTCCGGAATATGACAAGAATCTAACTACCCGCTACCCGGTACTGTATCTCCAGCACGGAGGCGGTGAGGACGAAAGAGTATGGATCGAAATGGGGCGGACAAACCTGATTCTCGACAATCTGATTGCCGAGGGGAAAATCAAGCCATTTATCGTTGTCATGGAGACAAGTGCTGTCGGACCTCAGTTCCCGAGGCCTATGCGCCCGGCCGCTCCTGCTGCCATTCCCGGCCAGCAACCTGCTGCACAGGCCCCCGGTGCACCAGGTGCTGCAACACCGCCTGCGCCACAGCGCTTCCGCTTCTCATTCGATCAATATGCTGATTTAATGATAAAGGACATGATCCCTTGGGTTGACAAGAACTTCCGGACTTTGCCTGATCAACCGCACAGGGCCATGTCGGGCCTTTCAATGGGCGCCATGTGTACCAAATCGGTCACCCTTGCCCACCTCGACGTTTTCTCACACATCGGACTCTTCAGCGGCGGTATGATTGCCCCTGACGAAATAACCGACAAATCAAAGGTCAAACTTGTGTTTATGAGCTATGGCAGCCGCGAGAGAGGCTCCGACGGAGTCAAAGCTGCAGCAGACGTCCTGAACCAGGCCGGGATAAAAAGCGCTTCGTATGTCTCACCTCTTACTGCCCACGAATGGCAGTCATGGAGAAGAAGCCTGTATGAATTCGCGCAGCTTCTGTTTAAGGATTGAATATCAGGCTTATATGTCGTGAATTGAAACTAATTGCCGTCAGATGATAATTAATGTTTTAATCATGAAATACAGACTTATATTTATATTATCGGCCACGCTGATAACAGGCGGTCTATGCACGGGACAGAGTGACAAACCGGAGATCAGGGAAGATTTCATTCCCTCGACACTGAACCAGCCCGGACAGGAGTACCCGCAGGTCAACTCTCAGGGTTATGCAAGATTCCGCATCGTTGCGCCGGAAGCACAGAGTGTTGTCGTCAGTCTCGGCCCCGGAGGTACGCGAGGCGGTACTCCCCTCACCAAAGCTGATGACGGTTCATGGACAGGCACCACTGCCGGACCGCTCGAAGAAGGATTTCATTATTATCATCTGACGGTTGACGGTGGTGTCTTCAATGATCCCGGTACGTTGAATTTCTATGGTTCTGTCCGATGGGAGAGCGGTATCGAAATACCGGCTCATGACCAGGATTTTTATGCATTGAAAGATGTGCCTCATGGCAGGGTACAGCAGATACTGTTCCCTTCGGCAAGCACGACTACCTCGAGAAAAGCTTTCGTTTACACCCCGCCTGACTATGACAGGGAAAAGAAGAAACGCTATCCTGTGCTTTATCTTCAGCATGGCTGGGGTGAGGATGAGACTGCATGGACAAACCAGGGACGTGCCAACCTGATAATGGATAACCTTATTGCCACAGGAGGTGCTAAGCCCTTTATAATAGTCATGACCTACGGGATGACAAACGAGGTCAAAAGGGGCGGTCTAAGGAATTTCGACGTGACACCCTTTCAGACAGTCCTGGTCAACGAGCTAATACCTTATATAGATGCCAATTTCCGTACCGTAGCTGATCAGCCTTACCGTGCCATGGCCGGGCTCTCGATGGGTGGAATGGAAACAAAGACAATTACCCTGGCAAGGCCGGATGTCTTCTCCCATTACGCTCTTCTCAGCGGTGGAATCTATGCTCCTGAAGATATCAAGGACAAATCAAAGGTCAGGTTGATTTTCCTGAGCTGCGGCAGCTTTGAAAATCCTGGTGGGATAACCAGCGCCGCCGCAGCCCTGAAGGAGGCCGGCATAAATGCAGTATCATACGTCTCTGAGAATACACGCCACGAGTTTCAGACCTGGCGGCGCAGTCTCTATGAACTTGCACCACTTCTGTTCGTCAAATGAGTTTGCTGACCGGAGCCAGACTCATCAACACGATATCCGGTTATTAATCTCAAAGATTATTTATATGAAATTCAGGTTATTACGCTTAATTATGGCTATTATATTCACTTCCGGTGTTTGCATGGCCCAGATGAATCAGCCTGCCACAGTGGAGGATTTTCAGCCGGCATCAACAAACCAGCCCGGTAAACAATACCCGCAGGTAAATTCCGAAGGTCGTGTCCGTGCAAGTATTTCAGCCCCACAGGCTCTTAACGTGCAGCTTGACATCGGCGGCATAAGGTACGACCTTGCGAAGGATGAACAAGGGGTATGGACAGGTGATTCGAACCCCCAGGATGAAGGCTTTCATTATTACCAGCTCATAATTGACGGCGCCCG
Source organism: Bacteroidales bacterium UBA5235 (assembly GCA_002409145.1). GTDB lineage: Bacteria > Bacteroidota > Bacteroidia > Bacteroidales > VadinHA17 > SR-FBR-E99. The sequence goes on from DHUL01000093.1 coordinate 43,507, forward strand.
GGTTCCTGACCCGGGAAGCATGTTCTTTTATGGCGCAAGCCGCTGGGGCAGTGGCATAGAAATACCTGCAAAGGACCAGGATTTTTATTCGCTGAAAAATGTTCCTCATGGCCAGCTGAGGGAGAATCTGTATTTCTCTGAGATCACGCAGTCGTGGCGGCGTTGTTTTGTCTATACTCCCCCGGATTATGATAAGAACATCTCAACCCGTTACCCGGTGTTGTACCTGCAGCACGGGATGGGTGAAGATGAGACAGGCTGGCCGGTTCAGGGCAAAGCCAATCTTATCCTCGATAACCTGATAGCCTCGGGAAAAGCTGTTCCCATGATCATCGTGATGGACAAGGGATATGCATCGAAACCGGGTCAGTCATTTCCACCATCTTCCGGGAGGTCACAGGGTAGGACTGGCGGCATCCCGGCCTTCGAAGAGGTTTTGATCAAGGAGATTATACCGATGATAGACACCTCATACCGGACTCTGGCCGATCGCGGTCACAGGGCTATGGCCGGTCTGTCGATGGGTGCCAACCAAACTATCCAGATCACAATGAATAACCTGGATAAGTTCTCGTACATAGGTGGATTCAGCGGTACCTCAAATTATCCCGGCACTGCGGAAATTGATCCCGCAACATTCATGAACGGCAGGTTCAGTGACGGGGCAGCACTGAACAACCAGATCAACCTCTTCTGGCTCGGACTGGGAACTAAAGAACCTGATCCGTTCCCCGGCTCTGTTGGAGCCTTCCGTACCATGCTTGAAAAGACAGGGGTTACATACGTCTGGTATGAGTCTCCCGGTACTGCACATGAATGGCTTACATGGCGAAGGAGCTTATATCAGTTTGCACCCCTGCTCTTCAGGAAATGATCCATCCCTTCAGTTACAGGTCAACAGGTAAATTCAGACGAAAATGAAAAAGACTATCGCAATAATTGCTGTCATTGCCGGGTTCTGCTTCCCGGTGTACGGACAGGAGATCGAAAAGCAGGCACCTTCCGGATTTGACTCTGTAAGGGCCGGTATCCCGCACGGCAAAATAGATACGGTAAAGTATTACTCAAGGACTGTCGGAGCCACACGCAGGGCCCTGGTCTATACTCCTCCCTCATACAGCAAAAGCAAAAAACTCCCGGTGCTTTATCTGCTTCACGGCATCGGTGGAGATGAAAAGGAATGGCTGAACGGAGGGAAACCGCAGGTAATTCTCGATAATCTCTATGCTGACGGAAAGATTGAACCGATGATAGTGGTTATGCCTAACGGCAGGGCCATGAAGGATGACCGCGTCGGCGACAACATGATGGCGCCAGACAGGGTGGAGGCCTTTGCGACTTTCGAGAAAGACCTTCTCAATGATCTCATTCCCTTCATCGAGAAGAGGTACCCGGTGATCAAAGACCGTGATCACCGTGCAATTGCCGGCTTGTCGATGGGTGGCGGACAATCGCTGAACTTCGGCCTTGGCAATCCTGACAGGTTCGCCTGGGTAGGAGGCTTTTCATCAGCGCCCAACACAAAACCGCCTGAACAACTGGTACCTGATCCTGAATATGCAAGAAAAAACCTTAAAGTTCTGTGGATATCGTGCGGTGACAATGACGGCCTGATATCATTCAGCCGGCGCACGCATGATTATCTTGTGGCCAACGGTGTTCCCCATATTTATTATATTGAGCCCGGGGTGCATGACTTCAAGGTCTGGAAGAACAGCCTGTACATGTTCTCACAGCTGCTGTTCAAGCCTGTTGATGTTACGAAGTTCAATAAATACAGCCTGCTGGGCACATCTGCTCCGTCCAATGTCAGAAGGGCCAAATATCCGCAGATAATGCCTGACGGCAGCGCGGTATTTCGCGTAAAAGCTCCTGAAGCCCGGAAAATCCAGCTCGATCTGGGAAAGAAATATGATCTGACAAGGAACAACGAAGGCATATGGGAAGTCACGACCGATTCACTTACCGAGGGATTTCATTATTATTCCCTGATAGTTGACGGGCTGGCAGTGGCTGACCCGGCCAGCGAAACATTCTACGGCATGGGGCGTATGGTAAGCGGGATTGAAGTTCCGTTCAGCGGTGATGACTATTATGCCGCAAGGGATGTCCCTCACGGGGAACTTGCCATAAAGCGTTATTTTTCGAGAGTGACCAACACATGGAGGCAGTTCTGTATCTACAAACCTGCCGGGTATGACGTTAATACCGATCAGAAATATCCTGTACTATACATTTTGCATGGCGGGGGTGAAGATGAGAGAGGATGGGCCACACAGGGGAAGACTGACCTGATACTTGATAATCTGATTGCGGCAGGTAAGGCGAAACCTATGCTGGTAGTGATGCCTGACGGCAATATGGATGGACAGCAGGGCTTCGGAGAGATGACTCTGAGAATGTTCGAGAGGGAGCTCAAACAAAGTATCATACCTTTCGTTGAGAAGAACTACCGTGCGGAAACAGCCCCGGGCAACCGTGCCCTTGCCGGACTCTCAATGGGCGGATTGCAGACCCTTTATGTCGGGATCAACAATACCGATATGTTCCCGTACCTCGGAGTATTCAGCTCTGGATGGATAATGCCTGCCCAGAGCGACATTGCCGGCAAACAGTATGACTATATCAAAAACAATCCCGCCAGGATGAGTTCGCTCAGGCTTTTCTGGATCGCCATGGGAGGGAAGGAAGATATCGCCTGGAACAACGGCCAGGCATTGCTGAAAAAGCTCGACGAGCTGAATGTGAAATATACATACAGTGAATATCCTGGCGGACATACATGGCCGGTCTGGAGAAACAACCTGTACAACTTTGCGCAGCTCCTGTTCAGGTGAATCACCTGCTCGGAACTGACAGGAATATCCCGGACAGGAGAAACGATTCTATTCAGAAATCCCGCCCTACCCAAACAGCAGTAACCATGAGAATACACATAATCCCGTGCAGGCAATCAGGACATTTTAAAAACACCTTTACCATACCATCAGCATCCGGACTTGCACCGGCCCTCTTCATAATTCTTTTCTGCAGTTTCCTTGTCAGCTGTAACCAGGGATCACAGGATATGTTTTATCCGAACGAATTCCCATTGCAGGATGTTGTGCTGCTTGACGGTCCGTTTAAACATGCCCGTGATCTGAATCTTCAGAATCTGCTGAAGTATGACATTGACCGTATTCTCGAGCCGTTTCTCAGGGAAGCGGGGCTGCAGCCAAAGGGTGAGATGTATCCAAACTGGGATGGCCTGTCAGGTCATATAGGCGGACACTACCTGTCAGCCATGGCGATGAATTATGCTGCAACCGGGAATGCCGAGTGCAAACGAAGGATGGAATACATGATCACTGAACTCAGGAAGTGTCAGGAGGCAAACAGTATTAATCACCCTGACTGGGGAATCGGTTATATAGGGGGCGTCCCCGGCAGCAATGAGTTATGGAGCACACTGCAGAAGGGCGATTTCTCAATATATCGCACTAAATGGGTTCCGTGGTATAACGTTCATAAATTGTTTGCCGGACTCAGGGATGCATGGTCATATGCCGGCAGCGCGGAGGCCAAAGAGCTCTTCCTCGGGTTATGCGACTGGGCAATAAACATAACCTCGGCTCTTTCGGATGAACAGATGGAATCAATGCTTGACATGGAACATGGCGGTATCAACGAAACCCTGGCCGATGCCTACCGGATGACGGGGGATGAGAAATACCTAGCTGCAGCAATGAGGTTTTCACACAGGATGCTCCTCGATCCGATGTCGGCAGATATCGACAACCTCGATAACAAGCATGCAAATACCCAGATCCCGAAAGTGGTGGGGTTCCAGAGAATCGCAGAGCTCTCGGGCGACAGGAAGTATGGTGATGCAGCACGATTCTTCTGGGAAACCGTGATTGACAACCGCTCCCTGGCATTCGGAGGGAACGGCAGGAGGGAACACTTCCCGGAAGCGGCTGCATGTATTGATTACACCCAGGATATAGAAGGTCCCGAATCATGTAATTCATATAATATGCTAAAGCTGACGGAGAGCCTCTTCAGAGTAAGCCCTTCTGCCGGATATACAGATTATTATGAGAGAACTTTGCTTAACCACATTCTGTCAGCACAGCATCCGGAACATGGCGGTTATGTTTATTTCACCCCCGTCCGTCCCCGGCATTACAGGGTTTATTCCGCACCCGACCAGGCAATGTGGTGCTGTGTAGGTACCGGAATGGAGAACCACGGGAAATACAACCAGTTCATTTACACGCACAGGCACGATTCCCTGTTCCTGAATCTTTTCATTGCCTCCGAGCTGACATGGAAGGAGAGAGGAGTAAAGATCCGGCAGCAAACCAGGTTCCCGTATGAGGAAGGAACCTGCTTTGAAGTGACTGACGGATCGGGCAGTTTTTCGTTGATGGTCCGATACCCGGGGTGGGTTAAGGAGGGTGAACTGAAGATCCTCCTGAACGGGAATCCCGTTCCGTTTGATGCTCATCCCTCCTCTTACGTAGCGATAGCCCGCAAGTGGAAAAAGGGTGATAGAATAGAGGTGCTGTTCCCGATGCACAACAGGACGGAACAACTTATAAATGTTCCCGATTATGTTGCTTTCATGCATGGACCTGTCCTGCTTGGAGCAAAAACAGGGACCGAAGATCTGAAGGGGATAATCGCTGATGACAGCCGGTGGGGTCACATCGCCTCAGGGCAGAAGCTTCCTGTTGATGAAGCTCCGGTATTGACAGATGACGATATTTCAGCGATTGCAGAAAAACTTATACCTGTTGAAGATCAGCCTCTGAAATTTTCAATGACTGGCATAAGAATGGCAAATCCGGCAAATCTGGTACTGGAGCCATTTTTCGGAATCCATGATTCAAGATATATGTTATATTGGAAAATTGAATCAGGTGAAGAGCCCGCCGCGAAGTCCGTGCCTGAGTAAACTGCGTTTAAGTCTGATCCTATGAATAATTTATTGATTAGGCTCTGCTATGGTTTGCATGTGAATGCCGATCAAAATCACAAAACTGAAAATGACAAAAAAAGGACCCCTCACTATAATTTTCGTGCTGGCGCTTATACTACCGGCTGGAATGATGATGCTGACAGCAATGACGGGCACGGGAAACAAGCCTGACCCGTCAAGGCCGGAAGGCCCGTGTGACATCTATACCGCTGCAGGTTTCCCCTGCGTGACTGCCCATAGTACCACGCGTGCATTATATTCATCATACAACGGCCCGTTGTACCAGGTCATGCGCCAGTCAGACGGCATGACGATGGAAATAGGTGTTGTTGCACCCGGAAAAGATGATCCGGGCGGATATGCTGACGCAGCAGCCCAGGACTCTTTCTGCACCGGAACAATCTGCCGGATCACCATTGTATACGACCAGTCGGGAAATGACAATCACCTCTTTCAGGCGCCTCCCGGATTATTCAGGGGACCTGACAAAGGGGGATATAACACCCTTCCGATTGCAGATATGGCGCCGGTAACAATCATGGGACACAAGGCTTATGGTGTCTATATCATGCCCGGCATGGGCCTGCGAAACAATAATGCAACCGGCCTTGCAATCAATGATGAACCACAGGGCATCTACATGGTCTTTGACGGTACCCATTTTGACAGCGGCTGTTGTTTCAACTACGGCAATACCTCTACCAACAGCCGTGCTGTGGGAAGAGGTACCATGGAGACAGTCTATTTCGGCACTGCCACGGCATGGGGCAGTGGCAGCGGTACCGGCCCCTGGATCATGTCAGATATGGAAGCCGGGCTGTTTTCAGGGTACGATGCGAAACTGAATGCTGCCAGCCCGACAATTGATTCCTGGCGCTTTGTAACCGGAGTAGTCAACGGTGGCGGTGGAAACCAGTGGGATATAAGGGGAGGAGATGCGCAGAAGGAGGGGCTCGCGACATTCTACAGCGGATACCGGCCCGGCTCACTTGAGAGCAGCAACTACTATCCGATGCACAGGAAGGGCGGGGTACAACTGGGTAACGGCGGTGACAACGGCAACGGCTCTGCCGGCACCTTCTACGAAGGGGTGATTACAAGAGGATATCCGACAGATGAGGCCGTCAATGCCGTACATGGGAATATTGTAGCTGCACACTATGATGTGCCGCAGCTGACCCTGTCACGGATAACCACATTCACCCCTGCAACGTCACAGGAGGTTACCGTCTCCTTTACAAATACCGGGGATGCCCCTGCAAGGGGTGTTAAACTGGGCATTTCATGTCCGGAAGGATGGAAAGCGGTTGTCACAGGTACGGGAAAGACTTTGAAAAAGTTCAGCAAACCGGTGATGCCGGGCGCCTGTGTAACTGTCGTATTTACGGTTACTTCCTCGCAAGCGGCTGGCAGTGGATTCCTTACCGGCAGGGCGGTGTGGAAGAATCTGGGTGCAAACCAGGTCCATACCGGGGTAAACTCGCAGGGCGTAAGAAATGCTTTCCCCGTTAAAATCAATGAAGTACGTTTTGAGACAGGGGGTAATCCAACCAACCAGTATATCGAACTTTACAATGCCGGTGACACAGATGTTGACATCTCAGGCTGGTCGCTGGTAAATACCAGGAGCATGTGGGCTCCGGTGAAGCTGGCAACCATCGAAGCAGGTACAGTGGTAACGCCCGGGGGATTCTTCCTGCTCGGCCTTTCCTCATCAGGACTGGCTGCCCCTTCAAACCGTGGTGATAATGTTATCAACGTCTTAAGTACTGACGGTTTCGAAACAGGGCAGGTTATAAATGTTGAAGGAGAATCTCATACTATCGCAACCGTAGGAACAGCAGCCTCGCCAATGGCCACTCTGTTCGTACCTGTTCCGACAGGGCCCTGGCTCGTTATACCTGCCGGATCGACAAACCTTCCTGTCACAGATGCGGCAGGATTCAGGGTCGGAGAGAAAATCGGAATAGACATCGGGGGCAACTTCGAGCTTGCGACAGTCACTGCTGTCGGCAAGGCTGCCACCCTGACGAACCTTGCTGATGAAGCAAAAGCCGGTGATACAATAATAAAGGTAGTGGCCAACTCCGGAATGACGGTGGGTGACACACTTACAATCGGTACCGGAGGACGGAAGGAACTCGTTGCAGTGAAGCGGCTTATCAGCATATCAGCTGCTCCTGCACATGGAGTATCAATCCCTTTCAGACCGTCAGGCACCAGCCCGGGTAAAGTGGAACTCACAACGCCTCTCAGGTTTGCTCATATGCCTGATGAAGACGTGACAGACAGGGGAACCGGAATCTCGTTCACCCCTGCCACGGGATATGCTCACAGAAGCGGCGATGCTGTACAGGCACTGGGCAGCGGTATAAGGCTAGAAAGAGCACTTGAAAAAAGTTACTCTGCCGGCACTGCAGTTCTTAATCAGCTGGCTGCTTCCGGCGGATACCGGGGAGCTGTACGGCCGGACCAGTGGTACGGAGCCCCTCTCTCGCCGGTCGCCGGGTCAATTGCCCTGATGGATGCCGGCGGAAGTGTGATTGTCGATGCATTAGTATACGGATCACAGCAGAGCAATTCGAGTGCCAACGGAATAATCACCAGCCCTGAGATTGCAGTTCTTGAAGGAGATCAAAGCAATGGAGGTTGTATTGCAGTGGTGCCGGGTTCATTCTCAGGCCAGGGGCAGTTTGTTCCGGATGGAGGTAAGACTGACAGGAGTATCGGCCGTTTCCCGGATGGCGCTGATACTGACAGCAACTGCAGTGATTTCCTATTACAGAGGACTGTCACACTGGCGACTCCATCTGTCGCCGGGACAACAAATATCAAAGTAGTAAGTGTCGCTGGCTTCAGTGAAGGTCAGAGGATAAATATCGGCACGGGCAGTGAAAGTGAGACCGTTATTATTGCCAGTGTCGGTACTGCAGGCGGCACCGGGCTGAGTGACGGCATTGAAGCGGGAGTAAAGGTGATCCCCGTAACCAGCGTGAAAGGCTTCAATCCCGGCCAGACAATTACAATTGATAAGAGTTCCCGGAATGAAACAGCTGTGATTGCCGCAGTGGGAGCTGCACGAAGCCGTTATGGAGGGCAGGCAGCTTCACAGACAGACTCTGTGATAGTCTCAGCACCTCTTAAATATGCACATGATAAAGGTGCGCAGGTCTCCGGTACAGGCATTACCCTTGCAACCCCTCTTATACTGCCACATGATGACGGAATACAGGTAGCTGATTACCTTCCCACACCGGGCGCTCCAAACGGCTATACCAGGAAATAAGACAAATAAACCAACCCATAACCAACCCTGATCAACTAACCCGAACAACATGAAAAAGAAAAGCAGCCTTGCAATCGCCCTTGGTCTGGCACTCACATTGCCTGCCACACTGTTAATGGTTCTTGCAACCGTAGGTACCGGATGCAGTGATACTTCCGTGAGGCCTGAAGGACCGTGTGACATCTTTGCCGCTGATGGCTTCCCCTGTGTTGCTGCCCACAGCAGCACCCGTGCGTTGTATTCGTCGTACAACGGTCCGCTATACCAGGTTATGCGCCAGTCAGACGGTAAAACCCTTGACATAGGTATGGTACGCTCAGGCAAAGGTGATCCGGGCGGTTATGCTGACGCTGCAGCGCAGGACAAATTCTGCGCCGGCACTTACTGCTGGATAACCGTTCTCTACGACCAGTCAGGCAAAGGGAATCATCTTGTCCAGGCTCCCAGGGGAGGATTCAGCGGCCCGGCCATGGGCGGATTCAATAATCTTCCTGTTGCCGATATGGCTCCTGTTACAATCATGGGCCATAAGGTCTACGGCGTCTTTATCGAGCCGGGAATGGGTCTTCGTGATGATGACCCGGTGGGTACCGCAGTAGATGACCAGGCTGAAGGCCAGTACTGGGTAATAAACGGCCTCCATTACAACTCAGGCTGTTGCTTCGATTACGGCAACGCTGAAACAGACAGCCGTGACGACGGTGACGGCACCATGGAAACCACATACTATGGAAATGCCACGGCATGGTACAAGGGACAGGCTCAGGGGCCCTGGATCATGACTGACCAGGAGAACAACCTGGTTGGTTGTGTCAACCCTTCTCCGGATGACAAATACTGTCCTGACCTTCCCAGCATCACATGGCGATTCGTGACGGCAACAGCTGACGGCGAACCTCACCACTGGAGAGCCATGGGAGGAGATGCTCAACAGGGAGACCTGAAAGTCATGTACGACGGGTCCCGTATCATTAATGACCGTAACAGCTATGACCCGATGCGCAAGCAGGGAGCCATATTGCTGGGCAACGGAGGCGACAACAGCAACGGCTCCCAGGGTACCTTCTATGAAGGAGCGATGACGGCCCCTGGAACATTCCCCTCACAGGAGACCTATCAGAAGATACAGGCTAACATTGTGGCTGCAAGGTATGATGTCCAACGCCTTGGCATTGCACCGGCAGGCATGACCGATACCCCTCCCGGTCTGCAGACCTTCGCCCCGATGTCAACGCAGAACACCACATTATCCTTTATAAACACTACAGGCTCTCCCGTAAATGACCTTAGCCTGAGCATATCGGTCCCGAAGGGCTGGAAATCCGTCCTTGAGGATTCTGAGGAACAATCAAAGACATTCACCACTACTGTTGAACCCGGTGAGAGAGTAAGCGCTACTTTCCGGATAACTTCTTCCGGGGAACCGTTCAACGGCGACCTGATCGGCAAGGCTTCGTGGATGACACAGGGAAGCAACAAGCCTCAGACTGAGACAGCCATTGAAAAGGTGCGCAATGTCAGTCCCGTTAAAATCAATGAATTCCGGGTAAGCGACGGATCTCCTGATAATTCAACAAACTCATTTATTGAGCTTTACAATGCAGGCGATGCAGAGATTGATGTTTCAGGCTGGACCCTGACTCATCATCAGACACAGATGCCGGTGTTTTCATCTGTCAGGATTCCGGCCGGGACAAAGCTTGCCGCGAAGGGTTTTTACCTCCTTGGTCTTTCAGGTTCAGGCCTGGCAGTTCCTGCGAAGAAGGGTGAATCTGTTCTCTATGTCAGGACCACAGCAGGCATGACGGTTGGTGATATGATAGAGATCGGTACAGGTTCTGCAATGGAAACCGGGACGATTGCCGGCATCGCCACTCCGCCGGCATCCGGGGCCTCGGCAATGCCCTTTGGTTTCGGAAGGCGCGGCCCGTCCGGCCAGACTACTGTATGGCAGCCGCTTCCGGACGGTCCGGTGATCACCATTCCTGCCGGTTCGATGAACATACCGGTCACCAGTGTTGACGGTTTTGAGGTCGGCCAGAAGATGGCGATAGGTTATGGGGCAACCTACCCTGCCGTTTCCAGGGCTATCGAAAAGTACGAGCTGGTTACAATTACCGGGGTAGGCAAGCCGGGTACCCAGGCATGGCTGTCAATGGATGCCAGGGCAGGGGATACCAATATCAAGGTTTCCTCTGTAGAAAACATCTCCGTTGGTGATAAGATCAGGCTTGATATCGAAAGCGAGGGACATGGTATTGAGACGGTAACAGTAACACGGGTCGGCACACAATCATCCCGGAGTACATTCAACGGCCCGCTTACAGAAGCAGATGATCCCGGAACCGGACTTGACCTTGCTGAACCGTTGAAATTCAATCATTCTTCCAATATGCCTTTCAGTGTATGGGGAACGGGAATAACCTTTGAACCGGCAACAGCATTTGCACATTCCAGCAATGAACCTGTTCTGGCTCTACGGAACAGTATTACCCTTGACAAGCCGCTGGTCAACAGCCATGAGACTGATGATGTGATACTGGATAAAAAAGTAACCACAGCAGGGTACCAGGGATCGAAGGAGCCGGACCAGTGGTTTGGTGGTCCTGCCCTGTCAGCCAGCGCGGGCAATATGGTGTTGCGTGATGCCGGCAATAATGTTGTGGATGCCCTGAATTACGGCGGACTGGTTGATCCATGGGCTGCAGAAGGGTACCAGGCTGAATCGGGTGCCGGTGAGAGCGGATGCTTCGTACCTTCACCGACCATGAGCAGAGGCTTCTGGATGGGACCTGAAGCTGCGGGGTCACAGCCGGACAGGAGTGCCGGCCGTTACCCTGACGGCAATGACAGTGACAGCAATTGCCGTGATTTCATGGTACAAAACACAACTGCCCTGGCTGCCCCGGCAGAATCCGGTTCAAACAACATCAAGGTCTCAAGTGTTGCAGGCTTCAGCATTGATCAGAGTATAATCATCGGTTCCGGAGCAGACAGCGAGAGTGTTGTGATAGCAGCCATCGGGACTTCAGGAGCGACCGCAACAGGAGCTCCCGTCAAGGCAGGCAGCAGGATTATACGGGTAGGAACCGTGGCAGGCTTTAATGCCGGCCAGACCATCACAATAGACTATGGTTCCAGGACTGAGACTGCAGTCATCGCAGCCGTCGGGGCTGCACGGCGCCGCTTTGGAGGTCAGGGAGCCACCCCGTCAGACTCCATAACGGTATCCACGCCGCTCAGATACACGCATGCCAGGGATGTACAGGTCTCCGGCAGTG
>DHUL01000003.1:0-224 GCA_002409145.1 Bacteroidales bacterium UBA5235
TCCTTGAAATCCCAGCAGGCGCCTGCGCCCCTGTTGACAGTGTTTTCCACTTCCACGAGGCGGGTTAATGCCCTGTGAGGGTCATCCGGATTGTTGATATGCTGTTTTACATCCTCTGCAGTAAAAGTGCCGTTTTCGGTGTCAATGAGGGCAACGGAAGCACCCGAATTAAATGCCACACCGCCACCTTCAAACAGGTAAATGTGGGCCATTTTGCTGCAGAT
>DHUL01000003.1:512-24876 GCA_002409145.1 Bacteroidales bacterium UBA5235
CAGAAAAGAGCTCCCTCCATGCCGAACATTTCCGCTGCCATCCGTTCAAGCTCATTGACCTCCGGGTCTTCGCCGAAGATCATGTCACCGACACTGGCTTTCATCATCCGTTCGAGCATTCCGGCCGATGGCCGGGTTACGGTATCACTGCGCAAATCAATCATCTTCTTCTGTGTTGGAGATTCTAAGATAACTCATTTTTTCCCCTCCTTCCATGCAGGCATGACACTTCAGTTAAAATTCAATATATTTAACATCATATAGAGTGTGCGTGTCATTATGGAGGTAAAGATCGAAGCCGGATGGAAAGAAAAACTCAGCGGGGAGTTTGAAAAGGAGTACTTCAGGACTCTGACCGAATTTGTCAGGGAAGAGTATCGTACCAGGCAGGTATTCCCACCGGGGAACAAAATCTTCAACGCATTTGACCTCTGCCCCTTTGACAGGGTAAGGGTTGTGATCATAGGACAGGATCCGTATCATAATTACGGGCAGGCACACGGACTCTGTTTTTCAGTTAATGACGGAACAGAGTTCCCTCCCAGCCTGGTGAATATTTTCAAGGAACTGAACCGCGACCTCGGGGTGCCCGTCCCGAAGTCAGGTAACCTGGAACGGTGGGCGAGCCAGGGTGTGCTTCTCCTCAACGCAATACTGACTGTCAGGGCGCACCAGGCCCTTTCACATCAGAACAGGGGATGGGAACGGTTCACCGATGCTGCAATCAGCTCCCTCAATCATGAAAGAGAGAACCTGGTATTCCTGTTGTGGGGCGCCTATGCACAGAACAAAGGAGCGTCAATAGATAATACCAGGCACCTGGTTCTCAAGACGGTTCACCCCTCTCCTCTCTCCGCCTCACGGGGTTTTTTCGGCTGCTCTCACTTCAGCCGTTGCAATGAGTGGCTCACTGCCAGGGGAATGGAACCGATAAAATGGTAATCAGCCCTTCAGTCCGCGCCTTATAATCTCAGTCAGTCCGGGAGTCTTTTCGTAACCAACAGACAATCTTATCATTCCCGGCTCAGGATACTTGGTGCCCCATACTGCCTCAACCGGCATCAGTATAGTATGGTTGTCGCCGAGTGTGGGTATAAGCCTTATTTCGGGATAAACGGAAGCAATGAATTTGTCGCGGTTCTTTCTCTTTTCCTCAGGCGAAGTTCCTGCAAGATCGAAAGTGATCATCGCACCGTAACCCTTACCTCCCGTCAGATATTTGGCTGCCGCATGGGTATCATGGGTTTCAAGTCCCGGGTAAAGCACGTTGGCAACCAGGTCTGACGACTTCAGCATTGATGCCACCGCTGCAGCGTTGTCACACTGCTGCCTGAAACGCAGCTCAAAAGATGCCATCTGGGTCTGCAGCCGGTAGGCATCATCGGGTGAGAGCATGTGCCCTACAAACTTACGATATTCTACAGCGCTCTGCATCAGTTTATTGTCATTGCCGCATATTACTCCTGCAGTAAGGTTACCGTGACCTGACAGGTATTTTGTTGCGCTGTGGATCACCAGGTCAGCCCCGTCATCAAGAGGCTTCCATAGCATCGGTGTGGCGAAGGTGTTGTCAACAATAACCTTCGCACCGTATTTCCTGCCAAGCTCAATGACCCTTCGTCCCTCTGCTACGATCAGAAGCGGGTTCGAGATGGTCTCAAAATAAAGAATATCAGGCCTGATTTCGGATAGTGCGTTTTCAAGCTGCCGGTAGTCATACCTGCCGTCAACGGGCCTGAAGAAACTCACATCAATGCCGCGGCGCTTTTGCAGCACACTGCTGATGTATGATATTGTGCCGCCATAGATCTCTGAAAAGAAGAGCCAGTTGTTATGTCTCCCGGCCTCCTGGAAGATCGACAGTGCAATGTCAATGGCGGCCATGCCTGACTGGGCCAGCAGCGCCCAGCCGCACCCCTCAGCCTCCATGACCGCCTCCTCGGCAGCAACCACTGTCGGGTTTCGGTACCTTGAATATATATACAGATCCGGCTCCCGCTCATGGCTGGTCTCCGCTGCAAAAGCGCCCGAGGTTGCCGAAGCAGTGGGCAATTCAAAGCCGGAATCACGATATACCGGCGTCCTGACACTGTTTATCTCTCTCTTTTTCATATACTGTTCCGAAGTTTTCTGTAATTGTATCTCTTATGCCTGGCGGCCTGAAGTCGCAGTAGAAAAGCAGCCTGTCGGCTACCATGCCTGTGATGAAAATCACGAGGGCAGCGATGTCCGTCACCGGGCTGCCGGGGTATATCAGCATGAATACCACCGGCAACGCCATTGCCCTGGTATAGTATAGTGCACGTGTCAGGCTGTCACTATCAGCTGACCTGTATCTCACAACCACCGAAATGGCTGCAAGCATGGAAAGGATGATAAATATAGTCCCCTGCCCGATGAACCATGAGGTGGTGTAAATTGCGGTAAAAAATGCCTGGCCGCTGTGAAGCCTGAGTCTGAACGACCTGTCGGCCGCGAAGTATACCATGTCAACCGATATAAGTGCAGTCAGTGAAATGAGAACCGTAATGAGAGACGGTATCAGCCCGGGGACCAGCCACCGGAGCAGGGCCGTCATGGTCAGCAGCAGTGCCATGACTATCTCGCGACTGAGAGGTGAGGTTCTGATATGCAGCACAGACCTCCATGATCTGCCCGGTACACCGAGGTGTACAGAAGAGACGGCCATCGCACCGGGCATGAGAAGAAACGGGATTGCTCCGGTTCGGGTTTTCTCCAGAGCTGAAATAATCATCATCACAGAAGCTGCAATGACCATGGAGGAGAAAAGAACGAGGCTCCACTCTTTCCTCAGTATGCCGGAGGAGTCAATTCCGGCTCCCTGCCGGCTCAATCTCTCTGCATCTTCCTCAATTGATTCATTTTCAGCAGGTATAATTACGGGTTTATTAAAGTTTTCTGCGTTTTTCAGGATAACCGAAGGTCTTAAGCCTGTATCAGGAAACCATGCCGGAAGTGCGCCGTCAAATTCTTCCCTTTTCGTCATTTTAAGTGCTCCGGTGGGGCAGGCTGTGACGCAGGCCGGCTCAACACCCTGAATGGTTCTGTCTGCACATAAATGACATTTTTCTACAAACCCCAGGGCGGGGTTGATTTTCGGGGCTTCATAGGGGCATCTCCACGTGCAGTAACCGCAGCCCATACACCGGTCTGAATGATGCACAACCACTCCGTCAGGACCTGTGGTGTAGGCAAGTGCCGGGCAGCCTGTGGCGCAGGCGGGTTCGGCACAGTGGTTACAGGCCATCGACAGGTTGATTACGCCCACCAGAGGAAGTACATGATTATTCCAGGCGAAGAGGGTGCGCATGCCGGGCTGAAACCCGTTCTCGAGGATGCAGGCAGCGCTGCAGGACTTGCAACTCACACAGAGTGCAGCGTCAAATGTGAATCCCTTCCTCATGGCACCAGTTTTTCTATGTCAACCCTCGTGTTGTGAAATGCAGCACCATGTCCCATATCGGTCTCCGAGGGAGCAATGAGCCTGTTGACTCCCCCGCCCTCGCAAAGCCAGATACCGTTTGGAAAAACAATGCTGCCGCTTCTGATACGTCGTGTGACACTGACTTTTCCCAAAACTTCACCGCGCGAATTGAACACCCTGATGCTGTCTCCGCTCCGGAGGCCCCTGCTGCCTGCATCAGCCAGTGATATTTCCCATGCCGGTTCTTCAACCACACTCCTGATCACCTTCAGGTTCCCGAATTGAGAATGTATCCGTGATGCAATATTCGGAGTCATGAGCCTCAGGGGAAGATGTTCCTCCCCTGATTCATCCAGAGGTTCATAGGTCGGCAACGGATTAACGCCCCATAGTTTCACAGCCCTGTCAGACCACAGTTCTATTCTTCCGGAAGGTGTGTCAAATTTCATGTTTCCGTATGCCGGATGCTCGTTCTGGTCAGGGATGACAGGTTTCTGCATTAACTCTTCCCTTACGAAGCCCGGCGTGTGACTGATCCTTTCCATCAGCCAGGTCCAATAATCTCCGGGAGCAGGAATCCCTGTGTCACCACCTGAGGGAAGTCCAATCATCTGAGCCAGTCGCCAGTAGATTGCACTCTCCGGCAGGACCTCGCCGGGCAGGTCAGTAACCTGCGGCTTATACTGGGCATAAGGATTCCAGTATGACCCCACCACATCAGCCTGTTCAAAGATCCCCTTTGCAGGGAGAATGATGTCTGCCATCTCCGCAGTGTCAGTCATAAACTGCTCAACCACTACCTTGAACGGAACTGATTCCAGTGCCTTTCTGACCTCTCCGCTGCCGGGAAGCTGAATCACAGGATTGCCTCTCTCAATCCATGCAACCTCGATTGCAGGTTCCTTCAGTGCAAAAAAATCGGGTCCGAAAGTTGCCATAGAGATGGATCGCCGGAAAGGTTTATCAGTCTCAGGGGCTGGATAATAGCTCAAGGGTTCCTTCACCTCATCGAAGATATAGCTCTGGAGATTGGCAAAATTGAAGCCGCACCCGGGCTTACCGATCATGCCGGTTATCACCGGGATGGAGAGGATAGACCTGATGGTCTGTCCGCCGTTTGTATAGCGCTGCAATCCATATCCGGCTACAATTGTGAGACGCCCGGCGCCCGCCGCCGCTACTGCAAGATCAATGATTGTCCCGGCAGGTATGCCTGTAATTTCCTGTGCTTTATCAGGCGTTATCTGAAGTGATGCTGCAAACTGTCCAAACCCTGCAACATGCCTGCGGATAAACTCCTGGTCGGTCAGTCCGCGGTCAATTATCACCCGTGCCATTGCCAGTGCCAGGGCGGCGTCGGTGCCGGGGCGTGGTCTGATGAGCATGTCAGCCTTGTCAGCAGTGAGGGTCCGGCGCGGGTCAATTACCACCACTTTTGCTCCGTTCTGCCGTGCATTGTCAATGTGTATCATCTCCTGCACATTAGTCTCGGCAGGATTCTTGCCCCAGAGGATGATCATGGATGCATTTGCCAGGTCCCATGGAAGGTTGTGCTTAACCTCGCCAAGTGTCAGCCTGACAGCCTCAAGACCCGCAGGCCAGCAGAGATTACCGTATGTAGTGGTAGCTCCGCCGAACAGTTTCCAGAAGCTGCCTGCAATTTCATTGCTCAGTCCTGAGCAGCCGCTTCCCTTGTAGAACAAAACTGAATGCGGACCATGGTTTTTCCTGGCTTCGGTGAGTCTGCGGGCTATCATAGCCAGAGCCTCATCTGTACCGATCCGGGCAAAGGAGCCGTCAGGCTGTCTCCTGAGGGGATAAATGATTCGTTCCGAAGAGTATTCCCTTTCAAGGTAAGAAAGTCCCTTAATGCACGGCCCTTCCGGCACAGCCAGGTTACCCTCAAAGGGGAGAATGCGGACCACCCTGCCCTCTTCAGTGAATACTCTGAAAGTGCATGTGCTGTAACAGTTGCGCGGACAGACTGTGATGAATTCCTTCATTCCCGGGGCTAAAGATTGTCTATAGGCTCCTCGATGATTGTTTCAATGCCGGGCTCCCTGTTTGCCGTATCGGAGACTGTAATCCGGCAGCTGTTCCGGTCCGGACAATTTGAATCCGGCGGAAAGTTAAGAAAATAGTCTTAACGGATTATATCTTTTCCATGCAGTCTGACCTGATCCATCCCTTGTTTCCGTCGGGAAGTCTCACCTCGCGGAATGCCCCCAGTTCCTGCTCAACGGTGACAGTGGTGCCTGAATGGAGCACAAAGAGCTCGTTGCCCGTTTCCCCGGGAGCGCTCCGTCCTGTCACAATGCTGCAGGTGATCACGGCTTTGCTGTTATGGTTGACGAGATTATTGTTCCGCAAGGCCAGTGAAATCATCAGGAAGGACAAAATCATCGCTGCGATTGCAAGCCAGAATGAAAGAAGCCGTCCCCTTGCCCTTGCTTTGGTAAGGAACACCAGGGCAAGCACCAGGGCCACAAGGAACATCACAAGGGCTGCTACTGCCCAGATATTTGTCGGGGTCAGTAATGCCAGGAAATCGAACCACCTGACGAAAAACAACTGTGGCACTGATTCAAACCTGTCTGTAATACGGCTCCTTGCTATCTGCAGGTTATAGTCAATGTCCTCATCTGCAGGCGCCAGAAGCTTTGCCCTTTCGTAGAACAGGATTGCAGAGGCATTATCACCAGACTTGAAAAACGCATTCCCTGCATTGTAGAGCAGATCCCTGCTTCTGAAACCTTCCTCCCACAGCTTCCGGTAGATGGCTGCAGCGCCTGAATAGTCGCCTGAACCATAGAGCCCTCCAGCCTGCGAATATCGCTCCTCAGGCGTTTGTGCGGCAAGACTAACAATGCCTGCCAGGAATACGAACTGAATCAGCAGAATCCTTCTCATCTTTTCCCTCCTTTAGTCAAGTACATCATCAAGTTTCCCGATAAGTGCGCCAGCTCTTTCACAGAGTGCTGCAGGGCTTTCGCCTTCTGAAACGGGAGCATATTGCGAGTACTCGGAAGCGGTGAGTATCCGGTCGAGCTCGGTGATCATCTCCTCGTCAGCCTTCCTGCCTCTCAACTCAGCATAGCACTTATCCCTGGTGATATCCGACTGCGCTATGCGAAGCTTGTCACCAAGATAGCCCCAGAGTGCCCGGGCAACCTCAGCATTCACAGCTTCCTTATTCCCTGATTTGAGCAGTGCTGTGGCTCTTGCCAGCCTCTTACGGGCATTTTTTGCTGCCCGACGGTTGCGTACTCCTGCTGTGTCAGCATTTCGTCTGATCTGTTGTTTCCGAACCAAAAGCACCAGGACAGCAACAAAAAGGGCAAAGGCAAACCAGAGCCAGTAATGAAGTGTTGAGACCAGCGGCGCGGAGACTGTTGCCAGCCTGGTTTTGCCATTCCGGATGAACCTGATATCCTGACCGAGGTACTTTACATCCTCACCCGGGATATAGACCGGAGCTGCGCTCTCTTCCTGCCCCGGCGTGCCTGTGACTTTGACAGTGAATCCTCCGGCGCGCAGAGTCACATACTTTTCCGCCTTCGGATCGAAGACAGAATATGATAGGGGAGGTATCTCGAAGGTGCCCGTATTTCTTGGGATGAGCAGGTATTCGAAAACCTTGGTTCCCGATGAGGTGCCTGAACTCCTGACGGTTACTTTGGGATCATACTTTTCAATTCCCTGAGGGAAGCTTATTACAGGTTCACCGGAAAGGTTGAGGTTTCCCGAACCTTTAAGGGTAACAGTCATGGTGACGGCGTCATTTAGCTTCACGTCAGTGCCGGAAATAGACGATTCCATTGTAAAGGATCCTACTGCGCCGTGGAAATCTGCCGGTCTGGGTTCGGGCAGAGGTTTGACCTTAACGGTCAGAGGTTGTGTCGTAATCTTCCGTGGCACGGTTGAGACAGAAGAAAAGAAACTGTCAAAGAATGGATCATCAAAGAAGGGATCCCTTGCACCAGTCCGCTCCTGCACCAGGACAGTCATCCCGGCAGGCTCTATGCGTATCTCACCGGAAACCTGGGGATATAGCACAAAACGCTGAATGACACCGGTGCCGTACTGTACGCCGTCAATCACCTCCGTCTCGAGACTGCGCAGAGGCAGAGTTTCAATATCCTCCTTCAGAAAACCCTTGAAATCAGGAAGCTTAAGTTCCTGTATGCCAGAAAGGTTAATGCGTGTATACAGTTTCAGCATTCCGGTGATCGGCTCACCTGCATATACCTCACGGTCATTGAGTAGTATCTTCATGGAGACCTCTGATCCTGATGCAGGTGCATCACCGGCCGCCTTTACCTGGCCCTGTTGCTGGACGGCACCCTGTTGCGGGGAACCTCCGGCAGTAATGATTATCTGTTTTTCCTGCGAGCTGACAGCGACTTTTTTAGTCTCAAACTGTGCCGCCGGAATGGTGTAAGTGCCCGGCGTACCAACCACAACATAATATATGAGGGTGGTGGAAGAGATCGTCTTCATGTCTCCGTTGATCCACTGGACGTTGCGGCTGGTAGACTGCTGGGGTCCCTGCACGGAGAATGACGGATCGAACTTCGGAGGGGAAAATTGCCCGTCTGTTGAGTTGATTGTATATATGATCCTGAACCTTTCTCCTGCAACAGCGCTCTCCGGTGCTTCAACGGTAAGCGTTACCTCCTGGGCCGTTGCCGCAAGGCAGGCCAGCAGGAAAACCAGTGCCGTCATTATCTTTTTCATCACTGCAAAATTACCAGTTTTTAATGACCCTTACCTTTGCCCCGGCAGCCTTGTCACGCTGCACCTTCTCCTGAGTCTGCTTCTCATTTGCAGCAAGGGCGTCAAGAAGGCGCCTGGCATCCTCGCGGCTCATTGAAGGCTGCTGCTGCTCCTGTTGCTGCTGCTGATTGTCCTGCTGATCCTGCTGCTGTTGTTGCTGCTGATCATCCTTCTGCTCCTGGTCCTTCTTATCGTCCTGATCCTTGTTCTGCTGATCCTGATTTTCCTTGTCCTGGTCCTGCTGCTTCTGCTGTTGTTCCTCCTGTTTCTTCAACTGGTCCTGGGCATATGACAGGTTATACTTCGCCTGGATATTGTCAGGATTGAGCTTCAGCGAGTTGATGTAGGCATTGATGCTCTCACTGAATTTCTGTTCCTTAAGCAGAGAGTTGCCAAGGTTGTACAATCCCTCAGCCTGCCGGAGTGAATCGGCTTCACCTGCCAGTACTGCACGGCTGAATTCCTCCGCTGCCTCTCCAAACCTGTTCTGCTTATAGAGTGCATCACCGAGGTTGAAGACCACATCACCTGATGTTTTTCCTTCATCCTGTGCACGGCGGTACATCCCCTCGCTACCGGCATACTCGCTCTTCTTGTAAAGCCTGTTTCCCTTTCTGACATATTCCCTCTCCTCCTGTCCGTGGAGCAAAGGAGAGATGACCACCATACAGATGGCAGCAATAAGCACCCTGGAAAATATTCCCTTCCCTCTCATATCCTGTCCTGTTTCGATTCCTTTCCGATTATCCCTATCCGCCTCAGAAGATTGTTCTTCCTGTCTGCCAGCAGCAGGTCCGTCACGAGGAGTATGAAGAGCAGTGCTGCCGGAATGAGGAACTGCTCATTGTACTCAGTGTACATCATGGTGTTGATCTCGCTCTTCTTCATCCGGCCGATGTCATTGTAAATCTCCGTAAGCCCGATACTGGTATTGCCGGCCCTGACGTACCTCCCCCCCGTTGCCGATGCAATCTCCTGCAGGCCTTTCTCGTCAAGCTTTGAGATAACCGTATTTCCTTCATTGTCTTTCAGGTAATCGGTTCTTCCGCCGGTCACCACCGCTATCGGAGATCCGTCAGGCGAACCTATCCCGATTGTATGAACGACGATACCCTTTTCAGCTGCTTCCCGCGCCTTTTCGACTGCATCATCCTCATGGTTCTCTCCATCCGTGATGATGATCAGCGCCCTGCTTTTGTCACTCTCGGGGGTGAATGACCTCATTCCCAGGTCAATGGCTGCACCTATTGCCGTACCCTGCTTTGATACTGCGTCAGGACCTGCCGTTGACAGAAACATCTTGGCAGAGAGATAGTCATTGGTAACCGGTATTTGTGTATAGGCATCGCCGGCGAAAAGGATGAGACCTATCCTGTCTTCCCTTAGCTGGTCAACGAGCTGGGTGATGGCCTGTTTGGCCCTTTCAAGCCTCGAGGGGGTTATATCGGAAGCCAGCATGGAGTTGCTTACATCAAGGGCAATAATCACTTCTACTCCTTCGCGCTTCACCTCTTCCAGCCGTGAGCCGAACTGCGGTCTTGCAACGGTGAGCACTGCCATGATGAATGCAAGAAGCCTGATAAGGAATTTTGCTGCCATTCTTGAAGGCGAATAATCCGGCGAAAGCCGTTCCAGCATCGGGGTATCGCCAAAACGTTCCCTGGCCAGCCTCCTTTTCCTGTTACCGATGATCCATACAATGATCAGTACCGGTACCAGGAGAAGCAGGTAAAGCATGTCAGGCTGTGCAAATCTGAATGTTTCCATAATAGCGCTATGACATGTTTTTCATAAAGAGATACCTGAGCAGCAGCTCGAGGCTGAACAGCACCAGTGCCGCAAGTGCCCATGACATGAAGACCTCATCACGCCTGCTGTGTTCCCTGGTCTCTATCTTTGATTTCTCAAGCTTGTCAATCTCACTGTACACATTCTGGAGGCTGGTGTTGTCCACGGCCCTGAAATACTGACCACCTGTCAGCTCTGCTATCCTCTTAAGGAGGGCTTCATCTATCTCCACCTCCATCTTCTGGTACCTGGTGCCAAAGGGTGTCTGAACCGGGTAATCAGCATACCCCATGCTTCCTACTCCGATTGTATATACCCTTATACCAAAGGTCTTTGCAATCTCTGCAGCTGTCATCGGGTCAATTGATCCCCGGTTGTTGACACCGTCAGTGAGCAGAATTATGACCTTGCTGATGGCATCGGAATCCTTTATCCTGTTGATAGCAGTAGCCAGTCCCACGCCAATAGCTGTTCCATCCTCGATAATTCCGCTCTTCACTTCCCTGAGCAGGTTGATGAGCACGGCATGATCCGTCGTCAGAGGACATTGGGTAAAGCTCTCACCGCTGAATACGGTAAGTCCCATGCGGTCATACGGCCTTCCGCTTATAAATTCAGTTGCGACGTTCTTGGATGCCTCCAGCCTGTCGGGACTGAAGTCACGTGCAAGCATTGAGCCTGACACATCGAGTGCAAGAATTATATCAATCCCTTCAGTGGTGGAACTCTGCCACCGGTCAACATTCTGCGGCCTGGCAATCACCACTATTGCCAGTGCTATGGCAGCCACCCTGAGGGCAAAGAGCAGGTGTCTCAGATAGTGGCGGAAGGTTTTGCGCCCTTTAGCGAAGAATTCCGCTGTGGAGAGCTTCACCGGGGCATTGGCTTTTCCCTGGCGCCATATGTAGTGTGCCACCAGGAGGGGTATGATTAGCAGGAACCACAGGAACCAGCCGTTCTCGAAGACGATGTTATGCATGGTGCCCTCCTTTCTCCTTCTCCCCTCCGGCAACCGAGCTGCCGCTGCCCTCATTTGCTGTCTTATCAGCCTTATCACTGACATCAGCCGGAGCAGCATCAGGGAGCCTGGTCTCTTCAACAAACCTTACGGCACTATCTATGGATGACTCATGCGCTGTACTGTCGGGCAGGTATTTGGCAAACTTAACCATGTCAGAGAGTGACAGCAGTTCCTTAACCATGGCCATCTGTCCCACTGTGGTCACAGATGCTTTCTGCAGCATCCGGACGGTCTCGTCTGTCGTCAGTTCAGGTGAGCTGATCCCGTAACGGTTGTCAATATACCTCCTTAGAATGTCAGAAAGTCGTGAGTAATACTCCTTGATCTCGCCTTTCTGCCATAGCTCTTCATTCCTCAGGGCTTCCAGATCACGCAGTGCAATTACATGTGCCGGTTCGGGCGGGGCCGGCGGCCTGATAAACCGTTTCAGCGGATTCCTCGGCAGAAAACGTGCCAGGAGCCATACTATCACCGCAACAATCAGAGTGATAACTATCCAGGGCAGGACCTCACGGAAGGTTACAGGCGCACCTCGCGGGCCTACTATGTCAAAAATAACGTCAGTAGTATCAGACGGGGCGATGTCGGGACGAATTACGTCAAGAAATGAATAATCAGAAAAGAATCTGAGCAGGCTGTCGCCGGAAGCCACTCCCGCCCAGAATGGCGGAATAGTATATGATCCGGTATCATATGAAGTGATGAGGTACCTGTCGGTGATGGTTATCGACCCGTTTGCTGAGACAGATGTGTCCCGGGGGGCCCTGCGCAGTACGATGATCTTTCCTGCCAGCGTGTCTGCAACGCTGCTCATATCCGCAGAGACACCTGAGGGCAGCTCTGCCGTTACCGTGAAGCCGATCTGGTCACCTATCAGAATGACCGAGGTGTCAGGCTTCGATGTAACCCTGATCTGCTGGGCTGACAGGAGAAGTCCTGAAGCAAACACAACCAATATGGAGATGAAAACCTTTCTCATAGTCCTATCTGTGCTTGAACAGTGAGATAAGCGGTTTGATATAATCTTCACCGGTGCTGATTGATGCCATATCAACTCCACAGCTGACAAAGGCTGAGGCGACAGCCTCATCGTGCTTTCTCCACTGTGCGGCGTAATCGTTCCTGACAGCCGATGAGGAGGTGTCAATCCATTGCTCGTGGCCCGACTCGGGATTCAACACCTTGATGAAACCTACGTCAGGCATCTCCTTCTCGCGCCTGTCATTGATCCGCAGGGCAACCACGTCATGCTTGCCCGATGCAATGCGCAGGGCATCTGTAAACGGTGGTGCTATGAAATCGGAAAGGATAAAGGCAGTGCACCTCTTTCTGATTATATTGGTAAGGTACCTCAGAGGTTCTGACAGCGATGTGGCTGAACCTGCAGGTTCATAACCGAGCATCTCGCGGATGATCCTGAGCATATGACCTCTTCCTTTTTTAGGGGGAATATACTTTTCCACATGGTCAGAAAAGAGCATCAGCCCTACCTTGTCATTGTTGGCAATGACTGAATATGCAAGAACCGCAGCTATCTCGGTCATCATCTCCCTCTTTGTGGAAGCAATCGTACCGAAATCACCCGACCGGCTCACATCAACAAGCAGCATGACAGTCAGTTCCCGCTCCTCCTCAAATATCTTGACGTAAGGATGACCGAACCGTGCTGTGACGTTCCAGTCGATGTTGCGTATGTCATCACCAAACTGGTATTCACGCACCTCGCTGAATGCCATACCTCTGCCCCGGAAAGCACTGTGATACTCACCTGCAAAGATCTGGCGTGTCAGCCCGCGCGATCTGATCTCAATCTTCCTTACCTTCTTTAACAGCTCTGTCGTTTCCACTTCCCTTACATATGTTACATTCGCTCATGTGTAACGGTAAAGAACCATTCATCACGCTTAACAGTGACAACAATCCGGTCTCGTTCCGTCCTGTAACTCCACTCTCCGTCTTTGTCATACCCGTACTTCTGGTTCAGTTCTCTGATCTTTGCATCGTAAATACTGTTGCTGCATGTTATCCTGACTCCCTTGCACCGGTTCCTCCCGTCGAGGAATATCAGCCATGTCTCATTGTCGTCAGCCGAGTGGTATTTAAGGTACCTGTAGACATCATTTCTGACCATGTTATCAGGTGTCAGGCCCTTAAAATCACTTGCCATGACTGCCCTGATGCTCTTTTCGGTCATACCATAAAATTCCTGTGCCTTTACCGGGATCAGAATAATCAGCAGAACCAGTGACAGTTGTAATTTCTTCATCCTTCTACGGGACCTCAACAGTATTGAGTATCTCTGCAATGATCTGATCCTGTGTGATATTTTCAGCCTCTGCCTCATAGGTCAGACCTATTCTGTGGCGGAGCACATCAGCACAGAGTGAGCGCACATCCTCCGGAACCACAAATCCCCTTCGCCTTATGAAGGCATATGATTTAGCAGCCAGGGCAAGGTTTATCCCGGCCCTTGGCGAGGCTCCGTAGGCTATCAGCGGGGTGAACTTTGAAAGGCCGAATTTCTCCGGCTGACGGGTGGCAAATACAATATCGAGGATATAGTTCTCAATCTTCTCATCAATATACACCTCCCTGACCACGCTTCTGGCGCGGATTATATCATCCGGCTTGAGTATGGTTTTAGCAACGGGGAACTCGCTGGCCAGGTTCTCCCGTATGATAATACGTTCCTCCTCCTTCTCGGGGTAGGTTATCACCACCTTAAGCATGAACCTGTCGACCTGCGCCTCCGGCAGCGGATATGTACCCTCCTGTTCAATCGGGTTCTGCGTCGCCAGAACCATGAATGGCTCATCAAGCCTGTAGGTGGTGTCACCGATGGTCACCTGCCGCTCCTGCATTGCCTCCAGGAGTGCACTCTGCACCTTCGCCGGGGAGCGGTTGATCTCATCGGCAAGGATGAAATTGGCGAAAATAGGCCCCTTGCGTACAACAAACTCCTCTTTCCTCTGACTGTAGATCATTGTGCCGATGAGGTCAGCGGGCAACAGGTCAGGAGTGAACTGTATCCTGCTGAACTTCGTATCAATTATCGATGCCAGGGTCTTTATGGCCAGCGTTTTTGCCAGTCCGGGAACGCCCTCAAGAAGGATGTGCCCGTTTGAAAGTAGTCCGATGAGCAGCGAATCTGTCAGATGACGCTGCCCTACTATCACCTTGTTAATCTCCTGCCTGACAAGATCAACAAAGGCGCTTTCCTTTTCAATCTTCTCATTCAGAAGCCTGATGTCGGTTGTGTGTTCCATGTATTATTCAGTTGTATTTTACCCTTGATAAAAAGCTTCGCAAAGATCAATTCTGATATTAAAAAACCTTGTTAAATGTTGTTAAAGATGTGTTAAAGCGCCTTCCCGAAACCGCAATGGCTGAAGAGCCTGACCATTATTGTCAGCACCAGAGGTATCAGGGCCGGATTAATTCCCTGCCCTGCAATAAGTGCGACAGGAAACCACAGGACTGAAATGGTTAACGTTAATCTGCTCAGTTTCACTGATTTCCTCCCGGAGAGCATCATGATGAAAAGTGCCGCAATCAGTACGTTTATCCCCAGGAAGAGCAGGTTAAGATGAAGTGCATCGTGTTCAGAAAAGATATTCGTAAAAATCAGCAACAGTGCAATTACGGAGTATATTAAATATAGTATGTAATCTATTGCCTTTTCCAGTCCGGGTCTTTTAAAAACAAATGTCACAAGCACTACAAAAACGAATATGAGCCAGAATACAGCCTGCGGCACCCATGCTTTTTCCCCGGTCTGTGCGGGGGGTATGTCAACCACCGTCTCTACCGGCCCTGCCAGTGGCTCCTGCCTTCCGTCATGAACTATGACGCTTCCGGCAAAGTTATCTCTCAGGAACATGGGCAGGAACATCTCATCAGCCACAGAGGCTTTCCTGTCAGCCTGCAATCCCAGCAGCATGTCGGCGCCTAAATCAAGCCAAGGCAGTACCTTCTGGTACGGGTCTATCAGCTGACGGAAGCTGAGGCTCTTCTCCTTTAGCGGGAATATTACAGTGTCAGCAGCAGATGCAGCAACGATGTCACGCACCCGGGTTGCGCAGTTGTCAAAGAAGAAGTCATACCTGTACTTGATATTTTCAGGCCTGAGGTTCTCATTGATCAATACAAACAGCCTCTCCTTCTCCGCTGTGGTCAGGTTGAGCTTCTGTGACCATACCGATCTCCCCTCGGACACATACTCCTGGAGGAACCGCTTATAACTGTAAGCTCCCAGCAAATAGTCGAGCCTGCCTTTGGCAAACCTGTAAACGAAATTGGGTGTTGAAAAGTCAAAGATGCCCCAGTTGTAGACCATGTCGAATTCTGTGTCGCGTATGTTTATCCTGAGCGCTGTATGACCGTATATCGAGTAGCTCGCGGTTCCGGGTGCACATGTAATCATATAGACATCGGCACTGTCAGCATTCTGGGCTTTCAGGCCCGGTGCAATTAGCAGCATCAGGACAGCCAGGAGGAATGTTTTTTTCATAATTTTTTATTTTGATAGAGGTCTTTTGGATTATTTATAACAGGTTTCATCAGATTCCACTGTCATCTGCCCAGGCGCCGGCAGTCATCACGGCACGTCTCCATTCGCGTGTCAGAGACTCCCGCTCCTCCGGTTTCATTTCAGGGATAAAATGGCGCCCGGCCTTCCATAGGTTTCGCAACTCATTCATTCCGCCCCAGAATCCTGTTGCCAGGCCGGCAAGTAAGGCTGTTCCCAATGCTGTCGTTTCCGTTATTGTTGAACGAAGAACGTCTGTCTGAAGGATGTCAGCCTGGAATTGCATCAGGCTGTCATTTACCGAAGCTCCTCCATCGACTCTCAATTCACTTATTTTCATCCCGGAATCTTTTTCCATGGCAAGCAGTACATCAAAGGTTTGAAATGCTATGCTTTCAAGGGCGGCACGTGCAATATGGGCTGCTGTAGTACCCCTTGTAAGGCCGGTTATAATGCCCCTGGCATGCTGGTTCCAGTATGGTGCTCCCAAGCCGGCGAACGCCGGGACAAAACAGACGCCCTCTGTCGAGCTTACCTGTGATGCAAGATGTTCCACATCAGATGACTGACGGATGATCCCCAGACTGTCGCGCAGCCATTGCACCACGGCTCCACCAATAAAGATACTGCCCTCCAGGGCATAGGTTGTATCATCGCCTATCTTCCATGCCACAGTAGTCAGCAGCCTGTTACCTGATCTCATCGGCTCACCTCCGGTGTTCATCATCATAAAACAGCCGGTGCCATAGGTGTTCTTTACCATTCCCTCATCAACACACATCTGCCCCAGCATTGCAGCCTGCTGGTCTCCGGCTATCCCGGCAACGGGTAGCCCCGAAGTAAAGAGGCCGCTCGAATAACCGTAAACCTCTGATGATGAGCGCACCTCAGGCAGCATAGATGAAGGTATATCAAAGAGGGTGAGAAGCTCCTGATCCCATTGCAGGGTGCGGATATTGAACAGCATGGTGCGTGATGCATTGGAGACATCCGTGACATGCAGTCTGCCGCCGGTCAGGTTCCACAACAACCAGGAGTCAATTGTCCCGAACGCAAGATCACCTCTCCCGGCTGCTGCCCTGGCACCATCGACATTGTCAAGAATCCATTTTACTTTTGTGGCTGAGAAGTAGGCGTCAATCACCAGGCCTGTCTTTTCAGCTATCATATTACCGTAACCTTCAGCCCTGAGAGTGTCACACAGACCCGAAGTACGGCGGTCCTGCCAGACAATGGCATTGTATACAGGTCGGCCGCTCCTCCTGTTCCATACTACGGTTGTCTCACGCTGGTTCGTTATGCCAATGGCAGCTATTTCAGAGCAGTCTGCACCGCTCCGGGCCACCACTTCCGCTGCCACGCCTGCCTGGGAAGACCATATCCCGTCAGGGTCATGCTCCACCCACCCGGGTCTGGGAAAGATCTGGGAGAATTCCTTCATGGATGACGCGACAGGCCTTCCTTCAATGTCAAACAGAATGGCTCTTGAACTTGTTGTTCCCTGGTCAAGGGAGAGAATGTATTTCTTCTTCATGGCTGCATGCACATGTCCGGGAAAATGTGACAACTAAAGTACTATTTTTTGGGTTATTGCAGTCACTGCCATCCGGCTGCTCTGATTATGCAATATAAGCCTGCACAACACCGGGAATTAATTATAAAGATTAAATTTGGGTATGATAAAACCCAGAGTCAATGGTAAACCAATATATTATAACGATAGGACGACAGCTTGGAAGCGGCGGACGGGAGATAGGACAGAAACTGTCTGCCAGGCTGGGCATAGCCTTTTATGATAAGGAGCTCATCCGTATCGCCTCACAGCAGAGCGGGCTCAAAGAGGAGTTCTTCGAGAGGGTTGATGAACAGAAACACTTCAGCCTTTTCCCGGGAATGCTGGGACTGCGGACTTCGCTGACCGATGATTTCTTTTCGAATTATTACCTCAGCAACGAATCCCTGTTCAGGATACAGAGCGACGTAATGAGGAGACTTGCCGGTGAGGGATCATGCATCTTTGTAGGCAGGTGTGCCGATTATGTGATGAAGGACGAAAGGAACTGCCTGAACCTATTTGTCAGCGCTGATATATCAGACCGCATTAAACGGATTGCCGTCAGCCACAATCTGTCAGACAGCAAGGCAAAGGAGCTGATTGAGCGCACTGACAAGGGTCGGTCATCTTACTACAATTACTTCACCGGAAAGACCTGGGGTGCCGCGGAATCATATCATCTCTGCATCAATTCTTCACTGCTCGGGATTGACGAAACCGTAAAGCTGATAAGCCATGTAGCCGAGATCCGTTTCGGACTCAGGGACAATAAGGAATGAGAATCAGAATCTTGCATTTGCCGGGAGGCTGTTTCGCTCCTTTGTCAGGAGGAACGACTCCGTTGATGAATACCTGAAGCAGTAATCGTATCTGCGTGTCAGGCGTTTTGAATCAAGAACAACCGGGTACAGGCAGAATCCGAGTCCGGCCGGCTGCAGGTTCACCATCCTGAGATTCCATAGCACCCATATCACCGGCCTGAGAACTGAACAGGGGAACCGGTGAAACCTCGAAGCAGGTACAATATCACTTACAACAGAACAACTGTCCGGGGCCAGGTTAAAAACACCTTCGATATCGGCATCCTCCATAACAAGGCTCAAAAGCTCGTTGAAATCATCCTCATGAAGAAATTGTACAGTGGTCTTTCTGAAGGAGGCAGGAAGAAATGGGAGTCTTAACAAAATAGAAACCACTGATTTGGGTTTTGAATAGCGTGGGCCCACAACCGTGCAGATTCTCAATGAAACGGGGCGCATCGGGTGGCTGCCGTTTTCCCGGAAAAGCATCTGCTCCACCAGTCGCTTGTTCAGACCATAGGTATAGTTACCGGGTTTGAGAGGCTCAGTCTCGTCAAGCCACAGGTCATGTCTCCCGGCCGGACCGTAAATAGCTGCGGAGCTGGAGAAAACAAACTTCCTGACCGATCCGGTCTTCCGTGCTGCATCAATTACATTGAGTGATCCGCCCACATCCATGCCAAACTCTTCCTTTCTGCTCCTTAATCTGTTCATGGTACAGGCAAAGTGCAGCACAGTGTCCGGCTGTTCATGTGAAAAAATTTCCCTGACATAACTGCTGTCAGTTGATTTGCACTGATAGAACCTGAAACTTTCACCATCCACTTTGGTTTCAGGTCTTTTAATGTCCAGACCTATGACTTCACACCCCTTTGCAGTAAGATGACTTACGGCAAGTGAGCCAAGATAACCTGAAGAACCTGTGACAAGTACTTTCATTACATTAACTTATTAAAACTATCAATAAGGCTATCTTAACGTTTTTATATGATCATTAGTCGGCTGATTAATCAAAATAATCTAAATATACACAAATTTAGAATTTTTAAAGAGCCATGTCAATAATTTCACAAAAAATCTTAAATTGTGCATAAATAAATAAACAGGATATGGCACGATCTGTAATTGAAATGCTGTGCTGCCCTTCATGCAAGGGTGAGCTCGTTTATGAGACGGTAATTAATCCTGACGAATTGAATAATAATCCGCTGATCTGCAATAAATGCAACGTCAGTTACCGGCACTCCGGAGCCTGGTACAACTTTCTGGACGGAACGGGACTGTTGTTTAAGAACCGGCGGGAAAAGTTTTTTCGCTCTGTGCTTGCTAAGGCTTACACACCTCTGACCAACATGATGTTCCTGCTGTGCGGCGGTCCGAAAAGCGCAAGGAATGAAGTCATGAGCAGGTTACGGGTGAAGGTTGGAGATGCCGTGCTGGAAACGGGCATTGGGTATGGGGAGAATTTCCTGTGGCTTGCCAGTCGGACTGAAGGGCTTCACCTTTATGGTCTTGACATCCAGGAAGAAATGATGACACACTGTGCCAGCAATCTTCACCGGTGGAAAATCACTGCCGGGCTTGCCCGGGCAGATGCGCAGAAGCTGCCATACAGGGATAGTGTTTTTGACGTGGTATTTCACCTTGGCGCCATTAATCTCTTTGAAGACAAGGGATTGGCTATCCGCGAAATGATCAGGGTTGCGAAGTCCGGAACCCATATAGTTATTGCCGACGAAACAGAGAAGGCAGGCCGGTTGTTCAATATTTTCACCGGTTCGGCAGAAAGGGTGGTGCCCCCTGTTGACCTGGTGCCGGCTGAGATGAAAAACATCACTCTCAGCACCATCTGGAAAGGATACGGATACGTGATTGAATTTAACGTGGCGAAATAGCAGGACGAATTCGCCCACTTCCTGCCTATTTTTTCTCGGCGCAGTTAAACATCCACAGCACTCCGAATTTGTCGCGGAGGGAACCGAAATAGTCACCCCAGAACATCTCCTGTAGTTCCTGTTCCACAGCTCCTCCGTCTGCCAGGGCCGTAAAAATACGCCTGGTCTCTGCCCTGGTGGCAGGCATAAGATTGATGTATGCGTTGTTGCCAGGTGTGATTTTGAAGCCCATTGATTTCGGTGCATCACTGCCCATCAGTTGGAAGCCGTCAAGGATTGGCAGGCTTACATGCATTACAAGATTAAGTTCCTCTGCCGGAAGCGGAGGCATATTCTCCGATGACGGGACATCCCTGAACCTCATGATTCCTCCCTGGAATTCCCCACCGAAGATCTCCCTGTAAAAATTAAAGGCAGCTTCGGTTTCCTTTTCAAAATTGAGATAAATGCTTACCTGTGACATGATTGTTGTTTTTAAGTGTTAAATAAGCGCTAAGGTCTTTTTTGGCGGAACAGCCTCCGCAGTCACCGCAGGACGATGACCTGCCCGGCTTCAGGGCCCTGATAAATGCAAAGATGGCATAAGAAACTGCCGCACTGACGATCACGAATGTAATTATATCCTGGTTCATTTTGTTATTTACTTAAAACAACAATCTTCCTGCATGGTTCACGATAAATGCTACAATCCACGCCAGTACCGTTGTGTAGATCATGCTGAACAGTGCCCACTTTGTCGCTGATTCCTTTCGTATGGCGGCAATTACAGCTACACACGGGAAATAGATAAGAACGAACAGCATAAATCCGACAGCCACATAAGGTGTAAAAACTTTCTGTCCTGCCAGGCTACCAGCGGTATGTTCCTGTTCTCTCAGCCGCTCTCCCAGCCCCGCAGTACCGTTTTCACCGGCCGAATCTCCATGGTAGAGCACCCCCATGGTACTTACAACCACTTCCTTGGCTGCCAGCCCTGTCACAATGCTGACACCCAGCTTCCAGTCGAAACCCAGCGGCTGCACTGCGGGCTCAATGAAATGTCCCGCCCGTCCGATCCATGAATGCTCAAGGCGTTCTGTCCGTGTTCCATCTGCAAGCTTTGGGTAGTACGAAAGAGCCCATATGATTACTGAAGCGACCAGGATGATGCTTCCCATCTTGTGAAGATATTGCTTCGCATTAAACCACATATGTCTCAAAGTGTTACGCATGGAAGGAATACGGTATGGAGGGAGTTCCATCACGAAGGGAACATCCTTGCCGGCAAAAATGGTCTTCTTCAGCAGCAGTGCGACGGCAATGGCAAGCGCAATCCCGGTAAGGTAAACGGAGAAGAGGACGAGGCCCTTCCTCTTCTCAAAAAAGGCAGAGATGATCAGCACATAGACTGGCAGCCTCGCACTGCATGACATGAATGGTGCAATCAGCATTGTCATTACCCGGTCCTTCCGGTTCTCCAGTGTACGTGTGGCCATTATGGCCGGGACGTTGCATCCGAAACCCATCAGTAATGGAATGAAAGACTTGCCATGCAGCCCTATCCGGTGCATCAGCTTATCCATTATAAAGGAAACGCGGGCCATGTAACCAGTGTCTTCCATGAGGGAAATGAAGAAAAAGAGGATGAGTATGTTTGGAAGGAATACAATGACACCGCCAACACCAGCAATGATACCGTCAACCACCAGGTCGTGGAATGATCCGGCAGGGATTATGGCTCCGGCAAAGTCACCAATCCTGCTGACACCTGCTTCAATCCATTCCATAGGGTAGCTGCCGGCGACAAATGTCGTCTGGAACATAATGAAAAGAAACGCAAGGAAGATCGGGTAGCCCCATATACGGTGGGTCAGCCAGTAATCAGGATCTCTCCCGGCTTTTGTGGCTTCCCTCCTTCCGGCAGTCATGGTTTCGGCCAGGGCCCCTGCAATGAAACCGTACCTGGCGTCAGCCATAACCGAATCAGCCTCCTGTCCGCAGGCCTTTGCCAGCCTGCTTCTTTCGGCCATAGCCATCCCCTGAAGCGACAGTTGCCCGGAACTGCCTGTGATCATTTCCATCGCTGCACGGTCCCCCTCAAGCAGCTTTATTGCGAGATAACGGTCCCTCATAACATCAGGGGATCCGCCGTTCCTGATGATCTCCCTCTGCAGGGTTTCAAGCGATTGCTCCAATGTGTTCCCATACTTGATACGGACCGACCTGGCAATGGGGTCTTCATACCTGAATACCGCCACAACACGGTCAAGAAGGTCTATGATCCCCCTGCCCCTTACAGCGACTGTAGGGACAACGGGAATGCCCATCATGGTTCCAAGCTCGTTGTATTTCAGTTTTGTGCCGCTCTTCTGCAGCTCATCATACATGTTGAGGGCTATAATAACCCTTACGTTCATCTCTATCAGTTGTGTGGTGAGATAGAGGTTTCTCTCAAGGTTGGAAGCGTCAACCACGTTTATCACCACATCAGGCCTTCCTTCCAGGAGCCTTGTCCTCACAAACAGTTCTTCCGGAGTATATTCAGTCATTGAATAGGTGCCAGGAAGGTCCGTAAGGTTTATCCTGTATCCGTTATGGAATACGGTGGTTTCCCTTGCCTCTATTGTCACCCCGCTGTAGTTGCCTGTCCGTTCATGGGCACCTGAAGCCTGGTTGAACAGGGATGTCTTGCCGCTGTTAGGATTCCCTACGAGAGCAACATTTATGACTTTCCCGTTCACGTTATCGCTGTAATGCCTTCGGCCGTACTCCTCAGCTGTAGCATGTGCCACCGTCTTAACCCTGTACTCTTCACCCGGAATTACTTCAACAAGCCATGCCTCCTGCCGGCGCAACGAGACGTTGTAATCCATTATCCGGTACTCCACCGGGTCAAGGAGCGGTGCATTCCTGATCACCTCCACATTTTTTCCGCGGACAAATCCCATTTCCATAATTCGCTTGCGGAATGCTCCGTGGCCGTGTATCCTGGTTATTGTTCCTTTCTGACTTGTTGCCAGCTCAGATAATCTCATGATAAATTTTTTAAAAGATACGCCAGGCCTGACGAAGCAGGCCAGGCAGAGCGGTATGCCGTCCTGTCTTCCTGAGGTCTTCATCAAACCTGATTTTCAGCATATGGCACAAATGTACCTATGGCTGAAAAGGTGTGAAATCCCCATTATTTATGATAATTCGGGGCGGTGTCCCCAAAAATGATGATGATGACAGTCGCAAATTCAGAAGCCGGTGCCGCCCGGTATGATATATTTTTTAACGACAGCATAGATTGCCAGGCCTGAAACTGACCGGATACCGGTCTTGGCCGAGAGATTCTTGCGATGCGTTATTACTGTACTGGTGCTGATGTGCAGAGCTTCGGCAATCTCCTTGGTGGCTTTCCCGGATGCAAGCAGTCTCAGGACATCTATCTCCCTGTCGCTCAGACTGGCGTTGACAGAATCAGCGTCTGTTTTTCCGCCAGAGGCTGACCCGCCTTTAAGTACGGCCATGATTCTTTCCGGAGGATCATTGATGGTTATCCTGTCATCAAACAGTGACAGCAGGCTTTCGTCATAAAAGGCATACAGAAGGGCTATTAGCCGCGTGCCCTGACAGGAACCCTTTATGGTCTGCATGATCCGTGGATTTCCCTGGACCAGGCCCGGATTCAGTATTACTGCTTCTGCAGCCCTGAGGGTTAACAATCGCAGAATCTCTTCAGCCGAATAGGCCCTGAATACTGAGAAACGCCCTCCCGAATTGCTGATAACAGAAGCAAGACCACCATATAACAACCCTGACGGCTCCGCAATTATTATATTAACCGCATTGTTCACCGCATATTTTTTATTCTGGCTTCCATTGAGGCGACAAGGGGTATAAGGAGGTAATCCTCTATCCTTGAATGAATCCTGATGTCATGCTCAAGCTCATAGAGTTTCAGGAGTAGCATTCTCCGCATCTGTTTTCCTTCCTTCATGGGCAGGTATTCTATCAGAAGGCTCTTCAGGTCGTAAAGTTTTTCTTCGATATCATCATGATGATCCTTGTATTCAGCAACTGAGTATCCTGTGAACTCTTCCTTAAGATCCTTCCCTGAAAGCGTTGCGTGCAATTGTAAAATATACGGGAAGACAGTCTTTTCCTCATATTCAAAATGATTCTTTACTTCCGACAGGTACTGCATGAAGAATTTTTCAATCATAGCCGTCTCTTTGGAATTGCCGGCCCGGTTCAGGCCAAGGATTATTTCCCTGATGCCCGGGTAGACCTCATCAGTATAATATCCGTGGCTGTTCCTGAGGTACAGCAGGATTGTCGGGACCTCTTCACCGGTAAAGGAATTGTCAACACTGCAGTTCAGGTCACCGTAAAGCCTGATGAAAGTAAGGAACAGTTCCCTGTCTATTCCGTTCATGGAGGCCACCTCGCTTACCGATTTCTCCTGAAGGGGAAGTTCGATGCCCAGGTGTTCAAGAAGCAGCAGAAGGAATGGATTTTCCGAGACTGCTTCTGACATTCTTGTTGCGGATGAAATGTTTATGGTTCTGTCCATTCTCAATGCATTTTGCCTG
>DHUL01000091.1:0-197 GCA_002409145.1 Bacteroidales bacterium UBA5235
GAGGAACTCAAGGAATACGAGGAGAAAATCCTCGGGGCGGGGGAGAAGATACTTGCACTGGAGACATCGCTTTTCAATGACCTGGTTGTTTCAATCGGGCCATATATAAACCTTATGCAGGCCGATGCTGCAGCAGTGGGGAGGCTGGACTGCCTCCGGTCGTTTGCGGTTATTTCGGATGAATACGGGTACACAAG
>DHUL01000091.1:381-644 GCA_002409145.1 Bacteroidales bacterium UBA5235
CTTGATGACAGCCATGTGCTTGATATTAAGGACGGCCGTCATCCTGTAATTGAGCGGCAGCTTCCGCCGGACGACCCGTATGTCCCTAATGATGTGTGGCTTGATAATGAAGAACAGCAGGTGATAATCCTGACCGGGCCGAACATGTCGGGTAAGTCTGCGCTGCTAAGGCAGACAGCACTGATTGTCATAATGGCGCAGTCAGGGTGCTTCGTGCCGGCAAAAGAGGCACGGATTGGCATTATTGACAAGATTTTTACCAG
>DHUL01000091.1:1011-1174 GCA_002409145.1 Bacteroidales bacterium UBA5235
CGCTGTTTGCCACCCATTACCATGAGCTCAATGAGATGGAGAGCACCTTCTCCAGGGTCAGGAACTTCAATGTCTCGATCCGGGAGCTTGACAACAGGGTTATCTTCCTTCGTAAGCTAAAGAGGGGAGGCAGCGAGCACAGCTTTGGGATACATGTGGCGCG
>DHUL01000091.1:1541-1694 GCA_002409145.1 Bacteroidales bacterium UBA5235
AAACTGTATAATATCCGGAAATTGTTAAAGTGAGGTTGTTTGTAATTAATTCCGCAACCATCATGAAATCCGGTCATGGAAATTTGGTTGTTTGTAATTTTGAAAAAAGTAT
Source organism: Bacteroidales bacterium UBA5235 (assembly GCA_002409145.1). Taxonomy (GTDB): domain Bacteria; phylum Bacteroidota; class Bacteroidia; order Bacteroidales; family VadinHA17; genus SR-FBR-E99. The sequence goes on from DHUL01000091.1 coordinate 1,654, forward strand.
TATTTTTGCAGTCACAATTGCGGGAATAGCTCAGTTGGTAG
>DHUL01000091.1:1902-6013 GCA_002409145.1 Bacteroidales bacterium UBA5235
TAGCTCAGTTGGTAGAGCACGACCTTGCCAAGGTCGGGGCCGCGAGTTCGAGTCTCGTTTCCCGCTCAGAAAACAGGAAGTCAAAAGCTTCCTTTTTTTATTTCAGGTCAGTCGACCTCTAATTTTTACTGTAATTCCCGAATATTAATCTTATTTATGACGTTTAGTCACTGTGATGACTTTTGGCCTAGTCCATTGGTCAATTAAATGACTTGTTGTAACTTTGAAAATAAAATATGTATACCAGAACTCTTGAGCATAAAATCAGGGCCAGATTAAACAGCGGAAAGGCTATAGTGCTTGTTGGAGCCAGACAGGTTGGCAAAACGACGCTCATAAAAGGAATCCTGGAGGAACAAGATTTCTTGTTTCTGGATGCAGATGATCCAACAATCAGGAGCTTATTGTCAAATCCGAATACAGAGCAGATAAGGACTATCCTTGGTGATCACAGAAGTGTTTTTGTGGACGAAGCTCAGAAGATTCCAGGAATCGGGACGACTCTTAAAATAATTACTGACCAATTCAATAATGTTCAGCTTCTTGTTAGCGGATCATCGTCTTTCGATTTGGGAAATTTGCTGAACGAGCCACTTACTGGTAGAAAATGGGAATATGAGATGTTCCCAATAACGTGGGAAGAGTACGAGGACAAACTTGGGTTTGTTAAATCAGAACAGCAACTGGAGAACAGATTACTTTATGGATTTTATCCTGAAGTCATAAATAACCAGGGTAATGAGAAAGAAATCCTTAAGGATTTGGTTAATAGCTACCTATATCGGGATATCCTTGCTTTTTCTGGCATCAGGAGACCTGAAGTACTTGAAAAATTGATTCAGGCTCTGGCCCTTCAAATTGGCAGCGAAGTCAATTATAATGAGTTGTCGCGTACAGTTGGAATAAATAAATTGACTGTACAGAATTACCTGGAATTACTGGAGAAGGGTTACATAGTGTTCAGACTTAACAGTTTTAGCAGAAATCTGAGGAATGAAATCAGAAATAGCCGTAAAATTTTCTTCTACGATAATGGAATCAGAAATATGGTTATCGGAAATTTTAATTCACTCGAATTAAGAACAGATAAGGGAGCTCTATGGGAAAACTTCCTGGTTTCGGAAAGAATGAAACAGAATAAATATAAGGATACTTTTGCCAGAATTTATTTCTGGCGGACAAAACACCAGCATGAGATTGATTTTGTGGAAGAAAGGGATGGGAAAATTTATGGTTATGAACTCAAATGGAAAAGCACCAAATCAACCTTCCCACTTAAATTTTCTGGTACTTACAATGCGGAAACACTCCTGGTTAACAGGTCAAATTTCCGGGATTTCGTAAAAATATGAAAACAGTAAGCAACTGAAGTCTTAAGTTGAGTCCTTATTGGCAGCCAGAGAACTTATTTCACCGGGCCCCACTCAATGAGAACCCCGTCCCTGAAATAGAGGTATGACCTTGAATAGATCCACTCTTCGTCAACGCTGGTGTCTACATACATGCGGTTGATTTGCTTTGGCTTTCCCCAGCTGTCGCGCGCCATCTCCGAGGTAATGCCCTTCCATACCTTGTGCTGGTAAAGCCTGAGTCCAAGGTCTGCTCCGTACTTCTCAGACAGCGCCTGGTAACGCTCGGTGGGAATCTGCCTGTTTTGGACATCAGCAGAGGGCTGTACGGGAGCTGCTTCCTGCACGGGCTCAGTTACCGGCTGCAGTAGGGGTACTTCCTGCACTGGCTGCGTAACCGGTTGAGATGTCGACACAACCGGCAAAGCTGCCGTAAGCCTGTCAGATTTTACATAGCCCTGGACCTCGCCAATACGGATAAGGGTAAAGGTCGTGTCAGCACTGACTGCCTCTACAACAGTCCCGTCAGGTACTATTTGTATCACAGATGTCAGGTCATCCTTGTCGGAGAAAAGCCTCACAGCGCCTTTTGTTGCAAGTTTCTGAAGATCCTGTGCCGTCAGCGCGAGGCCGGCAAACAGCATAATCACAAAGAGTATTGCCTTTTTCATTTTCGGATATTTAATATATCGATGTTCAAAAACCGTACCACCGTTATTTCTTTCTGATGATCATCAAACCGTCACGCAGAGGAAGTACAATTTTTTCAACGCGGTGATCTGTACGGATCTTCTCATTGAACATCACAACTCCTTTTGTTTGTGGGTCTCTCAGCGCCTCCTCACCTTCGACCTTGCCTCCCCAGAGAACGTTGTCTGCAATTATGAATCCTCCTTTTCGAACCTTGTTGAAGGCAATGTCATAATACTCACAGTACTCCCTTTTGTCACCGTCAATAAAGACAAGATCAAATATATAATCCAATTCAGGGATGACCTCCTGTGCCCTGCCGGTGTGAAGGGTAACCCTGTCAGCCACGCCGGCAAGGGCGAAGTAGTGGGTGCTCATCTCATTGAGCTCGTCATTCATCTCGATTGTGTGCAATTGTCCTCCGCTTTTAAGTCCGCGCGCCAGGCAGATTGCCGAGTAGCCTGTATATGTGCCTATCTCGAGGATATGAGCCGGGTGTATCATGTAAGACAGCATCTCCAGGAATTTGCCCTGTATATGTCCCGAAACCATATTCGGGTTAACCACATAGAGATGTGTCTGGCGGTAGAGCTCCTCCAACACCTTATCTTCAGGGGTGCTGTGTTCCCTGATGTATTTGTCAAGTTCTTTCTCCATTCTGCCTGTATATTAATGTTGAAAGTGATGATTTGTCAAAGATTGCGGCTGCCGTTTCAAGCAGTTCGCTGGCGGTGACGGCATCGATTTTCCTGAAAGTTTCATCCATGGAATCAATCCGGCCAAAGATCAGCAGGCTCTTGCCGAGGCTGAGCATGAGGCTCTCATGGTTCTCATAGGCTCTTGCCAGATAGCCTTTTATCTGGTTCTTCGCCCGCGAGAGCTGAAGTGTACCGAGTGGCTGGTGTTTGAGCCTGTCGAGTTCGCTATGGATAAGGGCTATGCTTTTACCCAGGTTACGGTTGTCGGTGCCGAAATAAATCGTTACCAGGCCGGTATCGGTATATGGATTATAGACCGACTCTACATTATAGGCATATCCACGTTTTTCGCGAAGTGATAGGTTCAGGCGTGAATTCATTCCCTGGCCGCCCAGGATGTTATTGAGCATGAACAGCCCCATCCTGCGTTTGTCATGCAGATCGTATGCAATGTTGCCTATGATGCAATGGTTCTGCCACGTGTCGGTTTTCTTTTCAGTGCTGACAGGACTGTAGCGGTATTCAGACCTCTTTCGCCGGTTGTCAGCGCCGGACGGAACATGTCCGAAATGTTTTTCAAAAAGGGATATTATCTGTTTCCGGCTGATGGCGCCCACTGAGCAGAACACCATTTGCGATGGTGAATAGTTCCGTGCGATGAATCTGCGGATCGTGTCGGTTGAAATGCCTCTCACTGTTACCGGCATGCCAAGAATACTTCTTCCTATAGGCTGGTCAGGGAAGACCATCTCCTCAAACTCGTCGAAGATATAATCTGCGGGACTGTCAAGGTATGAGTTGATTTCTTCTATGACCACCTCTTTTTCCTTTTCCAGCTCGGAGGGAGGAAAGGTAGACGAGAATAGGAGGTCGGATATCAGTTCGACTGCCCTGGTGTAGTGTTCTTTCAGGAAGGAGGCGTGGATGGCCGTCTCCTCCTTTGTTGTATAGGCATTGAGTTCGCCGCCCACGTCCTCGAGGCGGCTGAGTATATGGTACGATTTTCTGTGGGTTGTCCCCTTGAAGAGCATATGTTCGATAAAGTGGGCCACGCCGTGTTCTTCGGGCAATTCGTCGCGCGAGCCGGCGTTTATGATAATGCCGCAATGTGCCACCGCACTTGCAGTAGGAAGGTGTACCAGCCTGATACCGTTGGGAAGAGTGTGGAGGGTAATATCCATTTTTATCGCAAGAATGGACAAAGATAAGAAGGAATTAAAGATTCGGAACCGTGGATGGGCTGTTCCTCAGAGGTTGCTGCATGGGACCTTCTGATAAAGTGATCAGGGAGTGTTGCATGAAAAAGAAAAAGCTGTATATTTGCAGTCCGAAAAGGTACCATAGCTCAGATGGTAGAGCAACGGACTGAAAATC
>DHUL01000079.1 GCA_002409145.1 Bacteroidales bacterium UBA5235
TGCCCGTTCCGTATGGATCAGGAACTATTCTGACATGATGCGTGCCCTGCGCTATACCGAGGCTGACCTGAACAGTGTGGTAAGACACTTTGCTGACAACCAGTCGCGCAACGGCCGGATCTTTGATTACTTCACAACATTTCCCGAGAAAATGCCATGTGAGCGGGAGAACTGGACCAAATATGTAAGGACTCCGGTGGAGGCTGATACCGAGTTCAGGTTTATCAAGGCAGCCTGGCTGGCATGGCAGGCAACAGGCGATGACGCTTTCATCCGCAACCTGATGCCCTCATTTGAGAGAGCCCTTACCTATGTGATGGAGGGACGGTATTTCGACAGGGAGAAATACCTTTTCCGGAGGCCTTATACCATTGATACCTGGGATTTTGCATATACGGCAGGGAGTCATGACTGGCTTCAGTTCCAGATAGACGATAACACCTTCTGGGGATATTTCCACGGTGACAACAGCGGGTACTACGAGGTGTTCCACTTCATGTCATACTGGTACAGCATGTTTGGCGACAAGGTTCGCTCGGCGCTCTGGCGTGACCGCGCACTGAGGCTTCGCAAGAGCCTGAACACCCATTGCTTCAACGGATCATTCTATACTCATTTCGTAAAGCAGATCCCGGTGACAATTGAGGGAGTGGACGAAGCCAGCCAGCTCAGCCTGAGCAATCCCGCCGCCATCAACAGGGGCGCTGCCTCACCACGCATAGCCACGGCAATCATAAATGAGTACATGAAGAGGCGTGAAACCACAACCGCCTTTGCCGAGTGGTTTTCCATTGATCCGCCTTTTCCCTCCGGGATTTTCGGCGACTACAAGCTCTCAAGGGGGGCTTACTGTAATGGCGGCATCATGCCCCTCACCGGGGGAGAGCTGGCCAGGGCTGCTCTTGAATACGGATTTGAACAGTATGGCATTGACATACTGATGCGCTATTATGACCTAATCTCACGTAACGGCGAAACCTATCTCTGGTACTTCCCTGACGGGAAGCCCTCATCAGTTGAGACCAGCACCTCGCCAGAAGCAAAACCGACCGATGGCTGGGGATCTTCAGCCATGCTCTACGCCCTCGTCGAAGGGCTGGCCGGCGTTCAGGACAAGGACAAGCTCTTCAGGAGGGTCCGCCTGTGCCCCAAGTGGTTATCGGCAGGAGTGGAGAAGGCAGATGTGAAAATAGACTATAAAAGTTCGGGGGCTTATGTCAAATATGCCTACAGCCATACCCGTGATCAGCTGATCATCAACCTTTCAGGGAGCTATGAATACATCCAGCTCTCTCTTCCCGTTCCGGGAAACTATACCGCAGGTGACCTGATGATTGGAGGGAAGAAGAAAAAGTACATCATGGCGTCATTTAACCAGAGCAGTTACCTGATTGCCGATGCTGATGTAAAGGGTGAATGCGAAATCATCCTGGATCTCCGGAAAAAGCCTTGACCAGAAAAGTGTGACATATGAACCCAAAACAGGTAGCTATTATAACCGGAGCGAGCAGGGGAATCGGCAGGGCCATCTCCCTGGCGCTGGCTTCGGAGGGTTATGACATAGCAGCCATCGCGCGCACCTCTGACAGTGAATGCATGCTCTCCCTGCAGCCCGAGATTGAGGCGCTCGGTGCCCAGTTCTTTCCCATCGGGCTTGACGTGGCTCATACCAACCTCCATGATGAAGCCATATCGAGCATCCTTGACCGTTACGGCAGGATCGACCTCCTCATCAACAACGCCGGCATAGCTCCCATAGAACGCAAAGACCTCCTTGACCTTGATGAGGAGACCTTTGACCGCGTGCTCAGTGTCAACCTGCGGGGCCCCGTATTCCTTGCCAGACGGGTAGCCAGGGAAATGATATGGCTCAAAGATCAGGTCAAGGATTACCGCCCTTCCATTATGTTCGTGACATCATTCCTTGCCTATACCTCATTCACCAACGGGGTTGATGTCTGCATCTCAAAGGCAGGTCTGAGCATGGCAGCGCTTGTCTTCGCCGACAGGCTCAGCGAGGAGGGAATAAATGTTTATGAGATCAGACCCGGACTTATAAAGACCGAGCTTACCTCACGGAGCAAATACAAATTCGACCGGCTCATCACCGAGGGACTCATACCCCAGAAAAGATGGGGTACCCCGGAAGACGTTGCAAAAGCCGTGGCATCACTTGCACGGGGCGACTGGGCATTCTCGGCCGGGACCATCTTCGAGGTAAGCGGCGGGATGAATATCCAGAGTATCTAATAATCAACAGCTTACCGCACAGGAGCTTCGCCTTTTCACGATATCATTCAACTTTTGTTGAACAAAATGTGCTTTTCCGTGGTTTAACCTGAAACTAAACACTGAAAAAAATGAAAAGGATATTCTTTATACTGACAGTTTCTGTTTTTGCTGTGGCGCTTCTGCCGGCACAGAAGAAGTTTGTGGCGGATGCGGCGGCAACCAATATTGAATGGCATGGTCATAAAATAGTCGGTGCTTCACATACCGGCAACATTGACCTGCAGAGCGGATGGCTTGTCCTGGAAGGGAATTCCGTATCCGGAGGAGAGTTCATTGTTGACATGAACAGCATCAAAAACAGCGACGTGAAGGACGAGAAGATGCGCGACAGGCTTGTAGGGCACCTGAAATCGGATGATTTCTTCGGCGTGGAGAAGTACCCGCTGTCAAAGCTGGTCATAACCGGCAGCAGCAAAACACCTGACGGAAAGACTCTTTTTAAGGGCAACCTGACAATCAAGGAGGCCACGCATCCTGTGGAGTTCACTGCAACTGAATCAAAGAACGGAGGGGTCTTGACATATACCGCCGACATTAATTTTGACCGTTCGCTTTATGATGTGAGATTTGGTTCAGGCAAGTTTTTCTCGAACCTTGGTGACAACGCAATAGTTGACGAAATCAATCTTAAGGTAAATCTTGTGGTGAAGTAATTTTCACCCCAGCAGTTCATGGTATAATTCAAAGGTTTTCATGACGGTCTCACCGTGATGGAAATCCTTCAGGATGGTCTCCCTTGCCTTCTCCCCCGTGGCGGCAAGGGAGTCCCTGTTTTTCCAGCAACCGGTGATGGCTTTTGCCAGTTCGGCAGCCGAGCCTCTTGGCACCACGAAGCCGTTATCGCCCCTGGCGAAAAGCTCTTTTGCCCCTCCGCCGTCAGTCACTATCACCGGTTTGCCGAGGCACATTGCCTCTGAGATTGCTCTTCCCAGCCCTTCGCTGAGCGACGGCTGCACATAGAGGTCACATGCTGCCATCCAGGCCGGCGGATTCTTCAGGTGACCCATGTGGATGAACCGCTCAGGTACCCCGCTCTCCGCGGCGAGCCTGAGAGTGTCAGGTGAGTCGGTTCCGTCGCCAATCAGTATGATCCTGAAGGGCATCTCTTTCGGCAGCATCCCGGCTGCTGCGGTCAGATACCTGATCCCCTTTACCTTTCGCAATATCCCGACGGTGCAGATCAGAAATTCATCATCACGGGCTCCGATCTCACTCCGTGTAACCGGTACGAGGTCATTGAACCATTCCGGGTTATACCCCCGGTAGATGCGCACTGTTCTGTTTCTCCGCCATGGCGGGAGTTGTCTTTTTGCATGGGCTTCCACTGCGTCACTGGCGCAGATGAGCCTGCTGATACGGGGACTCAGAAATGCCAGCCATGCCGACGGGTCATGCCAGTGAAGGCTGAGCGAGCCGTAGTATCCAATTATCCTGATTTTTCTTCCCCGGGCAGCCATAATGGCGTTGGTCATGGCCTTGCCAAAGGTGACATGGATCAGTTCAATTTTTTCATTGTTGATGATGGTGCGCAGACGGATGATGACCTTTCGGCTGATCTTTTTATCAAATAGGACATATTCAACCCTTATCCCTTCCTCTTCCAACTCACGCGTTTCGGCGGTAGGCCTCTGGGTCACCACGGTCATGTCAACTCCCCTGGCATGCAGACCCCGGATCAGCATCCTGTCTGCTATCGTGGTGAAAGGCGACAGTGAAATATCGCTGATGAATAGAACTCTGTATGGCATTATACGGGCTGCTATTTCAGTAACTGAGGGTTTCGGCATTGGCCATCTCAATGAAAGAGAGATAGATGAGTTTCGCCACATCCTCCATGATTTCCGGGGTAACTGCGGTTGCATCATCGCCCGGCAGATGATAGTAAACCGGCTTCACGCCTTCAGTGGCAGATACATTCATAGTTCTGAAACCATCAGCAAGGAATACGAGCCCGTCGCTTCGCGGCCTGCCGTAAAACACCCCTCTCGAGGCGGATGCTCTCATTGGCCTGTGAATGTACTTTTCGTTGGCATTTTTAAAATACTCTAAAAGGCCCTGGCATGATTCTGAGGCACTTACAGCCAGACCGGTGCCGTTTCCCACCATGTCAAGGTTGATATATGTTATAGTTTTTTCCTTCGGAAAAATGGGATTCTTCGTGTAATGTTTGCTACCCAGCAGGCCAACCTCCTCTCCTCCGATCAGCATGAAGAGAACCGTACGTTTAAGTTTTATCCCTGACTCTGCCAGTGCCTTCGCCGCAGCCAGTATGTCAATCACCCCGCTGGCATTGTCGAGCCCGCCGGCAACCAGCAGTCCGCCTGCATTACCCACCGCATCAAGATGCCCTCCGATGATAATCACCTCGTCTTTAAGGGCGGGATCAGTACCCTCAATCATTCCTGCCACGTTGCAGGTCTTCCCTTCCGGGTGACGCGTGGTGTTCGCCTTCATTGTCATGACCTTGCCGGTGGCAAAAGATGCCGGTTTGAAGGTCCTTTGAATCTGGTCAAGAAGAGCCTTATTGTCCTTCCCCAGGCCGGCAAAAATATCAGAGAGAGGTTCCGGTCCGATACCTGTAATAATCATGTTTTCAACGTAGGAGATGTTAGGGTTGGCGCTGTTACCGTCGATGTAAAGCATACCTGCGGCTCCGTGACGGGCAGCATTCTCCGCCTTGTACTGGTGATAGCAGTATTTCACCCATTTTGCATACTCCGGGTCACGGACATCCCTGTAGGGAACATCGCGGTTAATCAGCACGATCTTTCCTTTGACATCCACGTTTTTGTAATCGTCATAATTCAATTCTGGGGCTGTGGTTCCATATCCCACCCATACCACCTCAGCGGTCACCTCTCCGTTTCCCGAGTTCATCCCGGGGTAGAAGTCAGCCGGTGCATCATAACCTTTCATAATAGTAACCCCGTCCTTTTGCGGGAGATGCAGCTTCAGCTCCCCGGTTTCGTTAACCACCGTATAGGGGTGGTCAAACCACTGGAAATAAGATCCATTATCACCTGCAGGCCTGATGCCCCACTCTCTGAATTTCCCTGCCATCCACTCTGCGGCGGCGAGGTATTCCGGGGTACCCGCCAGGCGGCCGTTGTATTCAGGTGAGCAGATCTCTGCAATCCATCCGGCTATCTCTTCGCTGCTGATGGAATGGAAATGTTTTAGCATTATCTGCTCATCTGTCTGCTGTGCCGGCACTGGACTGGCGAAGGCAGCCAGAATCGATATGGCAAGGGTCAGTAAGAGTGTTCGCATATATTTATAATTCTATTTAATGTTTTCGGTTCGCTTACTTATGCAAATATATCGTTTTAGCCTTCAGATTCGGGTCGGGCATGCTGACAAACAGGTATTGCGGATACAAAACAGCGTGTTCCTTTCGTTGTATAACTGGCAGGATAAATATTGCATGGCGCACCTTTTGCCAGGCGAAGTGTATTAAAAAAGTTACAAAAAGGGTATATTCGCATGTTTAGAAATGAAACATTTTGTATCTGTTTTACGTTGCTTTTAGCTTCAGGAATATGCAGCGGGCAGAAGACATGGTGGGGAGAAGTATCAGGTTTCGCCGGTGGCGGGGACAATGAAATCTTCAGGTTTCAAGAGCTGGAGGAGTCAGAAACGGTGACCGGGACGGGGCTGTGGACAGCCGGGATGGATCTGCGGAAGCTGCTGGGTGATCATTTCAGCCTTGGAACGGGGCTATCATATTCACATCAGTATTATACCAGTCCGGCGTCGGGGATCGGTGGCGCTGACACTCCCGGCTCATTTGGCCTCGTGACGGTGCCTGTTATGGTGCGAGCTGATTTCCTGAAATGGTTTTTTGCCGATGCCGGAGCTTTGCTGGCAATGCAGACAGGTATTTACCGTGAGGACAATATGAGCGGACTTGGTGCAACGCTCGGAGCCGGAATTCAGTACCGGTTCAGGTCAGATATTTTCATCAGGGTCAGGGCTTTTGCAACGCAATACGGGTTGCTGCATTTTTCACCTGGAAATCATCCACTGACCCCTCTTAACGGAGGGGTGACCGTGGGGGTTGGTTACAGGTTCATCCGCCTGGGCAGCTGCAACTGCCCGGACGACAAAAATCCGGTCAGGAAGTTTCGCTGAATTCAGTTGAATTTGAGTTCTATCAGGCTGGTTCCGGTCTGGCACTTCCGGATAGCCTGCGAATTACTCCTGGGCCACCTCATTTACCAGTTTCCTGGCCTCAGTCCATTTTTCCCCCGGCATGCGGGCTCCGACCACTTCAATAACCTTACCGGCAAGGATTGATCCGAACAGGCCGCACTTGTCGAGGCTGAATCCATTGGAGAAGCCATAGAGGAATCCTGCTGCGTAGAGGTCGCCGGCGCCGGTGGTATCTACGGGGGTGACCTTCAGGGCATCCACCTTTATAACCTCATCCTCTCTTTTGATCCATGAACCGTCCGGCCCGGTTTTGACTATGGCTATTTTGCATTTTTTTGATATTTCGTCAAGGGCATCCCTGGCGTTCAGGCCGCCGGTGAATGCTCTTGCCTCCTCCTCATTGGCGAAGACAATATCTACGTAATCCCTTACAAGTCTGTCAAATGCGGGGAGCAGTTCGGTGACCACATTAAAGCTTGCCAGGTCAAGAGCCACGCACATGTGGTTTTCTTTTGCCAGCTGGCAGGCTTTTTCAGCCAGGGGGAGGTTATATAAGAGGTATCCTTCGAGGTAGAGTATGTTAAATCCTTTGAAATAGCTGATATTGAGCTCATCAGCTGACAATTCCGTTGCTGCGCCAAGGTGTGTTGCGAATGTCCGTTCGGAGTCAGGTGTCACCAGTGCCACGGCGGTTCCTGTGGGCGACTGGGATGATCGTATGAGTACCGGGGAGAGGCCGGCGTCGATCATATCTTTCTCATAGAAGTTGCCCATTTCGTCGCGGCCCACTTTGCCTATGAATGATGAGTGAACGCCCATGATTCCGAGGCCGTACATTGTATTTCCTGCGGAGCCGCCTGAAGCGAGGGTTCTTTTCATGCCATTGATAGCCTGTTTGATCTCGCCGGAGCGGTGGGCGTCGACCATTGTCATGCTTCCTTTTGGGAGGCTGAATCGGCCGAGGCAGGTTTCATCAGGAATTATTGTCATTACATCGACGAGAGCGTTGCCGATGCCTATAATTTTCTTCATCAGGAAAATTTTGACAAAGATATTGCTTAATTCGTTTAAAGCGGTTAATTTTGCCACGCTTTTCGGAGCTATCAAATCTTCCTCAGTAGCTCAGTTGGTTAGAGCACCTGACTGTTAATCAGGGGGTCCTAGGTTCAAGTCCTAGCTGGGGAGCGAAGCAAGTCAACCACTTACACGGATTTCGGGTAAGTGGTTTTTTCTT
>DHUL01000058.1:0-396 GCA_002409145.1 Bacteroidales bacterium UBA5235
ATTAATGACCTCGCCATGCACTGGGCAGAAGAAGGTTGTGAGTGCGAAGTTCTCACGAGGGTACCGTCATACCCTGCAGGCATGCCACTGAAGGGATACCGAAACAGAATCTACCAGAAAACACACTCTTTCGGGCTTCCGGTGCACAGGGTGGGCATTGTAAGCGGATACCAGCGCAATCTGGTACGTAAGATGCTTAACTACATGAACTTCTGCTTCCTCACAACCATGGTGCTGCTCTTCAGGGGGAGGAGGTATGACCGTATCTTTGTATATCAGACGGGGCCTCTTACTGTAGCTCTTGCTGCAGTGATAGCAAGGATGTTCTACAGGCAGAAGGTAGTAATCTGGACACAGGATCTCTGGCCTGACACGGTATTTGCCTACGGCTTCCGC
>DHUL01000058.1:683-4478 GCA_002409145.1 Bacteroidales bacterium UBA5235
GATAAGATCAGAAGAATGGTTCCGGGTAAAGAGGTCATCTTTGTCCCCAACTGGCCTGACATCAATGGCAGGAGGATTGCTATAAAGGGTCTGCCTGAAGGTTTCAACTTTACCTTTGCCGGTAATGTGGGTAAGGTTCAAAATCTGAAGAATGTCATCGCAGGTTTTGCACTCTTCGCTGAGAGGAACCATCCTGACGCATGGCTCAATATAATCGGCGACGGCTCCAACCTTATGCCACTCAGGTCTTTTGTGGAGAAGGAGGAGATACCAAATGTGAACTTCACCGGCTACAGACCGCGGAATGAGATGCCTTCATATTTTGCCGCCAGCGATGTGCTGGTGATTTCACTCGATGACGCACCACTCTTTGAACTTACGGTCCCGCTGAAGTTCTATTCCTACCTTACTGCCTCACGACCCATATACTCTGTAGTCAACGGTGAGGTGGCAAGGATGGTTGACAGGTACTCACTCGGCATTTCTGCCGACCCCTCTGATGTTGCGAGTATATCACGGGGTTTTGAGGAACTGTACTACGCTTCACAGGCGGAATTGATGAACTACTCTGCCAACGCTGCTGAATTGATTTGTAACAGATTCTCAAAAGAGAAGAACATAGCCAGGATTACTTCAATCCTGTGGCCGTCACTAATTGTCGTGAAGAAGGCCGTACTGAACAGGGCTGTCTGAATGTCTTATATGCAGGGATGGAAATGCTGAAGAGCAAAAGAGAGAAAGCCCGGAGGTCTTTAATAAAGTACGCGGGCTTATTGCTCTGTCTTGTGTCATCGGCTATGCTGCCACTCGGGGCGCAGTCCGACACTACCCTGACCCTCTTTGCAGAGGCCGGTGCCACCGTCTCCTCCACTGACCGGGCTCCCTTCTGGCTCTTCAGTAACAGCTTCGGCGCCCTGGGCACTGGGACTCCCGGAGGATGGATCAGGGCTGGTTTCAACGGGTATGCGTTTCCTTCCGGAAAGATAAATCTTGCTTTTGGAGCAGATATTATTGACCGGTATGATGCCTCCAACGCCTTTCTCCTGCAGCAGGCCTATGCGGGCCTTACCGCAGGACCCGTTCTGTTGAAGGCAGGTCGCTGGGAAGAGAACCATGGCAACCAATACAACCCCCTGAGCAGTGGCGGGCTTATCTGGTCAGGTAATGCAAGGCCGGAAACCCGCATCTCCCTTTCAATACCTGAATTTATCCCGGTGCCTTTCACCAATGGCTTCGCTGAGATAAAGGGGGGCATATCACATGGCTGGCTCGGTAATGATATGTTTGTAAACAACATTCTTCTTCATCATAAATACTTCTATATCCGCCTTGGCGGAACACTTCCGCTGAGACTGAACCTTGGCATGCATCATTTCGCCCAGTGGGGAGGAATCTCCTCAGATCCTGATTACGGAGAGTTGCCTCACAGTGTCGAAGATTACTTCAGGGTTTTCTTTGGCAAAGGGGGCAGTAAAAACGCATACTGGACAGAATTCAGAAATGCTACGGGAAACCATCTCGGAAGCTATAACCTGGGCATTGATGCCAGTCTTAAAAACTATGAGATCAGCTTCTACTGGCAGACCCTCTTTGAAGACGGCAGCGGGATGAGGTTGAGAAATATAAGCGACGGTCTCTGGGGTCTGAAGATCACACTTAAAGAATCTTCTCTCCTCTCAGCTGTTCTGTTTGAATATCTGAATACAACCAACCAGAGCGGCACCTATGATCAGTACTATGAAAATGATACACTGAAATTTGCCGGGGGCAATGACAACTACTTTAACAGTGGAGTTTATAAGGGAGGCTGGAGTTATAACGGAATGACTATCGGGACCCCGCTTATAACCTCGCCTGTGCTTCTTTCAGAACCCGGGTTCCAGGCCATGCGTAATAATAAAGTCACTGCCGTTCATATGGGATTTGAGGGCTCAGTACGGACGGTCAGCTATATGATGAAATATACATTCTCACGGAATTACGGGTACAACGGCGGCGAATTCCCCGGAGGCAGTAAGCAATACCACTCCTTCATCCTGAAGGCCAATGTGCCCGATGTGCTGCCGTACGGGCTGACCATCTCCGGAGCCCTCGCTTTTGATGCCGGAGAACTTACCGGAAACAATTTCGGCTGCATGATCTCATTGATAAAAAACTGGCAGATCTGGTAATCCGGACAGGAATGACAGGTAATATAACTTTTGATTGAAATGATAAAAACGACTTTGTTGTCACTCGCAGAGAGTCCTCTGGTATTGATTATCACTGCTGCCATAGCTATGACAGTCGCTGCTCTTTTCATACCCGTTGTCCTCCGCATATCCAGGTCGTGTAACCTGACAGATAAGCCGGGTCCCCGAAAGGTTCATATACTTGCTGTGCCAAGGCTTGGAGGAGTAGGGATCTTTGTTGCCTTCTCTATCAGTTATTCCCTCATGATCAATGGCTTTGACGCACAGGCAGCATATTTCTCTGCCGCATTGCTGATGCTCTTTTTTACCGGTATAACCGATGATCTGATTCACCTGCCGGCACGCAAAAAACTTATTGTCCAGGTCATTGCTTCACTGGTTGTCATTATCCTTGCTGACATACGTTTCACCAGCCTCCATGGATTCCTGGGGATATATAGTATTTCGCCGTGGATCTCGGTGCCTCTGACACTCTTTGTAATGATAGTGATCATCAATGCCCTTAATCTTATTGACGGCATTGACGGCCTCGCGGCCTCTCTGAGCCTCACCTCGCTGGCAGCCCTGGGTTGCTGGTTCTGGAGCCGGGGGATGACTGAAAATGCCGTGGTTGCAGCAGCAATGGCAGGAGCTCTCATTGTCTTCCTTTACTTTAACATGTCAAAGGGTTACAACAAGATCTTCATGGGCGACTCTGGCTCACTGGTATTGGGATTTGTGATCTCTGTCCTGGTAATCAGATTTAACGAGGTCAATGCTCAGCCGGCAACAGTCAATGCACTCCGTTCGGCTCCCGCGGTGTCAATCGCCATCCTGATAATTCCTCTCTTTGACACCCTCCGGGTGGTAATCGTGCGGCTAATCAGGGGGCAGAATCCCTTCAGGGCTGATAAGAGGCATATCCATCATCTCATGCTCAGGGCCGGTTTTTCTCACAGACAGGGTACCCTGATCCTCTCACTGTTCCAGGCTGCAACCATCACCCTGGCGTTTGTCTTTGACAGCCTTGGCATCATTACCCTCTCAGTCATCATGCTGGCTGTCTGTTACGGGCTGACACTGGTGCTCACGGTAAGGGTAAGAAAAAGGATCCGCACGGTGACAATGATACCCGGGAGCAGGCCCGGTGATCATCAGTACAGGATTACACATCTGCTCACTGAGGCCGGGAAAAAGAAGGTCCTGAACCTCTGAAAAATTGTCACTCATCTAAAGATTCAGGGTATCCGTACGGATGCCCTTTTTTATTTTTCCCCGGGATGATTTTTTCGAAACAATCCTGTGACCCGCTGCCGGCCGGTTACCATCCCTGTACATTTTTTCGATTGTCGGGAACAATAAACATAAATTTAATTTTAACTATATTTGACAATCGTAGCCGCAGGAGGGCGGCAGCAAAATCTTGGGGAAGATTTGACATAACAATAGAGCCGTGAAAGAATGATCGGCTCGTGCTTTATTTAAAAGAACTTCAGCTTGTTAGCACCTCACCCGATGTGACTGACCAACCGGAGGATTATTAAGAAGGCAATTATCTGACCCTCAGGTCAGGAGCAAAAAGCATATAATTTTCATAACATACCTGACCGCAAGACCGCAAGAC
>DHUL01000058.1:4656-7179 GCA_002409145.1 Bacteroidales bacterium UBA5235
CGCAAGACTGCAAGACCGCAGGACCGCAAGACTTTAAATTATGGAACCCACCAAGAAAACCGCCCCCCCCAGCGATGATATTGATTTGATGCGCTATCTTTCCCTGTTCATCAGTAACTGGATCTGGATTGCCGCCGCCCTGTTCCTCGCGCTGGGGATTGCCTATATCTTTAACCGCTACTCACAGAGGGCGTATAACGTAAAAAGCACCCTGCTGATAAAGGAACAACAGGCAACGGGAGCCATCGCAAATATGGAACAGATATTTGCCAGCACTGTCTATAATCCTTACCCGAACCTTGACGATGAGGTGGCAATCCTGCAGTCATATACCCTAAATCACCGCGTCATTGAGGAGATGCCCGAAACTCATGTGGCGTACATCCCCGTAAACAGGAACGGTATCCAGGGACAGAGAACCTATAAAAGCTCGCCGTTTGTCCTGGAGAAACTGTCAGAAACGCAGCCTGAAGATGTCCGGATGACAATCAGGTTCAATAAGAGAGAAAAGTACACCGTGGAGATCGATGAGGAGCAGCTGGCTGTGTGGAAGAAAAATTCACCGGGCAGCGTGATAAAAGGTGAGATCAACCCGGAGCGTGAATACCTCCCGGGAGAACCTTTTGAGCAGGGAGGCTTCAGCTTCACCATTGCGAGGCGTGATACGACAAAAGCAATCGACGGAGAGACATCACGCTGGCTGGTTTGGTTCGAGTCGTTGCCGTCGCTGGCTAACAGTTACCGTTCCAGCCTGAAAGTGGAGCCTGTCAAGGAATATGCCTCGGTTTTTACCCTTTCATTTGACGGGTACTCTCCTTCGCAGGGATCTGACTATCTGAATACTCTCATGAAGCTATATATCCTTCAGGGTATGGAGTGGAAGAGCAGGGCGGCGGATAATACCATCAACTTCATCGAGGCCCAGCTGGGACTGATATCCGATTCACTCAGGCTGGCAGAGAACACTATGGAAAGCTTCCGGCTCAACAACAGGTTTGTGGACCTCACCCTTGAGGGCACCCTGGTGCTGCAGAAGCTGGAGAAGCTTGAGGGGGAGAAGAACATGCTCGGGCTGCAGGAGCAGTATTATGAATACCTCCTCGACTATCTCGGGGCCAGGGAGAACGACGAGAGCATCATCTCTCCAAGCGTCATGGGTGTCACTGATCCGGTCCTCGTTAAACTTGTGGAGGATTTCTCGAAATTGCAGCAGGAGCGCAAAAAAGTTGCATTCACCGTAACTGACAACCTGCCCCAGGTACAGCTGATGGATCAGAAGCTTGATGATGCCCGGAAGGCGCTGGGTGAAAATGTAAAGAGCGCCATCAGCCAGCTGAGAATGACCATGAATACAATTAACGGCCGTATTGCCACGGCGGAGAAGGAGCTGGGCCGGCTGCCGGGAACAGAGCGCCGCCTGATTGGCATCCAGCGGAAATTCGACCTCAACAACTCGGTTTACACCTATCTCCTGGAGCGGCGCGCAGAGGCAGGTATTGCCAAAGCCTCACAGATAACCGACAACCGAATAATCGATGAGGCTATCACGAACAACAGCCTTCAGATCAGGCCCAAAACGATGAAGAACTACCTGGTTGCAATGCTTCTCGGCCTGCTGGTACCCATGGCACTGATAGTCATCTTCGATCTCTTCAACAATAAGATCATTGGCAGGCATGATATTGAACATCTGACCAAAGCTCCCATAATAGGGTACATCAGCCATTCCGACTACCATGTAGAGGACCCCGTTGCCGAGAAGCCGGGCAGCACGCTGGCAGAGAGTTTCCGTGCGGTGCGCACCTCGCTCAGCTTTTATGCCGGACAGACAAAATGCCCTGTGATAGTCATCAGCTCGCCTGTCAGCGGTGAGGGCAAGACATTCGTCTCGGTCAACCTGGCGACAATCATCTCCATGATGAGCAAGAAGGTGCTGATTGTGGGTCTTGACCTGAGAAAACCACGTGTGCATGCCATTCTGAAGGCCGGTAACGGCCATGGTATGAGCCAGTACCTCAGTGGCAGCGCATCATTTGAAGAGGTGATCGTTCCCACGCAGATAGATAACTTATGGTTCGCCCCGTCGGGGCCGGTACCTCCAAACCCTGCCGAGCTGATCGGATCTCCGAAGATGGCAGAATTTCTTACAAAGGCGCGGAACGAATTTGATGCTGTCATCATTGACACTCCGCCTGTGGGTATTGTCACCGATGCATTGCTCCTCAACAAACTTGCCAACGTCACCCTTTTCGTGGTTCGCCAGAGGTACACCACCAGGGGTTCGGTGCAGCTCCTTGATGAGATCTACCGCAAGGGAGAGATGTCAAATGTAGCCCTGATAGTGAATGATATCTCCACATCAGGTTATTACGGTTACGGTCTGCGTTACGGATACTCGCTCGGTTATGGAAGCCGTTACTATGACCCCGGCAACTACTACACCAAAGGAGGCAGCAAAACCTCCGGCTACTACACAAACGACTGACTGTAAGACTGCAAGACCGCATGACTGCAGGACCGCAT
>DHUL01000058.1:7356-8313 GCA_002409145.1 Bacteroidales bacterium UBA5235
GGACCGCATGACTGCAGGACCGCAAGACAAAATTTAGAATATGAGAACCAAACTCACTCTTTTACTTCTGCTAATCAGCATTACGGGCGTATATGCCCAGCGACTGGCTAAATCGCCTAAGGTAAACTACGACTGGCGACCCGGATTTGTGAGTATCACTGAGCTCAATGGAGCAATTGGACTGGGTCAGACAACCGACGAACTATCAGGTTACTACTATGGTATTACATCAATTGCCGCATACCAGTTCTCCCGCAACATCAAGGCAGGAGCAGGCGCCGGTGTGCAGTTCTATAACGGAGGAACCCTCTTTCCGCTCTTTGCTGACCTCAGGTTAAACATGAACTCAAATGAATTCGTGCCATTTATCGAAGGCGCCGGAGGTTTACTGCTTAACTTCAGGGATATTATCGAGGAGACGCGCGTTTTTCTTAACCCGATGATCGGAGGGCGTTATGTGGCTGCCAACAGGACAGCCATTTCCTTCTCGACAGGCCTGATGGTCTCAACCGGCGGCCCTGGGGAAAGGAAATCATATATAAACTTCAAACTGGGTGTGGAACTGAAGTTCAGAAATTAAAATCATTGCGACTAAACAATTACCTAAATTATATTTATTACCTTGTAACCCAAAGTCATTCACCTTCATTAAAAGTACAGTTATGAAAAGACTTTACACCCTGATCGCCCTTCTGATTGTCACAGCATCCTATGCAGGTGCACAGATTGTAACAGAGCGTTGCTGGCACCTCGACAAGGTACAATTCCTTGAACATAAGCAGGATTTCTGGAGAAGCCATAAGCTGTTCTCCACCTCTGCCCAACCGGTTTCGGCCCTCGGGGGTGGCTATTACAATCTCACTGAACTTACCTACGGATTCGGGCTTAAGGTTATCACCACACCTTATTCCCATAATCACTTTGGCATTACCACTGTTAATGGCTGGAGGTTTGGCA
>DHUL01000058.1:8543-9627 GCA_002409145.1 Bacteroidales bacterium UBA5235
TATGGTGACGCAAGATATTTTATAGGGAAACAAAAGAATAAATTTTTCGTGGCCGCCGACGGAGGGTTCCTTTTTAATTTTGAGAACTTCAAGGAACAGGCAAGGTATTTCCTTAATCCCCAGGTGGGAATCATCATTCCTGTTGCGAAGAGCTCACATCTCTCCTTTGCCGCAGGACTGTACACCCAGTACGACTATGACTTCTTCACCCGGCTTGATGAGGGCATCCGCGACAGCTTCATCAACCTGAAGCTCGGCCTCCTCTTCGGAAAATGACTGCAGGACTGCAAGACCGCAAGACCATATATGCTCCTTGATCTCATCGTTGGCGCACGTCCCAACTTCATGAAGATTGCTCCTGTTATCCGCGGGATCAACAGCAGGGTTGCACGGGGCGAAACCATCAACTACCGCCTGGTTCACACCGGACAGCATTATGACCGCAACATGAGCGGCTCCTTCTTTGGCGAACTTGATATCCCGGAACCGCATGTAAACCTTAACATCGGCAGCGGTACTCAGGCTGAACAGACCTCCGGTATCATGCTCGGTTATGAGAAGCTCCTTTATCAGCAGAAGCCTGATCTCTGCATTGTGGTGGGCGATGTAACCTCCACCATGGCATGCGCCATCACTGCCAGGAAGATGCTGGTGCCCGTAGCTCACATAGAGGGCGGGATACGGTCCGGTGACATGACAATGCCTGAGGAGATAAACCGCATTGTGACGGATAGCATTACTGATTACTTCTTTACAACATCGGAAACCGCGAACCAGAACCTGGAAAAAGCCGGCGTAACCAATGACCGGATCTTTTTCGTCGGTAACACGATGATCGACACCCTCCTCCATTGCCGCACCAGGTTCAGTAAACCAGAGCTGTATGATGAAATGGGACTGAAGGAGAAAGGCTACCTGGTACTTACTCTTCACCGTCCGAACAACGTCGATGATCCCGACAACCTGAAACACCTCCTTGCAGAGATATCAGAAACATCGGGAGAGACCCCTATTATCTTCCCTGTTCATCCAAGGACAAGAAAGATATTGCAAAACAACGGGAGAACGAACAGTCCGGCGCTGC
>DHUL01000062.1:0-36555 GCA_002409145.1 Bacteroidales bacterium UBA5235
ATTCAAAAAAACTCCCGATGAATCGTACCAGAAAGTCACCACCAAAAAGGCTGCATAATACAATTAATGTTTAACTTAAGAGATTGGACCTTAGGTACAGGAAATGGGGAAATTATATCTGAATTAGAAATAATTTAAAAGTAGGAATCACATGAATAAGGATAAAAAAATGATATCAGGATATATTGCAGGTGGTATACTGGTTATTGGATTAGTACCTTCAATTATTTATATAATTACTACGCTATTTGATAAAGTATATAGACTGGAAGTTATCCATAATTCGGTTATTAAATGGATTATTATCATAGTATTGCTGTTAACAGGAATAATATACGGAATTTGGTCAATAATTATTCAACACAATATTGGGAAGGGTGGCCCTTTAGAAATAGGAAATATAGAAATAAGCCCTAAAACAGAGAATCTGGTTGTATCCGGACCATATAAGAATACAAGAAATCCTATGCTGTTTGGAACATTTTTAATGTATCTTGCTTTTGCACTAATTATCAATTCATTAGCCTCTGTCATATTAGTAAGTGCAATTTTTGTTTTTATGTTGACTGTTGTTGTTAAAATTGAAGAAAAGAGATTATTAAAGGATTTTGGAAATCAATATGAAGAATATCGAAAAAAGGTATCGAAATTCATTCCATGGTTTCAGAGAAAAATCAAATAGAAAAAAACTATTCAGACATTAAATTTATTCTGCTGTGGAAATGAATTTATTATGGAAGAATTATTAAAATACAATCCCGTTTTATTAGCACTTGGAGCTACTTTATTCACATGGCTTGTTACATTGGCAGGCTCGTCAATGGTGTTTTTTTTCAAATCAATAAATAAAAAAATTCTGAATTCAATGCTTGGGTTTGCTGCAGGTATTATGATTGCAGCAAGTTTCTGGTCACTCCTGAAACCTGCGATTGAAATGGCCGAAGCAAATGGAACAATAGCCTGGATGCCTGCATTAGCAGGATTCTTGTCTGGCGGTTTATTTTTATTGGTGGTTGATAAACTCTTACCACATTTGCACATGGGTTTAGCGATTGATAAGGCAGAAGGCATTAAGACATCATGGCAACGAAGCATACTGTTGGTACTTGCAATAACACTTCATAACATACCCGAAGGACTGGCTGTCGGTGTAGCTTTTGGAGCATTAGCCATTAACCCTGATAGTGGAGCACTAACCGGAGCTGTTGCATTGGCAATTGGAATTGGATTGCAAAATTTTCCGGAAGGAGCAGCAGTTTCAATACCATTACGAAGAGAAGGCTTTTCAAGATTGCGTGCGTTCAATTACGGCCAATTATCGGGAATTGTTGAGCCTGTTGCCGGAGTGATCGGTGCATATCTGGTTCTCACAATTACCCCGTTATTACCTTATGCTCTATCTTTTGCAGCAGGAGCAATGATATATGTTGTAGTTGAAGAACTGATACCTGAATCTCAGACCGGGAATGAAACGGACCTTTCCACAATTGGTGCAATGTTAGGCTTTGCAACGATGATGCTATTAGATGTTGCATTAGGATGAGATATCAAAGGTTCGTGGCTCATGAACTCTCCCTATTCCGGCGTGCCGCGATTGGATCCGCTGAAGATTAGAGTTAATGCGGGAAAACACAACGAAGAATAAAACTTGATATAACAGGTAACTTTACAGGTAAGGTGAGAATAGAAAAAATTATCGAAAATAAGAAGCAGTTCCTGGACTTATTGTTGTTGGCTGATGAGCAGGAAAATATGATTGATAAGTATTTACCGGATGGAGATCTCTTTGCTCTGTATGATGATGATTTGAAAAGTGTATGCGTTGTAGTGCCGATAAATAACGAAACCTGCGAGTTGAAAAACATAGCTACCTACGAGAAATTTCAAGGCAAGGGGTATGGCAGGGCATTAATAAATTTCATTATTGATTTCTACAAGAAAGACTACAAAACAATGCTGGTCGGGACAGGCGATACACCGGCAATCTTGTCCTTTTATGAAAGTTGTGGATTTGAAAAGTCACATCGGGCAGAGAATTTTTTCACAGACAATTATGACCACCCGATTTTTGACGGTGACATACAACTTGTTGATATGGTTTATCTTAAACGGGATTTACAGGAACAGCAGAATATATAACAACAGAAATAATAATACTGAGGAATTAAGCACCTGACCCTCGTGCAAACCTCTGGAAGGAGAATTGTATATAAGTTAACAGGCCTGAAGGAAATAAGGAATGGGAAAACATACATAGACATTGATCGATGACTAAACCTGATATTGATTCGGTACAACATCAAACCCAATTGATTACATATGGATAAAATATTGATTTTCAATGACAGGAAAGCCTTCCGTGAATGGTTGGGCAAGTATGGGACAGAGAGTGATGGCATATGGTTACTCTTTGGTAAAAAAGGGGAATTAGTCACACTTTCTGCCGGCGAGGCATTGGAAGAAGCGCTTTGTCACGGTTGGATAGATGGTCAGCTAAAATCCCTTGACAATGGTACCTATAAAAAATACTTTGCTCCTCGTATCCATAAAAGCAAATGGTCTGTAAAAAACAAAGAGCTGGCACAAACTCTCATTGAAAAGGGTTTAATGACCCGGCAAGGTTTAAAAGCTATTGAAAACGCCAGGAAAAACGGTTTATGGGATAATGCCGTACGTACCATCATTGGCGAAGAACAGATACAGGAATTTAAGGAAATCATCCAGCCCCATGAGCCTGCATATACTAATTTGCAGGCAATGTCACATTCAATACAGCGTACATATACCGGATTATATTTTGATGCCAGATCTGAGAAGACCCGACAAACCAGGCTGGAAAAGATTATCGACAGGCTTGACAGGAATCTGAAACCAATGTGAAGATTGCATTCCTGAAATAACAAAACCACGAACAAAGAACAATATCATGTTATTTCCAGGCGGATAGCTGAAAGTCACTCTGACGGAAGAGGGTCATATCTGAATAATTCAGGATTCTTTCAAAGATCCGGAATTTGATGCATCAGAATTTCACCTGTGGTGAGGAATTTGCCATGACAGTCTTTAATAATTAACTATAATCACCTGAATTACATCGGACGAAGATGAAAAATGAGCTGAGATTTCTGGTTATTTCCCTTATGCTTTCAACATCATTTCTTGCTGAGGCTCAGTCTGACTTCAGGCGCGGGTACATCATCACGAACGATGGTGATACCCTGCATGGCCTGATTGATTTCAGAAGTTATACTACAAATACCCAGGCATGCGGTTTTAAGCCAGAGGGAGATGCATCTCCCATGGTATTTAAACCTGGAGACATCCAGGCATACCGTATAATGGATGACAAATACTATGTCTCGAGATCAGTTGATACTGAAGAGGGACCGAAGGAGTTGTTCCTTGAGTATCTGATCAAGGGAGAAGCAAACATCTATTATTACCGTGACAATAAAGGGGAGCACTACCTTATTGACAAGCGGGGCGCACCGCTATCTGAGCTCCCCTACCATAAGGAGGAGGTTGTTATTGAAGATGTCACGCGTTTCAAAGAAACAACAAAACATATTGGACTTTTAAAGGCCTATATGAGTGATTGCCCGGCACTTTATAACCGGATAGAATCATTAAAAAAACCGGATCATGACAATCTTGTAGCCCTGGCAAAAGATTATCATCAACTGACATGCAACGACAATAGTTGTATTATTTATTCCAAGAGGAAACCTGCCATAGGGGTGGCAGCTGAACCAACCGCCAGTTTTTCCTGGTTCAGGCACGGAACCGGTATCTACACCGGAACAGGTTTAGTACTTCACTTATGGTCGCCACGCAGCAACGAAAGACTATATTTCAAAACCGGATATATGTATACAAGAGGGGTTCTCTACGAAGGTTATAATGATGAACATGAGCGGGTAGGAATAGAACTTCCCATACACAAGATCCCGGTTCAGTTAGAATACCTGGTTCCGGGCAGAGTGATTCAGCCGAGGTTTAACTGGGGAATTAATCTGATTGGCACAACTAATTATGAAAGAGCTTTTCTCCAGACAGCCGGGGCGGGTTTACTGGTAAAAGCGTACCGCGGATTATATATAAGCGCTGAGGCTCAGGCAGAGTGGACGCCCATCCTGGTAGCTCTGATGATGGATATGGATATCAATTTTGTCTCTCTCTCATTAAATACAGGATTATATTACAGGTTTTAAATTCACAGCCTGGCAGAATGGAGGCCAAGTGCAAACTGAAGACCGGTAGAAGCGAAGGATCCTGCCTGGCCGGGAAGAGTCCGGGCAGTAATGGAGTGACCTGCCTGACCAATTTATCCAATTAATCAACTGCTCGCAATAACCACCATTTGTTCCTGATGTCAGCAACAATTAATATCTTGCACCTGAATCATTCCGGACTATGAATGACTTCATAAATCAAGTTTCTAAACATCATTAACATGAAAAAAAACGGTTCTTACTTTGTGCTTTTTACCCTGATATTTCTGACAACTTTGAGCTCCTGTGCTTCGATACCCAAAGGTGCCACAGCTGTCACACCATTTGATAAAGAACGCTACCTCGGCAAATGGTATGAGATTGCCAGGCTTGATTTCAAATTTGAGCGGAACCTGAACAACACCACTGCTGAATATTCCCTGAACGAGAACGGAACAATCAAGGTTGACAACCGGGGATACAACACTGTCAAGGAAGAACAGGCACAGGCCATTGGAAAGGCGAAGTTTATCGGAGACGATAAGGTTGCCATGCTTAAGGTATCGTTCTTCGGGCCTTTCTATTCCGGTTATAACGTCATCGCCCTCGATGATGACTACCGGTATGCGCTGGTAGCCGGAAAGAGCCTGAAGTATTTATGGATTTTATCCCGGGAAACCACCATACCTGATGAGATTAAAACTAAGTATCTTAAGGTTGCTGAAGAAATAGGTTATAATACGTCTGAGCTTGTCTGGGTAGAGCAAAGCAGCGACAGGTAAGACATGGGAAATGAAAAGGAAAAGATGTTGGCGGGCAGGTTGTACAACGCTCTTGACCCGGAGCTTACAGAGGAAAGGTTGCGGGCCAGAATGTTGCTTAAAGAGCTGAATGACTCCCGGGAAGATGAAAAGGACGCGAGGAAGCGCCTGGTGAGTGAACTGCTCCCGAATGCAGGTGATAATCTTTGGCTTCAGCCGCCATTTTTCTGTGATTACGGGACTAACCTGTACATTGGAGACAATGTCTTCTTCAACTTCAACTGCGTGGTCCTGGATGTAATGCGGGTAACAATCGGCAGCAGGACGCTGTTTGGTCCGAATGTTCAGATATATACTGCCACTCACCCGATGAGTGCGAAGGAACGTGCTGCAGGGCTTGAATACGGTCGACCTGTTACCATTGGCGAGGATGTATGGGTAGGTGGCAGTGTGGTAATCTGCCCGGGCGTTACCATAGGTGACAGGAGCGTAATCGGGGCAGGCAGTGTTGTCACCAGGGACATACCTTCTGACGTTTTTGCGGCGGGAAATCCGTGCAGGATTATCCGTAGCATTGACAAATAGCAGGAGTACGCATCTGAGGCTTTCTGTACGGCTTAAGAACAATACTTTAACCAGATAAAAGGATTATCATGGAATTCAACAGGCAAAAGGTTACCGAACTTGCCAGACGTGAGATCAGGGCCGGCAAACCAAAGAGTGATGTATTCAGGGATATCTATTCCTTGTTCAACGATCCCAAACTGCACGACCCAATCGCACAGATAGTTCAGTATATCCCTGATCCGGCAAGAATCAAAAAATACGGGATAATCAATACCGTATTCATGCTGCTGCTCGCCGCCATCTGCGTTGCACAGATTCTCAAGTCACAATACTCAGCACTGGTTGTACCTCTAATCCTGCTTTATTTAGTCTCCACTCGTCAGACAAGGTATTATCAGTGGATAACATTTGTCGGCGGGCTTTTGATAATAATCTCCCTGACGACGGTCATAACAGGCTGGCCGGAAGCACAGAATAATCCATTACTGACTCTTGGCCTGGCAGCTCTGACCGGAGTGATATTCATTTTGTTCGGGATATTCATGCCAAGGCTACTCACTCCTGACTACAAGACAATTGAAGAGACAACAACTAACAGTGACGGTCATCCGGTCACACATAAAAAACTGATTTTCTGACAAATAAATCATCATTAACCTGTAATTCCAGGCTTCTGCTGCTAAAATGTCATGAAAAAAATTGAAGATATACTGCTTCTCGGCAATCCGCTTCTGTATGAAGTGAGTGAGCCGGTTTTGGAGAGCGATATAAATCTTATACCGGTCTGGAAGGCGGACCTCCACAATGTGATGGAGGAGGTAAGGGCGAAGTATCACTTCGGTCGTGGCATAGCTGCGCCCCAGCTCGGAATATTGAAGAGAGTGATCTGCATCAACACCGGGGAACCAATGCTAATCATCAACCCGGAGCTTCATGACCTCAGCGATGAAATGATGGAGCTGTGGGACGACTGCATGTGCCTGCCAAACCTGCTGGTGAAGGTAAAGCGTCACCGCAGCCTGACACTGAGTTACCTCAACGAGAGTTGGGAGCGCTGCGAATGGCATGTGACCGATGATCTCGCCGAGCTGGTTCAGCATGAGTATGATCACCTGAATGGCGTTCTCTGCACTATGAGGGCAATTGACAATAAATCATATAAGTGGAAGCCGTAGGGGGATTTGCGATTTGCGATGTGCGATGTGCGATGTGCGGTTTGCGATGTGAGATTTTACCTGGAGGACTGCATCTGACAAGGATGTGATAATTGAACTCACAGCCAGAATGGTTATCTTTGATTTATAAAAAAGATAATCCATGGCCACAGCTACTACTACAGCAACAGTAATCGGTGCCACCGGCCTGATCGGTGGTCACCTGGCAGAGCTCCTTTCAAAAGATGATCACTTCACAAAGGTACGTCTGATAACCAGGAGAATGCCGGATTATGTTCCTCATGGAGTTGAGGTTATTGCCATAGACTTTAATGATCAGGATGCATTCAGAGCGGCCGTAGACGGAAGTGACGCATTATTCTGTGCCGTAGGCACCACCCGGAAGAAGGTAAAGGGTGACATGGTTGCCTACCGCCATGTTGACCGTGACATACCGGTGAACGCTGCCCAGCACTGTCTGGAGACCGGCTGCCGGCACTATTCGCTCGTCTCCTCTGTTGGAGCCTCGGCAAAGAGCAGCAACTTCTACCTGAGGTTCAAGGGTGAAGCGGAGGAGGCTGTTTCAGGGATGGGGATACCCTCAGTTTCCGTGTTCCGTCCATCAATGCTCATGGGTAAGCGTAATGAGTTCCGCCTGGCGGAAGAGATCTCAAAGATATTTGCCCCTCCCCTCTCCTTCCTCTTCCCGTCAAAATACAGGCCCATAAAAGGTCACGATGTGGCACAGGCCATGATCGCTGCCGCGAAGCGCGAAGACCAGGGATTCAGGGTATATCACTTCAATGAGATGAAGGCTCTTATAAAGAGTGGAAAAGCCTGACCGGATACTATACCGGAAAAATCAGCCAAATTTATGGAAGTATATATCAGAAGAGCTGTTGAAGAGGATTTCCCGGCAATCCTGGCACTCATAAATGAACTTGCTGAGTATGAAAGGTCTCCTGATGCCGTGACAAACACCGTGGAGCAGATGCGGCAGGAAAAGGATCACTTCCGCTGTTTCGTTACCGGGAGTGCAGAGCATGGCATTGTGGGCATGGCGCTTTACTTCTTTGCCTATTTCACCTGGGTGGGTAAATCGATTTACCTTGAGGACATAATTGTGAGCAGGGAGTTCCGAAACCGGAGGATCGGTGAGGCGCTGATGAAGCGTGTTATGCAGGAGGCCAGGGACGAGAACTGCAAGCGGGTCCGTTGGCAGGTTCTCGACTGGAATGAACCGGCTATCGGTTTCTACAGGAAATGCGGTGCAGAGATCAACGGCGACTGGCTGAACTGCACCTTCGACGAAAAGGGGATCGAACTCTTCAACGAGATGATGTCCTGAATGAAAATTTCCAGGAGACCTCGGGCAAACAGATTTGCAAGTGCAATGAGAATAAACTCCGGCAGAACTCCGAGGGTCACGCTGCTGATATCTCTGGCATTCATGCTGAGAGTCGTAAGCAGCTGCATTGATCCTGTGTGGGATTTTGATTTCAATTTCAACAAAATCACCGTCGGGAATCTCGACAACTCCGGAATCTACTGGACTGATACAGACGACAATACAATGTACTCAGCCGCTGTGGCTTTTAAGGTGACCATTTCGGACGAGATGTTGCTTGCTTCAGGCGTTCTGCGGCGAAGCGATGCGGGATTCACTGGCTTCACCCCTGTCTCTGCCATGTCACCGGAGCCCAGGTATCATCCAAAGCACCGTATAACCGGGATCAGTATTGTCACACTTGAGGATATGTCACCCGGAATTTCTGCCGGAACAGACGTCACCGGGCTGTTCGTCGCCCACCTGCCTCATTTCAAAACTCATGATTTTCTCTATTTAGATGCAGAGGAGCTTCCGTCAGCCTTAGACCAGGAATTTTACCCGGGTGAGCCGTCAGTCAGCTTTCAATTGTTCTGCAGGGAGAATATTGCCGGCAATGCAGCGCAGTTCCTCATCACCGTGACACTCTCGGATGAAAGCACTCTTAGCGCCACCACAAACCCTATTAACCTGGTAAGGAGCGAATAGTAGAAACAATATGAGACACTTAGCCGCAATATTGCCGTTTTTGATCCTTTCACTGGCTGCTACTCCCCTTCTGCAGGCACAGGGCCGTTTCATAGAAAAGAAACAGGCATCAATCTGGTTCGGCGTCAGGGACATTACGCCAGACAGCCTGGCGAACAGCGGCGACCTCGACTTCCTGAACTACCTGCACTCCTCGGATGAAATGGCTGAATATCAGTATCTCGGACTCTCAGCTCATCTCTGGTTCCGGGGCAACTGGGAGGCGGACCTGAAGGTGGGTATGTATGACGACTTTGCGCCCACCAGCCTTAATCTTAAGGCTATATGGATGCCAATGAAATACCTGGGTTATACCGCAGGATTCTACAGCTATCCTCAGCTATTGAATGAATTCAACATGTTCCACCGCCTGTCCGACGAAGGGTTTTACGGTGACACCGACAGCAACTTCAGGCAGAGGTGTGTCCATGAAACAGGAATCATGGCAGGGCTGGTCATGCCGGTCAACTACCGTTTCATCCACCTCACCCTTTACATGAACGGCGGAATCAGCACCCTGTCGAAATTCAGTGAGAAGGTAACCCAGAAGATGATCAATGGCAACATGAAGCGCGAGATCAGGTACAGTACGAAGAACTCCCCGGCACTCTTCTTCTTCCCCGAGGCAGAACTGGGCCTGGACTGCTTCAGGATCGGTGAAGCAACCCTGGGGGTAAGAGGCCATGCCAGCTGGTATGCAGTCAAAAGATCAGTTGATTACAAAAGGGCGACCTGGGAATGGACCTATGACAACCCGGTATATGAGGAGGTGGATAATCCGGCACACAGGTTCTCAAAGCTTGAGATTGACGCCGGCCTGTACCTGACCTGGTGATCTCGGTTCCCACGAAAGCGACAGACCGGAATGTACCTGACATGGTGATCTCGGTTCCCGCGAAAGCGACAAGCCGGCCTGTACCTGACCTGGTGATCTCAGTTCCCACGAAAGCGACAGACCGGAATGTGCCTGACATGGTGATCTCGGTTCCCGCGAAAGCGACAAGCCGGAATGTGCCTGACATGGTGATCTCAGTTCCCGCGAAAGCGACAAACCGGAATGTACCTGACATGGTGATCTCCGGCCTGGTGCTAACAACCTGCCGCATGCCATGAAAGCATTTTGGCATTGACTTAATAATCTTAAATTTGTTAGTAACTAATTACAGCACCAATGAGCGAACTCATCAACAATTCGTCGGAGAGGAAAAAGAGGCTTAAAACACTTATACTCAGACTTCACCAGGGTGAAGCCGAAGATAAGGTCCGGCAGGATCTTTTAAGCACCCTCAGCCAGATCCCGTACGGGGAGGTGGTAGAGGTTGAGCAGGAGCTGATAAGTGAAGGTCTCCCTGAAGAGGAGGTACTGAGGCTCTGCGACGCCCATTCGTCTGTGCTTCACGGCAACGTCGACCTCTCCGCGGCTAAAAAGATACCGACAGGGCACCCGGTGGATGTGCTCATCAATGAGAACAAGGAGCTGAGGAAGGTAGTTGCAGAGATAGAGAACCTGATCTCAGCCATCAGCTATGACTCCGGACCGGTAAAGGACACGGAGAAGTTCCGCCTGATCGGCCTTTTCAACAGCCTCTGGGATGTTGACAAGCATTACCAGCGCAAGGAATACCTCATCTTCCCGTACCTCGAGAAACAGGGAATCACCGGTCCGCCCAAGGTAATGTGGGGCAAGCATGACGAGATCAGGGAACTGATAAAAGGCGGCATCGAGCTGCTTCGCAGCGGTGAGATCACACGCGAGGAGCTGGTGGCAGCCGCTGAGATAGTGTTGCTTCCGGCAGCCAATGGTGTGAAGGATATGACCACCAAGGAGGAGGAGATTCTGTTTCCCATGGCGCTTGACCACCTTACTGAGGCCGACTGGTATGCCATTCAGAAGCAGTCGCTTGAGATTGGGTACTGCCTGTACGATCCGAAGGAAACATGGAAGCCTGAATGGGTGCATGAAGACACTCTCCACGAGATGAACAAGAATGCAAACACGGTGCAGCTTCCCTCGGGCAGTTTCACCATGGAGGAGTTGCTGGCCATACTTAACAGGCTGCCGATAGACATGACCTTCGTCGACCGCAATGACAAGGTGAAGTATTTTTCGCAGGGCGAAGAGAGGATCTTCCAGAGAAACAGGGCGATCCTGAACAGGGATGTGAGGCATTGTCATCCGCCGGCCAGCGCGCACATCGTGGACAAGATCATCGAAGATTTCAAGTCAGGCAAGGCTTCGAGGGCTCCTTTCTGGATCAATGCCGGTGGAAAGATGATTCACATCGAATACTTCGCCCTGCGGAATGATAAGGGAGAGTACCTGGGTACGCTGGAGGTATCGCACAATGTTACGCCTTACAGGGAACTTGAGGGAGAACAGAGGATTCTGTCATATACCAAATAACCATGGACCAGAACAAGGTAATAATCAGTCCGAAGACAAAGGTACTGGCGCTGATTGAGGCATATCCGCAGCTTGAGGATACTCTGATAAGATATATGCCGGCATTTGAGAAGCTGAAGAATCCGGTCCTGAGGAGGACGGTGGCGAAGATTGCCACTCTTCAGCAGGCAGCGATCATCGGAAACGTAAAGGTGGAGGAGCTCATCAATGTTCTGCGCAGGGAAGCGGGTCAGGATCTGATTACCGGTGCCGCCGAGCAGGAGCTGAATACGGTCATGCCCTCCTGGTTTGACCCTGCGCAGATCAGCCAGGAGACTGACATCAGGTCCATGCTGGCTGCCGGTGAACAGCCGGTAAACCAGGTGATGGCCAACCTGAACACCCTCGCGCCAGGTGTGATCTACAGGGTCATCGCCCCCTTTGTACCTGCCCCGCTGATAGAAAAGGCAGCCAGTCTTGGTATAGACCACTGGCTGAAGCAGGAGGCTGATGAATTGTTCCACGTCTATTTCAGGAGGAGCTGACCAGCCCGGGTATTCATGGCAATCAAAACAGACCATACGGAACAGGTGTACTCATACCTGGCGCTGCGAAAGGCGGTGGGCTGGATAGGGATACTCCTTCCGTTTGTGCTGGTGGTGGGTCACCTGGTCATTTTCGATGGAGAGAGTGTGCTTACCAACATGAGCGTATACTATCACACCGGCATGCGCGACGTGTTTGTGGGTGCCCTGTGTGCCATTGCCCTGTTCCTGTTCTTCTACAGGGGTTATGACAGATGGGACAACGTAGCCGCTGATCTTGCAGGCTTATGCGCGCTTGGAGTGGCTTTTTTCCCTACTGTGGAGGATGGCCCGTGGGACTGGATTGCCTGGGTGCATTTCAGCTCTGCCGCCTGTTTCCTGGTGATACTGGCACTTATTTCAATTTTCCTCTTCACCCGAAGTGAAAAGCACCCCACGGAGATGAAGAAGAAAAGAAACCTTGTCTACCGGGTATGTGGCATTGTAATGCTGGCAGCGCTGTCCTCCATTGAGATATTCTTTCTATTCTTTGACAGTATCAACTCCGATTCAAGATTTGTACTGATTGCAGAGACGGTCACTCTCATAGTGTTCGGCATCTCATGGCTGACCAAGGGGGGAACGCTCTATCCGGATAAACCTGTAAAAAAAGAGAATATGGAAAAAGAAGAAAAACTTGTCAGGGTATTTGCGGGCCCGGAACCTACTGCTCTCCTTCTGCTGGAAATGCTGGAGGAGACGGGTGTAAAGGGACTGATTAAGAATGACTCAGGGCTCGGATACATAGGATCTGTACCTCAGGTCATGGATCTGTATATTCTTGAAGAGGACCTGGAGAAGGCCACCCCCCTGATCAATGAGTTCAGGGAAAAGCATTATCCGGAAAAAGATACTTAAACCAGACCCATATATGAAAAGAACATTTTTACCTGCGGCATTCATTTTGCTGCTGGTTGTCGTTTCATGCAGCAATTCAAATCAACCATCTGAAATGATTATTACCAATGCGAGGATCTGGACGGGGAACGCAGACCAGCCGTTTGCGGAGGCTATGGCTGTCTCCGGTGACACTATTGTTGCGATTGGCAGCAACAGCGAAGTGATGAAGTACAGGTCCGGTTCCGGCACTGTCATTGACCTCGGAGGCAGGTTTGTTGCTCCTGGTTTCATTGACTCACACGTTCATCTGCTTCAGGGAGGGTCGAATCTCGCTTCGGTGCAGTTGAGGGATGCCTCCACCCCGGAGGAGTTCATCAGGCGCATTGAAGAGTTTGCCACCACGCAGAAGCCCGGGACATGGATCCTCGGCGGCGACTGGGACGGGATGGGCTGGGAGAGCCTTCCCGGCAAGGCATGGATTGACTCAGTCACCCCTGACCACCCGGTCTTCGTCTCGCGGCTCGATGGTCACATGGCGCTGGCCAACTCCCTGGCAATGAAGCTTGCAGGCATTGACAACAAGGTGAAGGATGTTGCCGGCGGAACAATCGGGAGAGACGCACACGGTGAACCCACCGGCATTTTCAAGGACAATGCCATGGATCTGATCTACGTCAAAATCCCGGAACAGTCGGCAGAAGAAGTGGACCGTGCACTTGTTGCCGCCATGAAATACCTGGCTTCCAACGGAGTCACTTCCGTGCATGCCGTTGATGCAGCAGCATATGCCGACGGCATTGCACGTGTGAGGGCCGGCGGTGAACAGATAACGCGCATATATTACCTGCAGACCATCAGCCGATGGAAGGATCTTAAGGATCAGATTGAGCACGAGGGACGAGGTGACCGGTGGGTGAGCACCGGCGGTGTGAAGGGATTTGTCGACGGGTCTCTTGGCTCACATACGGCAGCCTTTATTGAACCGTACACTGACCTTCCTGCTGACACCGGGCTTTTCGTCAACACTGAGGAAGACCTTTATGAGTGGGTTTCAGCTGCTGACAATGCCGGACTGCAGGTGGTGATTCACGCAATCGGCGACCGTGCAATTAATACCCTGCTGAATATTTACGAGCGGGTTGCCGCTGAGAACGGAGAGCGTGACAGGCGGTTCAGGATTGAACACTCGCAACATATCGCACCCGCAGATATTGAAAGGTACGGAAAGCTTAAGGTGATTGCCGGCATGCAGCCGTACCATGCCATTGACGATGGCAGGTGGGCAGAGGAGTACATCGGGCCGGAGCGCGTTAAGACAACCTACGCATTCCGGTCGCTGCTCGAAAGCGAGGCAACACTTGCCTTCGGGAGCGACTGGTTCGTTGCGCCTGCAACACCTCTTGAAGGGATATACGCAGCTGTGACACGCAGGACACTTGATGGCAGGAATCCGGGCGGATGGGTCCCGGGACAGAGGATCAACGTTGAGGAGGCGCTGAAGGCATATACCATAAATGCAGCCTTTGCTTCGTTCGAGGAGGATATCAAGGGAACGCTGGAGCCTGGCAAACTGGCTGACTTCGTAGTGCTTGACCGGGATATCACAGCCATTGAACCCAAGGAGATTTGGAATATGAAGGTGCAGCAGACGTGGGTAGGCGGAAAAAAGGTGTTTGACCGCACCGGAGAACAATAACCGAAAACGGGAATAATGAATTACAGACAACATATCAGGGCAGCGGCTGCAGCGATGCTGATGCTGCCGGTCCTGAACTGTCAGAACACAGATGCTCAGATGAAGAGAGCCAGAGACTACGGAATAGAGATAGGCATGCTGCGTACCGGCAGTTACAATGCCATAACGGATGTACCAGGTGTCAAGGTAGGTCATGTCACACTTTGGGAGGGTGATTCAGTTAGAACGGGAGTCACTGCTATCCTGCCCCATGACGGAAACATTTTCCAGCAGAAGGTTCCGGCAGGGATCTTCGTGGCCAACGGGTTTGGCAAGCTGGCCGGGTACACCCAGGTTGAAGAGCTGGGCAACCTTGAGACCCCGGTGGTGCTGACCAACACGCTGAGTGTGGCAACAGCGGTTGCTGCGGTGATAGAGCATACCCTCACCCAGCCCGGCAATGAGGGGGTGACTAGCGTCAATGCCGTAGTTGGCGAGACCAATGACGCCAGGATCAATGACATCAGGGGAAGGCACATCACCTCGCAACATGTCCTGGAGGCGATCAGGAACGCGGCGGGCGGACCTGTTGCCGAGGGTAATGTCGGTGCCGGCACCGGCACCGTCTGCTTTGGGTTCAAGGGCGGGATAGGCACCTCATCGCGTGTGCTGCCTGCCACCAGGGGCGGATATACCGTTGGTGTGCTGGTACAGACGAACTATGGGGGTATATTGCAGGTCAACGGCGTGCCTGTCGGGCAGGAGCTCGGGCGTTACAGCTTCAGAACCACCCTGAATGAGTACAAGGAAGACGGATCATGCATGATTGTGGTCATGACCAATGCACCGCTCACCTCGAGGAACCTTAAGAGGCTTGGCTCCAGGGCTTTTGCCGGCATGATGCGGACGGGAGCATCAGGCTCGAACGGCAGCGGTGATTATGTCATTGCTGTATCAACGGCTGAGGAGTTACGTATCCCCTGCTCTTCAGATTCCATTTATGAACAATGGCGCGAGATCAGGAATGACGAGATGGATCTGCTTTTTCAGGCTGCTGCCGAGGCAACCGAGGAGGCCATCATAAACTCACTCTTTGCCGCCGAGACCACGAAAGCCAGGAACGGCATGACCGTGGAGGCGCTGCCTGTTGAGAAGACGCTGGAGGTACTCCGGAAATACAACAGACTGAAGGAGAAATGATTACCGGAAAAATTGCCGGGATAAGAAGCAGAAAACAGCCAAATACAAACATTTCGGATGAGAACAACCATTATCCTTTCAATCTGCCTGCTCATGGCTTCATGTGCAACCAAACAACCGGGAAATACAATGTTTACAGGGCTTGATTCATTGATTGACGCTGAGTTCCGGGCCGGAGAGCCCGGGGGTGCGGTCCTGGTCATGAAGGGAGACAGCACCGTTTATCTTAAGTGTTTCGGCCTTGCCGATATGGAGACCATGGAGGAGATCACACCGAACACGCTTTTCAATCTCGGCTCGATATCAAAAACTTTCGTGGCCAACGGGATACTGATCCTTCAGGAGGAAGGAAAGTTGTCAGTTGCAGACCCGGTGAGCAAATACTTCCCGGAATTTAAAAGCAGGGAGATAGCTGACAGGGTGACGGTTATGCATCTCCTGACTCACACATCCGGGCTGCCGGACAACAGGCCGGTGGATGAGAACCCGGAGTTTTTCATTACCGCGAAAGACTATGAAAACTGGGCTCCTGTAATGCAGACAGATAAACTTGAATTTGAACCTGGTGAAAAGTATGAGTATTCCAATCCCGCGTTCAACGGCCTTGCCCTGATCATAGAGAAGGTCAGCGGGCAGAAGTGGCAGGATTTCATTGCCTCCAGGATATTCGGGCCGGCGGGAATGATTAAAAGCACAATTACCGACGGACCTCATCCCGCGACTGGTGTTTCTCACGCTTATGAGATGGTGAACGGCACGTGGACGGAATCTGATTACGGCGAGTTTCCTACTTTCCCGGCTGCCGGCAACGGAGGGGTGTGGAGCTCGGTGAAGGAGCTTGCGCTGTATGAAAAGGGTATCCGGGGGAATCTTTTCCTGGGCGCGGAGCTGACTGAGAAATCAAGGATAATCTGCCGGCCTGACAACTGGGCGGGAAGTGAGCCACCCTTCATCGGGTACAGCTGGTTTATCGGTAAGGAGCAGGTCATAGGGCAGGACAACGTATTCGGAGTGAAGTTCGTTTATCACACCGGTGATCAGGGCGGATTCAGGGCGTTTCATTTCTCCATACCCGAAAAAGATCTGTTATACCTGGGATTATTCAACAGGCCGCCGAAGGATCTTGACCAGTTGATCCTGACCGGGCTGGAGGAAGCCAGAAACCGTAACTGGCTGGATTAATGACCTCAACCTGCTGCCAGCCGCCTCAGTTGTGGCTCAGACCAGCCACCGCTGTTGCATCTGCCAGCCACTGGTGTTATTCCGGCCAGGCTCCGACATAAGCCGGAGCACGCT
Organism: Bacteroidales bacterium UBA5235; assembly: GCA_002409145.1. Lineage (GTDB taxonomy): Bacteria > Bacteroidota > Bacteroidia > Bacteroidales > VadinHA17 > SR-FBR-E99. Next base: position 16,746 of record DHUL01000062.1, read on the forward strand.
TTTTCATCTTCAGGTAAGTTTGAATTTCATCCGGTGGCACAGAGGCTGCTGCATGGCCGGGAAATTGTGGAAGAGTTTTGTAGTTACCCAATTCCGGACTAACGAAGGTGCTGCAATCCGTCAGCAGGATACTCTTCGCCTCGAATCCCGGTAAGAATTTATTAATCTCTGCCGGAGAATTCATTTCCCCGATGCACTGTTCATTCTGTACAGGGCTCCAGAGAATCAGGGGTATCCTCTTACGCTCCCCGTTTTTTACATACACGTTATTGTCAATCATGCTGAACTGCGGATCACGAAGGCGGTCGCACAGCATTGCGCGCTGCCAGACGAAGAGATGGGGCCTGTTCAGTTTCTCGTCGGCCACCATGAGATTATTAACAAAAACATGACCGTCACGTTCATCAACATCAGGGCCTGTTGCCGGGTGCCACCCGAAGTGATCGCCCACGGCGCTGCGCTCGCTGCGGCTTATGCATGCAGTGCTGTTGACCAGGGTATTATTGTACATCACTGCGTCACAGCTGTTTAGGATATGTATGCCCAGCTCGCAGTTGACAAAGACATTTCCGGCACAGACAGCCCCTTTTGATATCTCGAAGAAAAAGCCGCTTTCGCTGGGCCAGGTCTGAAGGAATGATACTGCCCTTCCTGTAAGACCAACATTTTCGACCCGGTTGTTGGTAAAAACAGCATCGACATTGCCGACATCATACCAGATCCCGTTTGAGAAGGGAAGGTCTGTCACCAGGTTATCATTGCATGTAACCCGGTAGCACTGGTTGAATATCTTCACTGCGGCCGGATAGTAGCCGCTGATGCGTTCGATATTGTTACGGGTGAAGATGTTCTTTTCAAGGATGACGTCAGATGAGCTGAGGACATAGATCCCTTCCGTGCTGGTATCGCTTATCCTGCAGTTTCGTATTGTCAGCCTGTCTCCGCGCAGGTATGCGGCAACGCGTGAGCAGAATGATATAGTGCAATGTTCAAGGGTGGTACCCACCACATCCTTTCCGTGTTCAGCCTCGGGTGATATTCCTTCAGGATCTTTCCCGTCGATCTCAATTGCCCTGTATGCGTACTGTGTGAAGGTGATCCCCCTGATTACGGGACCGCGGCCATCCGAAGGCCGGCCATGGCACAAGGCTGTAGTACGGTGGATTGCAACATTATGCGCTGTTATTTCAACCAGGTGGTCGCCCGGGTCAACGCCAATGTAAACGAGTCCTGTGCTGTAGTCAATAAAGAACGAGTTTTCATTGACCTCGCCCTCATACCCGGCAGACTGAAGGAACCGGCCGTCTATGAAGACCATATCATCATTGAACCTGTGAAGCGGTGTATCCTTACCGCTCCTCAGCCTTTGCCACCAGTCGGCCGGCGCTGAAGGGAAGAGACGGTCCCATTTTGTCACCCACAAACCGTTGCCAAGGTCATCCCACGTGGTTGCCACACCTGTTCCCTTAATTACGGGCAGCTCATCTGCGTATGGCTGGATGGTTATTCCCTGGTTCAGAACCAGGTCACCTGTCCTGTATGTTCCACCGCGCAGGATTATAACATCTCCGGTAGTTGCATTTGCGATGGCAGCCTCAATGGTTGATGGTGAAGTTATGCTTTCGCCGGATGCGTTGCTGTCACCATCCGGAGCGACGTATATTATGTGACCCGCTTTTTCAGGCACCGGCCATGTCTGCCGTACCGGTCCATAAGGTCCGTCTGATGGCTGTGCACCTGCTGTGGCCGGGAGAACAATAAACAATAAGGCAGCTGCTGCCGTACGGAAAAAAGCATTTAACTTTAGTGAGAGTTCTGTGTTCATACTTTATGGAGTTAATATTATGAAACCGATTTCATAAAGTTATAAAACTTTAAAGTATCAGACTAAACAATGAGTGCCAAAAGTATCATTTCATCAACCATTATTTTGCTAACATCGTTATATGCCGGCGGACAGGAATTAGCGGTCAAACAGTCTCTGCCAGAGATCGAATGGAACAGCAAGGACATCACTGAAGGGGTTGTTTTTAAGTGGGTTCAGGCAATGATGTTTAACTCTGACCAGGCAATCTATGTACTTGAAATCGATACCACAGCCGGCCGGTTTGAGTTTGGGGTGGCAGCCGGTGATAAAGCTATTGTCACCAGTGCCTATGCAGCCGGAGAGGGTGTTTTAGGGGCCATCAACGGCACCTTTTTCAACATGCAAAAAGGTTATAATGTCCACTATGTCAGGGTAAATGATTCAGTGGTAGCGGTGACAGATGAGAGCGAATTCGGGATAAGGGCAACCGGGATTTTCACCGCCAGCGGCGAAGTCGTTGATATAACAACCTGGGGGCCGGAAAGTGAGGATACCGGATTTCTGAAAGCTGAGGATGCCATTGTCACCGGACCGTTGCTTGCGGATAACGGAAGTGACATTGCCATTGACAGCACAAATTTCAACAAAAACCGTCATCCGCGGTCGCTTCTTGGCATCACCACTGCGGGCCATGTGCTGTTCATTGCCACTGACGGCAGGCAGCCGGGCTATGCTGACGGCATGAGCCTCTTCGAGCTGAGGGATCTGGCGAAGAGCCTGGGATGCACAGAAATTCTCAATCTTGACGGCGGAGGGTCCACAGCGCTCTATGTGAAGGGGGAAGGAGTCACAGGCATAGTGAACAGGCCGTCAGGTAAGGTGGAGAGACCGGTTCCGAGTATTGTCTTTGTAAAAAAAACAAATGATTAAACTGCAAAAAGGAAATGAGCTATACACTTAAACCCGGCCAGAGGGCCATAGATTTCCGGCTGCCGGCCACTGACGGCAGGGAGTACAGCCTGTCAGACTTTGATGATCATCCGTATTTAGTGGTCTTTTTTACCTGCAATCACTGTCCGTATGTGATCGGCTCGGATAATGTCACCAGGGCCACAGCTGAAAAGTTCCGTGACAGAGGTGTGGCTTTTGTCGGCATCAACTCCAACAGTGAGCACACCTATGAGGAGGACAGTTTCCCGAATATGGTCAAGAGGATGAACGAGCACAATTTCCCGTGGAAATACCTCTATGACAAAGATCAGACAGTGGTCAGGGAGTACGGCGGACTGAAGACACCACATTTCTTTGTTTTCGACCGTGACAGGGTACTGGTATATACAGGAAGGGGTGTTGACTCCCCGAGGGATACCACACGTATGACCGTCAATGACCTTGACCGGGCGCTTGAGGAACTTACATCAGGAAAGGAAATCAGCATACCGGTCACCAATCCCATCGGGTGCAATATCAAGTGGGAAGGAAGAGACGCAAAATGGATGCCCCCTGAAGCGTGTGATCTGGTATGAACACTCCTGCCATACAGATCTCGGAGCTTACCAAGAGATATGGCAAGGACCGTGGTATTGATAAATTAAGCCTGCAGGTAGAGGAGGGTGAGATCTTCGGTTTCATCGGACCTAACGGCGCAGGCAAATCAACTACCATACGCGTGTTGCTGAACCTGCTGTTCCCTACTGACGGAAGCGCAAGGATCATGGGCCTCGACACCGTAAGGGATTCAAAAAAGATCAGAGCCCGTACAGGCTACATTCCCTCGGAGGCCAACCCCTACCCTTTTATGACTGCAAGGGAATTCCTTCATTACACTGCATCATTCTACGGCGCTCAACAGGCTGAGAAGAAAATCACTGAACTGACGGAGTTGTTTGACCTGGAGCCCGGAAGAAAGATATCAGACCTGTCATCGGGAAACAGGAAGAAGCTATCCATCATCCAGAGTTTTATTCACACTCCCAGGCTGCTTATTGTCGATGAACCGACTACCGGCCTTGACCCGCTGATGCAGTCGAGGTTCTTTGATCTGCTTCGTTCGGAGAACAAAAGAGGGATGACGGTTTTCTTTTCCTCGCATACCCTCAGCGATGTGCAGATGCTCTGCAGGCGGGTGGCCATAATAAAAGAAGGCAGGATTGTAAATGTGGAAGCGATTGAGACTCTAAGGAAAAAACAACTGAAAAAGATCAGGATTGAATTCAGTGACACGGTGCCCGGGGACCTGGCCAGCCTGCCGGGATTTGAAAACGGTTTCACAGTCACAGGAAATGCAATGGAATTCATTTATTCAGGAGACATGAACAGTCTTGTTTCCACACTAATCGGAAAGGATATTTCTGACATGACCATCGAGGAGCCTTCTCTTGAAGAAATCTTCATGCACTACTACAATTAGTCCGGATTGATCTGATGAACAAGAGTATATTTCTGAGGGAACTTCGCAGCAATGCAACCAGCCTGCTGGTATGGACAGTCATCATAACATTCCTGATCACCGCCACCATGGCTCTCTACAACATTTTCCTCGAAAACAACACGAAGATCCTGGCCATGATCAGCATCCTCCCTGAGGGAACTCTGCAGTTCAAGGGTGTGTCCAATATCAACGACCTCTTTTCCGTCCTTGGATTCTACTCTGCCAATAATGTGATTTACATGCTTGTACTGGGAAGTATCTACTCGATTGTTCTCTCCTCCAACATACTTCTGAAGGAGGAGTATGGAAAAACAGCAGAGTTTCTGCTTTCATGGCCGGTAACCAGGGGCCAGGCCTTCTTCAGCAAGATGGGTGTGGTCATCATAAACATTCTTGGATTGAATCTGGTCACAACCATTGCCGGTTACATATCATTGGAAACCTGCAAGAAAGAACCCTATAATGTTGAAGCGTTTCTGATTCTGTCATTATATACCCTTTTACTGCACCTTTTCTTTGCAGCGCTGGGGCTCTTTATGTCGGTACTTGTTAAAAAGCCCAGGCCGATAACCACCCTCAGCGTGGCATTGGTCATGGTTCTTTATTTCATCTTCACCATCTCCAATATCACACCTGATCTTTCTTGGGCAGGATATATCAGTCCCTATAAATTCATTGATCTCGATGTAGTTAATCCTGCCTACAGGATAGACATTGTAAAAATTCTGTATTTCACCGTATTTTCATTTTTGCTGATCTTCTCCTCACTTAGAATATATCTCAGGAAGGATATTTATCTTTAGAAACAGTTTTCAGCCCGGCGGAAAACCTGGAAGGTGTGGGCGGAGGACCAACAAATCAGTAAATTATGGCAATCAGGACAATCACTCCACTACTAATGGCGATGACAATGCTGATATCGGGGACGCTGCTGTCACAGCAATACCCGGGAAGCATTTTTGACGGGAGCTGTGACATCGGGAGCTGCCGGATCACAGGTTCGACTGAATTTCAATCGGAGAGTCAGGAATATCTTCTGACCGGGTCCGGAGACAATATCTGGTTCGGTTCTGACCAGTTCCATTTCGCATGGAAGAAGCTGAAGGGCGATTTCATCCTCAGCGCTGATGTCAGTTTCATCGGTGAAGGCAGCCATGAGCACAGGAAAGCCGGCTGGATGATCAGAAGCGGGCTCGATAGCGGTTCGCCCCATGTCAGCGCAGCAGTACACGGTGATGGTCTGGCCTCATTGCAGTACCGCACTGTTGAAGGGGGAGAGACGATGGAGAACAGATCCGGGGTGAATGCACCTGACGTAATACAGTTGGAAAGAAAAGGGGACCTGTTCATCTTCTCTGCTGCCGTCAGGGGGAGGCCTTTTGATACCGTGGCTGTCAGGCAGGCATTGATGACCGGCGAGGTATATGCCGGCCTGTTTGTCTGCTCGCACGATAACACCGTGGCTGAAAGAGCTGTTTTTTCCAATGTCCGGGTTACCAGACCGGTATGGCCCGGACTTGTTCCTTACCGCGATTACCTTGGAAGCAACCTTGAAATCCTTGATATTGAGACCGGCCTTCGCAGGGTGGTTTTCCAGGCGCCTAACTCCATACAGGCGCCCAACTGGACACCTGACGGCAGGTACCTGATCTATAACAGTGACGGTTTGCTCTACCGGTTCGACCTGGAAACAGGCAGACCTGAAGTGATCAATTCAGAATTTGCCACCAGAAACAACAATGACCATGTGCTCTCTTTTGACGGAAAAATGCTGGGAATCAGCCATCATGCAGCAGAAGAGGACAACAAGTCAATAATATACATCATGCCGGCAGAAGGGGGTACTCCGGAGCGGATCACAGCGCACGGTCCCTCCTACCTCCACGGCTGGTCGCCTGACGGCCGCTGGCTGACATATACCGCAGAACGAAACGGCAACTTTGACATTTACAAAATCTCTGTAAAGAAAAAGAGCGAGGTCAGGCTCACCGATGCGCCCGGCCTGGATGATGGTTCTGAGTACTCTCCTGACGGGAAGTATATCTATTTCAATTCAGTCCGCACCGGAACGATGAAGCTCTGGAGGATGAAGCCTGACGGCTCTCAACAGGAACAGGTCACATTTGATGGATATAATGACTGGTTCCCTCACCTGTCACCGGACGGGAAACAGATTGTATTCCTTTCATTTATGCCTGAAGTAAGAGCAGATGATCATCCATTTTATAAACATGTATATATCAGAAAAATAACAATTCCAGAACCGGGAACCGGCCGGCAGGATTTTGAATCCCAAACGCCGGAGGTAATTGCATATCTTTACGGCGGGCAGGGCACAATCAACGTTCCGGGTTGGTCTCCTGACGGGAAAAGGGTAGCCTTCGTGAGCAACAGTGGTCCGATAACAGAATAGAATGATCAGGATACGAAAAATAACCAATCCATATCTTGAGGCCAATATCAGGAAGATAGAAGCTGTAAAGGATATACTGCGCAAACAGTTTCCGGCCGTGAGTGAGAGGAAAATTGGTGATCTTGATGCCCGGTTTGTCGATCCCCTGAAGCACAGATATCAGTCATCCCTGTTCATTGCCGAGGACATTCATGAGACAGTAAAGGCATTTGCCCTGCTGCTTTACATGCCTGACCTGCGTTTCTGTTACCTTGATTACCTTGCCACCTCTCCCGCGAGTGTATCCTCAGGGCTGGGGAGTGCGCTTTATGAGCGGATCAGGGAGGAAGCTGTTTCTCTTGACGCCATCGGTCTCTTTTTCGAGTGCCTTCCGGACGATCCGGCATTATGCCGTGATCCGCAGACCCTGGAACAGAACAGGAGGAGGCTGGCTTTCTATGAGCGGTTCGGTGCCAGGCCGGTTGCCAACACACTCTATGAGACCCCGGTAAAACCTGAAGACGATTGTCCCCCTTATCTGGTCTTTGACGGGCTTCGGCGGCGCGAAACAGTCTCGCGTGATGAATTGCGCGCTATAGTCAGGGCCATACTTGAGAGAAAATACGGAGATTACTCCGGTGAGGAGTACAACAATACCGTTATCAACAGCATAACTGATGAGCCGGTGGTTATCAGACCTCCCCGTTACACCCGGAGGAAGATAATACTGGAAAGCCCTGCCATCCTCCCTGAAAAGAAGAAAATTTGGCTGGCCGTCAACGACCGGCACTCAATCCATCACGTCAGGGAACGGGGCTATGTGGAATCTCCCGTCAGGGTAAAGAGTATTCTCAGGGAACTGGATAAAAGCGGGCTGTTCAGGCCGGGCCGGGTGCACGAGTATCCTGACAGGCACATACTTGATGTGCATGACAACAACTACTTCAATTATTTCAGGAAGGTAAGCCGGAGCATTCCCAAAGGGCAGTCGGTCTACCCCTATGTATTTCCCATAAGATATGCCACCAGGGCGCCCAAGGATTTATCTGTCAGGGCAGGCTATTACTGTTTCGACACCTTTACACCGCTCAACCAGGATGCTTTCCTGGCAGCACGCTGGGGTGTCAACTGTGTTATGAGCGCCGCAGACGAGCTGCTGGCCGGGACACGGTATGCATATGTTCTCACCAGGCCTCCGGGGCACCATACCGAACGGTCTGTCTTCGGCGGGTTCTGCTACTTCAACAACTGTGCGATCGCGGCCCATTACCTTAGCCGCAGCGGAAGGGTTGCCATCCTCGACATCGATTATCATCACGGCAACGGGCAGCAGCAGATCTTCTACGGCAGAAGCGATGTGCTCACTCTTTCCATTCACGGGCATCCTTCCTTCGCATACCCCTATTTCTCGGGATTCGAGGAAGAGAAGGGTGAGGGTGATGGCCTTGGTTTCAATCATAATTTTCCCCTTCCGGAGAAAGTGATGCATGAACAGTATGTTAAGGTGCTGAGCCGGGCACTAAACATAATTAAAAAATTCAAGCCTGATTACCTGATAGTTGCGCTTGGTCTTGATCCCGCCAAGGGCGACCCGACCGGGACATGGAGTTTTACTCACAGCAACTTTGCGGCAAACGGGGAGATGATAGGCGGCCTGAAGCTGCCGACACTGGTGGTTCAGGAGGGAGGTTACCGGAATCAGTCACTCGGCATCAATGCCAGGTCTTTTTTCGCAGGTCTGCACAGGGCACATAACAGTAAAAACCATTGAAATGAAGAAATCTATATTGACAATGACCGGTATAAAACGTTACCTGCTGGTTGCGGCTATCCTGCTGGTAGCTGTGATACTGCTGGCGAACAAGCTCCTTGTATGGGGTGCTGCCTTCCTGGCTGCCGGGCTGATAATCCTTGGCATACAGCAGCTTATACAGCTGAATGTGAAGGTCTCAAAGTTCGAAGACAATATCTCAGGGCTGGAGGAAAAGAACCAGGACCTGGCGAAGATGAACGAGAAGCTGATTGAGGAGAATGCGTTCCTGAAGGAGCGGCATTTCCAGATAACCCAGATCAGGAGTATCCTCGAAATGAACCTCTTCGAGATAGACACACGGTTTAAGCGGACAGTCAACAGGACGGAGAATCTGAATGACCGCGAGATCAGGCACATCGGCAGCCTGGGCGTTTCGCTCAAGGCGAAGTACGGTATTGATCTCAAGGAGCTCAGGTTCAAATATCTGCCTGAAAGTGATGAACTTGTTGTGGCCAATATAAATCCGCGGTTTCTATCATTCGGCAATCGCAAACTAGAGTGGGAGTTCTTCGAGACGCTGGAGTACAGGAGGCAGTTACCTCTCACGATGAAAAGGTGGATGACCAGTGATGACCTGGCAGAGAAGGCTGACAGGCTGAAGGAGGAGATCCGTCTTGAGACTGAGCATTCTCTGGAGAGCGGGCCCGAGGAGTTTGCATGGATCATGGAGCCTGTCAGGGAGAATGTTGAGAATACCATCAGGATCATGTTCAGGGGTCTCTGCAGCAATATCCGGATAGCAGAACTGGCTGACAACAGTTTCGTACCCCTGGAAGGGATCAGGCTTGAAAGGCTGGAAGAACAAAAGAAACTCATATAGTTTTAATGAAAAGAATTTGTATTGCAGCCCTCATGGTGATTGCTGTCACCCCGGGATGTGGTTCTTCAAAAACAGTCATGATGACAGGACCGGATGGCAGGATACAGAATAAATTCTCGCTTCAATGAAAAAACCTATTTTTCTTTCTCTTTTGTTGCTGATCCTGGTTTCAGGGTGCAAAACCGGTAACAGATCATCACATGATTATCGGCTGTGGTATGACAGTCCTGCCGCGGAGTGGACCGAAGCCTTACCCATAGGCAACGGGCGCCTCGGAGGGATGCTGTACGGAGACCCCACAGTAGAGCGTCTGCAGGTTAATGAGGAGTCCTTATGGGGCGGAGTGAATGTGCCGAATAACAATCCCGGCGCACTTGCGAACCTGCCGGAGATAAGGAAGATGATCCTTGACGGAAAGATTCCGGAAGCATACGAGCTATCTGAAAGGTATCTGGCCGGAATGCCCGGTAAAACATGGTCATACCAGACAGTGGGTGATATCTTCTTCCGGTTTGCAGACACCACAGCGGTGACCAACTACCGTCGTGAGCTTGACATGGAAACGGGCATGGCCAGTGTCAGTTTCAGGAGGAATGGTAAGAAGATTTTTTATGAAGTATATGTGCCTGCCGGCGAAGATCTGATGGTCATCAGCATGCGTTCGCAGGAAGAGGGCGGGCTTGACATGGATATCATGATGACCCGGCCGAAGGATGCAGTAATGACAGTCACTGAAAACAGGATAGACATGGAGGGGCAGGTCATTGATCCCGGTGATCCTGAGAGAGGTCCGGGCGGTGAGCATATGAAGTTCTTTGCATCCCTGATTGTGATGAGCTGTGACGGTTACCTGAAGAAAGGGGAAAACAGCATCAACTATACCGGAGGGAAGGAAATGACCCTGTTCTTCAATGCGCATACAGACTATAATATTGATCTGTTGAACTTTGACAGAACCATTGATCCCAGGAAGGAATGTACTGATGCCATCAGCAAAGCCTCGTGGAAATCTTTTGTAAAGATTCGCAAGGACCATATCAGCGAGCACTCATCCTTGTTCAACAGGGTAAGCCTTGATCTCGGCGTGGGTTCTATCAGGGGTGAGCTTAAGGATGGCGGAGACCGGGGTCCTGACGATCTCCCTACAGATGAACGGCTCAGGAGGTTTCAGGCCGGCGGTGATGATCCGGGACTTATCGCCACGTATTTCCAGTATGGACGCTACCTGCTGATGGGATCATCGCGACACCCGGCACAACTGCCTGCAAATCTGCAGGGTATCTGGAACAAGGATATTTCCGCTCCCTGGAATTCGGACTATCACACAAACATAAACCTTCAGATGAACTACTGGCCGGCTGAAGTCTGCAACCTTACCGAAACAGCAGAGCCGCTGATACGGTTCATGGAGGAGCTGACCGGCCCGGGAAGTGTGACAGCGCATGAGACATACGGTGCAAAGGGGTGGACCTTACATCACACTACAGATGTCTTTGGCAAGACAGCGGTGCTTGACGGGGTTTACTGGGGGATGTTCCCCCTTGGCGGAGCATGGATGACACTGCCCCTTTGGGAGCACTATGAATTTACAAATGATACTCTCTATCTGCGTGAACATGCTTATCCCGTGATGAAGGATGCCGCGGAGTTTATAAAGACCTTCCTGGTTCCTGACAGAGAGGGAAGGCTTGTAACTGTCCCCTCCTACTCTCCCGAGAACAGTTACATCGATCCCTTATCAGGAAAGGAGTTCAAGCTTACCTATGCTCCGTCGATGGACAACCAGATCATCCGTGAGGTTCTCGGCAACTGCCGGAAAGCTGCAGGCATACTTGAAACTGACCGGGAGTGGGCCGATTCGCTTCAGTTCATCCTTGAAAGGGTTCCAGCCGACAGGGTGGCTTCAAACGGTACCATAACGGAGTGGATCGAGGAGTATGAGGAGGCGGAGCCCGGGCACAGGCACATGTCACACCTGTTTGCCCTGCATCCCGGAACACAGATAACCCCGGAGACACCAGAGCTGTATGCTGCCGCGCGCCGGACACTTGAACGGCGCCTTGAAAACGGCGGCGGGCATACCGGCTGGAGCAGGGCATGGATAATCAACTTCTATGCACGGTTGTTTGACGGCAACGAGGCATACAAACATCTCAGGCTGCTTCTTGAAAAATCAACACTGCCAAATCTATTTGACAATCACCCGCCGTTCCAGATTGATGGCAACTTCGGAGGTACAGCAGGGATAGCCGAGATGCTTCTACAGAGCCACAACGGAGTGGTGCAGCTGTTGCCTGCCCTGCCGGCAGCATGGCCTGACGGGAGAGTATCAGGACTAAAGGCAAGGGGCAATTTCGAGGTTGGAATTGAGTGGCACGGCGGTGTCGCAGAAAAGATCACAGTGAAATCACTATCCGGTGCACCGCTGAACCTCACCTATAGGGGAAATATGAATTTCATGGAAACTGAAAAAGGGATTGTGTACAAATTTGACAGTAACCTGAAATGGATAAAATAATCTTCTTTATTGCGCTGAGCCTGCCGGTTATCTTCTTTTCAAAGAAGAGCCTGTTCGAGCCATACAGCCACGGATTCACAAGGTTTTTCAGCTGGGAGTGCATAATAGTGCTTTTCGTGTTCAGTTACACGAAGTGGTTTGAGGAGCCATTCTCACCAAAGCAGATTATATCCTGGATGTTGCTGATCATCTCAATCTGGTTCCTGATTGAGTCTGTGATGAGGTTAAGGCGTGCCAGGAAGCCGGGGGTAGTAAGGGTTGACGAGAAGCTGTTCAGGTTCGAGAAGACCACTGAGCTGGTCACATCAGGCATATACAGATACATCAGGCATCCGATGTATTCATCGCTGCTTTTCTTAAGCTGGGGGATATGGTTCAAGCATCCCCTTGTGCATACACTGCCGGTGGCGCTTCTTGCATCATGGTTTCTGTGGCTGACCGCCCGCCGTGATGAGCGTGAATGCCGTGTCTTCTTCGGAGAGAAATACACTGAATACATGAAAGGGACGAAGATGCTCATCCCTTTCATCCTGTGAAACCTCAGAATATCTTGCAGGGCACCGGTTTCTTCCGGCACATCCCAATCAGAGATTCTTGTCAGGGTACATCTCGTTCCAGTGCTGAGGCTGGTTCTTCAGTTTCATGTCAAACCACGACATGATCGTGTTATGCCATTCAATCCGCTTTTTGTAGTCGAGGATATGATGGTTTTCGCCACTTACCAGGACCATTTCCACATCTTTCCCCAGGATTTTCAAAGCTGCATAGTACTGGAGGCTTTCTCCTACCGGAACATTGGTATCTGCCGTTCCGTGCAGTAAAAGGATTGAGTTGCTGAATTTGTCAGCGTTGAATAACGGGCTGTTATCCACGTATATATCCTTCCTGTTCCAGGGATAGCTGCCCCTTGTTGCACCCGAACTGTACGAATAACCCCAGTATCCTTCACCCCAGTAGCTTGAAATGTCACTGATGCCGGCGTGGGCAATTGCAGTCCGGAAGATATCAGTCCGGGTCTGGAGCATCATTGTTGTGAATCCGCCATATGAAGCTCCTATACAGCCTACGTTGGCAGCATCGGCCGACGGAAATGCCGCCAGGAACTTCTTTGTACCTTCTATTATATCATCGATTGCCTCACGTCCCCATCCATTTACATGCAAGGCCGAGAAATCCTGTCCGAATCCGGTTGATCCGGCAGGCTGCAAAACATATACCATATATCCTTCAGCAGCCCAGACACCTTTAGGGTAACGGCCTCCGAAAGACCTGTCGGTGGGAGATGTCCCGCCATAGAAGTTTACAATCAGAGGGTACTTTTTTGACGGATCATAATTCACCGGGTAATATACCCTTCCGTAGATAGTTGTCCCCCTGGAGTTTTTGAAATTCCATTCCTCAGTCTGTCCGGATAACACATCTGCCATCCGGTCTGCACCCGGGTCGGAGAGCAATGTTGACTTCCCGGTTACAAGGTCAAGTGCATAGAGTCTTTCAGGTGTGCTGATGCTGGTGCCCCGGAAGACGGCAACATTTTTGCTTTCTGCAAAGTCAACGGAAGTGATCACCTCCACCGGTACATTGATTTTGGTAAAGCTCTTCCTCTTAGGGTCAAGGCGGTAAAGATTCACATAGTCGCGCTCGGTAGCTGTAAGATAAATCTTGCCATCAGCCGCCCAGCGGGCCATTCCGGCAGACGGGTCAAAATTGCGTGTGAGAGGCTCGGTTTTTTTTGTCTTCAGGTCAGACAGGAAAAGTTGAGTGTCATAGCTGTTTGGGATCCGGTTATCGCTAACCTTCACCCCCATGCTGCCGAAAGTCTCAGGGCCGCCTGACACGAGCAACTGTGTGCCATCCGGCGAGTACTGGCATGAACCGCCATATAGCTTGTCCTTCCATATTGTATCAAGGCGCATAGTACTGATTTCCAGTTCATAGAGAGTCTGCTTAGTGAAAGGGACCTCGCTGTAGTCCTGGCGTGATATGGAGAAGAGTACCCTCCGGCCGTCAGGGCTGATAGCGTGCAGCATGGCTGATTGTGATCCGGCTGTAAGTGGTTGCGACAGTTTCGTGCCCAGGTTATAGATATACATGAAGCTTCGGTTCCGGGTTCCGGGTATACGGTCCTCATTATCAAAAACCCGTTTCAGATCGCCTGTTTTCTCAGCCTCCTCATTTCGTGAGTAGATAAAATAATCTTCCGCAGGCGACCAGACAATACGTCCGGGCGATTTCAGCCCTGATGCAGCAATGCTCTCCGTTCCGGTCTTCATGTCAAACAGAATCACATCGCTCGTCCCCTCCCTGTCAACCTGGTAATAAATCCGGTCACTCTTTGGCAGCCAGCCGGCGCGGAGTGCGTTGTTCCGAAGGGCAAACAGGTTCCTGTTCATCTCCATATCATATATCATGAATGAGCTTTGTGATTTCCCGCTTCCCGGCAAAACCTCAGTTGTCTGGATTACCAGATATTTACCTGAAGGTGAAAGCCTTGCACCAGATATGCTCTCCCCTTCAAGGATATCATTGATAGTAAGTGTCCGGCGGGGGTTTGTACTCCACGCAAGTATTGCCGAATCATTTTCTGCTGATATGTCAGCAGCGAATCTGAGAGTCTTTTCAGTGCTGATGAGTTTCAGGCCCAGCTCGTGAATGCCTGTTCCCAGGATCAGATCAATCTTAACCGGCCGGTCCGCTGCCTTGGCCTGTGATTTCACCTTTTTGCCGTCGAGGCTGAGTTCGAAGATCGCATCGGTCGAGATATTTACCGAGGCTTTTGTCCAGCGATCGCTGCTGATGAAACCGGCCATACGGACCAGCTGGTTCTCACTATTAACTGATGTGACAATACTGTCGCCTGAAAGGCTGGCAACCGGCCATGATTTCATGTCAGCATCATCAGTCTGTACATTTTCCAGGAGGGCTGCCGTATCAAATTTTTTACCGTCAACTGATGGCTGATCTGCAAAGAACGGCAGGCAGAGCTGGTTAATCCCGGAGATTCTCCAGTCAGGGCATTCGGTTTTGTTCTGTGCAAGTGTCACTCCTGCAGCCAGCAGCAGGAGTAAAAGGCCTGAAAGTTTTTTCATCTTAACTGATTTTTATTTATTGTGGTTATGTTTGAATGAAGCCCAGCGTGTCTATCTCCGTTTGTCAATTCTATCAAGCGGGTAGATTGGCCTGGGGATATTTACATAGTTGAACGCGAACGGGTCGGTATTGCTGAGCCCCGGTGATATGGTCTGCATAGTTATCTGTATATTGAACAAAAATATTAAAAACCTTTATTCTGGTTCCGGTAAGGGGCATGAGCGCATCCAGGTCACTGCCTCATCGGCAGCCAGGATCTGGTTGAAACGCTCTCCCTGTGTCTTATCCCCTTTCAGCAAGCAGTCGAGCCATGGGATCAGGTACCGTGCGAGTATTGCAGTCTGCTCTTCGGTGTCAAGTCCGTTCCTGCAGCCTGCAAGCCGTTCGGCCCTGAAGCATTTGCGGTTGTCACCCATGCCGCAGTGTGAACCGTTGATGATTGAGATATATGTCTTATCTGCAGCAGCAGACCTCTCGTACATTGGCAGATGGTTCTTCTGTGGTGGCGTGATGCAATCGGCTGTGCCGGAAAAAACCAGTGTCGGCACCCATACACGGGCAGCAGCCTCTATTGCAGAAGGTCTTATATTCCAGGGGGTCAGGGCAACCACTGCATCAACTTCTCCGTTGTCAGCAGCAGCGTGGAAAGCTGCTCCTCCTCCCATGCTGTGTCCCATCAGGCAACAAAGAGTATCAGCAATGCCGCAAAGCGGTGATCCAGGATCATTGCGAAGTCCGGCCACCGCTGCTGCAAGGAACCTGACCTCATCGGCATAATCCCTGTGTGACGGCAGGAGTCCTTCAAAAGTGGTCAGGCTAAGCATAATATACCCTGCAGGAACCAGAACTTCCACAAGGTTTTCATACTGGTTGCCGGGGTGCTGGTAACCGTGCGCAAAGCAGATCACGGGAAACTTGCAGTCAATCATTCCGGACGCCGAATCGTTCATCGCGTAATTAGTCACAGGGTAGTAGGCCTCGAATTTCACCTTCCTGTTGCCCCGTGCTTCATCCCTCAGGGTCATACCTGCGTGACCAACCGTATACTGCCCTGAGGCAGCCAGACAGGCAATCAATGCTGTAATAGATACTGCTATCCTTGGAGAGGGCATACGTAATATAATCTGTCTCCCTGCACCTCCGGTGCCGGGAGACGCCAAATTACTCAATAATTCGTTCTTCGGCAATGGTGCGTGTTTTCAGACACAAGGTTCAGAAATGTTTGTTATTTTTACCCTGAGTTGCAGGGGGAGCACAAAAACAGCAGGACCCGGCAACCGGCAAATATTGTTTCATGGAAGAAAGCCTGTTCGATCTCCTCATATGGTTCTGGATCTTAGCAGCCATTATTATCTTCATCGTTTTGCTTTTTATTACAGCACCTTACGGCCGTCACTCGAAGAAGACATGGGGAGTAATGATTCCTGACAGGCTGGGTTGGTTCCTGATGGAGATCCCCGCTCCTCTTATCTACCTGTTGCTGGTCATTACAGGGAGTGCGCCCAAAACTCCGGTGGTATGGTTTATCACCGGGCTCTACCTGATTCATTATGCCAACAGGGCAGTGATCTATCCGCTTAGGATCAGGACCCGTGGCAAGGAGATGCCCCTGGCGGTGGCTCTGATGGCTGTCCTCTTCAATTTTATCAATGCCGGATTCCTTGGATACTACATGGGTTCCCTCCAGACGCAGTACACCATAGCATGGCTGACTGATCCGAGGTTCACAGCCGGGCTTCTTATATTTATTACGGGTATGGCAATAAATATTGCCTCCGACAATAAGCTAATCCGCCTGAGGAGAAAGAATGGCAACGGATACCAGATTCCCAGGGGTGGTCTCTTTGAAAAAATCTCCTGTCCTAATATGTTTGGTGAGATAGTGGAATGGGGAGGTTATGCTCTGTTGTGCTGGTCGCTGCCGGCGCTCTCATTCCTGATCTGGACCTTCTGCAACCTGGTGCCGAGGGCAATGTCACACCACAAGTGGTACGGGAGTCATTTCGGGGAATACCCGTCCGACAGGAAGGCAGTTCTCCCTTATATTTTGTAATTTGCCTTATTAAACCTGCAACACCATGAAAGGATCATATCTCAAGTGGAAAGGCCGTTTTCTCTGGCTGGCCGTCTTCGCCATCGCGATGGGGTTCCTGGAAGCTATCGTAGTAGTGTATCTAAGGAAACTGTACTATCCTGACGGATTCTCGTTTCCGCTGCGGCTCATGTCAGCTGACCTTGTTACAGCGGAATGGATCAGGGAGACTGCCACACTGGTAATGCTGGCCGGTATAGGCGTCATAGCAGGGCGGAACGGCCTGCAGCGGCTCTTTTATGCCCTGTTTGCCTTCGGAATATGGGATATAGTCTATTATGCAGGGCTCAGGATCCTCCTGGGTTGGCCCGAATCACTGATGACATGGGATCTTCTCTTCCTGATCCCGGTCTCATGGCTGGGTCCGGTGCTGGCGCCTGTGATCAACTCTCTGACCATGATCCTGATGGCATTGGTTTTCATCGGGAGACAGGAAAAAGGATTTTACATCAGACCGGGCCTTTCGGACTGGGTATTGATTATCAGTGGCGCAATGGTGATTCTCTATACTTACCTCGTTGACTACTCAAGGTTGCTGTTTGAGAGCGGAGCTCTCAGCGCCAGGGAATTACCTGAGACAAGCGAAAGGTTGACAGAAATGATAACAACTTATATCCCAGAGCAATACAAATGGACGCTCTTTATAATCGGAGAGGTGCTTATAATTGCTGCAACAATAAACGTTTTAATAAGAAGTCGTAAATATTCGAGAGATGAGACAGTTAACTAACCTGACGGCATTAATTATGCTATTAATGATTTTACCGGGCTGCGGAGACAAAAAAAGCAGAAGTTCAGAGGCCACTGACCCCTATTTATGGCTTGAGGAGGTTGATGCGGAGAGATCCCTTGACTGGGCCCGTGAACAGAACAGGATATCTGATGAGGTCTTGACGGTAAGGCCGGAATTCACAGAACTGCGGGAGAGATTCCTCGAAGTGCTGAATGACAAAGAAAGGATCATCTACCCAGGCATTGTCGGAGAGATGAGTTATAACCTCTGGCAGGACGAGAAGAATGAGAGGGGCCTTTGGAGAAGGATGTCAAAGCAGGACTACCTTGCTGGAAAGGATGTGTGGGAGACAGTGCTTGATCTGGACCTGCTTTCTGCAGAGGATGGAAAAAAGTGGGTTTTTGGCGGGGCCTCGTGGCTCGGACCGGAGAACCGCTACTGCCTGCTCTGGCTCTCTGACGGTGGCAAGGATGAAAGTTATATACGTGAATTTGATGCAGTGGAAAAGAAGTTTGTCGGCGGAGGATTCTCCATCCCGGAGAGCAAGGGGAGCGCTGCATGGGTCGACAGGGATCAGATCCTGGTTGCAACCAATTACGGCCCGGGGACTATGACATCATCGGGTTACCCGGCAGTGGTAAAACTGTGGAAAAGAGGCGAAGATCCGGCAGATGCAGTTACCGTGCACCAGACTGATACCGCCAATATGGGTGTTTTTGTCAACGGAGGCGAAGTCAACGGAAAACAGTATGTATTTCTGAATGAAAATGTCGGATTCTATGAATCGACGACCTATCTCCTTACCCCTGACGGGATGAAGGCGCTGGACATACCTAAGGATGTTGAGACAAGGGGTATGTTCAGGGAGGCGATGCTGCTGTACCTGCAGTCTGACTGGACTATAGCGGGTACAACATATAAGAAGGGCACCCTGGTAAGTTATGACCTCCCGTCGTTTCTTGCCGGTTCACCTGTGGTTAAAACACTCTACGAGCCCGGGGCAAAGGAGAGTCTTGCCGGGGTTATGGCGACCCGTGATTTCATCGTGATAGCCACGATGGAGAACGTTCAGGGAAAGTTGAGGATCATGCGTCCCTCAGGTGACAGCTGGGTTACCGAGGCAGTCCCGGTACCCGGATTCGGCACCGTCGGTCTTGCCGGTTCGGATGACAGGTCAGATGATTACTTCTTCACTTTCAGCAATCCGGTTACTCCCTCAACCCTCTATTACGGCGACGGAAAGCAGATCAGGCCGTTAAAGAAACAGAAGGATTATTTCAATGTCACCGGAGTGAAGATTGACCAGTATGAGGCTACATCAAAGGACGGCACGAAGATCCCCTATTTCATCGTCTTCCCTTCTGAGATGGTCACTGACGGTAGCAATCCGACCCTTATCTACGCATACGGCGGTTTCAATGCCGCCACCCGCCCGGGCTACAGTTCACTGACAGGGATCGGCTGGATTGAAAGGGGTGGTGTTTATGTAATTGCCAATATACGCGGTGGTGGCGAGTTTGGCCCTGAATGGCACAAGGCAGCTCTCAGGGAGAAGAGGCAGAATGCATACGATGACCTCTTTGCTGTGGCAGAAGATCTTATCTCAAGGAAAGTAACCTCTCCGGAGCGATTGGGATTTTACGGCTGGAGCAATGGAGGATTGCTTGCAGGTGTTGCCATGACGCAAAGACCGGATCTCTGGAATGCAGTGGTCATAGGAGCACCATTGCTCGACATGAAGAGGTACAATAAGCTGCTTGCCGGTGCAAGCTGGATGGATGAGTACGGCAATCCGGACGTTCCGGAAGACTGGGAGTTCATCAGCAAATATTCCCCATACCAGAATATGGAGAAAGATGCGAAGTATCCGACTCCTCTGTTCGTTACCTCCACCAGGGATGACAGGGTACATCCGGGCCATGCGCGCAAGATGGCAGCAAAGATGATCGACATGGGTCACCCTGTGCTCTATCATGAGACAATTGAGGGCGGACATGGTGCAGCATCTACCAACGCCCAGGAGGCTGAAATGGAAGCGCTGATCTTTACCTATCTGAATATGAAGCTCGGCAAAAAGTAGTCCCCGGAACCTTTCATTCATCAGCCTGCATAAA
>DHUL01000062.1:36734-49987 GCA_002409145.1 Bacteroidales bacterium UBA5235
AATGAGGAAGGCTGCTGGTTGGGGCACCGGCAGCCTTCGCTGCATTAAAACGGACTTATGGAAAGAAAGAATGAGTTCCTCGCCTTAACTGGCGATTAATTCAACGGGTACAATTTAGCGTGTCAAATATGAAGAATTGATGAAGAACTGCCAGTTATACATCTAATCTGTTTCCATAAGGGGTGATTTCTGTGCTTGTAATGGCTATCCTCATAGTGTTTACCTGACCGGGTTCATCAACGGTTTCTGCAAATCCGGTTACCGGAATGATGCCGGAAAATTCATACATTTGAGTTCCACAGATGCGGACAAAAATTGTATTCAACCCACTGACAAAATGAATTCAAAATTTTTTGTAACACTTTTCGTGACGCTTTTATTTACTGCAGGGAACCTTTTTTCGCGGGATACTCCGGTCACCGGTTCTCCGTTACAGGATGACAGGCCTGGAAGCATCACGACAGGGCCAGCTTCAGGATCACTTGTGATTGCCGGAGGCGGCAGGTTATCTGACACCATCATCAGGCGTTTCATCGACCTTGCGGGAGGCGTTGAAGCGCGAATAGTGCTGGTGCCAACTGCGGAAGGGGCTGCCTCATGCACCGAGAGTGCAGCAGACTTTCTGAAATCGAGGGGAGCGAAGAATGTTGTAATAATGCATACCGGCAGCCGTGACACCGCAAACAGTGAGGCTTTTACAAGGCCTCTTGAACATGCAACGGGCGTCTGGTTCGGCGGTGGCCGCCAATGGAGGCTTGTTGACTCCTACGGTGGCACAAGAACTGAAGTGATGTTCCGCAAAGTGCTGGAACGTGGAGGTGTTATCGGCGGATCATCAGCCGGTGCAACGATCCAGGGATCCTTCCTTGTCAGGGGTGACACGCATAATAACCAGATCATGATGGGTGATCACCAGCAGGGTTTCGGTTATATAACCAACATTGCGATTGACCAGCATGTGCTTGCACGGAACAGGCAGTTTGACATGTTTGAAGTGATCAGGGCCCATCCGGAACTCCTTGGTATCAGTATCGATGAAAACACCGCGGCAATAGTGAGTGGTGACACGCTTAGGGTGCTCGGAGCCTCATACATTCTCATTTATGATGGAAACTTCTGGTCGCGCGAAGGAGCAGACCTTAAAACACTGCCGGCAAGCGAATCACGCTTCTTCATGATCCGCCAGGGCGACAGGTACGACCTCAGGCAAAGGAGAATGATCGAGTAATTTTTTCAGGTACACGGATAACCATTAATCGTATTTGCCCGCATAACCACTAATCTTAATTTTATAAAGAGATGAAAAGAATCTATTCACTTGTGCTGATGCTGACAGTTTGCATTGCAGCATGGTCGCAACCACTTAAATCTGATGATATTGACAGGCTGGTGAACAAAACCCTTGAAACATTCAATGTTCCCGGCATTGCCGTTGCCGTGATCAAGGATGACAAGATTGTGCACATGAAGGGTTACGGAGTCAGTTCAGTTACCACCGGCAGGAGAACAGACGAGAACACACTGTTTGCAATTGCCTCCAACTCAAAGGCTTTCACTTCGGCTGCCCTTGGCATCCTCGTTGATGAAGAGAAGCTCACCTGGGAGACGAAGGTTACTGACATCATACCTGAGTTCAGGCTTTACAATTCTTATGTAACGGAGGATTTCAATATTAAGGACCTGCTTACCCACCGCAGCGGGATGGGTCTGGGGGCAGGTGACCTTATGCTCTGGCCAGATTCCTCAACCTTTACAACGGAAGAGATAATTCATAACCTGAGGTACCTTAAACAGACCTCGTCTTTCCGTACGAAGTACGACTATGATAACCTGCTTTACCTTGTTGCCGGTGAGGTTGTTGCCAGGGTCTCCGGACAGGGCTGGGATGAGTTTGTGGAGTCAAGGATAATGAAACCGCTGGGTATGACAAACTCGGCAGCTTCGCTTAACAGGGTGAAGGACAGGTCAAATATGATCGATGCCCATGTTCCGGTCGAAGGTACACTTAAGGTAGTACCAATGTACGCGAGTACTCTCCTTGATCCTGCCGGAGGTATAATGAGCAGTGTGGCTGACATGAGCAAATGGGTCATGATGCAGCTCAACCGCGGCAAATACGGTGAGAGCAACAGTAAAGTACTTCTTTCGGAGAAAGCACATCGTGAGATGTGGACACCTCAGACAATAATTCCGGTCCGTAATCCAGGTCCGTACAGAACCCATTTTTCTGCCTACGGTCTTGGCTGGGGCCTGACAGACGTGGCAGGATACCTGCAGGCATCGCATACGGGAGGTCTCGCAGGCATTGTGACACAGGTCACGCTGATCCCGGAACTGAAGCTGGGAATAATCGTTTTCACTAACCAGCAGGAAGGCTCTGCATTCACTGCCATCACCAACACAATCAAGGACGGGTACTTCGGGATCAAGGGAAACGACTGGGTTAAAATGCTGAAGGAAAATGCCGACCGTAACCGTGAAGAAGCAAAAAAGGTAACCGATGAGATATGGAAAAAGATAGAGGCACAAGGATCAAAGGGCGTGACAGCGGTTGACAACAAGGTTTACACCGGCACCTATACCGACATATGGTTCGGAGACATAATAATTTCTGAGGAAAGCAGCAAACTCCGCTTCCGGTCGGTCAGGTCACCCAAAATGCGAGGAGAAATGCTTTACTATACCGGCAACACCTTCGTTGTAAAGTGGGATGACAGGTCGATGGATGCCGATGCATGGGCAGTCTTCACCCTTGATAAAGAGGGTAAGGCTGAAGCTTTTACCATGGATGCAATCTCGCCCCTTACAGATTTCAGCTATGATTTCCAGGATCTCAGTCCGAAGAGGAAGGAAGTCAGATGAACCGGGCTGTATATCTGATTCTGCTTACTGCCCTGGCTATGAACATCCAGGGCCAGCCCCTGTCTGAAAAGAAGATTAACAGGCTGACGGAGCGGGTGATGCAGGAATTCAATGTCCCCGGCATTGCCGTGGCTGTAGTGAAAGATGACCGGGTTGTGCACCTGAAGGGGTACGGTGTCCGGTCAATCGCCACCGGCGAAAAGACTGACGAACACACCCTCTTTGCAATTGCATCAAACACGAAAGCCTTCACCTCGGCGGCACTGGGCATCCTGGTCGATGAGGGCAAACTCAGGTGGGATACGAAGGTGACCGACATAATCCCTGAATTCCGGCTGTACAATTCATATGTCACTGAGGATTTTATGATAAAGGACCTCCTCACTCACCGGAGCGGGATGGGGCTCGGTGCCGGTGACCTGATGTCATGGCCCGATTCGGCAGATTTTTCAACTGCCGAAATAATACACAACCTGAGATACCTGAAACAGACATCACCATTTCGTACCAGGTATGACTATGACAACCTGCTTTATATTGTGGCAGGTGAGGTGGTTGCAAGGGTCTCCGGCCAAGACTGGGAGGATTTTGTGGAATTACGGATAATGAAGCCGCTGGAGATGAACGAGTCAGCTGCATCCTTTAAAAGGATAAAAGAAACCGGCAACATAATTGACGCTCATGTGCCGGTAGACGGCATGCTGCAGGTGGTGCCTAAGCAGGAGGCCAAGAAGCACAATTCGGTCGGAGGCATCTACAGCAACGTGAGTGATATGAGCAAATGGGTCATGATGCAGCTTAACCGGGGGAGTTACGGCAGCAACCCGGAAGAGAGGATTTTCCCGGAGGAGGTACACCGCGAGATGTGGACACCGCAAACTATCAAGCCTGTCAGTACTACCGGACCATACAGGAGCCATTTTGCCGCGTACGGCCTTGGATGGGAACTGAATGATGTCAATGGTTACCTGCAGGTCTGTCACACCGGGACGCATGCGGGGATAGTAACACGTGTAACTATGATGCCAGAACTCAGGCTGGGCATCATCGTCCTGACTAACCAGCAGGAGAAGGCGGCTCATGAAGCCATTACGTTTGCAATCATCGACAGCTATCTGGGGATTCACGGAGTAGACAGGGTAGCCATTTTAAAGAAGAGAGTAGTTAAGGAACAGGCTGAGGCAAAGGAGGTCACTGACAGGATATGGGCAATTGTGGAGGCACCAGGGATGAAGTCCGCCGGGGAGGTTGACACCCGGGGCATTCAGGGCACCTACACTGATACATGGTTCGGCGACGTGGTAATAAGTGAGGAGAACGGCCATCTTCGGTTCAGGTCTGTGAGGTCGCCGCGGATGAGGGGTGAAATGTTACACTATATGGCAAATACATTCTTTGTAAAGTGGGACGACAGGAGCTTCAACGCAGATGCTTTTGCTGTTTTCACCCTGGACCGTGAGGGAATACCGGTCTCCTTCACTATGGAAGCGATCTCCCCGCTGACCGATTTCAGTTTCGATTTTCAGGACCTGTTCCTGGAAAGAAAGAAATGAGAACTAATAACTTTTAACTCCGGCAGGCCGGCCCGGACAACAGCCTCGACATCAATATCATTACCGGCCCGGACGCTGCGCTGGCAGGCTGGAACGGCCTGACCGGGCAACTGTTCAGGATTACAGAGGTTGATGTTGCAGTTAGTATTTCCGTCTGGCCTTCTGCAGTCGTAAAACCTCCTGAATCAACGTTTTACAGGAATGAGTTTCCGCATAAAACAGATTGAAAGCAACGGAAACGCTGGATCAAACTAATTAGTAAACATTGATTTTCCACCTTACATTTAAACCGGTATATTAGCTGCTTAAATCCGGTCAGTATAATTTCAAATGTGCATTCTATGAGCTTCTTGCATGTAAGTATCTATCTGTCAGCACTGATTGGTGTCATCATAATAGCGTGGATCCGCAGCTTCGACATTTACGAAAAGGAAACATTTTTAGCCATGCTGTGGGCTTTTCTTGCCGGTGGTGTGACCTCGGTACTGATAGCGCTTGGGGTATATGAGTTTCTCAGGGTATTCGGTCTGGAGGATGAAGTCATCAGCAACACACTTGGGTCCCTGCTGATCATCGGTCCGGTTGAGGAGTTTGCAAAGCTGGCCGGACTTGTTGTTGTTTACTCCATTATACGGAAGCAATTCAACGAGCTTACTGACGGGATCATCTACATGTCATGTGTAGCCCTGGGATTTTCTATCATTGAAAACTACTTTTACGCGAATGCCGGGGAGAACAACCAGTACCTGCTTGTCTACAGGGTATTTATAAGCACTCCGGCCCATATATCATTCAGTGTCATAATCGGTTATGCCTGGTACAGGTTCAAAAAGGAAAACAAACCTTTCAGCACTGTGATAGCCGCGCTGGTGGTTGCCAGCCTGCTTCACGGGGTTTTTGATGCCCTGGCATTCAGTCCATGGTTCAACTTCCTCCTGCTGGTATATCTGTGGCTGATCCTCAGGCAATCTCTCAGGCTGGTACAGTACACAAATGTTGTCTCACCGTTCAGACCTCTCTTTGCGGCGCTCTTTGATGCACCCTCATCAGAGACCGCGGAAGGGGTTGAATGTCCCAATTGCGGTTCTGTGGCTTCCAAGGAGCTCTTCAGCAACAGTTTCTTCACTGCCTGCCGGTGTGGCAATTGCGGATATCATATTGCATCAAGAAACAATATAAGAAGGATATTCAGGATCTTCTCACCGGAGTACAAGAGGCTGGGCAAAAAGCTCGTTCCGGCAAGGTTCAGTGACGGCCGCACTGTGATGAGCGTATACGGTGCAGCCTTCTTCGGCAACGATGGCAACAACGGATTCTTCAGGGTCAGCGAGGTTGCAGAGAAGTTGCAGGCCATCAATGATGAAATCCTGAACAGATTCAGAAAACGCTCATTCATTTCAGGCAACCTGTTCAGACGGTTTTTTGAATAAACAACAAGTAAAGGAGGAATTGAAGATTCAGGATGTACACTATTTTTCATAACGCACAATTTTTCACCGGCACAGAGCTGGTTAAAGGGAAAGAACTGATCATCAGGGGTGACCGGATTGAAGGCTTTGCCGATCAGGGCGAAGTGTCTGCTGATGTGCGCCGTATTGATTGCGGCGGCAGCCTGGTCATTCCAGGACTCATAGATCTGCAGATTGCAGGAGGAGGAGGTTATTTGTTCTCCTCGAATCCCACCCCTGAAGCACTTGATACAATAATCAGGTCTATAGTCTCTACCGGCACCACCGGTTTTCTGCTCGCACTGCCTACCAACAGCGGGGAGGTATACAGGGCTGCATTCAGGACGGTTTCCGGCTGTACCCATCCTGCAATCATTGGTCTGCATATGGAGGGGCCATTCATTAGCATCGCACGGCGCGGGGCACATGCTCCTGAGCTGATAATGAAACCCACTCCGGAAAATGTTGCCGCAATTCTGGACGAAGCCCGCGGCACAATCAGGATGATGACAGTGGCTCCGGAAACATGCACTCCGGAGGTGATTACTCTTCTCAGGGAGAATGGTATCACGGTTGCTGCCGGCCACAGCAACGCAACCTTCCGTGAGGCGACAGAAGGTTTTGAGGCCGGGATAGCAACAACAACACATCTTTTCAATGCAATGTCGCCACTTCATCACCGTAACCCCGGTCTGCCGGGAGCAGTTTTCCTCTCCGGTACGGCGTGTGCCAGCATCATTGCCGATGGAATTCATGTCGATTATGCTATAGTTTCAATCGCGAAGAGGATAATGAAGGAGAGACTGTTTCTTGTCTCCGATGCCGTGGAGGTTAACAGCCGTGGAGCTTACAAACATGTAAGACAGGAAGACCGGTTCACACTGCCTGATGGCACTCTGTCAGGTGCGAAACTATCGATGCTTGATGCCGTAAGGAACTGTATCAGTCATGCAGGCATTGAGAAATATGAAGCAATCAGGATGGCAACCCTTTATCCGGCCCGCGTTATCGGAGCCGCAGAGAGGGGTATCATAGCGCCGGGAGCCAGGGCAGACCTGGTCATGGTTGATGATGAGCTGAAACTGAGAGGAGTTTGTTTTAGTGGAATAACAGAGTTTAAAAATTAATGTCATGTCACTGCTGGGAATAGATCTTGGAGGTACGAAAGTTTCTTTCGCACTTTTTGACCATGAAGGCAACATGAGGGTAAGGGAGACGCTACCCCTTGATGACCGCCGGGGGGCAGAGGTAGGCAAGCTTATTACAGTCAATACTGCAATAAAAGTGGCTGCAGCCGAAGGTGAAGATGATCCGGTGGAAGCAATCGGCATATCCGTACCGGGAATCAGCCGGCGTGCAACCGGTACTGTCTGGGCTCCCAACATACAGGGATGGGATGACTACCCGCTTCGGAAGGAGGTCACAACGGTAACAGGCAATATACCTGTTATTATTGAGAGCGACAGATCATGCTATATTTCCGGTGAGATCTGGAAGGGCAATGCACATGGTTGCCGTGATGCCATTTTCCTGGCAGTAGGAACGGGCATAGGTGCAGGCATCATTATGAACGGCGAGGTGATGCATGGAGCTCATGACATAGCCGGTGCCATTGGCTGGATGGCTCTTTCGAGACCTTTCAGGAGCAAGTATACAATATGCGGTAACTTTGAGTATTTCGCCTCAGGTGAAGGAATTGCCCGCCAGGCGGCAGAATACCTGAAGAAACATGACAAATACCAGGGGGAGCTGAGAAAGGATCCCGGAGTGAAGGTTACCTCACACGATATATTCACTGCCCGGGAGAAGGGTGATGTGGCAGCCTCGGCAATCATAGGTCAGGCTGTGGAATACTGGGGTATGGCAGCAGCAAACCTGGTAAGTCTCTTTAACCCTGAGAAAATAATATTTGGCGGTGGGGTATTCGGTCCCGCTGTGGAGCTGATTCCTGCAATTCATCAGGAGGCGGAGAAGTGGGCACAGCCTATAAGCATAAGGCAGGTAAGTTTCGAGCCCTCGGCCCTGGGAGGTGATGCCGGTGTTTATGGTGCAGGATTCCTTGCCATGAAACAGATAAGCTAACCATTCCCATGACTATGAAAGGGACTTATAACAAACAACTCGTATTCTGGACAGCATGTCTTGGCATGCTTCTTTTTGGCATCGGACTGATAATGCTTGGCTCCGTGCTGCCTGACCTGAGGGTTAGGCATTCGCTTGATGCGGTGGAAGCCGGCAAGCTTCTGTCGGTACTCCCTATCGGGATCATAGGCGGTTCACTTCTTTTCGGGCCGGTTTGTGACCGGTACGGTTACAGGGTACTTCTCGCCGTGTCTGCGATTCTGATGTTTGCAGGTTTTGAAGGGCTTGCCTTCACCCGCACCGCATGGATCCTGACACTGTCAGTCTTCCTCTTCGGCCTGGGTGGTGGAGCCATCAATGGAGCCACCAATGCAGTGGTGGCAGACATCAGCACAAACGGTAAAGGTGCAGCGCTGAGCATTCTCGGCGTCTTCTTTGGCATCGGTGCCCTGGGCATGCCTTTGCTGCTCAGTCTTCTGAGGGCCACCTTTGAGTTCCAGGTCATCGTGTCCTCCACAGGAGTGCTGGCGCTGGCTGCAGCTGTGCTGTTTGCTGTGGTCCGCTTCCCTGCAGCCAAACAGGCAGAGGGGATTTCGATCAAACAGGTTGCCGCTCTCTTCAGGGATGTCACCCTTCTGCTGATAGCATTCTTCCTCTTCTTCCAGAGCAGTTTTGAGGGGCTTATCAACAACTGGACAACCACTTACCTGACAGAAAAGGTTGCTGCTCCGCAGGAGGCTGCACTGATGGGGCTTTCGGCCTATGTGGCCGGGATGACGGTAATGCGGCTGCTGATAGGGTCAGTACTGAGAAAGATGCCGGAGAGACAGCTTCTCTATCTCTCTTTCGGTATTACACTTGCAGCACTGCTGCTGTTCAGCCTCAGCCACTCGGTGATACCGGCATCAGCCGGGCTGTTCATAATTGGTGCCGGGCTGGCGGCAGGGTTCCCCACCATGCTGGGGATCGTCGGAAACAGGTATCCAGACCTCTCGGGCACTGCCTTCAGTTTTGTGCTTGTTATCGGGTTGCTCGGTAACATGCTGGTTAACTACTCAATGGGACTGGTGGCTGAAAATGCAGGGATTAAACATCTCACAACATTCACATTTACCGAGCTGGCCGTTCTGGTTTTAATAGCAACGGTTATCTTTGGAAGATTGAAGGCAAACAAATAATCCAACAAAAAACTACCTGATATGCTTGCACTTGAATGGCTGACAAATGCCAGGGATGTGATGAATCGCATCGAAGAGACGCAGATGGAGAATATACACAAGGCTGCGGAGATAATGGCTGACACAATCGAATGCGGACGGTGGGTTCACACATTCGGTTGCGGGCATGCCACACTGCCGATAGAGGAGATGTATCCAAGGATCGGCGGCTTTGTGGGATTTCATCCGATGATAGAGATACCTCTCAGTTTCTTTACCCACATAACCGGAGAGATGGGAGTGCACCAGTTCGTCTTCCTCGAGAGGGTCGAGGGTTACGGTGTCGAGATAATGAAGGGGTACACCTTCGATGAGCGTGATACAATGTGGCTTTTCTCGCACTCCGGTATCAATAATGTGAACATAGATATTGCGCTTGAGTCGAAGAAGAGAGGCATGAAGGTGGTTGTCTTCGGTTCTGCCGCTGCAGCGAAGGGAAAGAAGACAAGGCATTCCTCCGGCAAGACCATTTTTGACATAGCCGACATAGTGGTTGACACCTGTGCACCTATTGAGGATGCATCGGTGAAGCTGAAGAACCATCATGACAAGATAGGGCCTGTTTCAACGATGGCATTTGTCACCTGTGTCTGGATGACGATCACCACCGTTGCTGAGATTCTGGCTGACAGGGGTGTTAAGCTCTACATACATCCGAGTCACAATGTGCCGGGAGACACCACTGCCAGGGAGAGGCTTGATGAGGCTCTGGCTGAGTACAAGCGCAGGGTTGCCGGAGTCTGATACCGCTCTGTGATGGACCCGTTTGACAGAACCATAGGATTTATCAGGGGCACTGCGGTTGACAGGGTACCATTTCATCCCATCCTGATGCGTTTTGCGGCGCGTCATGCAGGGGTCAGGTACAGGGACTTCTGTCTCAGTCCCGCTCATAAGTGCATGGCCAATATCAGGTGTGCAGAAGATTTCATGTCAGACTGGGTAAACACCATGTCTGATCCATGGGCTGAAGCCGAAGCCTTCGGCACTGTTCTCTCCTACCCTGATGATGATCTGCCGAAGGTTGAGCATCACGCGATCGAAGAGATTGCCGACATTGACAGGATGACGGTGCTCCGTCCGGGTGATCACCGGCGGATGATGGCCCGCGTGGAGGAGATAGAGATATACAGGAAAGAAACAGCCGGTACACTCTTCATCTGTGGCTGGGTGGAGGGCCCGCTTGCAGCCTGGTGTGACATCAGGGATATCAACATGGCTATGACTGACCTTTACGAGTATCCCGGTGAAGTACACAGAGCACTTGATATAATTACTGAGAGTGCAATGGCGTTCATCACTCCGCAAGTCATGGCAGGCGCTCATTGCATCGGTATTGGTGATTCGGTCTGCTCACTCATTTCCCCGGATCTTTATGATGAGTTCTGCTTCGATCGCGAGAGAGTTTTGGTAGAACACATACACTCACTTGGGGCGCTGGCCAAGATCCACATATGCGGCAATATATCAGCTATTCTTCCTCGCGTAATCAGGACAGGTGCAGACATAATAGATATCGATCACCGGACAGGGCCGGTGACCGAAGTACTTAAGATGCTGCGGGCAGGACAGGTATTTTCCGGTAAAAGTGATCCGGTTTCAGTGATACAGGACGGTGACAGGGAATCTATCCGCAGCAGTTGCCGGTCGTTCTATACAGAGGCTGGCGGCCGTGCAATTGTCTCGGCCGGATGTGAGGTAACACCCGGTACGCCGGTTGGGAACCTGCGCTTTTTCTCCGGGATGGCCGGCGAGCTTCTCCAGGTGGTAGGGAGACTGGCATGAACGGTTCTGAAGGTTACTGGCAATTAATTTAACAGGATAAAATACTGCAGGGTGAAATGAGCAGGCATGTGGCACTGGTACTCTCGAGTGGCGGGGCAAGAGGCTTCGCCCACATCGGCGCCATAAAGGTGTTGGAAAGTAACGGCTTCAAAATCACCTCGGTGGCTGGCACCTCCATGGGAGCGCTGGTTGGAGGCGTTTATGCCTCAGGGCGGCTGAAGGAGTTTGAAGAATGGGTCAGCGGCCTGGATATGATGGAGGTACTCCGGCTTACAGACATAACCCTCAGCAACAAAGGATTCGTAAAAGGAACAAGGGTCATTGAAAAGCTCAGGGAGATTGTGCATGACCATGACATTGAAGAGCTCCCGATACCATACTGTGCAGTAGCAACTGACCTTATCCGCGGATGCGAACGGATTTTCACTGCAGGCAGCCTGTTCAGTGCCATCAGGGCATCGATATCGATACCTGCGTTTTTCCAGCCATTTATGATAGACAACAGTTACTATGTTGACGGCGGCCTGGTTAATCCTATCCCGATCAACAGGGTAAAGCGCACCGGTGGAGATCTGCTGGCGGTTGTCAACGTGAATTCGGACATCCCGCATGTGAGAATTGAGACATCCGGTGAGGAGGAGAACAGGCCGAAGGGATATCTCAGGAGAATAAGGAACCTCAATGCTCATGCAGGCAGGCATATACCTAAAAACAGGAAGGATGACATTGGCATATTGAATCTCAACTACCGCAGCATAAGCATCATGCTTAACCAGATTGCATCACTGACCCTGATGAACTACCATGTTGACATCATGGTGCAGGTGTCAAAGGAATCATATGGAACCTATGATTTTTACAAGGCAGGGGAAATTATCAGGGAGGGTGAGCGAGCCACATCCCTTGCCCTGAAAGAGCAATTGCCCTGACATGCGGTCAGGTCTTCAATTTTGCAGGCAGAATGTGTAGATTTTCGTTAAAAGGACATATCTTTGACTAATGATCTAAACTATTTCCAGATGAAACGATCCTATCTCATTTTGTGCCTGGCACTGTTGATTGCAGCGCAGGCAATGTTCGGGCAGAAACCGATCAAGGTGCTTGAGGACAGCGTTCAATTCGGCAATTATCTGTATCCGGGGTTCAATGTTACCATCCCCGAAGCCAGCTACGACAAGGTACTCAAGGACTGGACAAAAGCCCAGGAAAGCGGTACCAAGTCGAAGGTACAAACAGAGAACGGCGAGATGACCATTTTCGGGGCCATCATCAAGGAGGTCTCTGCAGCCCCTGTGAACATCTACAGCAGGATAATGAATGAAGATACCCTCAGCAGGATGCTGGTATGCATAGAGCTGAAGAAGGACCAGTATGTGGAAGCCGCTTCGGGTGATATTCAGCTTACCTCAGCAAAGAATTACCTGAAGGAGTTTGCAAAGAAGCAGTACATGGATTTCATCAAGGAGGAGCTTGCCGCCGAGGAAAAGATACTGAGAGAGCTCAAGCAGGAACTGGGAAGCCTGGAGAACAGCAAGGCTCGTACCCAGAGGACGGCCAAGAATAACAGGAACACCGTAAATGACGAACAGGAAAAGCTGCTTGTCAAGCACAATGAACTGAGCCTCCTGTCAAATGAGATCATAAACAAGAACAACGAGATGATAGCTATGCCTGTGGGTCCGGGCAGGGATGCCATGGCTACCCAGGTGAAAGAGCTTGAGAAGAGGCGCAAAAAACTTCAGAAGGAGATCAGCAAGGGAGAGAGCCGTATCAACAAGGCAAGGTCAGCCATTGACCAGGCTGACAGAGCTATCCCCAGGAATGAGGATGAACAGGCAGTCATGAAATCAAAGATTGATGCACAGCAAGCCGTTGTCCAGACTTTCATTGACAAACTGAACAATGTCAAACTCTACTAAATCATTATTCAACAAAAATATTTCTTAACCAAATTATTATATCAATTATGGAAAACCAGGAAAAAAAAGAATCCTACCAGCAGAAGATACAGGAACAACTGGATGAATGGAGGGCAGATATTGACAGACTGAAAGAAAAGGCCAAAAATGCCACAGCCGAATCGAAACTGAAATACCAGGAAAACATTGACAAGCTTGAACTCAGGATGGAAGAAGGCAAGTCAAAACTGAAGGACCTTAAGGAATCAAGCGCTGATGCATGGGATGCCGTGAAGGAAGGAGCTGATTCAATATGGGATACCATGAAGTCAACCTTTGCCGAGGTCAGGGAAAGGCTGAAGGATAAGGACGAGGACGAGAAGAAAGCCTGAGGATTTTCGATTTGCG
>DHUL01000062.1:50194-57696 GCA_002409145.1 Bacteroidales bacterium UBA5235
CGATTTGCGGTTCCGGATGGTTGCCGCAATTCACTATTGCCTGTTGCCCAAATCTCCTTATGATTCTTTCCAGCATTAGTTAGAAATTTATACAATCACATATGAAAAAAATCGTAACAATAGGGATTGTCGTACTTCTCATCGCTGCTGCCATTATTTTCTGGTGGCGTCATTACTTCGTTTTTGGAGAGGGTGTAAAGGCCGGTGACCTCAACTACCTGGTAAGGAAGGGATATGTTTTCAAAACCTGGGAAGGAAAGCTGATACAGACAGGCTTCAAGACACCCACTCCCGGAGCCATTCAGAGCAACGAGTTCGAGTTCAGCATAACGAGTGACAGCCTGGCCAGGGTCCTTGAGAGGGCAAGCGGCAAATTCGTTGAGTTGCGTTACAAGGAGTACATAGCACCCCTTCCCTGGAGAGGAATGAGCAAATATGTAGTGATAGAGATCCTGGATATAAAGGACTCAGATCAGGAGCAACAGACTCTCATTCCTTACCAGGCAATCTGAAACAGACAATTTAGAATTGCTGATGACCAGAACAAGAATTACAGCACTGGTCCTGTCACTTATATTGCTGACCGGGTGTGCTGAACTGCTGAATACGATTAAGACAATCTCAGTGGTGAAGCAGCTTACGGATGCGGATATTGTGGCGGGACTCAAGGAGGCTCTTACCGTCGGGGCGCGCAATGCAGCCGGACGGCTGGCCTCGAAGGATGGCTACTGGGGAGATCCGGACGTCAGGATACCATTGCCTGACGAGGCGAAGGTAATAGTTGACAATATAGGAAGGATACCCGGAGGACAGCAATTGATTGACAATGTGATACTGAGTATTAACAGGGCTGCCGAGGATGCTGCCCGTGATGTGGCTCCGATTTTTGTGAATTCAGTGACGCAAATGACTATCAGTGACGGTTACAACATTCTCCACGGCGCTGACAATGCAGCAACCGTTTATCTCAGAAACACTACATGGAACGGGCTTTATGACCTCTACAAGCCGAAGATCAGCGCATCCACCGGAAAGGAGATCGTCGCAGGCATCTCAGCACAGGATTCATGGAACACCCTTACAGGAAAATGGAACCAGGTGGCCAACAGTGTGGCAGGAAGGCTGGCCGGATTCAAATCGGTGAATACCGATCTTGACGATTTCCTGACGAGGAAAGCGCTGGAGGGGGTCTTCTTTAAACTTGAGGGTGAGGAGCTGAAGATCAGAAAAGAGGTCTCAGCCAGGGTCACCCCCTTACTCAGAGAAGTTTTCGGGACGCTTGACCCGCAATAAGATGCTCTTGTCATGTTTGATTTGAGTTAAACGAGTTTGCCCGCCAGTAGTTATATTTGCACACAAAACCTGAAAAAAATGAAGAAAATATTTATTTCACTGTCACTTTCCATCATACTTGCCGGAATCAACCAGGATGCATTCAGCCAGGATGCTGACACAACCCAGGGCTGGCATAACAGCGGGGTTTTCTCCCTGAACATGTCACAGGCAACATTCACAAACTGGGCTGCCGGAGGCCAGAACTCAGTGGCGTTGAACGGATTGGTTAATCTTGCAGCAAACTACAGGATGGGCAAGTCGGCCTGGGACAACGCTCTTACCATCGGTTATGGGAAGATGGTACAGAAGGGCAATGACCTGGGATGGGTCAAGACTGATGACCGTATCGACTTTCAGTCGAAGTACGGGCACAAGGCAACAGACAAATGGTTCTATTCGGGTCTGATGAGTTTCAAGACACAGATGGACAACGGATATAACTATCCTGATACAGATAACAAAATATCGGGTCTGCTTTCACCTGCCTACCTGCTGTTCTCGTTGGGTATGGACTACAAGCCCAACCCGGATTTTTCGGTGTTCCTCTCTCCGCTGACATCAAAGAACACAATTGTCATGGATGATGATCTTTCCATGGCGGGAGCTTTCGGCGTGGAGCCCGGGAAGAATTTCAGGCCGGAGCTTGGTGCATATGCAAACATTGCATATAAGAAGGACGAGATTGTCAGGAACGTCAATTTCCTGACAAAGCTTGACCTGTTTACCAATTACCTGAAGAATCCGCAGAACATCGATGTAAGCTGGGAGGCTCTGCTGGTGCTCAAGGTCAACAAATTCATCTCTGCAACAGTCAATACCAACCTGCTCTATGATGATGATATTCTCATCAAGATTGACGAGGGTGGTGAAGGTGAACCTGTCCTTGGCAAGCGTGCACAGTTCAAGGAGGTCATTGGCGTTGGTTTTACATACAAGTTTATTAAATAGAGTTAACATATATCAACAGCAGCATGAAAAGCATAACAATATTTGCAATGATGATGCTTATTCCGGGAATCCTGGCAGGACAGGCGGTGCAGGACATAAAGCTGAATGTTCCTGACATGGAGAGAGGGCTGACACTCATGAAAGCATTTGAAAAGAGGGCTTCGGCCACCTCCTTCAGTTCAAGGGAGCTCTCGCTTCAGGATCTCTCTGACCTGCTCTGGGCATCAAATGGCATAAACAGGCTGGAGAGCGGCAAGCGCACGGCACCCACCGCGGTCAATGCACAGGATATTGACATTTACGTGCTGCTCATGTCCGGGGCTTACCTGTATGATCACAAGACACATACCCTTAAGGGCATTGCTGCCGGTGACAACAGGAAGCTGGTTTCAGACAGGCAGACTACTTTTGCAAATGCACCGGTTATGCTTGTGCTGGTCTCTGACATATCCCGCTTCAGGGGTGATGATGATGCCCGCAAACTGAACTGGGGTGCGATGGATGCAGGCATAGTATCACAGAATATCAGCCTTTTCTGTGCCGGGACAGGAATGGTTACCCGTCCGCGCGCATCGATGGACATTGAGGGGCTGAAGAAACTGCTCCTGCTGAACGGTACACAATACCCGTTGCTCAACAATCCGGTTGGTTATCCTAATGAATAGAGACTGCCTGAAATGCTTAAGCTGATAAATCATCCCCTGATCACCCACAAGCTTTCGCTCATCAGGAGGAAGGAGACAGGTACACGTGATTTCCGGCAGAACATCAGCGAGATAGCCGGACTCATGGCATATGAGATAACAAGGGATCTCCCGCTGCGTGAAATAGTAATAGAGACTCCCCTCTCATCATGCACCACGGCGGAGCTTTCAAGGGAGATCATACTGGTGCCGGTGCTGCGTGCCGGACTTGGTATGGTTGACGGTATCACCGGGCTGATAACCACAGCGCGGGTGGGTCATATAGGGCTTGTGCGCGATCATGAGACACTGGTTCCCACGGAGTATTATGCCAAGTTCCCCGCTGACATCTCAGAAGCAGTTGTGATGGTTCTTGATCCCATGCTGGCCACCGGTGGAAGTGCAAGCGCAGCAATCAGTGCAGTTAAAAAAAGAGGTGCAGTGACCATCAGGCTGGTCTGCATCGTCGGAGCCCCGGAGGGGGTGATGAGGATCGAAAGGGAACATCCGGATGTAGACATCTACCTGGCAGCGCTTGACAGTCATCTGAATGAGAACGGGTACATCGTTCCCGGACTCGGTGATGCCGGCGACAGGTTATTCGGAACTGTTTAGTTTGCTATATTCGCAGATCATTTCAAACAAAAAAGTGTATGGGACTTAAGCGCCGGCTTATCATAATGAACTTCCTCCAGTTCTTTATCTGGGGATCATGGCTCCTGACCATAGGAGCATATTGGTTTCAAAACAAAAACTGGTCGGGGACCGATTTCGGGGCCATTTTTTCGACAATGGGACTGGCCTCTCTTTTCATGCCGGCAATAGCGGGTATTATAGCTGACAGGTGGATAAACGCGGAGAGGCTTTACGGCATTTTTCACATCGCAGGGGCAGTTCTTCTCTCACTGATACCTGCCATAAACGATCCTGACACTTTCTTCTGGGTACTTCTTCTTACGATGATGTTTTACATGCCGACCCTGGCTCTGGCCATTACAGTAGCATACAGCTCCATGAAGAACAGCGGGATGGATATCATCAGGGACTATCCGCCTGTGAGGGTCTGGGGAACGATAGGTTTCATAGTGGCGTTGTGGGTTGTAAGCCTGCTGGGATTCGAGACCTCTCCCCTGCAATTCTATGTGGCTGCGGCTGCCTCACTGATTCTCGGGGTGTACGCCTTTACCCTTCCCAAGTGTCCGCCACTGGCAAGGGGTCATAAGAAGAAGCTGACGGAGGAGCTGGGACTCAATGCATTCAAGCTTTTCAGGAGCACGAAGATGGCTCTCTTCTTCATTTTCGCCATGCTGTTGGGTGGAGCATTGCAACTCACCAATGCATACGGAGACACATTCCTTCATGATTTTGCAAAGATCCCTGCCTACAAGGATCTTCTCGCAGTGAAATTCCCGGCTATAATCATGTCTGTATCACAGATATCGGAGACGCTTTTTATCCTGACCATTCCCTTTTTCCTTAAGCGTTTCGGGATAAAGAAGGTGATGCTGATGAGCATGGTGGCATGGGTGCTCCGTTTCGGGCTTTTTGGCCTGGGTAATCCGGCAGAGGGACTCTGGATGATTATCCTCTCATGCATCATTTATGGGATGGCATTTGATTTCTTCAACATCTCAGGGTCACTCTTCGTAGAGACACAGAGCACACCCGATATACGCGCCAGTGCACAGGGTCTCTTCATGATGATGACCAACGGTTTCGGAGCATTTTTGGGTAGCCGCATCAGTGGCATCGTAATAGACAAGTACTTCATCCTTGAAGGAGGAGCATTTGACTGGAAGGGGATATGGTTTGCCTTTGCAGGATATGCGCTGGTGGTGGCGATACTTTTCGCCATATTCTTCAGGCACAAACATGTGCCGGAGGAAACTGCACAGGTGAGTCAATGATTCTTTCACCCGGAGCGGGCAGGCGCTGACTGCTGCAAAGCGGATGAGGTATTGGGGATATCTCATGCCTGGTGATTACCCGAGCAGAATCAGGCTGATACCGATCATGATCATCCCGCTTATAAGGCCGTAGATGGCAACATGGTGTTTGCCATACTTATGGGCGGCGGGCAGGAGTTCATCAAATGCTATATATACCATTATACCGGCTACCATTGCGAAGACATAGCCAAGGCTGATGCCGGAATCGAATAGTGTCAGGATGAAATAGCCCGCCAATGCGCCTATCGGTTCCGAGAACCCTGACAGTACTGACCAGGCAAGCGCTTTCCTTCTTGACCCTGTGGCGTAAAAGACAGGCACAGACACTGCAATACCCTCCGGAATATTATGAATTGCCACAGCCACTGCAATGCTGATGCCTACAGTCACATCAGACATGGCAGAAATGAATGTGGCTATCCCTTCAGGGAAGTTATGGACCCCGATGGCAATAGCAGTGAATGTACCTATCCGCATCAGTTTCCGGTCCCTGATGTTGTGGTCTCTGCGGCTTTGATCCCTCCTCCCCTGGCATTCAGGTTTGTCAGGATCACGTGATCCGGGGTGCATCTGCTCCACTCTCTTCAGTTCATGCGGGTTGCCCTCTGACGGCAGTATTTTATCAATGGCGGCAGAGAGGCCAATGCCTGCAACAAAGGCGATAAAAGTCAACCAGGCTGCAGTTTTGGCGTCATAATTCATTCTCATTATGTCTCCGGCTCCTGTCAGTATCTCCGTGAAAGAAATGAAGATCATCACGCCTGCTGAGAATCCAAGGGAAAAAGCCAGAAATGTGGTCTTGGTGCGTTTGGCAAAGAAAGCTATCAATCCGCCTATCCCGGTGGCAAGCCCGGCGAAAAGAGTGATTGCAAACGCAAAGAGTAGCCGGGAACTATTCATCAACAGGCATTATTTAGATTCAATTTAAATTGCAAAAGTATAAGAATAACAGAAAAAACAACATGAGGGATATTTCTGCTGATGAAAAAAGTCCTTATTTTGATATTATATTGAACGATGAATCTCTGGGATTACTATAAGATACTTGGTATTCAGCAGAATGCCTCTGATGATGTGATAAGAAAAGCATACAGGAAGAAGGCGATGGAATACCATCCTGACCGGAACAATTCGCCTGATGCCCAGGAGATGTTCATCCGTATCACCGAAGCCTATGAATATCTGATATCTCATCCCTGGAGGAGGAATATCACAGAGGAGGAGGTGAGGCGCAACTACCAGGCCTGGATTGATTACCGGAGGGCGGAGGCTCGTAAGCGTGCTGAGGCTTATGCAAAAGCCTCATATGCAGAGTTCCGGAAAAGTCCGATCTACAAGAGTACAACAGTCATTGACGGCACAATGGTTTTCCTGGGCCTGTTGCTGGCGACGATGGTCATTTTTACATCTGTCTACGGATACATATATCGTATGAGGATTGCCGGGACGCCAAAGGAAGAGCCGTCATTAATGCTGGCCGCCGTATCGTTAATCATAGGCATTTCGTATATGATCATTTCGGTAATATACCTGAGTGCATGGATTGCCCAGCAAAAGAAGAAGATAAGAAGATCTGAAGATGGAGAACAGAAAGAAAATCAGGAATCCGTTTGATGCGGACCAGAACATGTGTTTCGGATGCGGTCCGAAAAATCACGCCGGTCTTAAGCTGACCTTTGAAGAGGATGACAGGAAGCTGTATGCCTCATGGGAACCCGAAGCGTGTTTCCAGGGTTATATCAATGTGCTTCATGGCGGAATTATTGCCACCCTGCTTGATGAAGCCGGAGCATGGTGCATATACATTAAGGCAGGAACCTCCGGGGTGACCTCATCAATGACGGTGAAATACCTGAAACCGGTTTACATAAGCAAGGGAAGGATTTGTCTGGAGGCCCAATTGAAAAAGAAAGGCGAAAAGAATGCTCTGATTACTGCAGCTCTGTATGATGGTGAAGGGAAACTGTGTGCTGAGGCTGAACTTGACTATTTCATTTACCCGGAGAAGATAGCGCGTGACCGTTACTACTACCCGGGAAGGGAAGCTTTTTATCAGACTGATTAAATTTAATGTTGGAATTCAGCCAGTTAATACTATTACTGCTGCCTCCTCGCTACTGCTTATTGCCTTATAACAGCGGCTTTCATGAATCGGTCCGTGCCACCGGTATCACTGAATGGTCAGTGAACTCTGCTTTCAGGTACTTGTAGTACCCCGTTATACCGATCATTGCAGCATTATCCGTAGTATACCTGAATTCAGGGAGGAAAAGGTTCCAGCCCCTTTTCTCGGCTTCCCTTGTCACAGCACGCCTCAGGCCTCCGTTTGCTGATACGCCTCCGGCAATCCCGATCTCTCTGATGCCGGTTTCTTTGGAAGCCCTCACCAGCTTTGCAATGAGGATCTCAATGATAGTCCTCTGCAATGACGCCGCGAGGTCATTGAGATTTTTTCCGATGAAACCGGGGTCTTCCCCCACCCTGTCGCGGAGGAAATAAAGAAAGCTTGTCTTCAGCCCGGAAAAACTGAAATTCAGTCCCTGTATCCGCGGTTTGGCAAAGCAGAATGCATCAGGGTTGCCTTCCG
>DHUL01000062.1:57927-66380 GCA_002409145.1 Bacteroidales bacterium UBA5235
GCACACTTGTCAAATGCCTCTCCGGCTGCGTCATCGATTGTATTACCAATGAGTTCCATGGAGAGATAGTCACGGATGACAATCAACTGCGTATGTCCGCCTGATACCAGGAGACAAAGGAATGGGAATCGCGGTGTGCGGTTTTCCTTTCCGTGTTCCATGGCGAAGTGAGACATGACATGTGCCTGGAGGTGATTCACTGCAATAAGCGGGATGTTCCTGGCCAGTGCAAAGCCTTTGGCAAATGATGTTCCCACGAGGAGTGATCCCAACAATCCGGGTCCCTGTGTGAAGGCCACAGCGCTTACTTCGTCAGCCCTTTTCCCTGCCTGGGAAAGAGCCTGGTCTACCACAGGTACTATGTTTGCCTGGTGTGCTCTTGAGGCCAGTTCGGGCACCACCCCGCCGTAGGCTTTATGCACATCCTGGTTTGCAATCAGGTTTGAGAGTACGAATCCGTCGCAGATAACCGCGGCCGATGTGTCGTCGCAGGATGATTCTATCGCGAGGATCGTAATTTGTGGTGCCATTTTTGTATCACTCTTTTTTATAACTTCGCCAGTGGCGGGAATCACTTCTTGAATGGCCAAAATTATTAAAAAAATCGTCAGGGTCCTTCTCACCATAGCAGCAGTGCTGGTTGTGGTGCCGCTGATTATCTTCCTGTTGCTGCAGGCGCCTCGTGTTCAGACCTGGACGGTAAGCAGGCTGACGAAGGCAATATCCGGGAAAACGGGAGCTGAGATATCGATAGACAGGGTTTCCTATTCACTCTGGCATGAGATAGTACTCGATGGTGTGCTGCTCAGGGATCTGAACGGCGACACTATCATCGCAGCCCGCAAGCTTGATCTGAGGCTGCGGGAGATCAGACCCTCACACAATCTTTACAGATTTGGTACAATTGACATTCACGAGCCTGATTTCAGGATGATCAAGGACACTGCCGGGGTCATGAATCTGACAGCATACCTCAGGTCACTGAAGAGTGACAGGGAAATTGACAGCACCAGGAGGGGCATCGACATGAGT
This sequence comes from Bacteroidales bacterium UBA5235, assembly GCA_002409145.1. GTDB lineage: Bacteria > Bacteroidota > Bacteroidia > Bacteroidales > VadinHA17 > SR-FBR-E99. Next base: position 58,960 of record DHUL01000062.1, read on the forward strand.
TTTGCTGACATAGACGTGTTCGATGGTTCCTTTTCTCTTGCTGACATGTCTGACACAGTCGGGGTTGTTCCGGGCAGTGTCAACTACATGAACATGCATATTAAACATATTACCGGAAAAGTAAAGGATCTCCGGATAATTCCCGACTCTGTAAGCATGGCGATAAGGGGGCTGGCGTTCCATGAAGCCGGCGGGTTTGTCAGCCGGAGCCTTGATATGAATATGGCGGTGGCAGATAGCAGATTGTATTTCAGGGAGATTGATCTGCTCACAGACTCAAGTGCCATTTCTGCAGAAAAAATCCTGCTTCTGCCCGGTAATGAGGACTCATGGAAGGATTTCATCAATGATGTAAGGATTGATTTCCTGTTTAATAATTCCTTTATAAATACATCTGACATTTCATATTTTGTAAGACCGCTGGCGGGGGTTGGTGAGGAGGTCAGTTTCTCGGGCAGGGTAGCCGGTACTGTTGCAGAGATGAAAGGGAAAAATATAAGGATCGATTATGAGACCTCAACAAGGCTGAGGTTTGATTTTGACATTTCCGGGTTGCCAAATATCAACGACAGTTACCTCTACATCAGTTTCACCGACATGAAGACCCGCGCTGCGGATATCGAACAGTTTTCAGTGCCCGGCAGGAAGCCCATCATTCTCCCTGAGGTAGCCCATGACCTTGGGCTGATCACATATAAGGGAAGCTTCACGGGATTCACTACCAATTTTGTCTCGTTTGGCAGGCTCACCACCGAAAGGGGCACGTTTGACACTGACCTTTCGCTAAAGCCTGACGGCCGAAACACCTTTGGCTTCAGGGGTTCTCTCAGGACCAGGGATGTTGATCTCGGGTACATGGCAAAAAACAGTGGGATGTTTGGCGGATTATGGATGCATGCAGAGGTTGACGGATCAATGAAGTCATTCCGCCATCTCTCAGCAAACATCAACGGGGTGATAGACAGCGTTGAGATAAACAAATACCTCTTCAGGAACATCAGCGTCTCAGGGACCTATTCAGACAGGATCTGGGACGGCAGTGTGGAGGTACACGAACCAAACATAGAGATGAGCCTTCTCGGCAGGTTTGATCTTAATAAAAGCGAGCCTGAGTTTGACTTTACCATGAACCTTGCGGATGCTGACCTGTACACTCTCAACCTTGTAAAAAAAGATTCTGCCTTTACGGCTACGGCACTTGTCACTGCCAATTTCAGAGGCAACTCCACAGAGAACCTGGTGGGAGACCTGAGGTTGATCAACTCGACTCTTAAGAACTCAAACGGGAAGCTCAATATTTATGATTTCATGGTCAGTTCCGAAATAGTCAGCGGTGAACCGGTCATGAAGCTCAGGTCAGATTTTGCCGATGCCGATCTGAGGGGGCAGTACTCCATTGATGCCATAAAAAGGAGCGTTTCAGAAATGATGGCTGACCTGTTTCCTTCACGGTTCAGGAAGCCTGAAACCAGGAAAGGTGAGTCAGCCGCAGAGGCACTGTTCTCACTCGATGCCAGGATCAAGAGGATAGACAAACTGAATGAATTTTTCGGGACGGGTCTCGGCATCTCTGAGGGTACGCATGTCACAGGGCACTTCTGGTCAGACCGTCCGGAGATTATCGCCGGGATCAGGGCAGATGCCATTACATATATGGGGATGCGCATGGGCCGGCTGGATATTACCGGTTCTGTAAAGGATGGCATCATGAACCTGGCCCTGAATGCAGATACCGTGCTTCTGCCTGACAAATCTGAACTGGGCAGTTTCACCCTTGGTGTCGCAAGCAACAATGACACAACTGACCTTGGCATGAAATGGGACAATCAGGATAACGGCCGTACTCTCGGTGAGGTGAAGGCCAGGGGCTTTTTCAGCCCCGGAACTGAAAACAGGCCAACACTGACCGTTGCCGTGGTCCCAACCGGCCTGACTGTGAACAGCGTCCAATGGAATATCAGTCCTGCCAGAATTGTGATTGACTCCCTCAGCACCTTCATTGACAATATACTTGTCAGCAGCAGGACGAAATATTTCAGGCTTGGCGGGAGCCTGTCGAAAGACCCCGGGGAGAAGCTGACCCTGACTTTTGAGGGGCTCAACATGTCATACCTGAACAATCTCCTGAACGGGAAGCAGGATGAGTCGCAGGAGTCGTCACAGTTGAAGATGGAAGGGCTATTGAGCGGTAATCTCACCCTGTCAGATGTTTACAGGAACCCGCTTTTTGAGAGCAGGATAAATGTGACTGACTTCAGGCTGAACGACAACAATTATGGACTTATGACCATCACCAGTGAATGGGATCCGAGGAGAAAGGTGGCGGTGATAAATGTGGGCAATGACTATGCCGGGAGGAAGCTTATTGACATCAGCGGGACCTATTCGCCCTCCACACGTGTAATTAATATTGCAGCATCGGCATTTGACCTTCCGCTTGATGTGCTCAATCCTTTTCTCAGGACCTTTGCATCGGATATCCGCGGTTTCGGAACAGGAACTATCAGGCTGAGAGGGAAGCCCCGGCAACTGGAGATGACCGGAGCTGTGATGGCTCATGATGCCTCGATGAAGATTGATTTTCTTCAGACGCGATACAGTTTCTCTGACAGCATCAGGTTTTCGCCTTCAGGCATCATCCTGAGGAACATCAGCATATTTGATGCACAGAAGAACAAGGGTATGATAAACGGCATGATCACTCATCGTGCATTCAAGAATATTGGTGTCAGCCTTGACATAAATATGGACAGAATGCTGGTTCTCAACACCAGGCCCAAGGACAATGACAGTTTTTACGGTACAGCATATGCTTCAGGGTATGCCGGGATACGGGGAAATGATGAGAAGCTGGTTTTCAACATCTCGGCCCGGACGGCTCCGAACACCGAATTCTATGTACCCCTGAACTCATCGGCCAGTGTCAGTGACTATCCCTTCATTGAATTTGTCACACCTTCGGAGCAGGTAAATGAGAAGGAGCAGTCTGACAGGCAGACCAGTTTCGTGAAGCAGGAAAAGGGAAGCAAGATTGAACTCAACTTTGACCTTGATGTGACACCTGAGGCTGAGGTTCAGCTCATCCTTGACGAGACGTCAGGAGGCGTTATCAGGGGCAAGGGTGAAGGGAAGCTTAACATATCACTGAACTCAAGGGGTGATGTCCGTATGGCAGGCGATTATGTGATCAGCGACGGAGATTACCTCTTTACTCTTGGGAATATCCTCAACAAGAGGTTTGGGGTGCAGGAAGGAGGAACGGTCTCATGGAACGGGGCCATTGAGGATGCCAGCCTTGATATAAGGGCCCTGTACAAGACCAAGGCATCACTTTCGGAGATCTTCGGCGAGGAGGAGTTCACCGAGCTTAAGGCCAAGATGCCTGTAGAATGCATTCTCAGTCTTTCCGGGAGGCTCCTCAATCCTGCAATCAGTTTTGACATCAACCTCCCCACTGCCGACGAGAGGACACGTGAGTTGCTGAGGATGGCCATTGATACCGAGGAGGAGCTCAGCCGCCAGTTTCTTTACCTGCTGGTAATGAACAGCTTCTACCCTGACCCCTCACTCTACAATTCAAGCACCACCACAGGCCCGGTGGCAGGTGAGGGTGCATATACGGTATCACCAATTGTCGGGGTTACAACCACCACTGAGATGCTTTCCAACCAGCTCAGCAACTGGCTGTCACAGATAAGCAATGATTTTGACATAGGTTTCAATTACAGGCCCGGGAGCGAACTCACCGACCAGGAGGTGGAACTGGCGCTCTCCACTCAATTGCTTAATGACAAGGTAACCGTCAACGGGAACGTAGACGTACGGGGAAACCAGTCGAACACCTCTGCCAGCAACATAAGCGGCGAGTTCACAGTGGAGGTCAGGCTTACCGATATGCTCAGGTTTAAGGTATTCAACCGCTCAAACCACAACCTGTATTACCAGGTCAACCCCTATACCCAGGGGGTTGGGCTTTTCTACAGGCGTGATTTCAGCACTCTGAAAGACTTCTTTATCAAACCTGAAGAACAGAAGAGGAAAAATCTCAGAAGCGACGAGGAGTCAGGGCAGAACTAACATTTCAACAATGGTCCCGTTTTATCAACAATAGGATACTTACAGGGGATGAAATCCGTTTTTTACTATATTCGCGCGATAGTACGCGGAAGCAAGTCAAACTGTTAACATCTTAATTCAATAATTATGATCTCAGCATTTGTTTTACTACAGGGAACACCGGTCACGGAAGCAGCAGAAGAGGCAACAATGTCACTGGCTGATCTTTACCTGGCAGGAGGATGGGTGATGTACCTTATCACACTGCTCTCTTTTGTTGCACTTTACATTTTTATCGAAAGGTTTCTGGTGATCAAGAAGGCATCAAAGGGTGATGCCAACTTCATGAACCGCATAAAGGACTATATGTATGAAGAGAAGGTAGATGCAGCATTACAGCTCTGCAGGAAGACCAACTCTCCGCAGGCCAGGATGGTTGAGAAGGGGATCACCCGTCTCGGCAGGCCCCTGGCCGATGTTACCGCTGCCATAGAGAATGTGGGCAGGCTTGAGATTCACAAGCTCGAGAAGAGATTCCCGACGCTTGCCACAATAGCCGGTGCAGCCCCGCTGATGGGGTTCTTCGGAACGGTCATAGGCATGGTACAGGCCTTTTATCAGATGTCACTGGCCGGAAACAGCCTCGAGATAAGCACCCTCAGCGGTGGTATCTACACTGCACTCATTACCACTGTAGGAGGTCTTATACTGGGCATCCTTGCCTACTTCGGGTATAACCTGCTCGTGGTCAGGGTTGAAAACGTCGTGTTCCAGCTTGAGACCACATCCACGGAGTTCCTTGATATACTCAATGAACCTGTAAAATAGGCTGCGATGGCAATTTCAAACAAAAATAAAGTCAGTGTCCAGTTCAGCAATGCAGGCATGTCAGATATCGTGTTCCTGCTTCTGTTATTCTTCATGCTGACCTCAACCCTTGTGCATCCGACAGCGTTGAAGCTGCTGTTGCCGAAGGGCACGACCCAGTCTTCGGCCCGTCCGATGACCACAGTATCAATCACAAAAGATCTTCAGTATTTCATTGAAGATCAGCCAATAGATCTCGAATACCTTGAGGCTGCACTTCAGTCGAGGGTTGAAGACAGTCCCGAGATTTATATTTCTGTACATGCTGACAGGAGTGTTCCTGTCGAGTATGTAGTTAACGTGATGAATATAGCCGCAAAAAACCAGTATAAGCTAATACTTGCCACTACTCCAAAATAGCGCCGGTGAACCTCTCACAAAGGAAAGGAAGCAGGGTCTGATCTTCAGTGCCCTGATTCATCTTCTTCTTGCTGTGCTTATAATATTTGTCACTTTCAGGGTGAAGATACCAGAGCCGGTTGAAGAGGGTCTTCTTGTCAACTTCGGTTTTGACGAGACGGGTGAAGGTTTGTTTGAACCTGCGCCTGAGCCTGTCTCTACTCCGCCTCCGCCGGAGTCTGCCGGGGAACAGGGAGGTGAAGAAGCTCTGTTGACGCAGGACTTTGAGGAGGCTGTTGAGGTAGAGAAGAAGGAGCCCAGTCCCGAGGAACTGAGGAAGCAGGCTGAGGCGCGGGCTGCAGAAATAAGGCGGCAGCTTGAGGCTGAGGCTGAGCGGAAGAGGATAGAGCAGGAAAATGCAGAGAGGCTGAAGCGTGAGGAGGAACAGCGGCGCATTGACCAGCAGAATGCCAGGGCCAGGGGCGCCTTCAGCAACGCAGGTAATGTAGGCACTGCAGGCCAGAGCCAGGGAGTGGCAGGCGGGCAGGGCAACCAGGGTGTTCAGTCAGGAACCCCTGATGTAGACAAATACGGACCCGGAGGAGGTCTGGGAACCGAAGGCATCTCTTTTAACCTCGGCGGAAGAAAGGCACAGTCACTCTTCAAACCGCCGTATGATATCCAGAAAGACGGTATTGTGGTTGTTGCGATTACAGTTGACCGTTCTGGAAGGGTCACCGACGCGACACCCGGCATAAAGGGGTCGACGACACTAGATGAAAATCTCCTTAAGCTGGCAAAGGAAGCAGCGCTGAAGACCAGGTTTGAAACCAGCAATGATGCCCCGATAATTCAGAAAGGGACAATTTCCTACGACTTCCGTCTCAGATAGACTTTTCTCTACTCAGAACAAGCTGACCACCAGGTCATAGAGGCCCGTAAGTTTAACTGCAGAAGCCATTATCGCCACCAGCAGTATAACACGAACTACCCGGGGCCCCCAGCTTACAGCCACCTTCGAGCCGAGCCAGGCTCCAACTCCCTGTCCAACAGCCAGTATGATACCATACAGATAATAAACCTGATCGCTTATGATAAAGACTACGAGGGAAATTGCGGTCATGGCAGCCACAATCAGCACCTTATGGGCATTGGCTCTTGTCAGGCCCATGCCGGCACCAAGGACCAGTGCCGCCAGCAGGAAGAAGCCCACGCCAGCCTGGATAAAGCCGCCATATATGCCGATGACAAAAAACACCACCGGTACCCACCACCGGCGTTTCATGGCTGCAGAATGAGCATGGTCACGCACCCACTGTTCCGGCTTGTAGAGGATAACAAAAAACATGAAAACCAGCAGCCCGCCTATCAGCAACTCCATCATCCGTTCATTGATATTCACTGCGATCAGTGATCCGAGAAGGGCTCCTGCGAAGGCAGGCACAGACATCCACAGGCTTTCACCGATGGTATATAGTTTCTGTTTTTTAAAGCTTACGCTGCTGACCAGGCTCTGAACAAAGACACCTATGCGGTTGGTGCCATTGGCAATATTGGCAGGCAGGCCAAGGAACATCAGGAGCGGCAGAGTAATCAGTGAACCACTGCCGGCCAGCGTATTTACAAAACCTGCAAATAGGCCGGCGGCTATCACAGCCAGGTACATGTACCATTCCATCCGTAAAATGAACTATCTTTCCAGGACCTCTTTTACAGCCATCAGGAGATTGTCAATCAGGTCGGTATCCTTAATGACGTAATCAGCTATCCCCTTTCGTGCAAACTCAAGCACTACATCTCCCTTCTCCTGGGCAGAGAGCATGATGACGGGTATTTCAGGTGCCAGCCTGGTGATCTCATCATAGGCTTCCATTCCATTCATGGGGATCTCGCCCTCTTTCAGGAAATAGTAGTCAAGGATGATCAGGTCAGGGATATTACCGAGAGCCGCTATGCACTCCTCGGCATAGGCAAATGCCTTTACAGAATAACCGTTGCCTTCCAACCTTGTTGAGACCAGGCTGGTGACGACAGGATCATCATCAACCACATAAATCAGAATGTCAGTCCGGGGGCTAACTTTTTCCATGTAACAAATGTAATAAAGGAATTGCTGATTTCCTATAACACAAACAGTGGGCGATCCTTCATCATTTTCA
>DHUL01000062.1:66632-122643 GCA_002409145.1 Bacteroidales bacterium UBA5235
CCATGTCTCCCTCCTTTAATCCGCGGGTTGTCACGGCAGGAGTACCCACTCTGATCCCTGAGGTAAGGAAGGGTGATCGGGAGTCGAACGGCACCATATTCTTATTAACGGTTATGTGTGCCCTGACCAGGGTGTTTTCAACCTTCTTGCCTGAAATTTCCGGGAATCGTGTTCTCAGATCGATCAGCATCGAGTGGTTGTCTGTTCCGCCTGAAATGACTTTGTACCCGAGTGCCATAAATGTTTCGGCCATCACTGCGGCATTTTGTTTGACCTGCTGCTGATAGGTCCGGAACTCCGGTTTCAGTGCTTCTCCGAATGATACGGCCTTGGAAGCTATAACATGTTCCAGCGGTCCGCCCTGGATGCCCGGGAAGACGGCTGAGTTGAGCATTGCTGACATCATTTTAATCTCGCCCCTGGGAGTGGTCACACCCCATGGGTTGGGGAAGTCTGTACCAAGGAGGATGATTCCTCCGCGCGGTCCCCTGAGGGTTTTGTGTGTTGTCGAGGTAACGATGTGTGCATATCGGAGCGGGTTATCGAGCAATCCTGCTGCGATCAGACCGGCAGGGTGTGCCATGTCAATCATAAGCAATGCCCCCACCCTGTCAGCGATGGTACGCATCCTTGCGTAGTCCCATTCCCTGGAGTAAGCAGAGGCGCCGCCCACGATCAGTTTTGGCTTTTCGCGAAGGGCAACCTCCTCCATCATATCATAGTCTACCCTGCCTGTCTCTTCTTTTACTCCATAAGCCACCGGATTGTACAGTATGCCTGAGGAGTTCACCGGAGATCCGTGTGAGAGGTGGCCTCCGTGAGACAGATTCAACCCCAGGAAGGTATCACCCGGCTTCAGGACGGTAAGGAAGACAGACATGTTTGCCTGGGCTCCGGAGTGGGGCTGCACGTTAGCGTATTCTGCATTGAAGAGTTTCTTCAGCCTGTCAATTGCGAGCTGTTCAACCTCGTCAACAACCTCGCATCCGCCGTAATATCTTGCCCCGGGGTAGCCTTCCGCGTACTTGTTGGTAAGTACGGATCCCATTGCTTCAAGCACCTGGGGGCTGACGAAATTCTCCGATGCGATAAGTTCAATACCTTCGGTCTGGCGTTTGCGTTCGCGGTCGATCAGTTCAAATACTGCGCTGTCTCTTTCCATGATAAGTTTCTTAGATCTGTTGATAAATGCCCGTCACCCAAAACCGGTGAAGACGGGATGTTTACGGGCAAATATACATTTAATAATCAATTTTTCTCATGACTGCAGCTGTCATTGAAGCAGTATGAATGCAAGATTAAAAAGCCGGATTATTCCTCTGAAAACTGTCTTAGCAGTTCGCGATATGCAGAGAAGATTCTTGACTTTGAGATGAAACCCACGTACCGGCCTTTGTCAAGTACAGGAAGGTTCCAGGCCCCGGTGCGTTCAAAGGCATCCAGGACTGCATCACTTCTCTCACTGAGATCGATATAGGAAGGCGGTATTGTCATCAGTTCCCTCACAGTGATTTTATCATAGAGCTCGGGACTGAACATCTTGTCACGGACGTCATCGAGCAGCACAACGCCCTCGAGGATATTGAACTCATCCACAACAGGGAAGAGGTTCCGGTTTGATTTCGATATCTGCTTTACAAGGTCTCCGAGGTTGCCGTCGGGTCTTACCGTCAGGAGGTCCTTTTCTACCTCTTTTGACCAGTCGAGCAGAGTCATCACAGCCTTGTCCTTGTCATGTGTAATCAGCTCGCCTGTTATTGCAAGCTGTTCGTGGTAAATTGAATATTTCTGGAATGTTCTGGCAGTGATAAAGGCGACTGTTGAGGTAAGTATGAGAGGGATGAGCAGGCCATATCCTTCTGTTATCTCTGCTATCAGGAAGATAGCGGTCAGTGGGGCATGGAGTACAGCTGAGAATACCCCTGCCATGGCGGTAAGGGTGAAGCTGCTCTCGACGAGTGTGAGGCCAAAGAGGTGATTAAGGAGGCTGGAAAGGTAATAGCCTGCCACGCCTCCGGTAAAGAGGACTGGTGCCACGATTCCGCCCACGCCCCCGGCGCCGTTTGTGGAAGCTGTAGCCACTACTTTGACCAGCAGCAGGCCAGCCATCAGGACTGAGAAGGACCAGAAGCCGGAAGCCATATTGCCGAAGATCTCATTGCCTGGTGCAGACCCGCTACCGGCATTGAGTAGCACCATCACCGTCTCATATCCTTCGCCATAGAGCGCCGGGTAGAAATAGATCAGGGCTCCGATTATCAATCCGCCCACCACCAGCCTTATCCATTTGTTGCCAATCTTTTTGTAGAGCTTTTCGATTCCGATCGTAGCCCTCGTGAAATATATTCCTACCAGCCCGCAGAAAAAGCCCAGGATGAGGTAGTATGGCAGTTCGCTCAGCAGGAATCCCTGTTTTACCTGGAAGGAAAAGAGCACATTGTCACCCATGAAGAAGAACGCCACGGTGGCTGCAGTCACCGATGATATCAGCAGCGGAACAATTGATGACAGTGTAAGGTCAAGCATCAGCACCTCAAGTGTGAATAGTATTCCTCCGATAGGAGCTTTGAAGATACCGGAGATGGCTCCGGCCACACCACATCCGAGCAAAAGTGTCACATACTTGTAGTTGAGTTTGAAGTGGCGTGCGATGTTTGATCCTATCGAAGCCCCGGTAAGAACGATGGGAGCCTCTGCTCCCACCGAACCGCCGAAGCCGATGGTGAGTGAACTGGTCAGAATTGATGACCAGTTGTTATGAGGTTTTATGTTGCTTTTTCTAGTCGAGATAGCATAAAGAACCCTGCTGATCCCGTGCGAGATATTGTCACGAACGATGTACTTCACAGCCAGTACCGTAAGGAATATCCCGAAAAGCGGATAGGCAAGCGAGAGAACTCCCCCGGCCCCTTTCATTACACCCTGGGTGAACAGGACGTGGGTAAAGTGAATTGCGTTCTTCATCATCGCGGCTGCCAGCGCACTGACGAGCCCGACCAGAAAACTGAGGATGTAAATCAGGGTCTGCTGGTTGGTCAGTAAAGATTTAAACTGCTTTATTTTCCTAATTAACAGATTGTTCAAGATCACCGGAGAAAAATGAAAAATATTCAGATTACAAATATATTATAAAATGAGGAGCAGATGTTTATTTTGGTAAGTTTGGCATATTTTGCATTTATGATAGGATTTGAAAGGCATAAGCTTGCCAACGGGCTGAAGGTGATAGTGCACCGTGATGAGGGCACTCCCATGGTGACAACCAATATTCTTTATGATGCAGGTTCAAGGGATGAGGACCCGGAGGCCACCGGGTTTGCACATCTCTTTGAACACCTGATGTTCGAGGGGACTCAGGACATACCTCTTTTTGATGTGCCTGTGATGATGGCCGGTGGTGAGAATAATGCTTTCACCAACAATGACCTGACCAACTACTATATTACTCTTCCTGCGAACAACCTTGAGACTGCGTTTTGGCTTGAGTCAGACAGGATGAGGGGTCTTGACCTGGCAGAGGAGAGGCTGGCCAACCAGAAGAGTGTTGTCACCGAGGAGTTCAGACAGCGTTATATTAACCAGCCATACGGTGATCTTCTGCTGCTGCTCCGGCCTCTGGCCTACAGGGTTCATCCCTACCGGTGGCCGGCCATCGGGATGGATATCAGTCACATTGAGAAAGCAGACAGCATTTCGGCAAGGAGGTTTTATGACCGGTTCTACACCCCCTCAAATGCAATACTCAGTGTTGCCGGCAACGTTGATCCGGATGTAGTGTTCAGGCTTGCAGAGAAATGGTTCGGAGCAGTTCCGCCTGGTGACAGGCCGGAAAGAAAGCTCCCGGTGGAACCGGGACAGACGGAACGGCGTGAGCTTACGGTACACAGGCCAGTTCCTGCTCCTCACCTGATCATGGCCTTTCACATGGGAAGCAGGGAGAGCCGCGACTTTTACATCCTTGACCTGCTTACAGATATACTGGCCGGGTGTGATTCCGCGAGGTTCCCTGACATACTCGTCAGGAAGAAGGAGCTATTCAGCGAAGCCGACATATATCTCTCAGGCGAAGCTGATCCGGGCCTCGTCATCTTCAGTGGCAGGCTGAGAGACGGGATTGATGTCAGGAAAGCCGAGGAGGCGGTCAGATCAGAGTTTGAAAGGCTTACTGCAGAGCGTGTCACTGCCGCCGAACTTGACAAGGCGCGCAACAGGTATGAGTCGCACCGGCTGATGTCATACATCAGCGCTTCCAATAAGGCATTCAGCCTTGCCTATCATGAGGTGCTGGGTGATGCTGAAGGCATCAACAGGGAGCATGAGCAGTACATGAGTGTGACTGCAGAAGAGATAGCCTCAACAGCCGGATTTACATTCAGGTCCGGGAATTGCAGTGTAATCTATTACCTACCCGAGAAGAGATGAGAGACTCAGCTATAAAGGGAGCTCCCGAGATCATTACTCCGTCAGCGGGGGACACATCCCTGCCGGAACCGGTTATGCTTGGCAACGGAGTACCTGTATACATGGCGGGAAATGGCACCGTCGATCTCCTGAGAATCGAGTTTGTCTTCCCTGCCGGCCAGGTGATGGAGGAGGTTCACCTGGCAGCTTCTACCGCCAGCGCCATGCTCACCGAGGGCACCATAGATCATGATGCAACCACAATCAATGACCTTATTGACAGCACCGGTGCCGCCCTGACACATGCTGCTGACAAGGACACCGCCGGACTGGTTACAGTCACCCTGACAAGAAAGCTCGATGATGTGATGGCGCTTGCCTGTGAGGTACTCTTCAGCCCCACTTTTCCTGAAAACGAATTCAGGATGCTCACAGACAGAAGGTTACAGGCTTTTCTGACCAGCAGACAGAGGACTTCGGTGATAGCGAGGGAAGCATTTTATGAAGCTCTCTGCGGCAGCGCAAGTCCTTATGGTCGCATTACCACGGAGGATGATTACCGGAGTCTTACTACCGGTGACCTGCGGGAGTTTCACCGGAAGCACTACAGGCCGGAGAATATGTATGTAACGGTTGCCGGCAGTGAACCCTGGAAGGCGCTACCCGTACTGGAAAGGCACTTTTCAGGCAATGGAACGGGCAAGTGGAAGAAGCCACCGCTCCCCTCCCCCATACTGGATACGACTGAGCCGGGAAAGGTCTTCCGTGATGTTCCCAACTCTGTTCAGAGCACAGTACGAATGGGGTGGAAGGGGATTACCCGCAACCATCCTGATTACCAGGCGTTGCAGGTAGCCACAATGATACTCGGCGGGTATTTCGGCTCACGCCTGATGCGCAGCATACGTGAGGAGAAGGGCTATACGTACGGCATCGGAGCAGTCGCCGGCGCATTCCATGGCATAGGGTATATAACAATCATGACCGATGTTGCAAATGCCTACAGGGATGAGACTCTGGATGAAATCAGGAAGGAGGTTGAGAAGCTCCGTACCGGGGAGGTAAGCAATGAGGAGATGGCCCTGGTAAGAAATCACATGATGGGAGAGCTTGCCCGGCTGTTTGACGGACCGTTTTCGGTTGCCGATGCCATCAGGGGCATTATCGACTATGAGGCCGGAGCAGATTATTATACCCGTTTTGCCGATACTGTGAAAACTATTACGCCTGCCAGGATAATGGAGATATTCAATAAGTATTTCAATCCTGATGAAGCCTTCGGGATCATAGCCGGAAGCCGATGAAAAAGCGGAGGACCATAAAAAAACTCTTCATCCCGCTGTTATTCTGCAGTTTGTTTGCTTTTCCGCTGACAGGACAGGATGAAGAAACGCCTCTTTCACCACGTCTTGACATGGTAACCGTTGACCCTGTAACAGGGTTTGCCATTCTGAGGTGGCTTCCCTCCCCGTCTCCGGATGTGGGCAGCTATGTGGTTTACACTTTTGCTGCGGGAACGGCAACCGCCATTGATACTATTCCCACTCCTTTCGTGTTTGAATATACCCATACCGCTTCAGCTGCCAGGTACAGGAGTGTCACATACGTGGTGGCAGCCATCGACTCGTCGGGCAATTCCAGTCCCCTCAGCAACAGCCTCAGCACAATATGGCTGACAGCCACTGAGGACCCGTGCACTGCAACTATAGCAATCTCATGGACGGAATATGAAAACCAGTATCATCCCGGGAGCGGTCACCTGCTGCACATAACAGACGGAACGGGGGGTTCCCTTCCTGATGTCCCCCTGCCCCTTTCCCCGACACAGTACCTGTTCACCGGGTATGATCCGGATACTGAATATTGTTTTCATGTTGAGGTTACCGACAATGCGGGCTCTCTCTCATCTTCAGGCAGAGCATGTGTCACCACCGGGAGCGAGAAAGCCCCGGACTGGGTAAGGATAGATGCAATTGCAGTTGAGAATGGCGGAATATCATTCACTGCCGGCTATGACCCGGTAACAGTGATGAATGATTTCAAACTGTTTAGCTTCAATCCCGATGCACTCATATGGGAAGAGACGTCTTCTTCAACCGGTTCTGGCGGCATTGTCTCCTTTACCCGGGCAGGGTCAGACACCGCTGTGGCACGTCAGTACAGGGTTGCAGCCCTGAACAGCTGCGGGATGACCTCGACTCTTTCAGCCCCTTCCCGCAATATGGTGCTGGAGTCATCAATCAACGGAACACTGATCAACCTGAGGTGGAACAGACCATCCGCCGGATGGAACGGACTCTTCAGCGTATGGCGTGATATCGGGGAGGGTCCCCACGAAGTGGTTTCTACCCTGTCTGACACGGTCTGGTCAGATGATTATACAGTCTTCGCTCCTGATGTATCAGCAGGTGAAGTGGTATACCGTGTATCAACTGCGGATCCCTCAGCGCCCGGGGGCACAAGGCCACATCTTTCCTCGGCAGCAGTAATAGGGACCAGCGAGGATATCCATATGCCCAATGCCTTCACTCCCTGGAGTACGGATGAGAACGCCATTTTCAGGCCTGAATTTTCATTTCAGCCAGAGGAATATGATTTCAGAATACATTCAAGGAACGGTGTTTTGCTCTTCCGCACGGGTGACCCCGGCGAAGGATGGGATGGCAGGCACAACGGAAGGCCGATGCCTCCGGGAGTATACCTGTGGAGCCTGAAACTCACCAGACCAGCCGGAGAAACAGTTGTAATGAACGGAACTGTAACAATACTGCCATAACAGCCAGGGAAAAAAATGAGCCGATTTTCGTATCTTTGTCATTCGTTTGCAGGTAGAGACTGATGGTTAAGACCAAAACTAAAATATTCACCGCTGATGATATCAGCCGTATTGAGACAGAATACCGCCTGCTGACCGACAATCTTTACAGGTGTGACAAGCCCAGTGACAGGGAGTTGATTGAAAAAGCCTTCAGGTTTGCCAATGAGGCTCACCGTGACATGTACCGGAATTCCGGGGAGCCCTATATCATTCACCCGATCAATGTAGCCCGTATTGTCAACCAGGAAATAGGCCTTGGCGCCAAGTCGGTTTCAGCTGCACTGTTGCATGATGTTGTTGAAGATACCGGTATTCCCCTTGAGGAGATATCCAAACAGTTCGGTCCCAAGATTGCATCTCTCATCGACGGCCTGACGAAGATATCAGGCACCTACAACAAGGAGACCAACTCACTGCAGGCTGAGAACTTCCGCAAAATGCTGATGACCCTCTCGGATGATTTCAGGGTCATACTGGTAAAGATTGCTGACAGACTGCACAACATGCGCACTCTTGACTCAATGCCCGAGCACAAGAGGATGAAGATTGCAGGAGAGACTGTATATCTTTATGCGCCCCTGGCACACCGGCTCGGGCTTTTTGCCATCAAGACCGAACTGGAGGATCTCAGCTTCAAGTTCAGGCATCCGCGCATCTATGACGAGATTGCGCGCAAGGTAAAGATGGATGAGAAAAAGAACCTTGCCCTCATCAACAGGTTCAGCCTGCCCATAATAGAGGCGCTCAACAATAACAATATTTTATTTGACATCTCAGGCCGGTTTAAGTCGATCTATTCCATCTGGAAAAAGATGCAGTCTAAGAATGTTCCCTTCGAGGAGGTGTATGACCTGCTTGCCGTAAGGATTGTCTTCGAGCCGGGACCGGAGATGAGTGAGAGGGCACAGTGCTGGCAGATATACTCTCTTATAACTGATATTTATACGCCCAAGCCTGACAGGCTTCGTGACTGGATAAGCAGACCCAAATCAAATGGTTACGAAGCGCTTCATCTCACGGTGATGGGTCCGGAAGGACGATGGGTTGAGGTGCAGATCCGCAGCCAGCGGATGGATGACATCGCCGAAAGGGGATTTGCAGCCCACTGGAAGTACAAAGGAGACATTTCTCAGACTGAGAATGAGCTCGATAAATGGCTGAAGCATATCCGGGAGATGCTTGCCAATCCGATGTCTGATCCGCTCACCTTCCTTGATGAGTTCAAGATGAGCCTCTTCTCATCGGAGATAATGGTTTTCACACCCAAGGGGCTCCTGGTTAACCTTCCCAAAGGGGCTTCTGCCCTGGATTTCGCATATGAGATTCATACTGACATCGGAAACAAATCCATAGGTGCCAAGGTCAACTACAAGCTCTCCCCTCTCTCTACGCCTCTGCAGAGCGGTGACCAGGTTGAGATTATCACCTCCAATATTGCCAGGCCTGAAAAGGAGTGGCTTGAGTATGCCCATACGGCGAAAGCCAGGAATGCGATCAAGGATGCACTTCGCGATGAATCAACTGACCGCATCCAGAAGGGGATGGATATGCTTGAGCAGAAGCTGAGCGAGTTGGGCATCCTTCCAAACTCTGACATCATCAAGAAGCTTCTTGACAACTACGAGCTGCTTAACAAGGACGAGCTGTATTCGCGCATCGGGCTGGGGCTGATTAATCTCGACGAGTTGCGCAAAGTGCTGAAGAAGGCTCCTGAAGGAAGCCTGCGAAAGTACTGGAAGCTTGCGATCGGAGGTGTTACGCGAAAGAATACAGAACCCAGGGAAGCGCCTGCCCCTGCTGAAAGGATAGACAAGAGTCAGCCATACCTGCTCCGGGAAAATGTTGACAGCACAACCAACTCCTATGTCATTGCCAGTTGTTGTCAGCCCATTCCGGGCGATGAGGTGGTCGGTTATCTTGACCATGCCAATTCCATCATAGTACACAAACCCAAATGCCCCGCAGCCGTCAAGCTGATGTCAAGCGAGGGTAACAGGATCATTCCCGTAAGGTGGACCATCCACAAGCTTGCCTCCTTTCTGGCAAGGATAAGCATCAACGGCATAGACAGGATAGGGCTGGTCAGCGAGGTGACCACAATTATCTCCAAGGAGCTTAACGTCAATATCAGAAACATAAATGTTTCAGTGTATGACGGGATATTTGAAGGCACCATTGACCTGTTCGTTCATCACACGCGTGACCTTAACAACCTGATCATGCAGCTTTCCAACATCAAGGGAATAGCCAGCGTAAAGAGGATAGAGGAATTCATAGAATAGTCATTCAGGCGAAACAGTAAGGCAATATGTCAAACGAAGAGGCCAGGGCGGTTGTCAGGCAGGTTTTTACGGAGTACCTTGCAAGCAATTCGCTGAGGAAGACCCCCGAGCGGTTTGCAATTCTTGATGAGATTTATTCCAGGGAAGGGCACTTTGATATTGAATCACTCTTCAATTATATGAATAACAAGAATTATCGAGTCTCACGGGCCACGCTCTACAATACGATTGACCTGCTGCTCGACTGCAAGCTTGTAACAAGGCATAAGTTCGGCCACAACCAGGCCCAGTATGAAAAAACATTCAGGGCTGGTCATCATGACCATCTTATTGACACCAGTTCTGGAAGGGTGATTGAGTTCAGTGATCCGAGGATCAATGACATAATCAGGAGCGCCTGCGAGGAAAATTCTTTCGTAGTGCATCATTATGCCCTTTATGTGTTCGGCATTCAGGAAAAGAGAGGTGAATAAGTGTCCCGTGACGCCAATTTATTTTGTAACTTCGGACCTGTTTTGTCTAATCAGAGAATTTCTGGAAAAATGAAAATTAACATTTTGCTGGGGCTCCAGTGGGGAGACGAGGGAAAGGGTAAGATTGTGGATGTCCTGACCCCGGATTATGATATTGTCGCCCGTTTCCAGGGTGGTCCGAATGCCGGTCACACGATTGAGTTTCACGGGGTGAAGCACGTGTTACATCTTATTCCCTCCGGGATCTTTCATGCAGACAAGATCAACATCATCGGCAATGGTCTGGTGATTGACCCGGTTATTTTCAGGCATGAGGTTGAGAGCCTGGGGATTGATATTGACAGGGTTCGTGAAAGGCTTCTCATCTCTCTGAAGGCACACCTGATAATGCCCACTCACAAGCTTCTCGATGCTGCCCATGAAGCTTCGCTGGGTGAAGCAAAGATAGGGTCAACCCTGCGGGGCATAGGCCCGGCGTATACTGACAAGGCATCGCGAAACGGCCTGAGAGTGGGCGACCTGCTCAGGAAAGATTTCAGGGAGTTTTACCGTTCGCGTGTGACTGAACACTTAAGGATCCTTCAGGGTTATGGCTATTCAAACGACCTTAAAGTGCTTGAGGATGAATGGTTTGACTCCGTGGAATACTTTAAGAAGTTCAGGACGGTAAATGCTGATTATCATATTGACAAGGCTCTCAGGGCGGGCAAGCGCGTTCTTGCCGAGGGAGCCCAGGGTACCATGCTTGATATCGACTTTGGCACCTATCCTTATGTCACCTCATCGAACACAGTAGCTGCAGGTGCCTGCACAGGGCTCGGGGTAGCTCCCGGCCTGACAGGTGAAGTATTCGGCATCTTCAAGGCTTACTGTACCAGGGTGGGCAGCGGTCCCTTCCCTACTGAGCTCGATGATGCTGACGGTCAGCAGATGCGTGATCAGGGCAATGAGTACGGTGCCACCACCGGAAGGCCCAGGCGCTGCGGATGGCTTGACCTGCCTGCACTGAAATATGCAATTATGATCAACGGGGTGACCCGGTTATTCATGATGAAGGCGGACGTGCTCTCCGGATTCAGTGAGATAAAGGTATGCAGGTCATACACCGTGGATGGCAGGGAACAGACAGAGTTACCCTACTGTCTTTATGACATCAGCGGACTCAACTACAGGACCTTCAGGGGATGGCAGTGTGACATCACAGGTTGCAGGAGCTGGGAAGAGCTGCCTGATGAGCTAAAGGATTATATCGGTTATATTGAAGAAGAGACGGGTGTTCCCGTAACCATCGTTTCTGTGGGGCCTGACAGGTCAGCCACTATAATGAGGTAACTGTCACTCATGCCTGTAGACCCAGGCTTCACCATCAATCATGTCCTGGACAGATCCGATTGCATTCCATGCCTGGTGCAGGTCGGGGAAAGAGCTGGCAGAAACAAGATGCCATCTTCCGCCATTCATTCCTATCAGCTGAGCATCATAGCCGAAGCCTTTAATATGTTCAAGCCATGCGTCTGCATATTCAGGCGTGAGGAAACTACCCACGATGACGTGGTAACCGGTCATCACCCTGGCTTGTTCTTCAGCGACCATTGCCAGTTCTGCCTGGCGGGCACGTTCTGCCTCCGCCTGCTTCTCGTTGGCCACACGGATTGAGTCAGCTATGCGGAACGCTTCCTGCTGCTGGCGGAGAGCTTCTGCCTCCCTGGCCTTTTTACCGAAGGGATTGATGCTCTTCATGAAATCACATGAAGGTGTAAGTACCAGAACGGCTGCGAGCAACACGAGTGATAATTTCTTCATAAATGGCAGTTTTTCATGATTTTGAATGATAAAGGTATGGATAAATGCTTAAAAATACAACCAATATTGAGGAAAGATGCCAATCCCAGACAATTCTTTCCTATATTAGATCGCAAATTTTTAACCCTCAAACTACTTATCGAGATGAAGTCACTTATCCGGTTCTTTGAAGAAAATGTGGAAAAGTATGCATCCAACATTTACATGTGGGAAAAACTTCAGGAGAAATACGAAGGTACCACTTACCAGGAGACCAGGCGCCAGGTTCATGAATTCGGAGCCGGGCTGATGCAGCTTGGCATAAAGAAAGGCGACCGCATAAGCCTGCTGGCTGACGGCCGTAACAGCTGGGTTGTAGGCGAACTGGGGATACTGTATGCCGGCGGCGTTAATGTACCTCTTTCCATTAAGCTTAACCCTGAAGAGATCAAATTCCGTCTCATCCACTCCGGGAGCAGGATGGTTATCACTTCCAGCACACAGGCACCCAAGATACTGGCTGTAGCGGACAAATGTCCCGAACTGCAGAAAGTCATCTTCATGGACCCCCGCGAAGAGTATTCTGAAGGGCAGATCCATTTCAACGAGGTGAGGAAGATCGGGCGTGAGTGGCTTGTGAATCCTGCCAACAGGAAGAGTTTTGAGGAGTTTACCTCATCGATCACTGCTTCCGATTTTGCAAACATATGTTACACCTCGGGCACAACTGCTGACCCCAAGGGGATCATACTCACCCACGGCAATTATGTGACGAATGTATACCAGTCATACAGTCTGATGGACATTCCTCAATTCTACAAGACGCTGCTCATACTTCCCTGGGACCACTCATTTGCCCACACTGCGGGCATATATGCCTTCATGGGCAAGGGAGCCAGCATTGCGTCGGTAAAAGTGGGCAAGACACCCATGGAGACTCTGCGCAACATTCCCATCTGCATGAAGGAGATAAAGCCCAACCTGCTGATGAGTGTGCCGGCGCTGGCAAAAAATTTCCGGAAGAACATCGAAAAGGGAATAAGGGAAAAGGGGAAAATGACCGAAGCACTGTTCAACTTTGCGCTTAAGATGGCGTATTCCTATAACAAGGAAGGCTGGAACAAGGGTCAGGGACTGCAGAAGATCAAGAAACCATTGCTCCGGCTCTTTGATAAGATACTTTTCAGCAAGGTCAGGGAGGCATTCGGTGGTGAGCTTGACTTTTTCATCGGTGGCGGCGCACTGCTTGACATCGAACTGCAGCGATTCTTCTATGCCATCGGGGTGCCAATGTACCAGGGATACGGACTTTCCGAGGCATCGCCTATCATCTCATCTAACTCCACCGCAAGACATAAACTTGGGTCATCAGGTTACCTGGTCAACAACATGGAACTGAAGATCTGTGATGACGACGGTAACCAGCTGCCTGCAGGACAGAAGGGGGAGATAGTCATCCGCGGAGGAAACGTTATGCACGGATACTGGAAGAATGAAACCGCCACAAAGGATGCCATCCGTGACGGGTGGCTCTTTACCGGCGACATGGGATACATGAGTGAAGACAGTTTCCTTTATGTGCTCGGACGCTTCAAGAGTCTCCTCATTGCTGACGACGGAGAGAAATTCAGTCCGGAAGGAATAGAAGAGGCTATCACTGAACAGTCGAAATACATTGACCAGTGCATGCTCTACAATAACCAGAAGCCATATACTGTGGCCCTGATAGTGCCCAACCAGCATGCCATGAAACTTTACCTTGAAAGCCGCAACATGTCAGCTACCACTGAGGAAGGCAAGCGTACAGTGCTTAATCTCATTGAGAATGAGGTGAATGAATATCGCATAAACGGCAAATTCGGGCACATGTTTCCGCATCGCTGGCTGCCGGTGGCGCTGGGAGTCCTCAATGAGAGCTTCAATGAAGAGAACGGAATGATGAATTCAACCATGAAGATCGTCAGGGGCAAGATCACCGACAGGTATCATGACCTTATCGAGTGGCTCTACACCCCGATGGGCAAGATTGTTTACAATGAACGTAACATGGAAGAAGTTGAGAAGATGAAGCTCGGCTGACCATTTAAAACCATTCACAGATGAAATATTTTCTTGTTCCCGTTATCATCGTAACTGCCGGGCTGATAACCTGTTGCCAAAGGGAGATAGCCCCGGAGTGGAAGCCTGTTGAAAACCCGATTTTTACAACATGGGGTGAAAAGCTCGATCCCGCGGCAGCCTGGCCGGAATACCCGAGACCGGCGCTTGTCAGGGATGAATGGATGAATCTTAACGGCTTGTGGGATTACTCTATCGGCCCGAAAGATGCGGAGCGCCCTGAACCACAGGGGAAGATACTCGTCCCGTTTCCGGTTGAATCAGCACTTTCAGGCGTCAAAGAAAGGCTGACAGATTCACTGGCTCTGTGGTATTCACGTGAATTTGTACTTCCAAAGCAGTGGGATGACAAGCAGATAATTATCAATTTTGAAGCTTCGGACTGGGAGACTACTGTGTGGGTTAATGACAGCCTGGCTTCAATCCACAGGGGCGGTTATAATCCCTTCTGGTGTGACATCACCAATTACATTACCGACAAAAAAAAGCAGACAATAGTAGTTAAGGTAACGGATCCTACTGACAGGGGGCCTCAGCCAAGGGGCAAGCAGGTCATGAAGCCAGGCGGTATCTGGTACACTCCCACCAGCGGTATCTGGCAGACCGTATGGATTGAGCCGGTTGAAAAAGCCCGTATTGGTGACCTTCGTGTTGTGCCTGACATTGACAACGGAGTGCTTCACGTGACAGTCATCGAGGAATGGTGCCAGGGAGGCCCGGGAGAATGCCCGCCGGTAGACAAGGCTCCGTCACTTGCAGAGATAACCCTTCTTGCTGAGGGCCGGACGGTGGCTGTGGCATCAGGACCGACCGGATCAGTAGTGACTCTCCCTGTTCCTGATGCAAGGCTCTGGAGTCCGGATGACCCGTTTCTGTATGACCTGAAGGTGAGGATGGTGACTGGGGGCCAGGTAACTGACGAGGTGACCTCCTACGCAGGCATGAGGAAGATATCACTGGGAGTCAGCGAGGATGGCTTTACTCGCATTTTCCTGAACAATGAATTCGTGTGGCAGAATGGTCCTCTTGACCAGGGATTCTGGCCCGACGGACTCTATACACCACCATCTGATGAAGCTATGATTTATGACCTTGATATGCTGAAAAAGATGGGATTCAACATGCTGCGTAAGCATGTCAAGGTTGAAAACAGGAGGTTCTATTACCACACTGACCGTATGGGTCTGCTGGTGTGGCAGGATATGCCCAGTGGCGATGATTACATCTGGGGTGACATGCCTGACATCGCCAGGAGCGCTGCCGACTCGACAATCTTCATGGATGAGCTCACAAGGATGATCTGGACAAAGTTCAACAATCCCTCCATTGTAATGTGGGTAGTTTACAATGAAGGATGGGGCCAGTATAATACACCGGCTGTAACTGATTATGTCACGGCCCTTGACACTACAAGGCTGGTCAACAGCACATCCGGATGGACTGACAGGGGAACAGGACATGTACTTGATATTCATCACTATCCAGAGCCTGTGGCTCCCATGCCTGAAAAAGAGAGGGCTATTGTCCTGGGTGAGTTCGGGGGCCTTGGACTGCCGGTTCAGGGTCATACCTGGGAACAGAAGAACTGGGGCTATGAGAAGATGGGTGATGCCGCTGCACTGCTGCAGAAATACTCTGATTTTTATGCGCAGGTACGTGAAATGGTTGTCACAGAAGGGCTCAGTGCATCGGTATATACCCAGACAACAGACGTAGAGACGGAGACTAACGGCCTGATGACGTATGACCGGAAGGTGGATAAAATGGGATTCGAGAATGTGAAGAAAGCAATGTCAGGGGACAGGCAATAGGCAAGAGGCACCAGGCAGTAGTGAAGTCACTGCCAATCATACAGTTATCTGATGAGTTGTCAACACTATTGCCTATTGCCTATTGCCTAATGCCTCAAAAGCAGCCTGATCAAACGATCAGTCTGCTTTTGAATGGCAGGAATGTCATGAAATCTGCGTGATGCACTATATAGGCTTCTGTGGTGCGTTTGACCAGGTCACCCTCGTGGGCATGCGCGGCAATTATATGACACACTTCCGGGGGCACCCCGCACTCTTCTGCCAGGCTGACGCCTGAGAACGGATGTCGCAGATACTGTCCGTATTTCCCCTGTACTGCTTTCCCGGATGCATCGAGTTCATACTCAAGCATTTTGCCGACATCAGCCAGGATAGCGCCTGAGATAAGCACATCCATATTAACGGGCAGTTCATTGCGAAAGAACTCGTTCATCTTCATCCCGGCATCGCGGGCGACGTGGACCACGCATCTCTTGTGGTCCATAAAAGTAACTTTCAGGTCAGGTCCGCAGAGCAGGGTAAATGGTATATGGTTCAGGTCATCAGCGGTGAGCACGCTTCGTTCGAGGGCCACCTCCCATGTGCGGGCCGTTTTCTCCCTGAGGTCAGGATCATTGATCCATTCCAGCTCTGGCCACAGTTGCTTTATCTCCCCGGTCATGACCTTTACTTTAAATGTGAAATAATGGCATCGGTCATCTGGATGGTAGAGGCTGCTCCCATGGTTACAACTTCAGGTTTGCCTGTCATCTTCATCATATCATAGGTTTTGACCTTTCCTTCCTCGATAACTTCGGCAATAGCCATGCGTATCCTTGTGGCTGTCTCCTTTTCGTCCAGGTAATCAAGCATCATGCATGCCGACTCGATCATTGCCACAGGGTTAACGATAGGCACCTCATACCCGGCATATTTGGGAGCTGAACCATGGGTGGGTTCGAACACCCCGATTCCGTCTTCAGAAAACTGTGCACTGCAGGCAAAACCCAGTCCTCCTATGAGCCCGGCAAATGCATCGGAAGCTATATCTCCGAACATGTTTCCGGCAACAATCACACCATAGTCTTCCGGGTTTTTAGTCAGCCACATCATCTGTGCATCGATATTGGTGTTCCGGAGCTGTATTGCCGGGAATTCGTTCTTCTGCATCTCTTTGGCTATCTTCCACATGAGGCCGGAGGTCTCGCGTATCACGTTTGGTTTTTCGCAGACTGTGACTGACTTGTATCCGAATTTCATGGCATGTTCAAATGCTGCCCTTACGATACGCTCGGTATATTTTTTTGTAAAGATCCTTGTTGATACTGCCAGTTCCTCCTTTGGGCACCATCCGAAGTTTTCGCGGAACTTGGGATGGGTCATGAGTGCATCATAGACCTGTTGGGGAGGGTTTGACCACTCCACGCCGCCGTACAGCCCTTCAGTGTTCTGCCTGAAGATCACAACATCAACCATCGGTTCTTCCGGGTTACCGTCCTTGTCGCGACGGATGAAGTTAAGCGGATTGCCCTTGTAGCTGCGGCACGGTCTTACGCAGATATCGAGGCCGAAGTGTTGCCTGAGTCCCACGATGGGGCTGCTGTAGGTAAAGCCCTTTCCCTGGAGAGCCGGCGAGAGTTCGGCGGCGGCATCGTCCTTTGGTTTGGAGGTGATGGCACCGAAGAGTGCGATCTTATGTTCAGCAATCAGGTCAATGGTACGCTGGGGAAGAGGGTTGCCTTCGCGGCACCAGAAATCCCACCCGATGTCTCCGTATACATAATCAGCATCAAATCCTGCCGCATCGAGGACGCGGACTGCCTGCTTCAGGACAACGGCACCTATGCCGTCACCCGGCAGTGCCACAATAGTACGTTTGGCCATAATCTTATTCTTTAAACTGTATTATTTCGTTTCCCGTAAAAATATAGTTTTTCCTGTGTTAAAAAAAAGAGTTTCAGCAGGTAAAATTCATAAAGGTTGCAATGGAAAAAAACTATATTTGCCACCATACCATACAACTAAAAGAAGAAGAACAGAATGGGTGAACTGGGGGAGATGAAGCCTCGGAAGCTTTGGGGATACTTCGAAGAAATCTGCAAAATACCGCGACTCTCCAAGAACGAGGAAAGGATCAGGGCATACCTGCTTGATTTTGCGAAGCAGCACAACCTTGAAGCTAAAGAAGACAGTGTAGGGAACATACTTATAGTCAGGGATGCCGCTGCCGGCAAGGAAAAGGTTAAGACAGTAGTCCTGCAGAGCCACCTTGACATGGTCGGGGAGAAGAATGCTTCCCATCCGCATAACTGGGCTGAAGATCCGATTATTCCGGTAGTTGATGGCAGGTGGGTCACCGCCAGCGGAACGACGCTGGGTGCTGATGACGGGATAGGAATTGCAGCCCAGATGGCTGTACTTACTGATCCGTACCTTCAGTGCGGACGCATCGAGTGTCTCTTTACCGTTGACGAGGAATCAGGGATGACGGGAGCAATCAACCTCAAACCCGACTTTTTCACTGGGCGCATATTATTGAATCTCGACTCAGAGGATGAGGGAATACTCTTTATTGGCTGTGCCGGAGGGATCGACACCCAGGCACTCCTCCCCTATACGCCTGAAAGGATTGCTTCAGGGCACAAGGCCATGAACATCTCCGTCACCGGTCTGCACGGCGGACACTCAGGCGATGAGATACACAAAGGCTACGGCAACTCCATAAAGATAATATCCAGGCTGTTGCAGGATCTTGAGAAGAAGTATGACATCAGGATCAGCAATTTTTCCGGCGGTAACCTCCGCAATGCCATACCCAGGGAAGCTTTTGTCACGGTGACATTCAATCCTGCCCATGAAGAAAAGATACTTGCTGACACGGCAGCCTACCATGCCCATGTCAGGGATGAGTACAGTGGTCTGGAGCCTGACCTGAAGGTGGCAGCCACACCTGCAGATGTTCCTGAGATGGTCATTGATGGAGGGACACAGCACAGGCTGCTGGGTGCGCTGAGCATAGTGCCTCACGGTGTGCTCGGCTGGTCAAAGGAGATTCCTGACCTGGTTGAAACCTCAAGTAACCTAGCAACGATCAGGCTGACTGATGATCACATGATCCACGTTGTCACCACCCAGAGGAGCTCTTCAGAGGAGGCCAGGCATTATGCTGCGATGAAGGCGGAGACAAGCTTCGACCTTGCCGGTGCAAAGGTGACCCATTCTGATGGTTACCCGGGCTGGCAGCCGAACATGAACTCGGCAATCCTGAGGCTGATGATTGATTCGTACCGTAAGCTTTTCGGCAAGGTTCCGCAGGTTAAAGCCATTCATGCAGGTCTTGAGTGCGGGCTGATCCTTGAGAAGTACAAAGGAATAGACATGATCTCTTTCGGTCCTACCATCAGGGGTGCTCATACTCCTGAGGAGAGGATAGAGATTGAGACTGTGCAGATGTTCTGGGATTTGCTCATTGATGTGCTGAGGCACATCCCCGAGGATTAGTACTAGCTGAGTTCCTCAAATTCATCATGGGGTGCACCACAGACGGGGCATGCCCATCCGGACGGAAGATCTTCGAAGGCTGTCCCGGGTTCCACATCATTATGAGGGTCACCCTCTTCCGGATCATATATATAGCCGCAAACAGGGCATCTGTACTTGCTCATGTCAAACTTTTACAATTATCTCTTCACTTTTCTGACGGCGTCAATCACTGTACCGTCTACCCATTTGATGGCAGCCACCACCCTGTCATCAAAGGCTGCTTTTTCAGGCTTGCCGCACATCTTCTCAGCTATCTCCTTCAGCTCTTCGATTGTCACCAGGGGGAGACCCTTTCCGCGTACTGAATCAATAAGGTCCTGCCTTCGGGGGTTGATGGCAATACCCCTTTCGGTAACTATCACGTCAATGAGTTCGCCCGGCCCGCAGAGGGTTGTAACCCGGTCTACAATCACCGGTATCCTGTCACGGAAGAGGGGTACTGGTATGATGACGTTGCGAGCATGCAGGCAGTTCTGCCACCCTCCTATCCCGTGCAGCAGAAGGCCGTCAGAGTGGGTCACCACGTTCCCGTTGAAGCCGGTGTCAATCTCGGTTGCTCCAAGGATCATGATGTCCATCATGGTGGTGAGGTTGCCCTTCGAGTGGTAGTTGTAAGCGTTGAATACCGGGTAGGGAATGTGATTCAGGTTTTTTTCGATTGATTTGACCGAATCAAGGTCAAAGGCCTGAGCATCAAGGATGTAACCCATTTGTCCCTCCTCGAGCATGTCAACCATGTACCTGGTGCTGCCACCGAAGCCAAAACTGAGTTTCCAGCCCTTCTTCTTCAGGAGCTGGTGCACGTATACCGCGATTGCCAGGCTGGTCCCGCCTGCCCCGGCCTGCATGGTTGCCCCGTTGCGGAGCAGTCCCGACTTCTCAAGAAAAGATGTTGTCAGTTCTGCGATCAGCAGCCTGTCGGGGCTCTTGGTAATCTGGGTGGTACCCGAAACGATTTTTTCAGGAATGCCTATCTTGTCTACCACCACAACATAATCAACATAGTTCCCTTCTATCTCCATCGGGAAACAGGGCAGGTCAACGAGGTTGTCAGTCACCACAATGACCTTGTCAGCATAGAGATAGTCAGGTTTGGCATAGCCGATAACGCCTGTGGCGGATGGTCCGCCCGTTCCCCTGGCGTTGCCGAAGGAGTCGGCAGCGGGGGCTGCAAGTATGGCGATATCTATCTTCACGTCACCGTCCTGTATTGCCTGTACTCGGCCTCCGTGCGATCTCAGCACAGCCATCCCCTTCATTTTTCCTTCTGATACGAACATGCCCAGCGGGCCGTTCATACTTCCCTCGATGCGGTTGACAGTGCCGTCTTCAAGGTATTGGATGACAGGATCATTGCAGGGGAATGATGCTGATGGCAGCCAGACGAGGTCTTTCACACCCATTTCCGAGGCGATTGTAAAGATCTGGTTGCTTACCAGGTCACCATCGCGAAGGTGGTGGTGGGTTGATACGGTCATCCCGTCTTTCAGTCCGCAGCGTACGAGGGCTTCCTTAAGGGAGCCCACTACCTTGTTGTTATCCTCGGGATAATCAATACATGTGGGGATCGGAGGCGCGTATTTTCTTCCTGTGGGGCGGTATTTGCCCACGCCCATGAAGGGGACTGCTTCCTTTCCGTTTATCTCATCCGGCACCTGGCGGCCGGCTGCGTTTTCGACAAGTTTCATGACCGGTAATGCATTAGTTTTTTGACTTTTCCACATCCATCCAGTTTTCCGGCAGCAGGCCGAGTCTCAGGGCAAGGGTGATAGTCTTTTCAGCCCTGGCCACAACCGGCGGGTCTATCATCTTTGTGCCGAGCGCAACTACTCCCAATCCCTTCTCAAGCGCATCGCGGTAGGCGATGACTATCTTCTTTGCTTTTTCCGTCTCCTCCAGAGAGGGGGAGAATCCTTCCCTGATAACAGCTATCTGGCGTGGGTGGATGCATCCCATCCCCTCAAAGCCCATGGCTTTGGCTGACAAGACGTTCTGCAGCAATCCTTCCATATCACCTACATCAGAGAAGACCGAATCAATCGGCTGGATGCCGGCTGCCTTGGCAGCGACCACAAGACGGTTGCGGGCATAGAGCGACTCCCTGCCCTCCTTTGTGCGTTGCACTCCCAGATCAGCGGTATAGTCTTCCAGACCTATTGCCAGAGCCACAACTGATTCAGCAGCAGTGGCAATTTCCATGGCACGTTCCACTCCTGCTGCACTTTCAATTATCGGCATCAGGAACACCATTTCATTCTGTCCTTCCCTTTTCTTTATCTTCCTGATTCTTTCATCAATTGTATGGACGGTTTCAGCATTTTCGCACTTGGGAATGAGTACCAGCTGGACGTTATGGGGTATCAACATCTCAAGGTCATCGAGCCCCCGTTCGCCCTGGTTGATGCGCACCATTCTCTCGGCACCATAGAAATTGACAACCCTCAGGGCATTTCTGACAAGGATTCTTGCCTCATCCTTTCTTTCAGGTGCCACTGAGTCTTCCAGGTCAAGAATGACGCCGTCAGGTGAATGAAGTCCGGCATTGAGAAACATTCCGGGGCTATTGCCGGGCAGGTATAGCCTCGAGAACCTGAACCTGTCTCTGGATGAGGAGTAAAGGTTCTCAGCGGCCATCTCAGGCATGAAACACTTTTCGGTACCGGTAAGGGCCTTTACCGCAGCTTCAATCCTGGCGGCGATGACAAACGGCAACGCCCCTGAATCATTCACAGAGAGCCTTGCATTTTCTATGCCGAAGTAATTCAAAAGGCTGCGGCATTGCTCTTCAATGGCTCTGCCGTACATAGTCTTTACCTTAGATTTCAGGTTCAGCTCAATACCGCCTGTTGCGGTGATTTCAAGTGTTACTTCAATGTCAGACCGCACCTTGGGCCCGGCATTACCTGTGATTGCCTGTTTCATTTCGTCCCTTAAAAGGTCACTGTCAACAAACTTAATAATATTATTTCAGATAACTGAGAAGTATCCCGGCAGCTATGGAGGAGTCAATGACGCCAACCATGTCAGTGATGTCATCACCGGCATGTTGCATCCTTCTCCGTACCATCGCTAACCGATTACTACCAGAACCTCATCCTGCTGGACTGACTGGCCTTGTGAGACGTTAACCGCTGATACCTTTCCTCCCGTCTCAGCCTTTATGGCATTTTCCATCTTCATGGTCTCGAGTGTACAGACTGTCTGACCCGGTTTGACTTCGTCACCTTGTCTGACAAGGACCTGGATAATGACTCCCGGCAGTGGAGCTTTGATCTCGGCAGCCTTTCCGGAAGTTTCAGCGGGTGCTGATGCGGGTCTGGTCTCTTTTGCCTGTCTTGCATATGCCGGTGCTGATGTTACAACGCTTTTAGCTTTTGGTATGTCGCGCTGCATCTCAACATCATAGACAGTGCCGTTCACCTCGATCTTAGCCATGCTTCCTTCGATCTCGAGAACTTCAACATTATATTGGTTGCCGTTTATCCTGAACTTGAAATCTTTCATTACACTTTCGGGTTAATCTTTTCTTAAAGGTTTTTCATATTGTACAATTTGGAGCTCCAGGGTGAATAGTGCCTGGAGACTCGTTTGATGGTCACCACACCGCTTTCCACGTCATGAAGTTCATTGAAGTACTCGTATATGGCCATTGCGATAGCGGCGTTTACCTCGCCTGACTGAACTGTTTTTGCAGCCTGAACCTCCGCCGGGGCTGTTTCTTTTTTCCGGGCAAAGGTCTTGTGAGTGAGGTTACGGACAGAGGTAATCAGGTACTTAAAGAACCAGTATAATATGAGGAGGGAAAGAAGTGCCACTCCAATACCCACCACCACAATTGTCAGGGAAAGTGAATCGAGGAATGATGTTTCCTGGGCGAAATATATCAATTGCATTGTCATGTCCTGTTAAAGTGGGATGTTACCGTGTTTCTTCATTGGTCCCGGGTCTTTCTTTGTGGAGAGTGTCCTGAGGGCCCTGATAACCCTGAACCTTGTGTTTCGGGGTTCGATCACATCATCGAGGTATCCATACCTGGCTGCC
Source organism: Bacteroidales bacterium UBA5235 (assembly GCA_002409145.1). Classification (GTDB taxonomy): domain Bacteria; phylum Bacteroidota; class Bacteroidia; order Bacteroidales; family VadinHA17; genus SR-FBR-E99. The sequence goes on from DHUL01000062.1 coordinate 89,881, forward strand.
TCGTAGGGGTTGGCAAACTTGTCGCGGTACTCCTGTTCTTTTTTAGCCACGTACTCTTTGCGTTCTGCATCATCAGAAATCTCGCTGATGGTTTTGCCTTCAAGGACCTCTATGGCTCCCTGGGGGCCCATCACTGCTATCTCTGCGGTTGGCCAGGCGTAGTTAATATCGCCTTTCAGCTGTTTTGATGACATCACACAGTGAGCGCCGCCGTAAGATTTCCGGAGGGTGACAGTCACCTTCGGCACATTAGCTTCGCCGTAGGCGTACATCAGTTTGGCACCGTGAATAATTATACCGCCATACTCCTGGGTTGAACCCGGCAGGAATCCCGGGACATCGACGAAGGTAACAATGGGGATATTGAATGCGTCGCAGAAGCGGATGAAGCGTGCAGCCTTTCGGGAGGCCTCTATATCGAGCACTCCGGCGAGATAAGCAGGCTGGTTTGCAACTATACCCACAGGCATACCGTCAAACCTTGCAAAGCCTACCACGATATTCTTGGCATAGGCTTCATGGACCTCAAGGAAATCATGATAATCAACCACTCTGACGATCACATCCTTGACGTCATAAGGCTGGCTTGGATTTTCAGGAATAATATCGTTCAGGTCGTCCTCAAGCCTGTCTATCGGGTCATCGCAGTCCATCTGCGGGGGTTCTTCGAGATTATTCTGAGGCATAAAACCCAGCAGTTTCCTGATAAGGTCAAGGCCTTCCTTCTCTTCGTCAACGGCAAAATGTGCAACCCCTGATTTGGTAGTATGAACGCCGGCGCCACCGAGGTTATCGATGGTAATATCCTCTCCGGTAACGGCTTTTGCCACTTTGGGGCCGGTTACGAACATGTAGCTGCTTTTGCGGCTCATGATGATATAGTCAGTGAGAGCCGGTGAATAGACTGCTCCGCCGGCGCAGGGGCCGAAGATGGCAGATATCTGGGGTATCACTCCTGATGCAAGGATATTGCGCTCAAATATTTCAGCGTAGCCTGCGAGGCTTCTTACACCCTCCTGGATACGGGCTCCTCCGGAGTCATTGATACCAATGACCGGAGCGCCGGCCTTCATGGCCTGATCCATTATCTTGCAAATTTTCTGGGCGAAGGTTTCCGAGAGAGACCCGCCGAAGACTGTGAAATCCTGGGCAAAGACATAAACTACCCTTCCGTCTATGGTTCCGTGGCCTGTTATAACGCCGTCAGAGAGAAATTTTTTGTCTGCCAGCCCGAAGTCCTCGGTCCTGTGGGTGACGAACATATCATATTCCTCAAAGCTGCCTTCATCGAGCAGCAGGGTAATACGTTCCCTGGCTGTCAGTTTGCCCTTGGAGTGCTGATCTTCAATTCGTTTTTCACCGCCGCCCTTACGCGCCTTCTCCCTGTACTCAAGGAGCTGCTTGATTCTTTCCTGACTCTTCATTAAACCTGGTTATTTGTTGTTTTTGCTCTTTTTATCTTCGCACAGTTCGGTAAGCACGCCGAAAGTTGATCCGGGGTGAAGGAATGCTATGCTCAGGCCTTCAGCTCCTTTTCTCGGAGTGCGGTCAATAAGCCTGATTCCGGCAGCCTCTGCCTCCCGAAGCTTATCCTCAATCTGGTCTACGGCGAAGGCAATGTGATGAATTCCTTCTCCCCTTTTCCCGATAAATTTACCCACCGGACCTTCAGGGTCTGTTGACTCGAGCAATTCGATCTTAGTTTGCCCGATCATAAAAAAAGCGGTCTTCACCTTTTGATCAGCCACTTCTTCTATGTTGTAGCACTTCAGGCCCAGAACCTTTTCATAGAATGGAAGTGCATCCGCTATGGAATTGACTGCAATTCCAATATGCTCAATATGTGTAGGTTTCATAAAAAATCGTTAAGAAGTGAGATAATAATAAGAGCATGCAAGTTAAGCCTATTTAACTCATCCTCACACGATAAAAATCATGTTTTCGGGTCTCAGAAGGGGAATTCGGAAGGGACTTCTTTGAGTTCCTCAGTCTCAGGTTTGGAGGCAGCTTCATGTATTGGATTGCCATCAACGAAGATAGCCCTGAATGGTCTTGTGGGACATGCGTACTCGCAGGCTCCGCAACCTATGCAGATCTCGTCCTTTACTTCAGGTATTACCAGGCGTCCTTCATAGGGTACCATATGGCATGCTTTGGTGGGACAGTGTTCTGAGCATGCACCACATGCTGTTTTCTCAGTATGGACAATGCAGTTTTCCTTTATAAAGACAGCCTTGCCAATCTGGGTCAGCTTCTTGGCTTCGAGCATCAGGGGCATAATTGCCCCTGTGGGGCAAACGTCTGTACAACGGGTGCAATCATAGTTGCAGAAGCCACTGTGGAAATCCATCCTTGGCTGCATTATGCCGGCGAAACCATACTGGTTGACTGAAGGCTGAAGCACATTTGTGGGACAGGCATTAACGCAGAGGGTACATGCGGTGCACCTTGAGGTGAACATCTCAATGCCTGATGATCCGGGGGGTGATACCGGGTAGAGGCGGTCTTCCCTGACTGTTGATTCCCTGGTGGGCGAAGGTGTGGTATCCTGTGCCTTCAGCAGTTGTGAGCCTCCGGCAAGGAGAACCAGTGACCCGGCAATGAAGCCGCGACGGGAAGAATCAGTCTTCTCAGGATTCGTCTGTTTCCGCTTTAGTCTTACCAGTCCGTATGACATGCCTTTTTCCTTGCAAGCGTCAATACAGTTGAAACAGTTGACACACCGGCTCAGGTCAACGGATTTGTTCAGGAAATCTATACATGATGATTTGCATGACATTGCACACCTGCCACAACGTGAACACTTGTCCTCCTCGAACCTGATTCTGAAGAGTGACACCTTGCTCAACAGTCCAAGCAGGGTTCCCACAGGGCAGACAGTATTGCAGTACAACCTTCCATACCTGAAGGCAAGCAGCCCTGTCAGGAACAGGAATGCTGCCGGGATAATGTAAGCTGCAAGCTCGTAGGGTTTGATATCTACACGATATACCGAATAGATATCGAATTTGCCAAGAATGCCGGCCAGAATATTATTGATGAAAAGCACCACCGGCTGTACAAAGTAGGTCATCAGCCTCCCAAAGGTACTGTACGGATCAAGTATAGTGAGCACATATACTCCGCCGATAGCCAGTATTCCTGCTGTTACCACAAGAATGAAGTAGCGCAGGATAGTATATGGCTTCTTGTACCCGTATTTGCGGAAACGCCTTTTTACCAGACCTCCCACCCTGCTGATCACGTCCTGGAGTATACCAAGCGGGCAGAGGAATGAACAGTAGGTCCTTCCGGTGAGGAGAGTCAGGATCAGGATGATGATGAAGCCTGTCGAGGCTGCAACCCCGGCAATGACAAACTTGAGGAATGATGGTACGAACTGAAGATATAGTATCGGGCCGAAGGCTTTATCGCCAAGGCTTCCTCTGAAGTCGACAAAGAGAAAAGTAAAAAGAAGAAGTACGAGGACAGCAAATACTGTACGGATGTGTTTTAAAGCTGAGGACTTCATGAATGGTTACATTTTCATCCTGTGTATGTTCATTGTTGCCAGGTCCATTTTTCCTATGCCCATTCCTGCTGCAAGTGTAATATGTTCCACAGATGACGGTTCCTTGCCCATCATCTTTGCTCCTGCTGCATCTATGGCAACCCAGTCAGTGGAGAGCATGAGTGACTTCATGTTCGAGAGGTCAGCCACTGACACGCCACGGGGACCGTTGCGCATCATCACGTTGTAGGCATCCATTACATTGAGGTTTGGCTTCTTCGAATAGAGAGCATAGTCAGCAATGCACTGGTTGAGATTGTTCCTGTGCCAGTAGCCACGATCCCATACCACACCCATCATATTTTTGAGTGCACCGGTCATCATGGCCGAGCTGTGGTGTTTGAGGATGGGGACATTGATGAAGACATCACTTGACAGTACAAGCTCGTGAACCTTGGCCTTAGTCAGCTTCTTCCCATTGGGAATGTTGATTTCCTGGTAATAGTTTTCCGAGTTACCTGGTACTATCTTTGCGCCGGCATCCTTCACAGCCTGTTCAATACCGGAGTTCTTGTAGCATTTGATCCAGTTGTCACATGTATTGTCAAATACATAAACTTCCTTTGCTCCGGCACGGTAACAATGCTCAATAATTCTTTTTACGAGAGCCGGACTGGTGTTGCCTCCCTTTTCAGGCACCACGTCCCAGCCGATGTTGGGCTTAACAAGCACCTTCTGTCCTTTCTTCACGAACGTACCCATGCCTCCCAGTGCCTGAATGCCCATGTCAAACATTGCAGCCGGTTCTCCTCCCATCACTGCAATCAGGTCATAGTCAGCACCGGAGGGAAGACGCTTCCCTGCGAATGCTTTCTCATAACCACCAAAACTCATGAAGGCTCCTGCTGCCAGGCCGGCACCAATTGAACTTCGTAAGAAATTTCTTCTTTTCATCCCCTGCAATTTGATATTACCCAAAAAATGAGAAGGTGCAAAGTAAACATTTTTTTTAATATATCGGTTCCGTATTCTTATATTAGCAGCCTGAGAATACGGCCTTGAGCGATTTTGCGCTTCCGGCAGATGATGTTAAAAAAAACCAAAAAAATGAAGATACTGTATTATGATTGCTTTTCGGGCATCAGCGGAGACATGAACCTGGGGGCGCTGCTTGACCTGGGTGTCAGCCCTGAAACTCTGACTGCCGGCCTGAAGAAACTTAATACGCGTGGCTGGAGGCTGGAGATCAGCCGTGACCAGAGACATGGCATCACCGGCACAAAAGTTACCGTCATCACGGAGCATGATGGTCATGCGAACGGGCCGGAAGGGAATCACGGGTCAGATCAACATGATCATCACCATGATCACAGGAACCTGGCTGACATAGAGAAGATTGTTAAGGAGAGCGGGCTGCCGCCTGCAGTCAGTGAACTGGCCATGAAAATATTCACGCATATTGCCGAAGCTGAAGCAGCCGTGCATGACAAGCCTTTGCAGGAGGTTCATTTTCATGAGGTGGGTGCAATTGATTCCATTGTTGACATTGTAGGTGCAGCCATTTGCCTCAATGAGATTGGTGCGGACAGGATTTATGTTTCTGATATTGAGCTGGGGAGCGGCATGGTAAAGTGCCAGCACGGTCTGCTGCCTGTGCCTGCGCCTGCCACTGCAAGAATCATAAGTGGCTTCCCGGTTCACCTGGGAGGAGTTGATTTTGAAGCCACCACACCAACAGGTGCTGCAATAATTGCTGCCGTTGCAGAACCACTGCCACCATCAATGAGGTTGGACATCAGGAAAAGCGGCTACGGTATTGGTCACAGGAACAATCCTTCAAGGCCCAATATACTCAGGGTATTCCTGGCCCAGACTGCCGGTGAGCCTGATAATGGACATACGGCAAAACTCGTTGAATGCAATGTTGATGATATGAATCCCGAGATGTCGGAGTACATTTCAGGCAGGCTCTTCGCAGCAGGCGCAGGAGATGTATGGTTCACTCCGGTAATAATGAAGAAGGGGAGGCCGGCCTTCACCCTCAGCATTATCTGTGAGGAGGATCAGCTGAATGCTGTCAGGGAGATACTTTTCACCGAGTCAACCACAATCGGGCTGAGGGTTTCATCCTTCTCCAAGGAGACGCTTCACCGTGAGTTTGAAGAGATTGAAACCAGGTTTGGGAAGGTAACAGTCAAAAAATCATATTTCAACGGCAGACTGGTCTCGGCTAAGCCGGAGGCGGACAGATGTGCGGCCATTGCAGCCGGGACGGGCATACCGATGAAAAATGTAATTCAGGAAATAATGTCGCTGATCAGAGAAGAGTCATGACTGTTAAACGAAAACTCGACAGACTGAAGTCGATCCTTTCCGAATCAGGATCAGCAGTCATAGCCCTGTCAGGAGGCACTGACAGCACATTCCTCGCAAGTGTTGCTTCAGAGGTCCCCGGACTGCGTCTGATGGCCGTGACTGTAAGTACTCCGTACATGTTCTCATCGGAGGTTGATGAGGCTGCCCGATTCTGCAGGGATAAGGGCATTCCCCACCGGCAGGCAGGGTTTGACATTCCGGCTGCGGTCACCGCAAATCCGCCCGACCGTTGCTATCTGTGCAAGAAGGAGGTGATGAAAGCTATTTCTGCAGTGGCGAAGGAAGAGGGATACACATTCGTCTTTGACGGCACCAACGCGGATGACCTGCTTGAATACCGTCCCGGTCTCAGGGCGCTCGGAGAGGAGAATGTCAGGAGTCCGCTTGCCGAAGCCCGTCTGACGAAGGATGAGATAAGGGCGCTGGCGAGGGTAGCCGGCCTGGAAGTGGCTGACAGACCCTCGAACACCTGCCTGCTGACCCGTTTCCCCCATGATACGGAGATTAATCCCGCGGCTCTCAGGATGGCTGAAGAGGCTGAGCGGATAGTGAGGGAGGCAGGATTCACCGGCGCCCGGGTCAGGGTGCACGGTGAACTGGTCCGTCTGGAGGTCATGAGGGAGCAGTTTGAACGGTTTGCAGTATTTGAGACAAGAATGGCGATTAGTGTTGCACTGAAAGAGCTCGGCTACAGATATATAACTATTGACACTGAAGGGTACCGGAGCGGAAGCATGAACAAAACAACAAAAGCATGAATTCATCAGAACTTGAAAAGATACTGAAGGAGATAAGAGCCGGAGAGGTAAGCGTTGAAGAGGCAATGGAGAAGCTGCGCGACTTCCCCTATACAGACCTGGGATTTGCACGCATAGACCATCACAGGGAGCTCAGGACAGGGTATCCTGAGATAGTTTACTGTGCCGGCAAGACGCCTGAACAGGTCAGAGCCATTTTCAAAGCTATGGAGGGTCACGATAATAATATAATAGGTACAAGGGCCGGGAGGGAGATGTTTGACTATATCAGTCCCTTCTTCCCGGAGGCGGTCTATTTTGAGATTGCCCGCATTATCAGCATCAGGAAGAAGGAGATAGTCGCTCCGGCATCGAAAATAGCAATCATTACTGCCGGTACTTCTGACATCCCTGTAGCCGAGGAAGCTGCCGTCACTGCCGAACTGCTCGGTAACGAGGTTGTAAGGATCTATGACGCAGGAGTGGCGGGAATACACAGACTGGTGGACAAGCTGCCTGAGATAAGGAGATGCAGGGTATCTGTGGTGATTGCAGGTATGGAGGGAGCCCTGGCAAGTGTAGTCGGGGGATTGGTAAACATGCCAGTCATTGCTGTTCCCACAAGTGTGGGTTACGGCGCCTCTTTTGAAGGCATCTCTGCGCTGCTGGCGATGATGACAAGCTGTGCCGCAGGTGTTACGGTGGTAAATATTGACAACGGTTTCGGGGCAGGCTTTGCCGCGAGCCGAATAAACAGCCTCTGACTGCAATGGCGGAGGAGCTGCTTCTTTCAACTGCATACTTTCCTCCCGCGGGATACATGAGCCTGATGGCCTGTAGCAGCGGTGTGCTGATAGAGCGGGAAGAAAACTATCACAAGCAGACCTGGCGCAACAGGTGCATCATCATGAGCGCAAATGGTCCGCTACCCCTGGTTGTACCGGTGCTGAGGGGGTCATTTCACAAAACAGCCATAAGGAATCTGAGGATAGACAACAGCAGGCGATGGCGCGAGCTGCATCTCAGGGGGATTATCTCTGCCTATGCCGCCGCTCCCTTTTTCGAGTTTTACTTTGATCTCATCTCCGGTGTTGTATCAAAGACACATACATTCCTGCTCGACCTCAACAGTGAGGCGCTTGAGGCAGTATGCCGGGCAACCGGCATTGATGTGCCTGTTGGTTACACCGACTGCTATGAACCGGAGGGGACGAGGGAGAATGACTACAGGTACAGGATTTCGCCAAAAACACCGTTGGCGATTCCCGGTTACAGGCATCAGCCCTATACGCAGGTTTTCGGCGGGCAGCAAGGGTTCGTTCCGGGGTTGAGCATAATCGATGTGCTCCTTAATAACGGCCCAGGGACCCGAGCATTATTGCTGAGGTCCCTGGGAGCAGACAACTGTTAACCAACTTCAGAACTTCAGTCCCAGAGTGACTGACACGTACTTATCCTTTATATTCAGATTAACCGGATCACTCGTGTACTCCGGGACATCCCTGGAATCATCGGGGTACATCATATAAGCTTCAAAGCTGTTGAGCCACACCATGGCCACATCCAGGTAGAAATTATCAAGCCTGTATCCTAATCCTGCGCTGTATCCGTCAGATGATGCCTTTTCATTCAGGGTTCCTTCTTCGAAAGCTGAGCCGTGAAGGCTGTATCCGCCTCTCAGGTAGAGGGGTCCCATGCGTACCTCGGCACCAAGCCTCAGGTTTCCTGCAGGACCCACCTCGGCTGCAAGGTCTTCGTTTTCGGTTTCGAAATTATAGCCGTCAATGCCCTTGCCCAGTCTTGCGGTACCATAATCAACAAACTCATAGTCAGCGCTGATCAGCCCGAAGTTACCTATCTGGTATGCGACACCTGCATTGAGGTGATAAGGGGTTGTCAGGCGGTAACGGTAGGTCGTGTTTTCATTGTTGATTACCGGATTGGCATCGTCAGACAGATCGGCTGGTGTGTCATTGTCAAGCTTGACTGAAAGACTGTTGTAGAAAACCTCTTCAATTGTATAGATGGAGGGTGTGGTGAAACCTACCCCGATGCGGAGTGATTCGAAAGGTCTGACTATTGCTCCCACCTTGAAGTTCCAGCCTGAACCTGTAGCCTTGAAATGGTCGGTATAGGTGAAATTCACCAGGTCCATTGTTTTCTTGGCCTCATCTGACTCAAGGTGGCTGTAATGTCCGGTATATGAGATATTGGTGATACCAAATCCGGCCCCTACATACACCTTGTCTCCCAGGTTGGCACCGAGGGCAACGGTGTGTTCATTGCTGTAGCCCGAGTTATCGATTATTCTCTTAACCTTTTGACCATATTCGGGATAGTCTTCTCCGTACCAGGAGAATATTGAGGCATATTCATCGAGATAGTTCGGAAGGGTATCAATAAGATATGTATCATAGGCCATAAATGCGGTACCACCCAATTCGCCGGTTCTGTATCCGGTAGCCTGCAGTGCCCAGAAGTCGGCCATGGAACCGTTTTCGCTTATACCGTCAATTACTGCGTTCCTGTAGTAATTATTGGTTCTGTTGAAAGTATAGGCAAGGTTAAGGTTTGTCAGTCCTTTACCGCTGCCTGTACGAAATGAAGAGACCACACCGGCCTGACCGAGTGTGAGTCCGGAGTAGCTGTCGTCAGAGCCGTATCCGTTCCAGTCGGTATTCAGATTGCGGAAGAATACTGTAGGTGTGATGGATATTTCCGTTGAGCGGAAAACGCCAGCTGCTGCAGGGTTGAGTCCAATCGCCGACACGTCGCCACCGAGTGCGGTAAAAGCGCCGCTCATGGCGTTGAACCTGGCGGTTCCCTGGTAAAAGAGCTTTGAGTATCTCAGTGCATCATCCATGTTCTGTCCGGCCAGCCAGGCAGGAAGCATCAGAACTGTTGCGGTGATCAGTAATATTTTTCTTCTCATTTCCTTAATTTTAAATATACACTTCCTGTTGCTCCTGCAGTCTGCGGAACATTTATCAGCAATATTTATCGTTATGTTTACCTTCTTTCGCCTGATGAGCTTCTTCCGCCTGATGATGAAGAGGAGGATGATGAGGAATGCGATCCGGAGCCTCCGGAGCCAGAGCTCCTGCCGGATGAAAATGAGCTTCCGGAACTGTAGCTTCTGCTTCCTGAAGAGTAGGATGACCCGCTGCTTCTGCTTCCCGAAGAGTATGATGACCCGCTGCTGCTGCGTGAAGGAGCTGAGTACTGAACCGGCGATGATGACGACCTGGAGGGGGTGTATGCCGGGGAAGTGCTGCTGCTTCGCGGAGCAGAGGTCCTGTTGTTTACGGTTCCGTTGCTCTGAGTACTGGTACCGATGTTGTTGCGGGTAGTGTTATATGATGGTCTTGAACTTACCCTCGGGTTATTATAGCTCGGGGTGTAGCTCCTTTGTGTTGTCTGGTACTGGGGCCTGTTTACAGTCTGTGTCTGTGTCCTGACCGGTGTCTGCTGCTGTGTTCCGGACTGGGTTAAGGTTTCAGCCCTCGCCTGAGCCTGGGTGCGTGTCTGGGTCTGTGTCTGGATGCCGGTGCTGCCCGTTTCGCGTCTTGTATATTCAGGTCTTGAAACAGTCGCAGCGCCCTGATTGGTATTAGTCACAGTAGCTTCCTGGGTCCTGCGTGTACCCGAGGTTGTTCCGGTTGCTGCGGCTTCCCTGTTTGTAGCAGTCTCAGTGGCAGTCCTCCGTGAACCGGTTGCAGTATTGCCTGTCCCGCCCGGTAATGTGGTGCCGGTAACGGTCCTTCTGTTGTTCATATCACCTGAAGGAGCATATCCGGATTTGCTCCGGGTGTCAGTGTTGGAGTAAGAACCTCTTGACATAGAGCTGTATCCGCCCCTGCGGCCGATATTTGTCACGTACCTGTCATCATTGTAGCTTGAGGGGTATCCGTAGCCGGAGTACCAGGGATAGTATCCATTATAACCATATCCGTAATAGCCACCGTAGTAGTTATAATAGGAATAGGGGTTGTAACCCCATGAATAATAAGGGTTGTAGTATGAATAGGGATAGTAATAGTCATAATAGAAGGGATCATAACCCCATGAATAGGGAGATCCGTAAGGTCCCCAGTAGCCGTATCCGAAGTTGAGCCTCATGGAGAAAGGTGAGAAGTAGAATGGATCTCTCCAGTAAGGATAGAAGTAATCATCATTGAAGAGGTATATTCTCTCGGCTGCACCTCCGTAATAGTTATTCACAACTGTTCCTTCACCGGCTGCAGCGTAGGCCGAATACTCATCGTCAGGCAGGAATTCATCAGCGATGAGTGTATCACCCGCGTAGACATTGTCATAGTAGGACCGGCCGGCAATTCTTTCCTGTACCGTAACATTAGCTTCAGTTACCGGGTTTTCAGACGGCCTGTAATACAGGTCATCGTTATTGGCTCCTGTGAAGCGGAGTGATGAGCACGCGCTTGTTATCACAAGTATTGCCGGGATAATGTACCAAAACCTTTTCATTTCAATCTCCTTGTGGTTATCTATCCAAAATTATACAAATTCCGTACCAATTTCACTCAGCAGGCCAGTTATTTATAATCTGCCGAAATAAGTAAAAACTCATCATCATAATCAGACTCACTTTCTGGTTCACAAGATTTGTCTATTTTTACGCCGTCTTTTTTGAGAATAAACAATAGTACAAAATTATAACTGAGGAATGGCCAAATTTCTTACTAACAGGGATGAGAATTATTCACAGTGGTACAATGACCTGGTGATAAAAGCTGACATGGCTGAGAACTCGGCCGTGCGTGGTTGCATGGTCATAAAACCTTACGGGTACGCTATATGGGAAAAGATACAGTCAGAGCTTGACCGGATGTTTAAGGCCACAGGTCATGTCAATGCATATTTCCCCCTCTTTATCCCCAAATCATTCTTCAGCCGCGAGGCTGCCCATGTGGAGGGATTTGCCAAGGAGTGTGCGGTTGTGACCCATTACAGGCTCAAGAACTCTCCTGATGGCAGGGGCATTGTTGTTGACCCGGACGCCCGCCTGGAGGAGGAACTCATTGTGAGACCCACATCTGAAACGATTATATGGAACACGTACAAGGACTGGATCCAGTCATACCGTGACCTGCCGCTGCTTATAAATCAGTGGGCCAATGTGGTAAGGTGGGAGATGAGGACAAGGCTTTTCCTTCGTACCACGGAATTCCTTTGGCAGGAAGGCCATACGGCCCATGCCACCAGGCAGGAAGCTGAGGAGGAGGCGGTAAGGATACTTAATCTCTATACCGATTTTGTGGAGAATTACATGGGAGTGCCTGTAATCAAAGGGATTAAGACTGAGAGCGAGAAGTTTGCCGGTGCCATTGACACCTATACAATCGAAATGCTCATGCAGGACGGGAAAGCGTTACAGGGTGGAACAAGCCATTTCCTCGGACAGAATTTTGCAAAGGCCTTTGATGTGCAGTTTACAAACCAGGAGGGCAGGCTTGATTATGTCTGGGCAACCTCATGGGGTGTCACCACCCGCCTGATCGGTGCATTGATCATGGCTCATGCCGATAATAACGGACTGGTGTTACCGCCGAAGCTGGCTCCGATCCAGGTTGTGATAGTTCCCATATACAAAGGAAACGATCAACTTGATAAGATTTCGGATATCGCCCTTGATCTCAAGAGACAGCTTGAAATTGCAGGACTTTCGGTCAAATATGACAACCGTGATACCCAGAAGCCCGGGTTCAAGTTCGCTGAGTACGAGCTGAAGGGGGTGCCGGTGAGGCTGGCCATAGGTCCGCGCGATGCAGAGGAAGGCACTGTGGAGGTAGCCCGCCGTGATACACTGACCAAGGAGACCATCAGGCGTGACAATGTAGTCAGTCATGTTATCAGTCTCATGGATGACATACAGCAAAACATCTACAGGAAAGCAGTTGAATTCAGGGAAAACAACACCTTCACGGCTGACACCTGGGAAGAGTTCATTGATATCATTGAAAATAAGGGCGGTTTCGTTCTGGCACACTGGGACGGCACGGCGGAGACTGAAGAAAAGATAAAGGACCTCACCAAGGCCACCATCAGGGCTATACCACTTGACAGCAGGGAAGAAAAGGGCAGGTGTATCCTTACCGGCAATCCTTCAAACCGGAGAGTTCTATTCGCAAGAGCCTACTAGACAGATTATTACATCAGAAATGCATCGGTCACTCACGGACATGTTCCCCGGAGTGACTTATGTTTTAATGACTACCGGTTGTTTTTGTTGGAAATAAATCTGTAATTTTAGGCAATTCAGCAATCGAACAGTTATGGCGGATGAGATAACACAAAGCAAGGTTCTGATAGTAGACACCCTTAAGGGGAAATCTGTACTCAAGCAGAAGGTATTTGACAATACCGCTGTCGCTTTCATGATGGTGAAGGATATTCTGAAGAATCTTGCCCGGGATGTGAATGGAAATCTGAATGGCATTGACCAGAGGATACGCATGGAATACACTGACAGGAGTACTTTTGATGCCCAGCTCAAGGTTGCAGCCGATCTTCTCCTGTTCAGCATGCACTCAAACATTTTCCAGTTTGACCGTGAACATCCCGCCTGGAAGACGGCGTATATACAGAAAAACAAGTTCAATGCTTACAGTGGCATAATAAACATATACAACTTCCTGGCAGATTCTTTCAAGTATTCGAGGCTTGACGACCTTGGTTACCTTATTGCACGTATTTTTATTAACCATGAGAACCAGTATTTTGTAGAGGGCAAGAGGCAGATGGGAATGCTGTTCACCAATTACGGCAATGAAGCTTTCAACCAGGAATCTTTAAAGAAGATTGTTTATACCGCCATCAACTACTCACTTGAATTTGACCTCCTTGTTCCTCCATATGACACAGTGAAAATTGCTTCAGTTGGCCAGGCAGAATCAAAGATTCAGCATTCGCGGCTGATTACCGGAAAAAGACTCGGGTTCCAGTTTAACTCTGATGATATTCTGGATGACAATTCAAAGCCAAAGTGAAGCCATTCACAAATAGAAGAGTCAAAACCGTATTCTTTTCCTTCCTGGCACTGTTTTTATTCCTGCCCTGGCATCCTGCGGAGGGTCAGGACACCAGTGCCCCTGACACTCTTTCAAGGGCTTTCTATGACTCCCTGAAGGTAAGAGCCGAAAAACGCAGGCTGACAAGTCTCCTGTATGATATGATCATTGTTACACCTGCTCCTCCGGGGCCGGCGAGGGAAAAGCTGGCCAGCACCAAAGCCTATGAGGAGTATGAGGGAAGGAAAATCCGTAACATTGAGATCATCAGGCTGAACGCTTTCGGACAGGATATAGACCATCCGGAGGGGGGGACACCATCACGTGCGGAGAACCTGATGAATTCCACCTATACCAAGACCAGGAGATTCGTGCTGAGCCAGAACCTCCTATTCAAGCCGGGAGACACCATCTCTTCACTGGAGCTGTCTGACAATGAGCGACTTCTCAGGGAGCTGCCGTATATTGATGATTCCCGGATAACGGTTGTCGCGGCAGACAGCAATTATGCTGATATTGCAGTTGTTGTGCGTGAAAAATACCCGGTAGGTGCCAACCTGCGAATTAATGACATCATGAGCGGCAGGTTGGGTGTTTTTACCAGGAATTTTGTAGGTATGGGCCATGAACTTGAGGTCAGCTCCCCCTATGACTTTAATAAATATACCGCACCGGGAATAGGGTTCAGGTATTCCATCAACAATATTGCCCGCACATTTTCCAACCTGAACATGCATATTTCAGACGGACTGGGAACCACAAACATTGGAGGAATCTTCAGCAGGGATTTTGTGACTTCAGAAACCCGGTATGCATGGTCAGGCTCTGTAATATTCACCCGTACCAACGATGGAATTGATACTATGGCCGTACCGGCTCCATTAAGGTTCACCAGGCAGGACTTCTGGGCGGCAAGGTCATTCATGCTTGACAGGAACAGCGTGACAAGGCTTATAGTTGCGGCCAGGTATATGCACAACAATGTGTTCAGCAGACCCAATATAGATGATTTTTCATACTACCTCCTTCAGCATTATCATTCAGTCACCGGAAGCATTACAGTCTCCTCGCAACGATTCATAAATACATCGCTGATATACAGTTACGGACGTACTGAAGATATCCCGTACGGTTATATGGCGGAACTGCTCTGGGGACGTGAAAGAAATGAATTCAAGTGGAGAAACTATTTAGGAGGTACGGTTGCCTACGGCAATTTCTTCACCGGGGTCGGGTATCTGTATGCCGGGGCCGGTATATCAACCTTTTACAACAATGGGAATACCGAGCAGGGATTGTTCCGGGGAAGCATAAGGTATTTCACTCCCCTGGCCCGGGCGGGGCGGTCGAAGATGCGCACTTTCATGAATCTGAACTTCATCAGGGGCTTCAACAGGTATTCTGATGAATGCCTTTATTTCAGGGATGATGGTCTTATCCGTGGTTTCCGCAATGACTCCCTGAGCGGTAATACGCGGATCGCGTTGTCGGTGGAACCGGTTCTCTTCATCCATAAGCCCGTGATTGGATTCCGCTTTGCCGTCTTTGCCTTTGCCGATGCCGGATTACTGTCAAGGGGTAAGTTCATGGGCGAAGACTACTATACCGTTGCCGCTCTCGGAGCCGGAGTCAGGATAAGAAATGACCAGCTTGTGCTCAATACCCTCCAGATAAGGATTGCATGGTATCCCAACTCTCCCCCGTGGTCAGAGAGTTCCCCGATAACTGCCAACAGTCTAATACACCTCAGACCTCCGCGTTTTGAGCCTGATCCACCCGGGCTGGTCCCGTACCTGTGAGCCGCCTGTTCCATTGTCTGCGATCCGCAACCATCCTTTTTCATGAACCCTCGATACTATTACCATGATGATTTTTAACTTTGCAGAAAGCAGGTGGTTATGCTCAGCAGATTTCTGGAATTTTCCGACAGGGAGCAGCTCTTCTCCAGAGGCAGCAGGCTGCTGCTTGCAGTAAGCGGCGGCATAGACTCGATGGTGATGGCCTGGCTTTTCAAAGAGGCCGGCACAGATCACTCAATTGCCCACTGCAACTTTTCACTGAGGGGGGATGAATCCGACGGTGATGAGGAGTTCGTTGCCTCATTTGCCCGCGCCAACAGCATTCCCTTCTTCAGCATGAGGTTTGACACACTGTCATATGCCGGCACACACAGGATCTCCGTACAGATGGCAGCCAGAGAACTGCGGTACTCCTGGTTCAGGTCACTCATCCGCTCCGAGGGTTTTGATGCTGTGGCTGTAGCACACAACCTGAATGACAATGTCGAAACCTTCCTGATCAACCTGTCGAGAGGAACAGGTCTTAACGGGCTGACAGGAATGAGCCCGCGCACCGGAGAAATAATCAGACCCCTGCTCTATGCAACGAGGAATGAAATTGCATCATTTGCTGCCGCCAGGGGTGTGGATTTCAGGGAGGACAGGTCAAACGCCGAGGTGAAGTATATCCGTAACAGAATCAGACACAAAGTTATACCTGAGATGGAGAAGGTCAATCCCGGCATACTCCCGGCAGTAGCTGAGACCATGAAGCACCTCTCCGCTTCCTCGGCAATTGTGGAGACATACCTTTCGCAGGTTACCGGCAGGATATTCAGCTCTTCAGGTGACACCACCGAAGTTGAAATCAGCAGTCTTCAGGCGTTGCATCCGCTGGAACCACACATATTCGAGCTTTTCCGTCCGTTCGGACTCTCCCCGAAGCAGACTGACGAGGTCATCTCACTGCTTAAGTCGGGGACGGGGAAGTCGGTTTACACGGCCACTCACCGTCTTCTTAACGACAGGGGGCGGATAATCATCTCATCCAGGGCGAGAGAGGCTCCGGCAGGGTACACATTCAACTCCATCGACGAGATGCAAATATCGGGCCTTTTCAGCGCTGTAAGGATCACAGAATCTTCTGACGATGAGTTGCCTGTTACTAACCTGACAGCATCGCTCGATCTTGACCTGGTGGCTTTCCCGGTTACAGTGAGGCACTGGCAACCGGGCGACAGGTTCATGCCATTTGGGATGAAGCAGATGAAGAAAATCAGTGATTTTCTGATAGATCTGAAGGTGCCGGTGACAAAGAAGGAGCAGGTTCTTCTTCTGCTGTCAGGCGGTGATATCATGTGGGTAATGGGTTACCGGATAGATGACCGGTTCAGGGTCAGCAGCGGCACCGGAAAAATACTTGTTCTTACCCTTTGAACCAGGACCCCGGTCTCTCAGCAATGTTATACTAGCGGTCTCTCAATCCGTTTATTCCCTTGTCAATCATCAACAGGTCAGCCAGGCCGATTGCCACTGCCGATTCCAGGATCACCGGGATGCGCCGGGCAATGCATGCGTCATGCCTGCCGGAAATTTCAAGGTCGGTCATCTCTCCCGTTGCTGTGTCAAATGTTTTCTGGGTAACGCCGGTGCTTGCAGCCGGTTTGACGGAGACTCTCATGATAAGGTCATTTCCGTTGGTGATTCCGCCGTTGATGCCTCCGGCATTGTTGGTGGATGTCTTTCCCCTTGCATCAATAAACGGATCATTGTGTATGGAACCATAGCTCCTCGCTGAGGCAAATCCTGCCCCGAATTCCACTCCGTTCACGGCCGGGATTCCAAAGGCAATCATTCCCAAGGCTGCCTCTACTGACATGAAGGAGGGTTCCCCTATACCTTTCGGAACATTTTTCACCACACACTCCACAACACCTCCCACGGTGTCATTGGTTTCCATAGCCCTGGCAACGGCTGCCGCGGTATCCTTCTCCCCTCCCGCCTCAACCAGGGTTGCTGATATTATTGCGGGCGACAGTATCTTCCTGGCAAAATAACCTGCAGTAACGATGCCCCATGTGAGCCGGCCTGAGAAATGTCCTCCTCCGCGCATGTCGCTGAATCCCTTGTACTTGAATCCTGCTGTGAAATCAGCATGACCCGGCCGCGGAATGCTTGTGAACTGCTCATAGTCGCCGGAACGGAAATCGTTGTTACGGGTGCAGATCACCAGTGGCGCACCCGTAGTGTGCTCATTGTAAATACCGCTGATCACCTCCGGTTCATCTGTCTCCCTGCGTGCGGTTGTGCCGGGCAGCAATCCCTTCCTCCTGGAGAGGTCTGCCATGAGTTCCTCACGCCAGTAATGCAGTCCTGCAGGGCATCCGTCAATCACAACCCCCACTGCCGGTCCATGTGACTCTCCGAACAGCGATACCCTGAATATTGTTCCTATTGTGTTCATTTTTCAAGTGATAATTACTTACTATGACTTTCCTTTTCGTTATAATAGTTTACAAATGTCTGCAGATCGGTGATTGAAATCCTTCTTATGACTGACCTTCCCAGCGATCTCAGTAAGACAAAATTCACCGAGCCCGACTCACTCTTCTTGTCTCTTGAGATCATCCCTGCCACACCTTCCGGCAGTCGATGACCGGTCAGGAGGCCTGCCTTTTCGAGTGCTTCCTGCAGCAGTCTGAGTTCAGAATTGTCCATTTCTCCCCTGCGGACTGACAATTCCGCAGCTATTGTCATTCCCCGTGCAACCGCAACTCCATGAGGTATCCCGTAATGTGTCTCTATGATATGGCCGAAGGTGTGCCCGAAGTTGAGTATTCTCCTCAGGCCTTTCTCAAGTGGGTCACGTCTTACCACCCCGGCCTTAATCTTTGCAGCCCTGAAGACCAGGTCACCTGTTACAGCAGGGTCCCCTGCCATGATCTGTCCGGCTGAAGCCGAAATGTCAAAGAAGAGGTTCCGGTCACGAATTACGGCATGTTTGAACAGTTCTCCCATGCCTGACCTCACCTCTGCTTCAGGCAGGGTGGCCAGCATTGCATGGTCACAGAGAACGAACTCCGGCTGACGGAATGTACCAATGGTATTCTTATATTCTCCCAGGTTTACACCCGTCTTGCCTCCGATACTGGCATCGACCTGTGAGAGCAGTGTGGTTGAAACGAATGCATGCCTCACCCCTCTCATATAAACTGAAGCCACCATGCCTGCAATGTCACAAACCACTCCTCCGCCAAACCCAAGGATGAATGATGACCGGTCGGCGCCTGCCTCAAGCATCTTTCTGCAGATATCTTCGACCACCCGCAGGGTCTTGCTCTTCTCCCCTGCCTCAATTGCAATGACCTCTCCGGGAGGGAACTGTCTTCCATACAGCTTTTCTACATTCCGGTCGGTTATGATGAAGAGTCCCCTCTGAGGGAGCAGATTGATAATATCATCTACTGTTCCCCCAAGCAAGATAAGGGAGTTACCTCCCGGGCTGTTTATTCTGATCCGGTTCATTCCGGCACAAAATAACAAACAGAACCGTTTATTACCATGATATTATTCAGAAAGTGGTACTTTTTCGGCAAAAAGATAAAAAATAGTACATTCAACCCCTGAATAAGGAGCTAAGTGAAGATAGCAGAAAGATACAGTGGCATTCTGAGATGGTTTGAGGAGAACATGCCTTTAGCGGAGACGGAGCTGGAGTACAGTGATCCCTTCCAGCTGATTGTAGCTGTAATACTCTCCGCACAGTGTACTGACAGGAGGGTAAACATGATCACACCAGGTCTTTTCGCACGATTCCCGGATCCTGTTTCAATGGCCGGTGCTGCGCATGAAGAGATATTCGAACTGATAAAGAGCTGCTCCTATCCGAATAACAAGGCGAAGCATCTCAGTGGGATGGCAGAGATGATTGTGAACCGTTTCAAAGGCAAGGTGCCTTCAACACGTGAGGAGTTGATCATGTTGCCCGGAGTGGGCAGAAAGACCGCGAATGTCATTGCCTCGGTGGTATGGAACAGTCCGGTCATTGCTGTTGACACGCATGTCTTCAGGGTTGCCCGGCGCCTGGGGTTGACTCCCGGGGCAAAGAACCCCCTTGATGTTGAACTGAGGCTGACACGTGAGATCCCTGAAGAATTGAGGTCCAGGGCACATCACTGGCTGCTTCTTCATGGACGTTATACATGCACTGCACGCAAACCCGGGTGCCGGGAATGTGGTCTGAAACAGTGGTGCGCATGGTATGCATCCAATTCAGGAAAATAAGTTGGCCGGAAAGTCCGTTATAATTCTTACATATATAAGTAAATTTGTTCAGCCGGACAGCTATTTCCCCATTAATGTATACACCAGACATCCAGATGGAAAAGAGAAAAGAGTCAGTCAATGAACCGGAACACTCCGCGGAGTACCTGACTTCTCTCAAATATCTTGCAGAAATTCCCGAGCTGGCATTCAACAGTACGAACCAGCTGATCACCCTGAGTAACCTCGAGACCCAGAAGTACATAGAGGTTAACCAGGCTTTCCTCGACACCACCGGTTACCGGAAGGAAGAGATCATCGGAAAGACCTCCGATGACATCCAGCTTTATGTCGATCTCATTCAGAGCCGAAAATACATGAGGCTCCTATCGAGGCTCAAGAA
This sequence comes from Bacteroidales bacterium UBA5235, assembly GCA_002409145.1. Classification (GTDB taxonomy): domain Bacteria; phylum Bacteroidota; class Bacteroidia; order Bacteroidales; family VadinHA17; genus SR-FBR-E99. Next base: position 109,956 of record DHUL01000062.1, read on the forward strand.
GGTGAGTGACCTCGAGATTAAACTCCGCATGCGTTCGGGTGATGAGCGAACATTTCTTTTCAGTGCCCGCACCATTTTCCTTGGTGATGAGATATTTCTCATCACATATTACAATGATATCAGTGCACTCAACGGCGGATATGCCAGGGCTGAGTCTGAAAAGATCCTGAGGGAGATATTTGACTCCATGAGCAGCTATGCCGTCATCCTGAGGAGAGAGGGTGAGACCAGACATTTCATAATCGACTTCAACTACAGGGCTGAGGATGTGGAGCAGCTTGACCGTAAGGATATCCTTGGAAAGGAGGTCAGTGAGACACCTTTTGCCAGAAACAAGGCATTCATCTCTCTTCTCGACAACCTGGAAACAAGCCATCGTCCATATAAGACACCTGTTTCTCCGGATGGGAGTGACGATTCTGGATTTTATATCGGGCTGTTGCTGTCGTCAGGTGATATACTGGTTACCTGGGAAGCAGGTAAAGCCCAGAAGGAGAGGGAGAGCGAAATCCTTAAACAGGGAATCGTTTTCGAGACCTTTGCCGAATTACTCCCTGAGATGATAATGGAGATTGACACCGGGGGACACGTTACCTTCATGAACACCCAGGGTATGATGACTCTGGGATTTAACAACAACGACCTTGCAAACGGTGTTACCCTGTCGTCGCTCTTCATGCCCGACGACCTTGACAGGCTGATGAGAGAGCTCTCGGGGCTGACAGGTCCGGGCCAGATCACCTTTGATGAATATGTCCTGGTAAACAAGCTTAAAAAGAACGTTTCTGTTCTTTTTCATGCTGGTCCCATCCTGATCAGAAACAGGGTGACAGGATACAGGTGTGTTCTTACGGATGTAAGCAAGCATAAGGAATATGAGCAGAAGCTCTCGAACGAGAAGGCACTTCTGGAGCACCTTATTGACGCCGCCCCGGAGGCCATTGTGCTTACCGACTTCGACGGCCGTATTATCCGCATCAATAACGGTTTTACGGAACTCTTCGGCTATGAGGCAGATGAGGCCATGAACAGGATGATTGATGATCTTGTTGTCCCTGAAGAGCTTCGCGACGAAGCGGTAAAGATTGACGAAACGGCCCTTACCAGCGGGACCGAGTACCTTGAGACAATCAGGAGGGACAAGCAGGGAAACAGGATAAATGTTTCACTGATTGCCTCCTCGGTCATTTCAAACGACAGGACCATTGCCTTTCTGGGCATCTACCGTGATATCTCGAGGGAGATAAAGAGCAGACTGATGCAGGAGATACAATACAATATCTCAACCGTGGCGCTGCAGGATTCTGACATCTTTGACATCTATCCGACAATCGTAAAGGAGATCGGCAAGCTCTGGAACGTCAACAACTTCTTCATTGCCCTGTATAACAGGGAGAAGGATACACTCACATTTCCCTTCTTTGCAGATGAGCGTGACCATTTCCAGGAGACCGCTGCAAGGAACACCCTCACCGGATGGGTTATCAGGAACAACAAGGCCGTGCTGCTCGATGAGAATGATATTCTCATGATAGAGAAGACGGGCGCCATCAGCCTGGTCGGCTCACCATGCAAGATATGGATGGGCGTACCGCTCAGGATGGATGATGAGGTGATAGGAGCCATCTGCCTGCAGGACTACAAGAAGATTGATGCCTTCACCAATGAAGACCTGCAGGTGTTTGAGTTCATCGCCAACCAGATAGTTCTTACGTTGCAGCGGCGCCGGATGCTTGACAATCTAATCACCGCCAGAAAGAGAGCCGAGGAGGCTGCCTTTTCAAAGCAGCAATTCATGTCTACCATGAGCCATGAGATACGTACCCCGCTGAATGAGGTGATCGGCATTACCAACCTTCTGTGGCAGAGTAATCCGCGTGAAGACCAGATGGACTTCATAAACACGCTGCGCTTCTCTGCCAACCACCTGCTTACTCTTGTTAATGACATTCTCGATTACAACAAGATGGAGGCAGGCAAGATTGTTTTCGAAAAGACTGAATTTGATCTGACCAGCATGCTTGAAGATATCAAGAGGTCATACAGCCACAGGGCGCTGGAGAAGGGCATATACTTCGCCCTGGAGAAGAGTCCTGATCTGCCGGTGACCCTCATCGGTGACCCTATCAGGCTTAACCAGATACTTTCAAACCTGCTTTCCAACGCCATGAAATTCACATCGTACGGAGGCGTGACACTAAAAGCTTCGGTAAAAGACCGCCAGGAGGGCAGGGCAGTCATTGAGTTCTCGGTTGCTGATACCGGTATAGGGATACAGCGGGAAAAGCTGGATGAGATCTTTGAGAGTTATGTCCAGGCATCGACTGACACCACCCGGAAGTATGGCGGAACGGGACTGGGTCTGGCAATCTGCAAGAGACTGGTCGATCTGCAGGGAGGCACAATCGGCGTTACCAGCGAGCCTGATAAAGGTTCGGTTTTCACATTCTCAATTGAGTACAGTATGCCGGCTGTCGAACCCAGGGCGGCAGAGCTCGGGAGCGGATCAGACAGCATGAAGGCTCTCGCCGGTAAGAGGATCCTCGTTGCTGAAGATAACAAGATCAACTTCTTTGTTGCCAATAAATTCCTTGAGAGCTGGGGAGTCAAGGTCACTCACGTGGAAAACGGGGCACTGGCGCTGGAGGAGATCAGGAAGCAAGAGTTTGACCTCATTCTCATGGACCTTCACATGCCAGTCATGGATGGTATAGAGGCTACAAGGATCATCAGAAGTTCATCTGACAGAAAGATAAGCCAGATACCAATTGTGGCTCTGACCGCAGCTGTAATGTCAGAGGCTCATGATAAGATTGAGAATCTGGCCATCAATGATTATGTCCTCAAACCATTCAAGCCCAAGGACCTTTATGACCGTATACTGAAGAATTCACGATAGGCGCTTTAAAGGCGCCTTTTTCATCTCACCTGATACAGTACCTGGCGAGATAATCGGTTGCCTCCTTCACTCCCAGACTTCTTGCTTTGCGCAGGTAATAGCAGGCATCATCACTCCTGCCGCTGTTTATGAGTGCAATCCCGAGGTTAAGATTTACCGCACCATCGTCAGGGTCAAGATCAAGGCTCATTGTATAATCATCGGCTGCCATGTCCCATGTACGCGCAGCAAGCCAGGCATCCCCCCGCAATCTGAAGGCTGATGCCTCGCCGGGGTGTTTGTCAACATTGTCATTCAGGTACGGAAGCGCTTCGTATATTGCACCCTCTTCCGCAAAGGTTCTTCCAATCAGTCCCAGTGCTTCGGTGTTGTCAGGATCAATTGCAATATACCTTTGAATCTCCTTCTTTGCAGTCTCCCTGTCTCCTGACCTGATAAGCATGCGTGCTTTTTTGAGGAGCAATGCAGGATCAGGGATACGGTCAGTGATCAGCCTGTCATAAATGGCTGCTGCAGCGTAAGCGTTACCTTCCCCTTCACGGGCTTCGGCAAGGGTATAGAGCCATCCTGTGGGTGTATCACTGCCCCGGGTGATGGTCTCGAGGATTTCTGCTGCCTCACGGTACATGCCGCTGCTCATCAGGATACGGGCGTGACAATACCCGGTAACCGGTTTATCAGGATATAGTGATGCCAGTTCGGCATATGTTCCGGAGGCCATGTCTCTGCGCCCTGATTTCAGGTAATAGTCTATCTCCCAGCTTTTCCTCTCATCACTCCTGTACCAGTCTTTCTTCCATAACGCCCTCCACTCGGGTGAGGAAGAGACAGGCTTGAATGAGGGATCAAGCATGATCTCGGGTTCGGACTTCCTGAGAGTTGATTTAAGATGGGCTTCGAGCAACGAGACAGCAGTCTTCGCATCACCGCCGGCTGCAGCGCATCTGGCAAGACCATAGAGTCCTGATCCCTGACTCAGGCTCTCTGCCCTCATGAAGTCGGCCTTTGCCTCCTTAATCATGGATGCCCTGAGGAAGATGTCACCCCTGACTGCCAGGAGGTTCGCATCGCCATTAATTTCATCCGTACCGGCCAGGAGTTCGGCAGCCCCGGTTGCCTCTCCTCTTCCGGCGAGAGTGACTGCCCTGAGAAGGGTCTCGTAGCCCGGCTGGCCAGACAGGATCTGTGAAGCCAGCAAAACAGTCAGGCAGAACAATATCTTTTTCATTGCTTTCATTTTTTTCCTTCAATCGTTCCGGGCCCTGCTCCCTTTTCGGCAAAGACATGGATGAAGCCGCTCAGGTGAAACTGTTCCAGCCCGCTGATCCTTCTCTCGAACACCTCACAGTCATAGTAATAAACCCCTGTCGGTACCACCTTGCCTTTATATGTTCCATCCCAGTTCAGCCTGGGTTCCCGGGTGCTGAAGACCAGCACCCCTGCCCTGTTGTAAAGCCTGAACTCAACCTTCTCAACCAGTGCGGAGGTCTTCGCCAGCAACCAGTCATTGAAATCGTCACCGTTCGGTGTGAAGACATTGGGTATCTCGTAGAAGTTACATGAGTCAACACAGACCATTGTTGAGAGAGGACTCTCGTTGCCGAGCAGGTCAAATGTTGAGATGGCGTAGCAACCTGCTACATAATCAGGAAGTGAATGGACATACTTCCTCGCATCCCTGTCATTAATTGTAGTGAGGAGTAAAGTATCCTCCTCAAAGGTCTGCTTGTAATAAAGTTTGTACCCTGCTACATCCTCGAGGCAGAGTGGATCTTCAAATGACCACCTTACGGTGTTATAGAGGCTGTCACACTGCGATGATACCGTCAGTCCCGGTGTGCATGGCGGTTCATTGTCAACCGGTATGGCACAGGTACGCTGTGAGAAGTTTACCAGGTTCTTCGGTGTACCGGTACCCTGGTATCCTCCGTTGGAAACGACGTAATAGCAATATTCGATGCCATTGACGAGGCCATCGTCAGTAAAGGTCAGCTGGTTGGTAGAACCCACCGGTTGCCATGTTGTGCCGTTGTACCTGAAAAAGTCATATGAGGTGTTTATCCATGGAACATTGCGTGCCATTACAAAACGGACCTTCCTGTCGCCAGGCAGCGCTGTCAGGAAGAGAGACGAGGCTATGCCCGGGTCACCTATCAGGAACCTGTTGCCCGGAGCATTGTTAAAGAGCTCAACCTTGTAAACCCATCCCTTGTCAAGAGTGTTGATCAGGGTGTCAATGTAGACCGTATCATTCAGGTCTGTTGTAGGAAGGGTATGTATCAGCTGCCATGAGTTGCCGGCAATTCCTTCTGCACGGTAGATCAGATACTCATAGGGTCCGTTGGCAGGTATGGTGTCCAGACGGTCCGGCTTCTGCCAGGCGAGGGTCAGGGATCCGTTCACCGCGTGGGTATTACGTACCGAGACATTTGTGATCAGGGGGATGCCGGTTATCAGTGCGGTGACTATCTCATTCGATGGTTTGCTCTCTGTGCCGTTCGGATAGACCGCCACAATCCTGTATGCATATTCGGTACCGGCCTCGAGGGCATTATCTGAATCGGTAAAGCTTACGGTCCCGGATCCTCCTGCGTATCCGACCTTGACGAAGCCTGATGACGGTGGTATGCCGTCATAGCATGGATCAGCGGTAAGCGAGGATGCTCCCTCACGCCTGTAGATGCTGAATCCTGCCACCTGGGCAGTGATATACCCTGACCAGGAAAGCTGCACCACCTTTCCCTGCGGCACCGCCGAGAGCAATACAGGGGAGGGCCCCAGCACCTTTATAGTCATGTTGTCAATATCTACAAGCTGCAACTCCTTGTTGGAGTCCTCTGCCTTGATGATGATATCATAAGGCTGGTGCCTTACTGCAGTATGGCACGGGGTCCAGCTCAGCCTGGCTGTAGTCTGGCCGGCGATGCGTGACAAAGTGGTGAAGGTGGCAGGACAGTCACCGGAAGTGAATATGCCGGAGGTTGCCAGGAGAGTCACTGAATCAAGGTCGGAATCAGTGGCCTGTATGTCGAGTGTAACCGGCTGGCCGGCTTCAAGGCAGAGATCGGTAAGCTCGGAGGTCACCGGCGGCTTATTGTCTGTCTCATAAACCTCTATCTGCATATCACGTACCACAATACCTATCTTTATACCTGCCCGCCATTCCTGTATCTCCATGGCGACGTTGTATATACCGATGGCTGTGGGTGCATCCCAGACAAGATCGCCTGTGATGGAATCAACATAGAACTTTCTCGAAGCGGGAGGCAGGGTGTAGTCCTGAATGGGCCTGCCATCCTCCTTTGTACAAACGGTGAGCTTGTATGACAGACTGTCGCCGTCAGGGTCAAAGGCAGCAGGATTATGAATGAATATCTGCCCCAGGGCAGCCTTGTCATAGGGAGGGTTCAGCAGCACGGGAGTGCTGTTCCTGCCAACGGCAGTGTTCACAATGAGTGTAGTAGAGATAGAGAAAACGACGTTCACCGAATTGGGAATGTTTTCAACCCCGAAGTTCCTGTTAGGGTCCTGTACAACTATCCTGTATACCCCGGGCCCGGGATAAGTATGCTCGGCCACGTATACATTCTTCTTGTAATTGTTCGGCAGTATCGTCTCGGATATTCTTGCGACAACAGTGATGGAGTTATCTCCCCACTCCACGTCAAGGGATGGTCTGTCAGCCTTACTGAGTGTATAGGTGAAGGTTGTCACGGTTACCTCAAAGGTGAGGTCCGATATCTGTTTGTATGTGATCTCTCCTGCCCTGTTGTGTGTTGCAGTGGCGCTGAAAGTCGCGGCCAGCAAAAATGACAATGCACAAAAAAGTCGTCTTCTCATCTCACTCCATTTCATTTCACAAGATAGCTCTTTAATGTATCGGTTACGGTGAATCTGTAGCCCTCCTCTGTCCCTCCATAGCCGAAGAGGAGCATATTTGCCTGGTCTTCGTAAAGCCGGATCATTATGCGGTTCATCACGGTAACGTTCTTTACTCCCTTCCGGCCTTTTGCCTGGAGGGTGAAACGGTGCTCAAGACCGTCAACGCCTGCTGACAGCAGTTCCAACTCTACCGGTTTCCCATCCTCCATTATCATCACCCTGTCAGTAAGATAAAGGAAATATCTCTCCTCAGCGCTGCCGGCAATATCGCTTCCGTTGCTCAGACCAAGGTTGATGTCAGCTTCCAGGTCATCACTCCAGACCTTAACAAAAACTGACCAAATCCGGTTCACACCGTCATAATCTATCCCTGTAAGTGATACATGTACAGGATGGATCAGGAGCAGGAGTGTGAGCATTATTGTTTTCATACCGGCAGGAATTAAATTGCAGCAAAAATCAAGCCATCAGGTCTTGTTCGGTCACTCCTGCCCGCTCCCTGAGGTAGTCAATGGTGCCCACCTCTATGAAAGAAAATCCGGTACCTCTTGAGAAATTGCCGGCCAGCACCACCACCAGATCGCTGTCTTTCATGCTGTAATGCTTCAGAAGCTCACTGACAGAGACATGGATAAACTCATCAACTGACATTTTCTTTTCTATGAAGATGGGGATCACACCGTATGACAGCGCAAGTTCCCTCATAGTGCGGTGTGAGTAACAATGTGCGATTACAGGATTTATACCCCTGAACGCAGCCATGTTCCTTATGGCAGTACCGTTTACGGTGTCAGCCAGGATGGCCCTGGCCTTTATTCTTATTGAGGTCTTCACAGCCACCTTTGCCAGGTATGCTGAAACCGGTCCGCTCAGTGTTCCTGCTGGCATCTCAATGTACTGATCCTTTTCCTTCTCGGTCTCAGAGGCAATACGCGCCATGGTTCTGACCGCCTCAACGGGGTATCTTCCGGCGGCAGTCTCTCCGCTGAGCATCAGGGCATCAGTCTGGCTGTAGACGGCGTTGGCCACGTCACTCACCTCTGCCCTGGTGGGCCTGGGATTCTGAATCATAGAGTGCAGCATCTGGGTGGCTACTATCACAGGCTTGCGCTTTTCAATGCAACATGAGATAATATTCCGCTGGATTCCGGGGATACGCTCAAAGGGAACCTCGATGGCAAGATCACCCCTGGCAACCATGATCCCGTAAGAGTGATCCATGATCTCCCCGAGATTATCAACCCCCTGCTGATTCTCTATTTTGGCGATGATCTTTATTGAGCTCGACCGTTTGTCAAGGAGACTTTGAACAGCCAGCACATCCTCCTTTGACCTGACAAAGGAATGGGCAATGAATTCGATGTCAAGCTCAACTGCAAGGTCAATGAATTCCAGGTCACGTTCACTGACCGAAGGCAGGTTTATCCTCACCTGTGGAATGTTGACAGTTTTGCGTGAGCCCAGAACGCCATCATTCTCTATCCTTCCTGAAAGTGTCCTGCCGTCACGGCCGGTTATCTTTATCTCAAGCTCACCGTCATCAACCAGTATGACAGCTCCCTCCGGGACATACTTTGCTATATCACAGTAGTTTACATTTATCACCTCATGGGTTGTCATGGCTGACGCGTCGCCGGCAACCTTTACAGTTTCGCCCTTATAAAACTTCAGGGGTTCAGCGGAAGAGGTGGTCCTGATCTCCGGGCCCTTGGTGTCAAGCAGTATGGCAATCTGGTCAGATATACTGCGGACGTTTGCCACAATCTTCCTTACACCATCGGTATTCAGATGGGCAGAATTGACCCTGACAACATCCATACCCGCCTCATGGAGCCTGCGGAGGAAAGCGGGATCGCAGTTCCTGTCGGAGATGGTTGCAACTATCTTGGTTCTCTTCCTGAGCAGGCTCTTTGGCATATTAATCTTATTTTTTCAGAATTTCGAGGAGAGCCTCCACTGCCAGCCTGTAGCCGTCAGTGCCCAGGCCCATAATGGTACCGCGGCAATACCGTCCTGTGAGGCTTGAATGCCTGAACTCCTCCCTGGTCAGGAGGTTTGAGATATGAACCTCGATTACCGGTATGCCGATTGCTGCTATGGCATCAGCAATGGCAACAGATGTATGAGTATAGCCACCGGGGTTGAGAATGATTCCGTCAGCGCTGCTTCCGGCTTCCTGGATCCTGTCTACGAGCTCTCCCTCGATGTTCGACTGGGAGTACCTGATGGAAGACTGCGGGAAACGTTCCTTCAGCCCTCTGAGAACAGCTTCAAATCCTTCGGTTCCGTAGATTGCCGGTTCTCTCCTTCCAAGGAGGTTGAGATTTGGCCCGTTGATAATTTCTATTGTCATTTTTCTGCCAGGATGACGGCTTTATGTGCCAGTACAAAAATAAAGAAATGAGCGGATTTTAGACTGTTATATGATATAACTTTGGGAGCGGAGACATGAGCATATGACAATTTCGTGGACAGATGCCATCAGGGATTTTGGCAGGTATCTCAGGATTGAGCGTTCGCTTTCACCGAACAGCGTCACTGCTTATATGACAGATGTCAGCCGGTTGCGTGACTGGGTGGAATCACACAGGCCGGGGACGGAACCGTCAGCGCTCACCTACAGTGACCTGAGTGATTTCGTGGCTTTTATTGCGATGCACGATGATGCGGTGCGGACCCAGGCAAGGGTCATCTCCGGGATAAGGTCATTCTTCAGGTATCTGCTCGTTGAGAGTCTCATTCCCGATGATCCGTCAGCCCTGCTGGAGCTGCCACGGGCAGTAATGAAACTGCCGGAGGTGTTGTCTGTGGAGGAGATAGACCGGATGGTTGCTACGATAGATCTGAGCGCGCCTGCAGGACACAGGAACAGGGCAATCATTGAAACGATGTACGGGTGCGGATTGAGGGTATCCGAACTGGTTAACATGCGCCTTACTGACATCCACCGGGGTGAAGGTTTTGTGACCGTCACCGGCAAGGGCAACAAGCAGCGGCTGGTACCGATAGGTAATGTGACGCTCAAGGAAATAGATAATTATATGGAACGCCGGATAATGATGCCGGCAATAATTGATACCAACATCCTCTTTCTCAACCGGCGGGGCAGAAAGCTGACCCGGGTGATGGTGTTCAACATAGTCAGGGAGAGTGCTGCCGCCGCTGGAATAACAAAAAAAATCAGTCCGCATACCCTTCGTCACTCCTTTGCCACCCACCTGGTCGAGGGAGGAGCTGACCTGAGGGCCGTTCAGGAAATGCTGGGTCATGAATCGATAACCACAACAGAGATTTACACGCATATTGACCGCAGCTACCTGCGTGACACCGTATTGATGTATCATCCCAGGGCGAGGCACAGATAGCCTGCTATCCTGCCCGGAATGCAAGCCTCAGCACATATATAAAAGGATATTTCTTTATATCCTCCTTTTTATTACCTTTGCGGTTCGAAAAAAAAAGAGATTTTAATCAATAACCAGATCGAATATGTCAAAAGTTAAGCGTGTTTATTCCTTCGGCAACAAGACAGCTGAGGGAAAGGCAGATATGAAAAATCTGCTTGGCGGTAAGGGAGCCAACCTTGCTGAGATGTGCCTCCTTGGCCTTCCGGTTCCTGCAGGGTTCACAATCACCACGGATGTATGTACAGAGTATTATCAGAACAACACTCAGCTGCCTTCTGAGCTCATGCCTGAGGTATGGGAAGCTATGAAGAAGACTGAGCAGGCGATGGGCATGAAGTACGGCGACAAAGAGAACGCCCTTCTGGTTTCATGTCGTTCAGGAGCCCGCAGTTCCATGCCCGGGATGATGGATACCGTACTCAACATAGGCCTATGTTCCGGGACCATCCCCGGCCTTATCAAAAAGACCGGCAATCCCCGTTTCGTATGGGATTCATACCGCCGTCTGATTATGATGTATGCAGATGTGGTAATGGAGAAGGCTGAAGGCATTGAGCCTTCTGATGGCAAGGGAATCCGCAAGCAGCTTGACGAGATGCTTGATGAATTCAAACACGGCAGGGGTTATAAGTCAGACACCGAACTTACGGCTGACGAGCTGAAGAACCTGGCTGAGGAATTCAAAAAACGTATTAAAGAGTCACTAGGGAAAGAGTTTCCGGATGACGCACGCGAGCAACTGGAAGGTGGTATAAAGGCCGTCTTCAAGAGCTGGAACGGGAAGAAGGCTGTTTCATACCGCAGGATCGAAGGAATTCCTGATGAGTGGGGAACAGCAGTGAACGTGCAGGCAATGGTGTTCGGGAACATGGGTGACTCATCAGCTACCGGAGTGGCCTTCACCCGTAACCCGGCAACCGGTGAAAACCTTTTCTACGGAGAGTGGCTGGTCAACGCCCAGGGTGAAGACGTGGTTGCAGGTATCCGCACCCCGAACCCTCTGAACGACGACACCAAGAATGAGCAGAACAAGCATCTTCACAGCATGCAGGAGTCGATGCCCGGAACATACAGGGAACTGGTAGACATCAGGAACATCCTTGAGAAGTCATTTCATGACATGCTTGACATTGAGTTCACCATTCAGGAAGGTACTCTGTACATGCTTCAATGCCGTGCCGGCAAGCGTACCGGTACAGCAGCCCTGAACATGGCAATGGATATGCTTCAGGAAGGTCTTATTGATGAGAAGACTGCTGTGATGAGGGTTGACCCCGCACAGCTTGATGAGCTTCTCCACCCGATATGTGACCCGGCAGCCGAGAAGAAGGTTGCTCCGCTGGTCAAGGGTCTTCCTGCCGGCCCCGGTGCTGCAGTGGGAAAGATAGTCTTTACCGCTGAGGATGCAGTGGCATGGAACCGCAAGGGTGAGAAGGTGATCCTCGTCCGCGAGGAGACCAATCCCGAGGATGTTGAAGGTATGCGTGCAGCAGTGGGTATTCTCACCGCACGCGGAGGCATGACCTCCCACGCAGCCCTCGTGGCACGCGGCTGGGGCAAGTGTTGCATTGTTGGTGCAGGCGGCCTCCATGTTGAGGTGGCAGGAAAGAAAGCAAGGGTGACCGGTTCAGATGTGGTTCTGAAAGAGGGTGACATCATCACTCTCAACGGCACAAAGGGTAATGTTTATACAGGCTCAATGAAACTGATGGATGCCTCAGAAAATCCGAGGTTCCAGTTATTCATGAAACTGGTTGACAAGAACCGTACCATGGGTGTCCGCACCAACTGCGACAACCCCGATGATGCGAAGATGGCCCGCGAATTCGGAGCAGAAGGTATCGGCCTTTTCCGTACCGAGCATATGTTCTACGGCAAGGGTTCAGAGCAGCCTCTCTTCATCCTCCGCAAGATGATCCTCAGCGAAAATGAGATTGAGCGCAGGCAGGCAGTCGACGAGCTGTTCCCCTTTGTAAAGAAGGACATGAAAGGCACACTCGAGGCGATGAACGGACTGCCCGTGACATTCCGTCTCCTCGACCCGCCTCTTCATGAGTTCGTGCCACAGGGCGCTGAAAAGCAGGCTGAACTGGCCAGGGCGCTCGGTATTTCCGTTGAAGCTGTTGCCAAGAGAGGTGAAGCTCTTCATGAATCAAACCCGATGATGGGTCACCGCGGTGTACGCCTCGGCATCACCTATCCGGAAGTGAGCGAGATGCAGATCAGGGCTATGTTCGAGGCTACTGCCGAACTGATTAAGGAAGGCAAGAATCCTCTGCCCGAACTGATGGTCCCTGTCACCTGCGACGTCTCCGAACTGGATGTTACCAAAAAGATTTATGACAGGGTCTATGCTGAAGTACTGAAGAAATTCAACCTCAGCAAGATAGACAACAAATACGGAACCATGATCGAGATCCCGCGTGCAACATTGCTGGCTGACCGCATGGCAAAAACCGCCGAGTTCTTCTCATTCGGTACCAATGACCTGACACAGATG
>DHUL01000062.1:122849-125543 GCA_002409145.1 Bacteroidales bacterium UBA5235
CCCGTTCCAGACAATTGACCAGGACGGTGTAGGACAGCTGATTACAATGGCATGTGAAAAGGGACGCTCTACCCGCGCGAACCTCAAGATAGGAATCTGCGGCGAGCAGGGTGGTGATCCGGCATCAGTTGAGTTCTGCTTTAAGAACGGGCTCACCTATGTCAGCTGTTCACCCTTCAGGGTACCTATCGCCAGGCTGGCAGCCGCACAGGCAGCCATCAAGGCATCAAGGAAGTAAGCTTTATTCATGATAATCAGGAAAAGGAGGCTCGTCTGGGCCTCCTTTTTTTTTAGGCAGTAGGAGATTCGGGTGCGGCTTTTTCTTAAAAGTCAGCCTCTTGATTTTTATCAGTGTATTGCAATGGCTAATATTCTTAACTTTGACGGACATCAAAAACCCACATTAACATGATGTCAGAAGAAATCCTGAAGCAATACGGAATTACAGAAGTAAAAGGGATAATCTATAATCCTTCCTATGAACGTCTTTATGAGGATGAGCTCTCGCCCGGCCTGAACGGATTCGAGAAGGGTGTTCTGACCACTACCGGTGCGGTGGCGGTTGATACAGGAATATTTACAGGCCGTTCGCCGAAGGACAAGTACATTGTACGTGACATAATTACTGAAAATACCGTTTGGTGGAAGTCTGAAAGTTCACCTGTCTCTGACAACAAGGTGCTTACCCGGGAAGCGTGGGAACACTGTAAAGAGATATCTGAGCGCCAGCTCTCCGGCAGGAAGCTGTACGTCATGGACTGTTACAGCGGCGCCAACAAGGATACCAGGCTCTCAGTCCGCTTCGTAATGGAGGTGGCGTGGCAGGCTCACTTTGTCAAGAACATGTTCATCCGGCCGACAGACGAGGAGCTTAAGAATTTCAACCCTGACTTTGTGGTGCTGATGGCCTCCAGGGCGGTCAACCCGGAGTATCAGAAGTTTGGAATGAATTCGGAGAACTTTGTGCTATTCAACCTTACTGAGAGGATGGCTCTGGTAGGCGGCACGTGGTACGGTGGTGAGATGAAGAAGGGTATCTTCTCGGTAATGAACTACTATCTGCCGCTTAAGGGTATAGCTTCCATGCACTGTTCCGCCAACGTCGGGAAGAAAGACGACGTGGCCATTTTCTTCGGCTTGTCCGGTACCGGAAAGACAACACTGTCGACTGATCCTGAGAGGGCACTTATTGGTGATGACGAGCATGGCTGGGACGATGAGGGAATCTTCAACTTCGAGGGAGGGTGCTATGCCAAGACCATCAACCTGAGCAAGGAGAATGAGCCTGACATATATCGCGCCATAAGGCGTGATGCACTTCTTGAGAACGTGGTTGTGGATGAGAAGGGTGAGATCGACTTCGCCAGCGCAGCCAAGACGGAAAACACGCGGGTCTCCTACCCCATTTACCATATAGATAATATTGTCAGGCCCGTATCGAAAGCAGGGCATGCCACCACCGTCATATTCCTCACCGCAGACGCTTTCGGTGTATTACCCCCGGTGTCAAGGCTGACAGAGGAGCAGACTCAATATTATTTCCTGAGCGGATATACCGCGAAGGTAGCAGGGACAGAAAGAGGTATCAAGGAACCTGTGCCCTCCTTCTCGGCATGCTTCGGAGCGGCATTTCTGTTGCTTGACCCGATCATCTATGCGCGTGAACTGACCCGGAAGATGAGAGCACATAACGCTGATGCGTGGCTGGTCAACACAGGATGGATGGGCGGACCGTACGGGACAGGCAAGCGTATTGATCTCCCGTCAACCCGCAGGATCATTGATGCCATACTGAATAAAACCATAAACGACGTACCGTACACCACAATCCCGGTATTTAACCTGAACATCCCCACTTCGGTGCCGGGAGTACCTTCGGACCTCCTTGATCCAGGTAAGAAATGGCCTGATTATGAGGCATGGCTGAAGGCAGCAAGGGAGCTTGGCGAAAAATTCGTTAAGAACTTCAACAAGTTCACCACGAACAGCGAAACGGCAAAACTCGTATCTTCGGGCCCTAAGCCGTAAGAGATCGTTAATGGTCATATCGTTATCAGTAATTGCAGTCGTGCTGGCTTACCTGGCAGGCTCAATCCCCAGTGCCGTCTGGGCAGGAAAGTTATTTCACGGTATTGATGTCAGGGAGCATGGCAGCGGAAACGCGGGAGCCACAAACACCGTCAGGGTTCTTGGTTGGAAGACGGGAATCCCCGTGCTCATCTTTGACCTCTTCAAGGGATGGCTTGCAGCCATGTTGCCGATATTCATCGATGCAGCCCCGGAAAACTCTGAGCCGATGATGATACTACAGATCATATGCGGGATGGCAGCCATAATCGGGCATGTGTTCCCTCTCTTCGCCGGCTTTCGCGGAGGGAAGGGAGTGGCAACAACATTCGGGGTCCTGCTGGCGTTGCACCCGCTGCTTACCCTGACATGTGCGGGAATATTTCTGCTGGTGCTTCTCATCAGCGGTTATGTCTCGCTCAGCTCAATTACCGCCGTGGTTATGTTCCCGATACTGCTGGTAATGGTTTTCAGGACACCATCAACCCTGCTGATAGTATTTTCAATTGTTGTGGCGGTGGCTGTGATCATCACCCACGCCAAAAACATCAGGAGGCTCCTCCGGGGCGAGGAGAAGAAATTAATCAGGAAGAAAAAAGATTAACGACGCCTCAGGCCGGCAATTGC
>DHUL01000062.1:125762-129332 GCA_002409145.1 Bacteroidales bacterium UBA5235
CTGTAGTCGTCAGTTGAGGTTACCAGTGCTGCATTACCGTCTTCTGCCACAAACAACGCCTGTGCCTCCCTGACAGCATCACCCCATGTCCACACAAGGCTGTCAGCATCATTGTGCGAATCTGATATACGGCCGATTGCCACAGGCATGTCAGGCGCAGAAAAGACATTGCGGATGCTGTCCATCAGCATAGCCAGGTTCTCCTTGTAGATTGATGTAGCATATTCATTGTTGGCATCACTCTCACCCTGCATCCAGATAATCCCGGAGGGGATCAGCACATCTTTCCTTCCGTCGCCGTCAATATCACCGGCAGCCATTGCTCCTCCAACGGTTGCAAGAAAGTGGTCATACTGGTTTATGCCGTTCCCGCCGGTGTATGATGGCAGCCACGCTCCGGCACCTCCTGCTGCAGCGGTGTCGATTGAAGTACCTCCCCTGGAATATTTTACTAATGCAATCTTTTCATCAGGAAAGAGTTCCTTCATCCTCTCAGCAAAGGAGAGCTCCACCCCGAATCTGTCTGAATAGGTATTGGCAGTGCCGTCACTGCTGAACCCAGCACCATGTCCGGGACAGAGATTACTCCAGGTGCCCCGGCCATCAACGGGCTCATTGTCCCGGGAGGTGTTGCCGTGAAATATCATCACATCCGGACTCTCCCCTGTGAGACCTGCCGGAAGCTCTGCAACAAACCCGTAACCATCCATATTTGACTGTCCTCCAAGGTAATAAACATGATATTCATTCCCCTTTTGATTGCATGACTGGGTTATTAACATTGCCACTGCAACAACAAACAATAACTTTTTCATAGTTCAGACAAGGTTTATACGGCTGAAAAATAAGTCTAAATGTAGCCATAATTTCATTAATTTTATGGCCGGAGACACTTAAACAATCATAAAACAGAAGAAAGATGGAAGGAATAAAAGGAACCCGTACGGAGAAGAATCTCCTTAAGGCATTTGCAGGTGAATCACAGGCCAAGAACCGTTATGAATTTGCAGCCAAGGTGGCAAAGGAGGAAGGATATGAGCAGATCGCAGCTATTTTCCTGGAGACTGCCATGCAGGAACAGCAGCATGCAAAGCGTTTCTTCGGTTTTCTCGAAGGTGGCATGGTTGAGATCACTGCCTCTTATCCCGCAGGCAAGACCTCTACCACCAGTGATAACCTCGAGGCTGCTGCTGCCGGCGAGCATGAGGAGTGGTCGGATCTCTATCCCTCATTTGCGAAAGTAGCCGAGGAGGAAGGATTCAAGGAGATAGCCACAGCTTTCAAGGCAATTTCTGCAGCTGAGAAGGTGCATGAAGAGCGTTACAGGAAGCTCCTGGAAAACGTGATGGGCAACAAGGTGTTCGAGCGTGAGGAGAAGGTGTTCTGGTATTGCCGCAAGTGTGGTTATGTCCACTTCGGAACCAAGCCTCTGAAGAACTGCCCGGCATGCCTGCATCCGTTCAGCTACACCGAGGTATACGCACAGAACTTTTGATCATCTGTTTACCGGATGACTGACGGCAAGGAGATGCTCAGCCTGATGAAGGGCAGGCAGAGTGAGAGGAGATATCTTGACAAAGCTGTTGAGAGGGAAAAGATAGAAAGGATTACTGAAGCGGGGAGGATCTCACCATCTGCCTGTAACGGTCAGCCATGGCATTTCATCGTGGTTGATGATCCGGCCTTGCGCGATGAGGTGGCTGCTGCCACTGAATCGGTTGTGCTGCGCATGAACTCATTCGTCAGGGAGGCACCGGTATTGATAGTGGTGGTCCGCGAAAAATCCAATCTCACATCACGTGCAGGAGACGTGGTCAAACATCAGCATTACTCTCTGATTGATATCGGGATAGCAACGGCGTCAATGGTTTACCAGGCTGCTTCAGAGGGTCTGGGGACCTGCATTGTCGGGTGGGTTGATGACAGGAGAATAAGAAAGGCTCTTGGCATACCGGCCAAGAAGAAGGTTGAACTGGTCATCTCAGTGGGATATACCGACAACCGTCTGAGGGAAAAATCGCGTAAGCCGCCGGGGGAGGTGATCACGTACAACAGGTTTTGATGCCTGATACTGTATCGCCGGATCCGGGACCCGGTGATAAAACCCTGAGGCAGTTATCTGCATCACAGGCAGAGACCTGCATGTGGTGCCACCAGAACCGGGGCAGGTATGTGCAAATGATATTGTAGCGACGCATCTGAGATGCGTCGTTACCTGCCTTCATGCAGGAATCCGGATGAATGTGGAAGATCAGGCCAGTTTCGCTAAAGCCTCCTTTATCCGGCGTACAGCCTCAGTGATGCGGTCATCGGAGGTGGCGTAGGAGATCCTGATACAGTTGTCGGCGCCGAAAGCTGTTCCGCTCACCATAGCCACCCTCGCCTCCGCAAGAAGGAAGAAGGTGAGGTCATCGGCATTCTTCATTACCTTACCGTTGTAGCTCTTTCCGATGAAGTTGCTTATGTCAGGCATCACGTAGAAGGCACCCTGGGGAACCCTTACCCTGAGGCCCGGGATCTCGCCCAACAGCCTGCATATCAGGTCCCTGCGGCGGAGGAATGCCTCGCGCATCCTCTCCTTAGAGTCGCTCTTCGAGGTGACAGCCGCCAGTGCTGCCCTCTGTGATATAGAGGAGACCCCTGATGTGAACTGACCCTGCAGCTTGTTGCAGGCCTTCGCGAGCCACAGCGGTGCGCCAATGTAACCTATTCTCCATCCGGTCATGGCATAACCCTTCGAAACACCGTTGACAGTCACTACCCTGTCATAAATGCTGCTAAATGATGCCAGGCTGACGTGCTTCCCGTAGAAGGTGATGTGTTCGTAAATTTCATCCGAGATGATCATGACCTGGGGAAACTTCTCAAGCACCTTAACCAGCGCTGCCATCTCCTCACGGGTGTAGACCATGCCCGTGGGGTTTGAAGGCGAGTTGAAGATGAGCAACCTCGTACGCGGATTGAGAGCTGCTTCGAGTTGCGCGGGGGTGACCTTGAAATCGTTCTCTATAGATGTATGTATTATCACCGGTTTGCCTTCGGCGAAGGTGATATGATCAAGATAGCTGACCCAGTAGGGAGCGAGCAGTATCACCTCCTCACCAGGGTCAACAACAGAAAGAACCACATTAATCAGGCTGTGCTTCCCTCCTGCCGACACAATGATCTGATCAGGGGTATAGTCAAGGCCGTTTTCCTCCTTGAACTTGCGGGCAATAGCCTGTCGCAGGTCAGAATAACCGGGTACAGGCGGATAGAATGAGTAGTTGTCATCAATTGCTTTCTTCGCCGCCTCCTTTATGTCATCAGGGGTGTTGAAGTCAGGCTCGCCAAGGCTGAGGCTTATCACATCAATGCCCTGTTCCTTCAGCTCCTGGCTCTTCTGTGACATCGCCAACGTCTGTGATACCGAGAGTGCCCGTACCCTCCTGCTGATATGCTCCATATGGTCAGTTTTTTGTTTGGTTTCGGATTCGAAAAAGCCAAATGTAATTGTTAAAAGTGAAAAAGAAAAGGGATAATAGCAGCGGAGACGAAGCGGCAGGAATTACAGGAAGGGTGTCGTCAACA
>DHUL01000062.1:129645-154166 GCA_002409145.1 Bacteroidales bacterium UBA5235
ACAGCATGGCTGGTCATACGTAACATGCTGCGTGATGACCAGGAACACCGGAGGCAGGACCTCTTGCTTCAGACGGTGAAGACCATTACGCCTGTCAGGCTGCAGGCATATGAGAGAGTGGTATTGTTCCTGGAGCGCATCTCTCCTGAGTCACTGATTATCCGTACCGGCAGGACTGACATGACGGCCCAGCAGCTTCAGTCGGCGCTGGTTACTGCGGTCAGGAGCGAGTATGAGCACAACCTCTCACAGCAGATATACATGAGCAGTGAGGCATGGGAGATGGTGAAGAATGCAAGGGGTACTATTGTCAGGCTGATAAACAGTGTCGCCTCACAACTTCCTCCTACCGCCACCGGTGAAGAGCTCTCAAGGCTGCTTCTCGAGGAGGTTGTCGAGATGGATGTCGAGCCCACCAGGGTCGCCATCACCTACATCAAGTCTGAGCTGGCGAGGATAATAGGGTAAAAAAAAGACGCCCTCTCCTCCGGGCGTCCTTTCAGTTAAGAATATTCCTGAGATCTGATTCTAGAGGAGGCTGATGCTTCGCTTGACGAATGCGCTCAACGCCTCTCCCTTGAGCATGTTGTTTGCCAGCATAGCGAGATCTATCAGCTGCCTCACGGCCTGGTGGTCATTTCCGAACCCGGCGAGGATTGTCTTCCTTTTCTCCTCAAGCTGTTTAACCTCACCCCTGAGCCTCTCAAGGTCATCCTTCTCCACTGAAGGAATCTCCTCGGGTTTCTTCTTGCCGTGTTCCTTTTCCATGAACTCGATCTCGACCTTTGTCTTCTCAATGCCGGCGCTGTTCTTCTTCAGCTCGTCAGCATGCTCCTTGTCAAGGTCACCGGCGAGTGAGGTAACCAGCGGATGGTTTGTATTCAGTACAAGATCGAAACTGTCAGGCATCTCACCATAAAACGAGTACCCGCCGCCGAATTGCGCCATGTCCTTCATTCTGCGCATAAATTCGCTCTGCGTGATGACCATCGGAAGGTCACTTTCATCAAGATTCTCGGCCCTTACGTTAAAACGGGCCTTGTCAGTGTCAGCCACCTGGGTACGGAATACCTGTGCCAGGTCATCAGACTGCGACTGGGTAAGCTTAGAGGTGTGGCTCTCATCCTTCCTGATGAGCTTTTCAATCACATCGCTGTCTACCCTCACAAACCTTGATGAAGGCTCCTTTGACTCGAGGGTGTTTATAAGATGTGTATCAAGCTGTCCGTCAAGCACAAGTACATCATAACCTTTTTCGGCAGCCTTGGCAACGTAGGTGTGCTGGGCCACAGGATCGGTAGTATAAAGATGGATCAGCGACTTATCCTTGTCAGTCTGGTTTTCCTTGATGATCTTGTCATAATCTTCAAGTGTGAAATACTTGCCTTCTGTGTTTTTGTAAAGGGCAATCTTCGATATCTTCTCAAAGAACTTCTCTTCAGTGATCATACCGTATTCTATGAAAAGCTTCAGGTCGTCCCATTTCTTTTCAAAGGTTTCGCGGTCTTTCTTGAAGATGTCTGTGAGGCGATCCGCCACTTTCTTAGTAATGTGTCCTGAGATTTTTTTGACGTTGGAATCGCTCTGCAGGTAGCTCCTGGAGACATTCAGGGGTATATCAGGAGAGTCGATCACCCCATGCAACAGCGTCAGGAACTCAGGGACGATACCCTCAACAGAATCAGTCACGAAGACCTGGTTGCAGTAGAGTTGTATCTTGTTCTTTTGTATCTCAAAGTTGTTCCTGATTTTCGGGAAGTAGAGTATCCCGGTCAGCTTGAAGGGATAATCGACGTTGAGGTGGATGTGGAAGAGAGGTTCCTCGCCCATGGGATAGAGCTCGCGGTAGAAGCTTGCATAGTCTTCATCCTTCAGATCTGCAGGTTTGCGTGTCCAGGCCGGCTGCGTATTATTGATAATCTTTGGCTTGCCGGTATCGACCATTTTTCCGTCCTTCCACTCCTTTTCATTGCCAAACTGTACCTCCACCGGCAGGAAGCTGCAGTATTTCTTCAATAGTCCTTCAAGCCGGTGTTCCTCCAGGAATTCCTTTGACTCCTTGTCTATATGAAGGATGACGTCTGTTCCGCGTCCGTCTCTCTCCGCCTCCTCGATTGAATATTCAGGGCTGCCGTCGCAGGTCCACTTCACTGCAGGCTCATTCCCGCGATATGACCTTGATATGACTTCTACCTTGTCAGAGACCATGAAAGCCGAATAAAAACCGAGGCCGAACTGTCCGATGAGTCCGCTTGCCTGGTCCTTGAATTTGTCAAGGAACTCGTTGGCGCTGGAGAAAGCAATCTGGTTCAGGTATTTATCTATCTCTTCTGCGCTCATCCCAATACCGTTGTCAGAGACAGTGATGGTTTTCTTTTTGGTGTCGAGTGTGACCTGTACGCGAAGCTCGCCCAGATCACCCTTGAATTCGCCGGCTGAGGATAGTGCCTTCACCTTCTGGATGGCGTCGGTGGCGTTAGATACCAGTTCTCTCAGGAAGATCTCATGATCTGAGTAGAGAAATTTTTTAATGATTGGAAAGATGTTTTCTGTTGTTACTCCAATTTTACCCTTTTCCATATGATTTAGTTTTCTGATTATCCTGCCCCTTTTGTTCAAAGGACGTGCCGCAGCAGGAATTCTGACAGAGTGTCAGTCAGGCCATGCCAAGCCTGATATATTTGCGATTTGAGATTTGCGAATTACGAATGACCCTCAGACTCTCATCCCTCCCCGACCGCCTTGATCAATGTTCCCAGCCGTTGGCAGGCGAGGCGGATTTCGTCCTCTGAGATAGTTAGTGGTGGCGCTATTCGGAAGGCCGTAGGGCAGAAAAGGAAGTAATCGAGCAGCAGTCCGTACTCCGGTGCCTGAGCAATCATGGCAGGGATGATCTCCGGCTTCTCCGGCACAACAGCCAGAAGGAGGCCTTCTCCCCTTATCCCGCGGAAAGGCATTCCTGCCAGTTCTTGCCTGAAAAGCTGCTCCTTAATAAGTGCTGCAGCAGCCAGGTCCTCCCTGACAATCACTTCAAGTGAAGCAAGTCCTGTTGCACAGCAGAGAGGATGCCCGCCGAAGGTTGTTATATGTCCTAGCATCGGGTGGTGAGTCAGTGAAGACATTACTTCGCGCGAAGCGATGAAGGCTCCGAGGGGCAGTCCACCGCCGAGCGCTTTGGCCAGCACCAGTATGTCAGGAGTGACATTGTATCTGTAGAGTGAGAAGAGGCTGCCGGTACGGCCGAAGCCCGTCTGCACCTCGTCGAATATGAGAAGGGCACCGTGCCGGCTGCAGGCACTGCGGAGGTCGGCCAGGAAGCTTCCTTCCGGCTGCACCACGCCAGCTTCGGCCTGTACCGGTTCGACGAGAACCGCGGCGGTACTGCTGCTTATCATCTGTACCGCTTCCGGACTGTTGAACCCAGCCATGGTTGTGGCCGGCATCAGCGGTCTGAAGGCATTGCGATAGTCTTCCGAACCCTGTACGCTGAGAGCTCCGGTGGTGGATCCGTGATAGGCATTGCCAAAATAGATGATCTCATTGCGGCCTGTGTACCTGCGTGCCAGCTTGATTGCCCCCTCGATGGCTTCGCTGCCTGAATTGACAAAGTAGACTGACTCCAGTGAAGGAGGCAGCAGTGAGGCGAGGCGAGTGGCGTACTGCACCTGGGGGCTCTGTATCACCTCACCATAGACCATGAGATGCATGTATCTTCCGGCCTGCTCGTTCAGCGCAGCCATTACTGCCGGATGACGGTGGCCGGTGTTGCTAACAGAAACACCGGAAATCAGGTCGAGGATATCGCGTCCGCTGCTGTCATAAAGAAACGACCCTTCCGCCCTTTCAATCTCAAGCATTAGAGGTGAGGGAGAGGTTTGTCCGATATGATCAAGGAAGAGTTGCCTTTGCGAAGGCATCAGCGCTGCATTATATTAATGTAGTTCATTATCCCGTCTCGGTATGACTTACCCACGGGCAGGATCTTCGGATTGTTGCCTACTACGATCGTAAGACTGTTTTCGCTGATTGACCTGATAACGCTCTTGTTTACAAGGTACGACCGGTGTATTCTCACGAAGAGGCTTGAGGGCAGCTGTTGTTCTATAGCCCTCATGGTAAAGTGGATTGTATATTTCTCGTCGCGTGTAATGACGCTGACATAATTCTCAAGAGCTTCCACATAGAGTATCTCCTTGAGTTTCAGCCGCACAAGCGAGGAAGCCTTCTTAATAAAGATCTCCTCTTCACCGGCAGCTGAAGGTACCGCCCTTGGTGCATAGTATTTCATGATCTTCTCTACGGCACGGCAGAAGCGGGGGTAGGTAATAGGTTTGAGAAGGTAGTCTATACCGTTGTAGTTAAAAGCCTTGTATGCGTATTCTTCGCTTCCTGACACAAAGATGATGTGCGGAGGGTTTTCGAGGCTGGAGAGGAAATCAAAGCCGTCCATCTCCGGCATCTGGATATCCAGAAAGATGAGTTCGATATCCCTTCGTGACATCAGCAGGTTGCGTGCCGACAGGGAATCAGTGAAACTTCCCACGAGGGACAGGGAAGAAGATTTACCCACGAATTCCTCAAGAGTTCGGAGCCAAACGGGATCATCATCAACAATAATACAATTCATTTCCGGAGTACGCGGTTGGGTTCAAGCTTCGCTAACAAATATACTAAAATATTCGAAAAAAGAATTCCCGTCCGGTTTTTGATCCCAAATAAAAAATGCCGAACAAGGAATTATCGGTTTTAGAAAATTAAAAAGGGGTGCCTGAGCACCCCTGAAACTTTTACTTCAGACCTTTTGTAAGAGCCGGAGCTGCTTTGAATTTCACGACTTTCTTGGCGGGAACATTCAGTTTGGCACCGGTGCGGGGGTTGCGAACAACTCTTGCACTTCTCTTCTCAACCTTGAAGGTACCCATTGAGGGGAGCTGGAGCCTCTGGCCTTTTTTCATGGCATCACCAAATGCGCCGACGAAAGCGTTAAGAGCGATGTTGGCATCTTTAAGTGAAAGTCCTGCTTTTTTTGCAATGCTGCCTACTAATTCTTTTTTTGTCATAGTCAATACAATTTAGGGTTAGACCAAAATCTCTAATTACATACAAATTTATTTCATTCTAAGTCAAAAGCAAGTTTTTATGATCTTTTTTATGCCTGAGATGCCGGATTTTATGAGAAATGAGCACTTTTTTAGTTAATAAACCCCCGCAAGATGGTGAACAGAGGCTTGGTAATGGTTTCAGGCGCCCATTTACGGGGGTTCAGAGGAGGGTGTCATGTGGGCATTCCGGTTAAATTTTCACCTCCGGGTGAGAAAAGCAAAAAAAGATTATATTTGCACCCGCTGCGTCCATCACTGCAGTTGAGTCAGGAACGCAAACGGAGAAATGGCAGAGTGGTCGATTGCGGCGGTCTTGAAAACCGTTGTCCGGGCGACTGGACCGGGGGTTCGAATCCCTCTTTCTCCGCAACTGACAATACAGGCCGTACTGCTGCAAGGCAGTACGGCTTCTGTTTTTAGAGCTGCACCGAATGAGCTTGCTCATGAGGGGAAGCAATGAAAACAGAAGTGCATGCGCCCTGCGCATGCCTGTATTGTCAGTTGCAGGTTCCCCGACAAGGGATCACGACCAAAGGGAGTAATCCCGTAATCTCCACTATCTTTGCACCAATACTCCACATATGATAAAAGACACACCCCTCGAGGTCAACGGGCAGACAACCCTCATGCCCTTCCTCATAAGCTCACTGAAAAACAAGAGCCGTGACAATATCAAGTCGCTTCTCCGCAACCGCCAGGTGCTGGTCAACGGCGAACCGGTGACTCAGTTCAATCATGAGCTGAAACCGGGTGACTCAATAACAATCTCAGCAGCAAGACATACCGGGGGGCTGATGGCACGAAACATGCGGCTGGTCTACGAGGATGAGTACCTTGTGGTGATAGACAAGAATGCCGGGCTCCTTTCCATGGCTTCAGACAATGAAAAGTACCTCACTGCCTATAACATACTCAGTACCTTTGTAAAGAGCCAGAATCCGTCGAACAGGATATTCATAGTCCACCGCCTCGACCGTGATACCTCGGGGTTGATGATGTTTGCCCGCAGCGAAAAGGTGCAGAGCCTTCTGCAGCGCGACTGGAAGCGGAACGTTACCTCACGGATCTATGTTGCCCTTGTAGAGGGCGAGGTGACCGAACCGGAAGGTGTCATAAAGTCTTATATATATGAAAGCAAGGCACTTGTCATGCACTCTACAAACAATCCTGAAATGGGCGAGCAGGCAATTACAAGGTTCCGAAGGCTGAAAAGCGGAAAGGATTACTCTCTGCTGGAGGTGACGCTCGAAACGGGAAAAAAGAACCAGATCAGGCTTCATATGCAGGAGATCGGGCATAGCATCGCCGGCGACAGGAAGTACGGAGCCACTTCAAGCCCAATCGGAAGGCTCGGGCTCCATGCCAGCGTTCTGGCATTCATTCACCCGGTTACCGGGAAGGAGATGCGTTTCGAATCAAAGATACCGGCAAAATTCAGGCGTATGGCAAAGCTTGATTAGAAAGGCCAGAAATTATTGTCATACCAGACCTGCTCCCTCAGCTCTTTATCGATGCGTGCCAGCCACTTATGGTGCCCTCTCTCCCATTCAGCAAGCATTTTGTAGAGCGATTTCTCATTGGGATCTTTGGCTGACTCAGCCCGTGATGAGTAGAGCTCCACTGCCTTCGCCTCGAAGTCCATTGCAGCGCTTATTGCCGCAGCTTCGAAGCCGGCAGCGCTTATCTGGCTCCTTATCTCTTCAGACAGGACAGATCTGACAACCTCGTCCTGTGCACCGCCCGGATGCACAGTAACATCACTGAACACATTATGCTTCCGGTAATGCGAATACTGTTCAGAGAGAAAACGAATGTGATCCTCTTCCTCATTTGCAATCATTGTAAAAATCTGCTTCACTGCATCGCTTTTAGTCTGTGAAGCCACACTTGAATAGAAGGTCCTGCCGCGTTGCTCAAGCAGGATGGCTTCCTTCAGGATGTCGGTGGTGGTTTTGGCGTCCATTATTTAGAAAGGGTTATATTGTCTGTCATAAGTTAAACAATTTCAGGGTGGATTTGTTTGCGGATCACTTCTATGTTCAAACCGCTACACGAAAATTCACTAATGCCTGTTGTCTAATGCCTTTTGCCTAAAAGCTCTGCATCTCATACAGTTTCCTGTATATACCATTCTGGTTCCTGATCAGTTCCTCGTGCGTTCCGCACTCCACTATTCGGCCATCCTCGATGACCACGATCAGATCAGCGTGTTGTATGGTTGAGAGCCTGTGTGCAATGACAAAAGAGGTCCGGTTCTTCATCAGCTTAAGCATGGCATCCTGCACCAGCCGCTCTGACTCGGTATCGAGCGCCGAGGTCGCTTCATCAAGTATGAGAATCGGCGGATTAGCCATGATTGCCCTGGCAATGCTTATCCTCTGGCGCTGGCCGCCACTGAGCTTGTTGCCACCTTCACCCACAGTGTTCTGGTAGCCTTCAGGTGTTTTGGTGATAAAGTCATGAGCATTGGCTATGGTTGCGGCCCTCTCCACGCATTCATCATCAGTGACATCATCCAGGGCAAATGAAATATTATTATAAAAGGTATCATTGAAGAGAATCGCCTGCTGGCTCACTATCCCCATGAGATGCCGCAGGTCCCTCAGATTGACGTCGCGAAGGTTAACACCGTCAATATACACTTCTCCCCTGTCAGGGTCAATAAACCGGGGGATAAGATCAGCCAGGGTGGATTTTCCGCTACCAGAACGGCCAACAATAGCCACTGTCTGCCCTTTTTTGACAGTCAGGGAGATATCCTTCAGCACCGGTTCATGATTATAGGCAAACCACACGTTCCTGAACTCAATGCTCTCCCTGAAACCTGTCAGTCTTACCGCATCAGCTTTCTGTGTGATTGTCTCCGGTGCATCAAACACCTCATTGAGCCTGTCTATCGAAGCCATTCCCTTCTGAATGCTGAACCAGGCGCTGGAGATAGCCTTTGCAGGCTGGATGATCTGTGAGAAAACCACCACGAAGGCTATCAGCTTGTCGGGCGACATGTGACTTGTACCCTTCAGAGCAAGGTATCCGCCATAGTATATCACTATCAGCAATACAACAGTCGATAGAAACTCGCTGACAGGATGTGCCAGATAAGCCTTGCGTGCCACCCTTCTGAAAGTCTTCGTAAATTTATCATTCGCCTTGCCAAACTGCTTTATCATCTTATTTTCAGCGTTGAATCCCTTGATTATCCGCAGTCCTGTAAGCGTCTCCTCAAGCACTGACAGAAGCCGGCCGAGGGCCTGCTGCCCGACGAAGGAGGCGCTTTTAAGGGTACGGCTGATCCGGGCGATAGCCCATCCGCTTAAGGGAAGCATCATCAATGAGAAGAGAGTCAGCTGCGGACTGGTGACAAACAGGTAAATAATGAAAATCAGTATTGTAAAGGGGTCGCGAAACATCATAGAGAGCGATGACATCACCGAGATCTCAATCTCCTGAACATCGTTTGATACCCTTGTCATCAGGTCGCCCTTTCGTGCCTCCGAGAAATAAGAGAGAGGCAAATGCATTATCTTTTCATAAACCCGGTTACGGACGTCCCTGACGGTAGCGGCCCTGAGGCTGGCTGTACAATTGTTGGCAAGGAATATCAGCAGGTTCTTGATAAAACTGGCTACAACGAAGATTATGACCACCCCCAGGAGAGTCTTCATCTCGCCGTATGTCTCTATTGATCTGGAGAAAAACCAGTCAGCCCAGTTCTTTATATAAGAAACTGAAAGTGTAAATGGTCCCGGATCGGGGACGGTTCCTACCCTGTTAAACAATATCTGGAGAAACGGAACTATCAGTGTATATGTAAACAAGGCAAAGAAAGCGCTTAGGATGTTGAATCCCATGTTTTGTATTGCAAGCCACTTGTAGGGCCGGAGATATTGTAAAAGTATCCTGATGCTTTTCATCTCCGTGTCTCAGAAACCAGTGTAATTGAACGGAGTTATGGATTTCATCTCATCCTTTACAGTCTCCCTGATATCAAGGGTATCAATGAATCTTCTGATTGCCTCACCTGTTATCTTCTCATTGGTACGTGTGAGGGCCATCAGTGCCTCATATGGTTTCGGGTACCCTTCCCTGCGGAGTATGGTCTGCAACGCCTCGGCAACAACAACCCAGTTCTCCTCGAGGTCGCTACTGATCCTGTCATTATTGACTATCAGCTTCGACAGTCCTTTCTTCACTGATTTCCACGCGATCAGGGTATGGGCCATAGCGACTCCCGCATTACGTATTGCAGTTGAATCGGTGAGGTCACGTTGCAGCCTTGAGACCGGCAGTTTGGAGGAGAGATGCCGGAGGAGTGCGTTCGCCATTCCGAGGTTTCCCTCTCCGTTTTCAAAGTCAATGGGATTCACCTTATGTGGCATTGCCGATGACCCGACCTCGCCCTTCACTATGGTCTGCTTGAAATAATCCATTGAGATGTAGCTCCAGATATCCCTGCACAGGTCAGTGATGATGGTATTTATCCGGCTTAGACAGTCAAACAACGCAGCCAGTCCATCATAGTGTTCAATCTGGGTTGTGGTCTGCTGTCTTTCCAGTCCGAGCCTCTCATTCAGCAGCCTGTCGGCGAATTCCGGCCAGTTCACATCCGGATATGCCACCCTGTGTGCATTGAAGTTCCCGGTGGCTCCTCCGAACTTGCCGCTGTACTTCATTGTCATAAGCGTCGTCAGCTCACTGTCGATCCTCTCGGTGAAAACGGCTATCTCCTTGCCAAGTCTTGTGGGAGAGGCCGGCTGGCCGTGGGTACGTGCCAGCATGGGTATGTCAGCCCATCCGGCTGCCATCCTGTCAAGCGCGTCGCGAAGGGAGACAAGAAGCGGCTTCATAACCTCCCTTACCGAGTCACGGATGGCCATCGGCATGGCTGTATTGTTTACATCCTGCGATGTCAGCCCGAAATGAACGAACTCGGACCATTTCTCCAGGCCTATGGATGAAACCTTCTCCTTTACGAAGTATTCAACAGCCTTGACATCATGATTGGTGACCGCTTCCTTCTGCTTGATCAAATCAGCGTCAGCCGGAGCAAAGGAGCTCCAGACCGCCAGCAGTTCCTTTTCCTTTTCCTGTGGGAAACCGGAGAACTGAGGCAATCCTGCCTGAGACAGAGCTATAAAATACTCAATCTCGACCAATACGCGATAGCGCATCAGGCCGAACTCCGAAAAGAATGGTACCAGCTCTGCCACCCGCTCACCGTAGCGGCCGTCAACCGGTGAAATTGCCATTAAACGGTCCATAATATATATATTCCAGAAGTGGTTTTGCCCGTGAATCAAAAACCAAAAATAGTATTTTGTACTGGTCTAAAAAAATTGAACCTTTGCATTTATCTGCGGGAAGAACAAATGAGATGGAAAAGATAAAGGTTTCAGCGGTAAAGTATATAAACAGCTATCCGTTCATGATAGGCCTTCGTGACGGAGAGGTTGCAGGCATGATCGACCTCAGCGTGTGTCATCCGTCGGAGTGTGCTGACAGGCTCATTTCCGGGAAGTCAGACCTTGGGCTGATACCCGTTGCGATGATTGCAGGCATGAAAGAGTATCATCTTGTGGGTGACTATTGCCTGAGTACCAACGGGGAAGTGCGTACCGTACTGCTGGTAAGCAACACCACCTTTGATGATATCAGTACCATATATCTTGATTACCGTTCTCGGAGCTCGGTGACTCTGTGCCGCATTCTCGCAGCAAAAGCATGGAAGCGTGAATACAGATGGCTTCCGGCGCCGGAGGAGTTTGACATCACTGCCATGAGCCACGGGGAGGCTGCCGTGATGATTGGCGACCGTTGTTTCGAGTATGCCCGTCACTTCAGGTACCGCCTTGACCTGGGGCTTGAGTGGAAGAAGTTTACAGGATTACCGTTTGTATTTGCCTGTTGGGTATCAACACAGCGTTTGCCGGAACATTTCACAACCCTGTTCAACAAGGCGCTGAGCGAAGGGCTCGAAAGAAGGAATGAAGCTGTCACACTCCTGCAGGAAGGAGCTTCTGCCACCCCTGAAGAGGTAATCTTCTACCTCAACCATAACATCGACTTCCGCCTCGATGACAGAAAAAGGGAGGCGCTGACGAAATTCATTGAATACATTAAGGACCTTAAGATAATCCCATGAAAAAGATAATTCCCTTCTCAGCCCTCCTTCTGTTCATTGTAGCAGCTATGTCAGTCAGCGCTGCGGGACAGACTATGCCTGACACCATGGCACAAGTATCTGCCGTGGCCGGAACTGATACCGGGCAGGCAGTGCCTGACACCTCAGTATCAGTAGCCTCCGGGGCTTTAACCACCTCTGTTAACCCGGTTCAGGGTGGCACCACACTGATATACAAGTGTGACATGAAGAAGACGATAGCTGCCCCGTTATGGCGAAGTGTGAAGAAAAGTTTTGCGGAGGCTGACTCACTGAATGCTGATTTCATGCTTATACACATGAATACCTATGGAGGCCAGGTAGATATTGCCGACTCGATGAGGACACTCATTCTCAACTATGAAATCCCGGTGATGGTCTTCATTGACAACCAGGCCATTTCCGCTGGTGCGCTGATAGCAGTGGCTGCCGACAGCATCTACATGCGTTCGGGAGCAAGTATCGGGGCAGCCACAGTGGTGGACCAGGGCGGGCAGAAAATGCCTGACAAGTACCAGTCATTCATGAGGGGGATGATGAGAGCAACTGCTGAAGCCCATGGCAAGAAGCCCGTGATTTCCGGACAAGACACCACCTGGGTGTGGCATCGTGATCCGGAGATTGCGCAGGCCATGGTAGACCCCTCGATTGTGCTCAAGGGAATTGTTGACACCGGCCAGGTGCTCACGCTGACCGCCCTGGAGGCTATAAAATACGGCTTCTGCGAGGGCCAGGCCGAGACGGTGGAGGAAGTAATAAAAAATGCCGGGATAAAGGAATACACCATAAAGGAGCTGAAACTGACACTGGTTGATAAGATTATTATGCTCCTTGTAAATCCCGTGGTCTCAGGTCTGCTGATAATGCTGATAATCGGGGGCATCTATTTCGAGCTCCAGTCGCCGGGAGTAGGCTTCCCCCTGGCAGCTGCCCTCTTCGGAGCCCTGCTTTACTTCGCTCCGCTATACCTTGAAGGGATCGCTGCCAACTGGCATGTTATGATTTTCGTCGTCGGAATAATCCTTTTGCTGGTGGAGATATTCGCATTTCCGGGATTCGGGGTGACGGGTGTACTCGGAGTCATCGGCATAGTGACAGGACTTGCCCTGGTAATGGTTGACAAGATTGTCTTCAGGTTCGGTCCCTCGGTTGACGGTGTAAAAGAGATAGTCGGGGCCTTCGCCATAGTTATTCTTGCAGTTGTTCTCTCCATTGTTCTTTCTCTATGGCTTTCGAGGAAGCTTTTCTCCCCTAACAGGCTCTTTGGCAGCCTTGCTCTTGAGACTTCGGTGAATAAGGCTGACGGATTTGTCAGTTTTGACACCGGAAAACTTCAATCGCTCATTGGAAGCCATGGGGTGGCTCATACGGTGCTTCGCCCTTCAGGGAAGGTGATGATAGGTGACGAGGTCTACCCTGCTGTGGCAGAGACAGGCTTCATTTCAAGAGGTACTGAGATAATAGTGCGCAGGGAAGAACAGGGTCAGCTATACGTGGTGGCTGCAGATTTGGCCTGAGCCGGATGATGGCCGTTAAACCGGACGGCATCCTGACAGCAGAGGGCCATAGCGTGGAAACATACATCTGACAGCATAATGAAGGTAAGACCATACAGGAAGGGTGATTTCCCTGGGATTATGGAGCTCTGGAGCGTGACAGGGCTCAGCAGGCCGGAAAGAGGAGATGATGAGGCAACAGTTGAACGAAGCATTGCCATGGGAGGCGAAATGTTCGTGATGACAGGCGAAGATGCCGGAGGGAAGATAACGGGTACCTCATGGCTGACATTTGACGGCAGGCGGATCCATATGCACCACTTCGGCATAATCCCTGAGTACCAGGGGAAAGGATTGTCGGCCAGCCTGCTGAGAGAATCACTCAGGTTTGTCAGGGAGAAAGGATTCCAGGTAAAGCTGGAGGTTCACAGGACAAATGAGGCAGCTGTAAGACTGTACAGAAAGGCAGGTTTTGAATACCTTACCAACTATGATGTATACATAATCCGTGATATTCAATCCATTGAATTATAAAATGTTAAAATCACCTTAAAGAGCCTTTTTAATTTCCCCTTTCAACGAATATTTAGTATATTTGAAGAAATATATCCATTTCAAATCATGGCACGAACACTTACATTTTCACAACTGAGGAAGATCAAGGACCAGCTTCCTGACGGGAGCATAAGAAAGATAGCTGACAAGCTAGACCTGGAAGAGGAGACCGTCAGGAACTATTTCGGTGGCTGGAACTTTGACCGCGGGCAGAGTGCCGGGATCCATATAGAAAAAGGACCCGAAGGGGGCATAGTCACTATTGATGACACTACTATACTAGACCTTGCTGAAAGCATGCTGGCCCGTTAATTCTGATATTTACAGGGAACCAAAAAGGCAAAAGTTCCTACTTTTGCCTTTTTGTTTTCAGTCATGACCCATCCGTACATAATGGTCGCAGAGGAGAAGTACGGACAGCTTCTCAGGGACAGGTGCAGGCATATTTTTTCCGGTACCTGCATGCCTTCTCATGATCACCTGCATCATGACCGCGTATGGAAAAATGCAGCACATCTTATCGAGCGGCTCATCAGGGCCGGTATTGTTACTGACCAGGATCTGGCAGTCAAAGCCATTATAGCCTCATTTTTTCATGATACCGGGCTGACGGTCAACCGCGGCCCCGACCATGGTCTTGAGAGCAGGCATATATGCAGTGCTTTTCTTGAGATGACTGACCTGACCGAGGATGACCGTAATGAAATACTCGATGCGGTTGAGAAGCATGACAACAAGGAATACACCGGTAACTCTGATCCCTCCTCTCTGGCCGCCATACTTTCAGTGGCAGATGACATGGATGCCTTCGGAGAAGAAGGCATAGGCCGGTATGAGGAGATATATGCCATGAGAGGCATCCCTGCAGCGGAGATGCCGGGTATGATAGTTGCAAACGTGCTGTCACGCTTCAGGCATCTTGAATCTACTTACCGGATGTTCCCCGATTTCATTGCAGAGATGAGTGCCCGTGCCGAAACAGTAACCAATCATTTTCAAATAAAACCTGATGAATAGAAGAGTTTCAGCAATACTTTCAGCAGTGCTGCTCATAACCGGCCTGTCAGCGCAGGAACGCAATGATATACCTGCCCTGAGGTATGATGAGAACAAGAGTCTCACCTGGGAGGAAGCTGTCAGTTTTTACAGTGACCTTGACAACAGATACAGTGAGGCCACCCTCCTGGAGATGGGAATGACTGATGCAGGCCGCCCGCTTCATCTTTTCATAATTTCCTCTGATGGTGAGACCGACCCTGAGAAGATACACAGGCAGGGAAAAACCATTGTGCTCATAAACAACGGCATACATTCTGGAGAGCCGGAAGGCATTGATGCCAGCGCCAGGTTTGCTGCCGACCTGCTTGCCGACAGGAACGGATTGAAGAAGTACCTTCGAAACTGTGCAGTGGCCATCATTCCGGTCTATAATATAGGAGGAGCGCTGACGCGAAGCCGTTACTGGCGGATCAATCAGAACGGCCCGGAAGAAAAGGGCGCCAGGAGGAACACACGGTTCCTTGACCTGAACCGGGACTTCGTAAAACAGGACTCACGGGATGCAAAAGCATTTGCAGAGATATTCCAGCTTCTTGATCCGGATATCTTCCTCGATACGCATACCACAAACGGGTCTGACCACCAGTTCACGGTGACTCTCATCGCCACCCAACCGGAGCAGATGCACCCGGAGATGGAGAAATACTTCCGTGAAAAAATGCTGCCTGAGCTGTACACCCGGATGAAGGAAGAATACGGTAATGAGATGGTGCCGTACGTCCAGTACACAGAAAGGGGTGAGATAAAAGCAATCATCGGCTTCGAGGAACAGGCATATTATTCGACCGGTTATGCAGCTCTCTTCAATTCCTTTGGATTTATGACCGAAACACTTGTATATAAGCCTTATAATGAGAGGGTTATTGGTACATTTCAACTGATCTCGGAACTGGTGAGATTTGCTGCAATGAATAACAGGGAAATTATCAGGCTCAGGGCTGATGCCAACCGCCACACCCTTGACGCAAAAGAATTTGTCATTGACTGGGAACAGGACACCACCCGCTGGGATATGCTTGACTTCCGGGGGTACAGGTACGAGGAGACAACCACCCCCATCACCGGAAGAAAATCAGGTTTCTATAACCATGACAAGCCCTATACTGAAACCATCAGGTACTACAACTACTTCAAGCCGGCTATCACAGTTACCATACCCGATGCCTACATAGTGCCATTCGCATGGGAAGAGGTAATCAGGCGTCTTGAAATCAACGGGGTGCATATGAAGCAGTTGCAGCATGACACAACTATGACGGTGGAAACATACTACATTGATGGTTTTGAACCTGCCAGGAGAGCCACCCAGGGACACTACTTCAACAGTAATGTAAAACTGCGCACCGTCACCCAGGAAGTGGATTTTTTCAGGGGCGACTATGTTGTGCCGGTAAACCAGAAATCCAAAAAATACATTATCACGATGCTCGAGCCGCAGAGTGAATCAGGTTTCTTCGCATGGAACTTCTTCGACTCTTTCCTGGAGGGGCAGGACTGGTATTCGGTGTGGGGTTTTGAGAGTCACCTGAAGGAGTTGCTTGACCATGATCCCGCCCTGCGGGAAGCTTTCGAAAAGGCAAAACAGTCAGATACGAAGGTTGGCACTGATCCTGTTGCACAGCTCCAGTGGCTCTACCAGCATACACCTGCTTCAGAACTGGAGAAGAGGACGAGGCTGTACCCGGTGTCCAGGCTGATGAGGGCTGGTAATATGTTTAATGCAGGCAATTGATATTTATGGCAGACAAAAGGCTCAGCCACACTTATGACAGCGAGGAGTTTCGCAGGTACGGGCATGAACTGATAGACATACTTGCTGATTATCTCCGCGAGGCGACCTCCCGGAGTGACATGCCGGTTCTTGATTACCGTGAGCCGGATGATCTGGTAAAGGAGTTTGAATTTGACAACCCGGAAAACCGTGAGCTGCCTCTTGACGGATTTATCCGCAAAGTGGTTGCCGGGATGAATCACCTGCATCATCCGCGTTTCGTGGGGCATCAGAACACCCCTCCCCTGACGGCAGGTATCATAGCACAGATGTGTACCACCCTGCTCAACAACGGAGTCGCTGTTTATGAGATGGGTCCGGCCTCTATGGCTGCCGAACGTAACGTCATCAGGTATATCTCAGGACTTATCGGTTTCGGCCGTGAGGCCGACGGCATCTTCACCCACGGGGGAAGTGCGGGTAACCTGACAGGACTTCTTGCAGCACGTCAGGCTATGAGTGAATACAATGTCTGGGAAGAGGGCGTCAGGAGTGACACTCCGGCAGGGATCATTGTCTCCGACCAGTCGCATTACAGCATTTCCCGCAATGCCAGGGTGATTGGACTTGGCGGGACGTCAGTGATACGCATCGCCAATGACAGCCGCTATGCCATGAGGACCGATCTCCTTGAGGAGACCAGGCGCAGGGCTGAGGATAAGGGCATAAAGGTGATCTGCGTGGCTGCCAACGCCTGCTCCACCGCTACCGGCACCTATGACAACCTGGAGGAGATAGCTGCCTTCTGCCGTGAGAACAGGCTCTGGTTCCATGTAGACGGAGCGCACGGCCTGGGCGTACTCTTTTCTGACAAATACCGTCACCTGGTAAAGGGGCTGGAGCATGCCGACTCTGTTGTGCTTGATTTTCACAAGATGCTGCTTACGCCGGGTCTGAACACAATGGTACTCTTCCGTGACGGAAGGAGGTCATATGAGACCTTTGCCCAGAAGGCAGGTTACCTGTTCGAGAAACATGATTCGAATGAATGGTATAATGGTGCAAAGAGGACTCTCGAGTGCACAAGGAGCGCCCTTGGTATAGTTGCATGGGCGGTAATTAACTACTACGGGAAGGAAGCCCTTGGGAAATATGTCGAAAGCAGGTATGATCTTGCTCTAAGATTTGCCGGTGCAATATGCAGGGAGAAAGGGATGGAACTGGCTGTAACACCGGAATCAAATATAGTCTGCTTCAGGTATGCCCCGGAGGGCACCCCCACGCATAAACTGAACGATCTTAACCGGATGATCAGGAAAGAACTTGTACACAGCGGCGAGTTCTATATCGTGCAGACAGAACTCGACGGCAACATCTGGATGCGTACGGCACTTATGAATGCCATGACTGATGACAGTGACCTTCAGAGACTCCTCGGAAGTGTAAGGAAGCGCGGGGACGAGCTGACACAACTGCTCACCTGACAAAAAAGTCAAGTACTGTCTCGCCGGCAAGGCGTGCCACAAGATTGTCTCCCTTTTTCACCGGGCCAACCCCTGACGGTGTACCTGTAAAAATCAGATCACCTGTCTTGAGAGTATAGAACTTCGAGACATATTCTATAATGTCTGCAAAACCAAATATCATGTCAGATGTATTTCCCTCCTGTCTCATTTCCCCGTTTATCTCCAGCGAGAAGCTGACATCTGAATGATCCGGGAATCGCTCTGAAGGAATGAATGTACCCAGGGGTGCCGAGCCGTCAAAAGTCTTTGATAGTTCCCACGGATGTCCGGCCTGAGAGAACTTATGCTGCAGGTCACGCGCAGTAAAGTCTATCCCGACGGTCAGTGCATCATAATAGCGGTCAGCATATTTAGCAGCAATTCCTTTCCCCAGTTTTGAAATCCTGAGTACCACCTCGGCTTCGAACTGAAGGTTCTTTGAGAAGTCAGGTATAAAGAAAGGCTTGTTTTTTTTCAGCAATGCCGAATCGGGTTTCAGGAAGATCATTGGCTCCGGTGGAAGCGGACGACCCATCTCTGCCGCATGTTTGCGGTAATTCAGCCCAACACAGATTATTTTCATTAAAACTTACGCTTTGCCAAAGGACCGCACCTTGATGGCAGTTATTACCTGCTTGGTATTGAGGGGAAAGTCGCCATTCATCATCCAGGAATAGTATGAAGGTTCTTCCCTGAATACCTGTTCAACGGGCTTGCCTTTATGCTTGCCGAAGTTGAAGACCTCCTGTCCCTGTTCGTTGAAGATTATCCTTCCTGCCAGGTCAGCGTTGTTATTGAATGAACTGAAAGTAGAAAGCTTGTCAATGTCATTCTCCAGGTCAGGGTATCTGTCAAGCTGCGCCTTCAGGATCTCATATGTGGCAGCAGTGTCAGCCTTTGAGCTGTGGGCATTCTCCAGTTCCATGTCACAGTAGAATCTATAGGCTGCGCTGAGCGTTCTCTGCTCCTTCTTGTGAAAAATCACCTGCACATCAACATATCTGTGTCGTGCCGGATTGAAATCAACATTCACCCTGAGAAATTCCTCGCAGAGAATGGGTATGTCGAACTTCATCGAATTGAATCCGGCCAGGTCGCACCCCTCGAGGAAGGCTGCTATTCTCCTTGCCACATCCTTGAAGTGAGGTTCATTGGCCACATCGGCATCGGATATGCCGTGGATGCGTGTTGCTTCGGGAGAGATGGGTATACCCGGATTGAGTCTCAGGGTAAGCCATTCTTCTGCGCCTCCCGGCGAAACCTTAAGTGCGGAAAACTCCACGATACGATCAGATGCGATATTCACCCCTGTGGTCTCGAGATCAAGGATGACCAGGGGTTTTCTGAGGTTAAGCTCCATGTCCTGCTGGTTCTCAGGCGTTTATCATCATCGGCATCAGGAGCATGAGAAGATCCTCATCCTCATTTGACGTCTCAGACGGGAGGAACAGCCCGGCTCTTGTGGGGTCAGCCAGCTCAATCACCACATCCTGTGATGCGATGTTTGAAAGTATTTCAATCAGGAAGACCGATTTGAAGCCTATCTCCATGTCATCGCCCTCATAGAGGCATTTGTGGCGCTCATATGCCGAGATTGAGAAATCGACATCCTGTGCAGACACGGTTATCTGGTTGGGAGTGAACTGCAGCTTGACCAGGTTGCTGGCCTGGTTCGAGAATACAGAAACCCTGCGGAGGATATTGTAGAGCTCGAGCCTGTCAATGCGGACCTTCCTGGGATTATTCTTTGGGATGACGGAGTTGTAATTGGGATAATTGCCTTCAACAAGGCGGCACACAACCCTGTAGTCTGAGAGGTTGAAGAATGCGTTCCTGTCATCGAACTCAACAGATACCACGCCGCTTTCCCTGGGAAGTATATTCTTAAGCAGTGAAGCAGGCTTCTTGGGCAGGATGAATGATGCGTTATCGTCAGCTTTGGCGTCACTTCTCTGGTACCTGACCAGCTTATGGGCATCGGATGCAACGAATGTCAGGTTGGTGGTTGATGCCTCCACAAGGATGCCACCCATAACTGGACGCAGTTCATCGTCGGCTGTTGCGAAAAGTGTTCTTGAGATACCTGCCAGTAGTACCTCTGCGGGTACGCTGAAGCCAAAACGCTTCTCCTGTTTAATGACAGGCAAAACGGGAAAATCAATCCCATTCTGACCCACAATGCTGAACCGGCCATTCTCCGAGTTGATGACAACGGCCATTGTGTCAGGATTGATATCAAAGGTGAGCGGCTGTTCTGAGAACTCCTTGAGAGTGTCGAGCAGTATCCTGGCAGGCAGGGCTACCGTTCCGCTTCCGGTGATATTGTCAAGATGCATGCGTGTAATAAGCGTCGATTCCAGGTCTGAAGCCGTTATCTCCAGATCATTTCCGCTTATGTTGAAAAGAAAATTATCAAGAATCGGAAGAGTATTCTTTGAACTGATCACCCTGCTGATGGCTTGCAGGTGACCCAGGAGTTCTGTGCTTGAAACAACAAATTTCATATTTCAGTCTGTTTAAGTTATTCGGCAATGGGCTTCGGCTTACCGGCAACTAACTGATTACCAATATAGTCTGCTTTTAAAACCGGATTATCAATATTACAAAAAAATATATTACCCTCAAACAATTTTATTTCAATGATATATAATGCCTGCGTCTGAGTCCGTTCCAGGACACTCCTGCGAGGATTATAAGTACGACAGGCAACAATGTGTTCACAACCTGCCAGAGTGTTCTCTGCTCCTTTATCAGGGACTGGTCGAGCAGCCTGGGCTTCAGCTCGCGCGAACGCATCCCGATTAGCCCGTTGTCATCAACGAGGTAATTGATGCAGTTCACGAGGAAGTCCTTGTTGCCGAAAGTTTGCATGGTGTATCTGTCAAGGCCCAGGGCCAGTGGTTCGGGTTTGCCTCCTGCCCACGAGACCTCGTTGCGAATGATATCACCGTCTGCGACCACTATCATCTTAGTGGGTTTGCTCTCAGTCCTGGTAACCAGTTGCGGGTCACCCATTATGCTTGCCGCCATACGGTTTGCGAATACTGATCTGAAGGTTCCTTCCAGGAGCACTGCCACATTCAGCGGGCCGGCATTGAACATCTTGTCGGGCATCGTTTCATCTGCTTCCCCGAGTGAGATGACCAGTGGTGGCATTACCGTCCGGGCTTCGGGCGAAGATGTGAGAAGGATGCTCTTCTTCACCCCTTCATCACGTCCCACAGTGTCAACGGTGCCTGCAAACTCGGCTTTGACCCTGTTCAGGTTGCGGGTGATGGGGTGAGTCTGCGAAGGACGCAGCAACGGATAATAGACCCATGGCGTGGGTACATACTGCACTTCGCCTCCGGGATTTGCAACCTTCAGCGGGATCAGCATGCAATCGGCATCCTGCAATATCACCGGGTTTATCCGGGCTCCGTATCTGAAAAGCATGTCACTTATGGAGAGTGGTTCATAGAGGGCTACCGTCGATCCTGCGATGAGGCTGTCAGCATTCACCGTCACCTCTTCTGCAAGCCATAGCACCTTTCCGCCATTCATGATATACTGGTCAATGACAAACTTGTCCTTTTCATCCATTGGTTTACGTGGTGCAGCTATGATTATGGCAGCATACTTGTCAATGGCTCCTCTACTGCCCCCGATCACCCCCCTGTCAATATTGTAGAACCTTGCCAGCTCAAGGATCAGATCTGCCACGCAGATCTCATCAAGTTCTCCGTGACCTTCAATGAATGCAACGGTATGTACTGTGTCAGCTGTTGCCGTGGCAATAGCCTGAATAATCTCATATTCAAGCCCTTCCGTTGAATTAAGGAGATTGGTTTCAGCAGGCAGGGTGGGATTGTTCCTGAGGAAGTTCACGGGTATGACCGTGGTACCACTGGTGACTGTCAGTGAAGGGAAGATGCGTTTCTGGGTTCTTCCTCCCTCACCGTCTGAGGCCATGACATTGACGGGATTGAGACCGCGGTTTACAAGTTCACTGTGGAAGCGGTCGCGCCCGGCCCTGTCTGGTGATCCTGAGGGATTTATGAAGTCATATGTCACCTTCCTCCCTGATGTGATGCGGAACTCATCCA
Organism: Bacteroidales bacterium UBA5235; assembly: GCA_002409145.1. Taxonomy (GTDB): domain Bacteria; phylum Bacteroidota; class Bacteroidia; order Bacteroidales; family VadinHA17; genus SR-FBR-E99. The sequence goes on from DHUL01000062.1 coordinate 151,319, forward strand.
GGTATTGTTCCGTGCTGCGCCGCAGTTTACGGAAGGCTATCGGCAGTTCGCCATCGAGGTAGACATCCACCTTCACTTCCCTGTCAAGTTCCCTGAGAATCTTTTTTGTAGGTTCCGCCAGAGTGAAGCGCCTGTCCTCGGTGAGATCAGCCCTGATGTGAAGTAGCGATAAAAGTATGCAGACCGCACCGGTTGCTGACACCACAGCAAGGGGCATTTTGATACTGCTGCGGCGGAGTGATACCCTGGCAGACTCGCAAAAGAGAACAGTAACAAACACAAAGTAGGCCACATCACGGATATCAAGCACTCCCCTGCTTATTGAACGATAATGTTCATTTATGCCCATCGATGAGACCTCTTCCGCGACTGATGAGAGGGCAGGCATAGTTGCCAGTGAGTCGAATCCCCTGAACATAAGGAAGGAGAGAACTGCGGCAATTATGAATGAGATCACCTGGTTGGAGGTGAGTGATGAGGCGAAGAGGCCTATGGCGGAGTAAACGGCTGCCAGCATCAGAAGTCCGATGAATGATCCTGCGGTGCCTCCCCTGTCAAGGTTACCGGGGGTTTCACCCAGTACCCATACCGAGATGACGAAGACCAGTGCAGGCAACAAGGCCATAAGTACCAGGAACAGTGCCGAGAAGAACTTGCCGTAGATAACGGCGCCGTCGGTCACCGGTCGTGACCATAGCAGCTCGATGGTTCCTGCTTTTCTCTCCTCCGAGAAGAGCCTCATGGTGATTGCGGGCACCAGGAAAAGGAATATCCATGGCGACAGCACAAAGAGGGGGTCAAGGCCGGCATATCCGCTGTCAAGCAGGTTCCACTGACCCGGCATGATCCACATGATCAGGCTGTTAGCCAGAAGGTACACAATCATTACGATATAACCCGTAAGGGAGCTGAAAAAACCTGCTACCTCTTTTCTGAAAAGAGTGAACATAACTTCAAGTTTGCTGTAAAAATATCTAAAACTTTCATGGTCTGGCCGGCCTGCGGGCATATTTGACATCAATAATGATTGTGCCCGGGTAATAGAAGCCGATTATTTTGTTATAACTCATCTTTTTTTCAGCCATGTGCTTTGCCCCGTCCTGGCACAACCCAACACCATGTCCGTAGCCTCTCCCGTTAAAAACAATGCTGTCACCTGCGGGTGAAAGTGAAAAGTAAGCTGACCTGAGCCCAAACCGGAGCCTTATCTCCTCGCTCCATAATTTTTTCCCCTGTACAGTACGGTTTGTTATCCTTCCCGGTGCCGGGGTGTTCGCCGAATAGATGGCTCCCTCTGTTCCAGGAAAAATGCCCTTCGATCTCAGGTAATTGTTCCATTCGCTTCGTGGGATACTCCTCTTCCATGTTGAAGATGCGGAATAACTGCACCACGGATCTTGTACACTCACGAGGTACGGGTAACCAGCCAGCCACACATCGGCTGAGGAGGCCGTCTCGCCGCCGCAGTTGCCGTGGAATGCGGCTTCTATCATTATACTGTCGCGGTCTGTCAGCACCAGTCCGGCTGTTGAGAGGCAGGCATTCACTATTACGCTGTCGGTCACCACTCCAGGGTAGACCTGGCAATGTATATCATCACACAGGTTATATCCGTCGAGGTTATGCCTGTCGATATTCCTGCAGATGTATGTCCGTGCCACCACCGCCTGTGCCCCGTAGTAATGAGACGGTCCGTATTTGCCGGCCTCGGCACGGACCACTCCCGGGAGGCACTCTTCAATGGTTGTGATATTCAGTATCCGGAGCGAACCGGGGAATGAGGTGACAGTCAGTGTGCCGGTGAGGTTCTTCTCCGGCTCGCTGCTGCCTGGTGCCCGTACTGTGAAGAGTGCACCGGATACTGCCGGGGAGAAGGCAAGTGAGTCAGACACTCCTCTGATGCCTGACAGTGTGCTGTAGATAACCCTGTCACCGTACCTGGTCACGGCAACGGTTTCACCCTGGCTGAGACGGACTTCTCCTGCGGCGCCGTCGGTAAGTATACAGGCGCCTTTTACCGTGGAGAAAATCAGGCTGGAAGGTTTTGAGCGTGCGAAGATACGTATCGAGATCTGTGAATATGAGACCAGTGGCAGCAGAATGAAAAGTATGACGGCCAGGGTTATCCTCCTCATCTTCCTTTCTTTTGGACAAGACTGCTTGTCATATCAGCTGCCACTCTCCCTGATGCTCCGCCACCTCCCAGTATCGCGCGCAGCTCCCTGTAACCGGCTTTTATCATTTCATGCCTGTAACCGGTGATGAGTAGCTCCTCCAGTTCACTGTGCAGGGTTTCCGCATTCAGGTCCCCCTGTATCAGCTCTTTCACTACCTCCCTGTCCATGATGAGGTTCACCAGTGAGATGAACCGGACCTTAATGACCCATTTTGCCAGGGTGTATGTAAGCGGACTGGTTCTGTAGCATACTGCCTGGGGTACGTCAAAGAGGGCTGCCTCCAGTGTTGCGGTGCCGGAGGTTACAAGGGCAGCTTCTGCCACAGCCAGCAGGTCATAGGTCCTTCCGGTGATGATTTTAACCGGGTATGTTGAAGAGATCTCTTCGTAGAGCCGGGCCGGCAGATGATCCATTGCCGCCACCACAAACTGGTAATCAGGGAAACCAGCAGACACACCGGCCATGACAGGAAGAACAGAGCTCACCTCCTGGAGCCTGCTGCCGGAGAGAAGTGCTATAACCGGCCTGTTGTCAAGTCCGAGTGAAATCCTGACAGCCTCCCTGTCAGGTGCGGTAGCCCGCCATGCATCTATATGGTCAATCAGCGGATTGCCAAGGAAGATTGCCGGGTAGTCATGGCGCCGGTAAAACTCCTTTTCAAACGGGAAGAT
>DHUL01000062.1:154397-165068 GCA_002409145.1 Bacteroidales bacterium UBA5235
GCCCAGAACTTGGGAGAAATGTAGTAGAATACCTTCATTCCCGACTCCTTTGCGAACCTGGCCATTCGCAGGTTGAATCCCGGGTAGTCTATCAGGATGACCACATCGGGTTTCATTTCCGTTATTTGTCTTTTGCATTCGCTGAAGTTGGCTTTCACCTTCCGGATGTTAATAAGCACCTCGAGAACACCCATGAATGCAGTCTCACGGTAGTGTTTCAGTAACCGTGCGCCTTCTCCCCGCATCAAGTCACCTCCCCAGCAGGCTATAACTGCATCCGGGTCAGTCCTGAACAGATGTTTCACGAGATTTGAACCGTGAAGATCACCCGATGGCTCGCCTGCAATGATGAAATACCTCATCTTAGAACAGCTTTATCGCGAAGACAGCAAAGGCCCAAACTATTGTAATTCCGAGCACTCCCCTGGAGGCCCTGAGCATGTCAAGGCGGTTGAAGACAAGAAAGATAATTATATTGGAAAAGACGGAGACACTCATTATTTCTGAAATATTTCCTGCACCTTCCACCTTCCTGAAATAGTCGGCCACCGAAAGTCCATGATGTGTCAGCAGAAAGAATACCAGGAATGCCATGACTGGTAAAGCTAATCCCGCAACCACACCTGATATTGCATTATTGAACCTTTGCCTGAACCTCATGTCAAAGCTTTGATTTGAGGGTTTCCATAAAGCTGTAGGCGGTCATGTCAGTGGTCACGGGCACCACGGAAACGTACCCGTTCTGAATTGCCCAGTCGTCAGTATCTGATGCCTCCGGCTCGCGGTTGACAAAATTGCCTGTAAGCCAGTAGTAGGTCTTTCCGGCAGGGTCCTTTCTCTTCTCAAACTCCTCCTGCCAGTTGCCCGAGGCCTGGCGGGCAACAACAATCCCTTTTATCCCGGAGGCCGGCAGTGCCGGGAAGTTGACATTGAGGCAGATACCTGCAGGTAATGGCTCGCGAAGCAGCATTTCGCATATTATCCTTATATACTTTTCGCATCCGGAGAAGTCGGCCGAAGATGAATAGCTGTTCAGCGAGAACCCCACCGATGTAATATCGTACAGGCATCCTTCGAGTGCTGCAGCCATTGTTCCCGAGTAGAGTATACTGGCTGAGGCATTTGAGCCATGGTTGATGCCTGAGACTACCAGGTCAGGCTTGCGTTCAAGCAGCTGGCTGACCGCCAGTTTGATTCCATCGGCCGGTGTACCGCTGCAGGCGTAGATCCGCTTATGGTCGTCCTCCTCCAGGAGTTTGACCCTGAGAGGTTGTTTGACAGTCAGCGCCTGTGACATTGCGCTGCGGCTCTCGGTGGCCGAGATTATCACCAGTTTGCCGAAGTCTTCCATGATCCTGATGAGGGATCTTATTCCACCTGCATAAAGTCCGTCATCATTGGTTAAAAGAATAAGCTTATCGTTCTCTTCTATTTTCATCTGGATTTCTGTTGACGTGCAAATATAATGATAATGACTCTGCTTTTAATGCCACGTCTCACTGATGCCTCAAACCTTTTTTCCTTACTTTTGCATTTTTAAAAACCAAATAACAGTACCGCGATGAAGATTTCTTACAACTGGCTCAGAGAGTATCTTGATTTTAATGTGCAGCCTGATGAGCTGTCATCGGTTCTGACATCACTGGGCCTGGAGGTTGAGGATGTTGAAGAGTGGGTCTCGGTAAAGGGCGGCATGAAGGGTGTGGTTATCGGCAGGGTACTCACATGTGAGAGGCATCCTGATGCCGACAGGCTGAGTGTCACCACCGTGGATGCCGGAGGGACAGAGCCGCTGCATATTGTATGCGGGGCGCCTAATGTAGCTGCGGGACAGGTTGTGGCAGTCGCTTTACCTGGCACAATGGTCTTCCACGGAAATGAACAATTTGAGATCAGGAAATCAAAGATACGCGGCCAGCTCTCCGAGGGGATGATATGTGCAGAGGATGAGCTTGGTATTGGCACTGACCATGAAGGTATTGTGGTGCTTGACCCTAAAGCGCGTATTGGGATGCCTGCCGCTGAATATTTCGGAGTTACAACAGACACTGTCTTTGAGATAGGGCTGACACCCAACAGGATTGACTGCAGCTCGCACTTCGGTGTGGCGCGTGATCTTGCTGCCTTTTATAACCTCCGGAGACCGGTAAGGGCAAAACTTCCGGAGATTTCCGGGTTCAGTAAAGAAAGAGACAGTGGTGTCATAAAAGTCACTGTTGAGGCTCCGGAGGCATGCATACGGTACTCGGGCCTGACAATACGCGGCGTCAAGGTTGGTCCTTCACCGGCATGGCTGCAAACCAGGCTCAGGGCAATCGGACTCAATCCCATCAATAACATTGTTGACATCACCAACTTCGTCCTCCATGAGACCGGACAGCCACTGCATGCTTTTGACGCTGCAGCCATCACCGGAGACACTGTCAGGGTGAGGCATCTTCCTGATAAAACGAAATTCGTGACTCTTGACGGGATAGAACGCACTCTTTCATCGAATGACCTCATGATATGCAACCGTGACGAGGGGATGTGCATTGCGGGTGTCTTTGGCGGACTGAGATCAGGCGTCACGGAAGCAACCACCAACCTCTTCCTTGAGAGCGCTACCTTCAGCCCGGTATCGGTGCGCCGCACATCACGGAGACATGACCTGCACACTGACGCATCATACAGGTTTGAGAGAGGTACTGATCCGGAGATGACCCTCTATGCGATAAAGAGAGCTGCAATGCTTGTAAAGGAACTGGCCGGTGGTGAGATAACAGGCGATATCATTGATATCTACCCCACACCTGTGAGAAAAGCCGTTGTGAGGTATTCGCTTGATCGGATGACGAAACTGATAGGCAAGGAAATTTCTTACGAGACGGTCAAGACCATCCTCTACAGTCTGGATATCAGCATCACCGGCGAAGTGCCAGGAATTCTCCATCTTGAGATTCCCTCCTACCGCGTGGATGTCACCCGTGAGGCCGATGTCACAGAAGAGGTGCTCAGGGTTTACGGATATGACAATATAGGAATCAGCAATGAGATGCACTCCATGCTGTCACATACTGAAAAACCTGACCGTGAAAAGGTTGCCTCAAATTTATCAGAGATGCTTGCTGCCAACGGTTTCAGCGAGATAATGTGCAACTCGCTCACTCCTGCTGCCTGGTTTGAGACTACGGGCGACTTTGAAGTGAAGACTATGGTGAGACTGGCCAATCCGCTCAGCAGTGACCTGAATGTCATGCGACTCTCCCTGCTGCCCGGGATGCTGAATACCGTTGCATGGAACATCAACAGGCAAAACAGCAACCTGAGGCTTTTTGAGCTTGGAAACACCTATGCCAGGAGAGAGGGCAAGGGCACCATGGAGATAACTGACAACTTCAGTGAACAGCAGGTACTTGCACTTGCACTGACAGGCAACATAAATGAAAAACGCTGGAATGCCCCTGAGATGACATCAGGATTCTTTCACCTGAAAGGTTATACAGAGATGGTCCTGTCACGTTTCGGCATCACCAGGCACGAGCTCGTTTCAACTGAGGAAAACCGGGGATGGTTCGCCGAAGGAATGAGATACACTGCCGGAAGCCTTGATGTGGCCTCCTTCGGCAAAGTGTCAAAGAAATTCCTGGCCATGTTTGATATCAGGCAGGACGTCTTTTATGCCGAGATCATATGGGAGAACCTCATCAGGCTTATCAGCAGCCGGACCATCCGTTTCAGCGAGTTGCCCAAATACCCGTGGGTGCGCCGTGACCTGGCCCTGCTTCTGGACAGGTCGGTGAAGTTCAGCCAGATACGTGACCTGGCTTTTAAAACCGAAAGGAATATACTGAGGGAGGTTGACCTCTTTGATCTCTATGAGAGTGAAGCCATCGGGAAGGACAAGAAGTCATACGCCGTGAGCTTCATACTTCATGATGAAAGACAGACACTTACCGAAAAGAATATAGAAAAGACCATGGGCGCCCTGGTTAAAGCCTTTGAGCGTGAATTTGGTGCCATACTAAGATGAAAAAGCTGCTTGGCAGGACACATGATTATCTCTCGCTCGTCAGGTTCAGTCACACTGTCTTTGCGATGCCGTTTGCCCTTGCGGGCTACTTCATCGGAGCAACCGAACCGGGATACGGATTCTCCCTGAAGACCTTCATGCTGGTGCTCGCCTGCATGGTCTTCGCCCGAAGTGCAGCAATGGGATTCAACCGGTGGGCTGACGTCCGGTTTGACTCACTCAATCCGCGGACGGCAGTACGTGAGATCCCATCAGGGAAGATCACACTCCGCCATGCCCTGGTGTTTGTAATCGCCAGTTCAGTTTTATTCATAGTCTCTGCAGGTCTGCTCAACAGAATGACCCTTATACTCTCACCGGTAGCCCTGGTAATTGTCCTCGGGTACAGTTACACCAAGCGGTTCACCCCGCTCTGTCACCTGGTGCTGGGGCTGGGACTCTCCCTGTCTCCCATTGGAGCCTATATAGCAGTTACCGGCTCCTTTGCCCTGCTTCCGGTCATCTACTCATTCATTGTGCTGACATGGGTAAGCGGTTTCGACATAATCTATTCCATTCAGGATGACCAGTTTGACCGTGAGACAGGGCTTTATTCAATCCCGGCGGTGATGTCGCGTGACAAAGCCCTGGCCGTTTCAATTGCGCTTCACCTGGTCTCGGTTGTACTGGTGGTGGTAGCAGGTTTCACAGGTGACGCAGGGTTCATTTACTGGACGGGTGCAGCCATATTCATTGTCATGCTCATCTATCAGCACCTGATTGTCAGACCTGACGACCTGAGCAGGGTCAACATGGCCTTCGGCACCACCAACGGAATCGCCGGTGTCATCTTCGGACTGGCTGTGGTGCTTGACCTGCTCCTCCTTTAAAACTTGAAAACGAAGCTGACGCCAAGCAGTTCCTTGAACTGAACCATGGGAGCTTTCTTCGGCTTGCCGTCAATGCCAGTCACCGGCTCTCCCCTGTCATATACAGGGAGCATGGTGTTGTCATCATAGACCAGGTGGACATTCACCCTGAGATCTGTGAACCAGTTAAGCGGCATCGTTGATATCATCTCCCACTCGACATCAATATTCTGCGGCTTGGAGAGGAAGTTGCTGAAGAGCTGTAGCCTGTTGGTCATGTTAATCTTCTCGAAGAGTACAAGCTTGCTGTTGATGGTCAGGTATGCGCCAAGCTCGTTCTTTGACATCCTGTCGGCAGCAATACCATACTTGGTCTGGTTGATGTTTGCGGTGTCAGAAACAAATGTTGCCTTGTACGAAAAAGGCGAAAAGCTGACCGAGGTGTTCTTGTTGGGCTTGTATTCGAGACCATAACCCAGGATGAAAGTGGCAGGATTGAAGAACTTTGAGACCATTATTGAAGTGGTATCATTCGGGTATGTGTAACCTGGCAGGAACTGCGACTTGAACTGAAAGATACCCGACAGGTCGAATTTGCCGAATGCCCTGTGATTGATCTTAGAGTTGATCTCGAGTATATCGAGGTTCTTCCTTATTCCGCCATATTTGCCGGAGGCCTGGAGCCCCAGCGCAAATCGACCTGTGCTGGCTGAGATCACCTTTGAAAGTTTGCTGTTGTTATTGAGGGCGATGGTTATATCGAGTACTGAAGAGATGTTGTTCTCACCTCCCTTTGCCCAGTTGGAGACCACGCCCTGGGAGAGCAGGTATGAGATGTCTGTCTTGAACTTCCAGAGGTCAGGTTTTATTTTGCTCAGGGCAACTCTCCTCAGTTCCTCCTCCTGTGCCGTTGTGACATTCACCCGGGTGTCTACGTACCTGTCATGCCATGCCTGTTTTCTGAAGAGCACTCCCTCCTCTGCACGGAGTGAGAGAGTATTGCGCATCGGGTTGCCTATCCATATTGTGACTGAATCACCCTGGCCGTCGGGCAGCCAGAACCGCACCAGGTTGTCTGAAAGGCTGTTGAGCCAGACATCGGCTCCTCTTTTCCCTTCGCTGATGAGATGTATCATAGTGGAATCACGCTGCTCGAGGTAACTGATGAGCGAACTGACTGCAGCTTCCAGCGAGTCACTGACATACGGGTTTCTGAGGTATCTGAACGGGAAGTCGGTGTGTGCAAGGGATACTTCCGGGAGGGTGTCGGTGATTACCAGCACAATCGTGTCATTGGTGCGTTGAGGCAGGCGGGCCGGGATGAAATCTTTCATCAGGATGTAGACCGAGTCATTCAGTTTAAGTGTATCATTCTTCATGACAGGTCTTGAGTCAGGTGTCAGTCTTACCTTTTCGACCTTGTTTCCGGTTCTGATGAACATCTCGTCAGTGCGCAGGGCTGCAACGCTGTCAGAAAACGCTGAGTCCGGCTGAATGACGGGAAGGATGATCCTGATCGAGTCAAACAGGTAATAGCTTTCTGCCGGCACCTTTATCCTTTCGAAGGGATAATCAGAAAGGTAACTGATGACCGTATCGGCCGGAGGCCTGGAGGCAAGCCAGAGGAGGTCCCTGATAGCTTCGCGGAGCGGGTCATTACTTCTCTTCCAGATGGCCGGTGAGGAGCTGTAGCGCTCAAGGAGTTTAAGTGACTCATCTCTGTTCAATGTTATATCCTGCGGGCCGTTGATACCCGGTACAGGAGCAGCCTTTATCTGCCTGGGAGCATTTTGTGTCACTGCCAGTGTATCAGCCTGCGGTACACTTACCTGGGGAATCACAGGTGACTCGACGATTTGTGCATTCAGTACCGTGGAGACGGCAAGGCACAGGACAGGCAAAAGAATCTTTATAGTTCCCGGTTTCATCTCAAAACGTTTAACAATTCAGGATTGTACCCCAAACGCAAAATGGTTATATTTGCAAAAATAGCCGAATTCCATGAATTCCCGCTTCAACAGCATCACAAACAGGAAGCTGATCTATCGTAACATCAAGAACAGGGACGCATTCCGGCGTCCGGGGTTGCCTGCTTAATCTCATTTTTCTGCTAATGATTGTTAAATTTTCTTAATACCTTACTTATAAAGGCATTAGAGGGGCGAGCGTAAAGTAATGACCCGGTGGGTCATTATAGCGAAGCAGCCAGATTGCAGGGGAGGGCATCAGTGTAGTTGGCAGCAGGCAGTACCAGTCAGCAGTGTTGTCAATCGTAAATCACAAATTACAAATCGTAAATCGCAAATCGCAAATCCAATGAAATTACCATATTGTGAACCGTATAAGATAAAGACAGTTGAGACTATCCGCCAAAGCACGCGGCAGGAACGGGAGGTGTGGATAAGGAACGCTTCATACAATCTCTTTAACCTGCGTTCAGAGCAGGTATTCATAGATCTCCTTACTGACTCCGGTACCGGCGCCATGAGCGACAAGCAGTGGGGTGGCATTATGACCGGCGATGAGAGTTATGCCGGAGCATCATCATACTACAGGCTGAAAGAGGCAATCCGGGATATCACAGGTTTTGAATACTTCCTCCCCACCCACCAGGGAAGGGCCGCTGAAAATGTACTCTTCTCCGTTCTGATAAAGGAGGGCGACGTGATCCCGGGCAACGCTCACTTCGACACCACCAAGGGCCATATCGAATTCCGCAAGGCAAAAGCGGTTGACTGTACTGTTGCATATGCCAGGGACATAAAGGTGATTGATCCCTTTAAAGGAAATGCTGACCTTGAGAGGCTTGAACAAGTACTGCAGGAGACTCCGAGGGAAAAGGTGGGATGCATAGTGATGACCGTCACCAACAACACTGCCGGAGGACAGCCGGTAAGCATGGCCAATCTGCGTGGAGTGAGGGAACTGGCTGACAGGTACGGGGTTATGGTGGTTATGGACTCCGCCCGCTTTGCCGAGAACGCTTACTTCATCAAGACACGCGAAGAGGGTTATTCAGGTAAAAGCATCAGGGAGATAGTCCGCGAGATGTTCTCATATGCTGACGTCATGACCATGAGTTCAAAGAAGGATGCCATAGTCAACATGGGCGGATTCATTGCCATGAAAGACAATGAACTGTTCAGAAAAGCCACCACCTTCAACATCATGTTCGAAGGCTATATCACCTACGGCGGCATGTCAGGACGCGATATGAACGCGCTGGCACAGGGGCTTCAGGAAGGGACGGAGTTTGATTACCTCCAGGCGCGGATAAGCCAGGTGACAAGGTTGGGAGAAAAGATTCATACGGCCGGGATCCCGGTACAGATACCAATCGGAGGTCATGCTGTATTTATCGATGCAGTCAGGTTCTTTCCTCACATCCCTGCTTCCGAGTTCCCGGCACAGAGGCTGGCAGTGGAGATATACCTGGAAGGTGGCATACGCGGGACGGAGATTGGCACTCTGCTTGCCGACCGTGACCCCGTCACCCGTGAGAACAGGTACCCTGAGCTCGAACTGGTCAGGCTGGCCATACCACGAAGGGTTTATACCGATAACCATATGGACTATGTAGTAGCAACAGTGCAGAATGTCTGGGAGAGAAGGTACCAGGTCAGGAGAGGACTGGCAATAAGGTGGGAAGCGCCAATCATGAGGCATTTCACCGTAGAGCTCGATCTACTCGGCTGAAAGAAAAAAACTATCTTTAACCCTGTAATTAGCGCAATGCGATGATAAGATCTATGACCGGCTATGGCAAAGCCATGCTGGAGACTCCACAAAGGAAGATGACCGTTGAGATAAAGGCCCTCAACAGCAAACAGGCCGATATCAACACCAGGCTTCCGTGGATATGCAAGGAGAAGGATATGGATATCAGGAACATGGCAATCAGAAAGCTTGAGAGAGGCAAGATTGACCTTACCATCAGCTTTGATACCATGGACGGTGAACAGACCCCTGTAATCAACAAAAACAACGTGAAGAGCTACTTCGGCCAGATGAAGGAGATCAGCAGTGAGCTTGGAATAAATGATGATTCCGGACTGCTCGCCATTGTGATGCGTCTGCCGGATACACTCCGTACGGAGAAAGCCGAACTGTCTGACGAGGAGTGGACCAGAATAGCCGGTCTGACTGAAGAAGCCCTTGCCATTGCAGACCTGTACAGGCTGGAAGAGGGCAGGGCGATGGAGAAGGACCTTTTAAAATCGGTCTCAGCCATTCTCTCCTACCTTGATAAACTTTGCACTGTAGAGGGCAACCGCATAACGCGAATGCGTGAGAAGCTGACGGCAACACTGGCAGAGGCTGTGGGATCAGAAAACATTGACAAAAACAGATTCGAGCAGGAGCTTATTTTCTACCTTGAAAAACTCGACATCAATGAGGAAAAGGTTCGCTTACGGAAGCATTGTGATTACTTCCTCGAAACAATGAACGGAGAAGGTAACCACGGAAAGATGCTCAACTTCATCTCGCAGGAGATGGGCCGCGAGATCAATACAATCGGCTCCAAGGCCAACGATGCTGCCATGCAGAAGCTGGTGGTGATGATGAAGGATGAACTGGAGAAGATCAAGGAACTGACCCTCAATATTCTATAGCCGGATGCAACCGACTGACAGCAAAAAGGTACTGATCATTTCCGCTCCTTCCGGAGGCGGTAAATCAACCCTGGTAAGCCATCTTCTGGAGTCAGGTCTTCCCCTGCTCTTTTCGGTTTCCGCTACCAGCAGGAAACCACGCGGTAACGAGACCGATGGCAGAGAGTATTACTTTATCACTGCTGCCGGGTTCAGGAAGAGAATCCGAATGAATGAGTTTATTGAGTGGCAGGAGGTTTATAAGAATCATTATTACGGAACGCTGCGTAAGGAGATTGAGCGCATACGGAATGAAGGAAGGATACCTCTGTTCGACGTTGATGTGATGGGGGGTATAAACCTGAAGAAGATCTTCGGTGATGATGCCCTGTCAATATTCATCATGCCCCCTTCGGTGGAGGAACTGCGCAAGAGGCTTGTGTGTCGCGGGACTGACACTCCGGATCAGATTGCAATGAGGGTGGATAAAGCTGCTTCAGAAATACTGCTGGCCGATCAGTTCGACACGATAGTCATTAATGACAATCTTGAAAAAGCCTGCATTGAAATAGTAAACATTGTGAGAGAATTCATGGACAGGCCATGACTGAGACAGGACTCTTTTTCGGTTCATTCAACCCGGTGCATATAGGTCACATGGCCATTGCCAACTATATCACCGAATTCTCACCACTAGATGAGGTGTGGTTTGTAGTCAGTCCGCACAATCCGCTTAAGGTGAAGGAATCGCTTCTCGGCGAGCGGGACAGGTTCTACATGACTCAGCTGGCAATCGGTGATGATCCCCGGTTCAGGGTTTCGGACATTGAGTTCACCCTGCCCAGACCCTCATACACCATTGACACGCTGGCATATCTTACAGAGAAGTACCCCTCACGGCGGTTCACGCTGATCATGGGTGAGGATAATCTCAATACTCTTCATAAGTGGAAGAATGCTGAGATGCTGGTTAAACATTATCCTATCGTGGTTTATCCCAGGCTCTACCCTGGCCGGCGAAGCAGCAAAAGACTGCTGGAGATACTGGCCATGGCTTCAATACAGGTGATTGATGCACCCGTTATGGAGATTTCAGGCACCTTTATACGCACTGCAATCAGCGAGGGGAAGGATGTGTCGTGGTTCGTTCCCTCCCCTGTATGGAAGTACATCCGGGAGATGCATTTTTATGAGTAGGCAGAAGGTCTTGCGGTCTTGC
>DHUL01000060.1:0-6763 GCA_002409145.1 Bacteroidales bacterium UBA5235
GCGCGTAGCGCATAAAGCATTGTAACACCCTGATGATACAAAAAAAGGCTGTCCCGGGGGGACAACCTTATGTGGTTTGAGGCTCAGCCTCCGTTACCTGGACAGCACCGGTATCTGCCTGCTGATTGACTCCTCCAGGGAGATAAGCGTCTCAGTACGCATCACACCGGTGATGGACTGAATCTTTTCTGTCAGTACCTCGCGCAAATGCTCGTTGTCACGGGTGTAGACCTTGATGAACAGAGAGTAATTGCCGGTAGTGTAATGACATTCAATAACTTCAGCAATATCCTTCAGTTTATTGATTACTTCCTTGTATTTACCCGGATTATCGAGGTAAAGCCCGACATAGGCACAGGTTCTGAATCCAACCATTATGGGATCAACCTTGAATTCGGACCCCTTTATCACACCTATCCTTATCAGCCTCTGGACTCTCTGATGGATTGCCGCACCAGATACGTTGCACTCACGCGCAACCTCAAGATACGGGATCCTCGCATTCTTGGTTATAATGTCCAAAATCTTTCTGTCCAGATTGTCAATTTGCAAATTTTCTACCATGATTACTTTCTATAATTTAGTCAACATACAAAATTCCGCACAAGAAGTTACAAATTTAAAGTAAATCCAGTTTAAATCCTATTTATTATCCCGGTAATTCTACAAACTGAATCCAATTCTTTTTCACCAAGGTATTTTTCGATTCCTTTTACAATTTCTACACCGGCACGGGGATTGATGAATGAGGCTGTTCCGACCTGCACTGCTGTAGCCCCGGCAATGATAAACTCAAGGGCGTCTTCTGCATTCATGATTCCACCCAGTCCGATCACCGGTATCTTCACAGCCCGGGCCACCTGCCATACCATCCTGAGAGCCACAGGTTTGATCGCAGGTCCTGACAATCCTCCCGTGATAGTGGAAAGCTTCGGTCTCATTGTCCTGACATCCACAGCCATACCAAGCAGGGTGTTAACAAGTGAGACAGCTTCGGCGCCCTCCTCCTCAGAAATGCGTGCAAATTCGGTAATGTCCGTGACGTTCGGCGAAAGTTTGACGATGAGGGTTTTATCATAAACCCTGCGTACAGCGGAGATGACTTCCCTGGCAGAGGCAGGATTTGTCCCGAAGATCATTCCGCCTTTTTTGACATTGGGGCATGATATGTTAAGTTCAATGGCAGCAATTGCACCAAGGCGGTTTATGCGTGCAGAGAGATTCACATAATCCTCAACGGTGTTGCCGTTTACATTGACAATCACATGTGTGTTATATTCAGCAAGGTGAGGATATATGTTTTTCTCAAAATAGTCGATTCCCTTGTTTTGTAGTCCTACGGCATTAAGCATACCCGAGGCTGTCTCCGCCATGCGTGGGTAGGGATTTCCTTCCCTGTGTTCCATGGTAGTGCCCTTGACGATGATGCCTCCGAGCTCAGACAGGTTAATGAAATCTTCAAGTTCTGATCCATAACCACAAGTGCCTGAAGCAAGGATGACCGGGTTGCGAAATTCCAGCGGTCCAATCTTTATCCTGAGGTCTGCCATTTGAGATGGTTTATGTTGAATACCGGACCCTCAGTGCAGGAACAGAGGTTGCCGGAGGTTGTTGGTACCACGCAGCACAGGCATATTCCCAGTCCGCATGCCATTAAATTTTCAAGTGACACCTCGCAGAAGATTTCCCTTTGCCGGCAAATAGCAGCCACGGCTTTCATCATCTGTTCGGGTCCGCAGCAGTAGACCCTGTCCCATTGCTGATTCCTGAACTCCGGGATATCAGTCACAAATCCCCTGTATCCCTGAGATCCATCCTCGGTAGCAAGATATACCGGTCCCAGTGCACTGAACTCATCGTGGTTGAGAATCCTGGACCTGTTGCGAAAACCGAACGCAAAATGAGGTTGTACGCCTGATTCAGTGATCTTCCTTCCAAGGTAGAGAAGAGGTGCCATACCACATCCGCCACCTGCCAGAAGGACTCTTTCACCCCTTACGGGAAGCGTAAAAGAATTGCCTAGCGGGTAAATGAGATTCAGCTTTTCACCAGGAGTGATCCGGGAGAGCTTTTCGGTACCAGGTCCGGCAATCTGAACCAGCAGGGAGAGGGTGTTTTCTTCCGGATCGAGGTCATGTACCGAGAGAGGACGGCGAAGGAAGGTGGATGGACTCTCAAGCACAAGGGCCTGAACGAACTGGCCAGGTTTAATCTCCGGCAGACCCTCTGAGGAATAAACCTTTATCACAAAGAAACCCTCTTTGAGTTTCCTGTTTTCGATAACCGTGAGATCTTCAATCCGCTTTTTCATCAGTCCTCCCTGACACAAAAATAGTCATTTTGAACTGAATCCGTCAGGATGGCCTATACTCAGTAAAAGTTTTATCTGAATAGAATAAAACGATTCTCAGGAGTTTCTTCGAACCATTTTCGGGTTCATTCCTGTCTGCCTGGAATACCTCTGCCACATCCTGCCGACTTCCATGAGCTTCCGGAATTTCCTCTTCAGCAGTCGTAATATCATGTTCAGCAAATACTTTGCTTTCTGCTGACCGGCTGCCTGGCATTTCATCATCAAACAGAGTAGGCTGTGATACGAGCTTATACATTGAACCTCGCCCAAACAGGAGCCATTCCGCTGAAAGAGAAGGGTACCTGTGCAGCATTTTAATCACGAAATCAAGACTGGGATTGTTTCTTCCTGAAAGAATATGTGAAATACCAGACGGCTGCACGCCAATTTCTTCTGCAAACTGCGCATAGCTTTTGTTTTCATTCTGCAGGAATACCTGTATTCGGTCTTTCATTATCAGAAATGGTTTTTACAAATGTAATGCTAATATGATTTACAGATGTCATTTAATTTTCATTACAAATGTAATTCCACGAATAATAAGAATTGTAATTTAATAGTGACGGTAAGGAATAATAGTAGGTTAAACAACCCATGTATTTGAATATATACTTGTGTTTAGATATGCTTAACAACTGATATATAATCATATAACTCATATTGAAGGTCCAATTCTAAATAGATTTGAGGCTTATTGCTTCGTAATGATGCACTCATACTTTAAATAGATTCTTTAAAACACTGATATATTGATTATTAATAAATATATTTAAAGATAGCAACTATTCTTTACATCAGTATTGGTTAATTCATTACAGTTGTAATTACATTTGTATACTTTCGACTTTCATTATATGTTTACATTTGTAATTCGAGCTTATTTTCCTTTTTATTATCAAAGTGTAATGGGTATCAGGTAATAAAATCCGGCCCGGAAGAATTAAGTGTCTGAGAATTGAATTTTTTGAACTCCTCCCTCCCTGTCGGGGGATTATTAAATCCTGGAAACATAATTTAAAACATATTTTTCAGAGGATTCTTTTAATTATCTTCATACACTTAATTGGTTACATCAACTTAAATTCTGTTTCCCGCAGTAACGACTGACATATGGTAAAAAGTAAGTTTTCCCTTGCCATTCATTGGCAGATTCTGATCATGCTGGCTCTGGGCGGATTATTCGGTTACTTCTTCCCTCATCTGACAAAATACACCAACTGGATAGGAGACGTTTTTCTGAGAGGACTGAATATGGTTATTGTGCCACTCATATTCTGTTCTATCATGACCGGTGTTGCAAGCGTGGGTACAGCCGAGAATCTTGGCCGGCTTGGGCTGAAAACTATGGGATATTATATTCTTTCCACCCTCCTGGCCATACTGACCGGATTCTTTTTTGTACAGATGATAAAACCGGGTATCGGGGCTGATCTGGGTTTGCAGGTGCCTGTTGAGGAGATATCAGCAGGCAAGGAGAGTTTCGGGGAGGTTCTTATAAACATTGTTCCGGTGAATATCATCAGGGCAATGTCAGAGGGTAACATGCTGGCAATCATCTTTTTTGCTATACTCGCGGGCTTCTTTGTGACACGTGTCGGTGAAAAATCACGGGTCCTTCTGGTCGATGTTGTCAATGCCATTCTTGATGTGATCATGAAGATCACCATGTTCGTCATCAGGTTCACCCCTCTGGGCGTATTCAGCATAATTGCAAAGGTGCTGTCGCAACAGATAAACAGCGGCAACCAGGTCGGTGAAATCATTGGCAGCATGGGAATTTATTTCCTCACAGTGCTGCTGGGGCTTGTGATTCAGGGATTTGTCACCCTTCCGCTGTTGGTTAAATTCATGGGAAGGGCTGATCCGATCAAACATATGAAGAACATGTCGACCGTCCTTCTGACAGCCTTTTCCACATCATCATCCAATGCTACCCTTCCGGTCACCATGGAAGCCGTTGAAACAAAGAATGGCGTATCAAATAAGATCACCAGTTTTACGATTCCGCTTGGAGCCACCATAAACATGAACGGAACGGCACTCTACGAGTGTGTGGCTGTAATGTTTATAGCGCAGGCCTACGGGATCGACCTGAGTTTCGGGCAGCAGATGGTGGTAATATTCACGGCTCTCCTGGCAGCCATAGGTTCGGCAGGGATTCCGATGGCCGGGCTGGTGATGATGGCTGTGGTGCTGAATGCCGTGGGACTTCCGCTTGAAGGAATAGGTCTGATACTTGCGGTAGACCGTATTCTTGACATGTTCCGTACTGCCATAAATGTCTACGGGGATACCTGTGGTGCGGTAATTATTGCCAAATCGGAAGGAGAAAAGCTGCTGGTTTAGGCAGTAGACAGTAGTGAATTACATTTCATTGCACATCAAAAAAATGCAAGCAATTAACACTATTGCCTATTGCCTATTGCCTACTGCCTGGATGATTATCATCCGCAGCTGCCGCCGCAGCCACTGCTCTTACTGCCGCATGAGGAGCATCCTCCGGATGAAGGTCCCATAAGCTCCTCAGAAGTTGCCTCGCGCACATTTACAACCTTTCCGGCAAAATGAAGGTCAGTTCCCGCAAGAGGATGATTGAAATCCATCTTCACAAATGCATCGCCGATCTCCACCACTACACCATTCATCCTGTTGCCCTGGGAATCCATCATTGGTACGGCGTTGCCAACATAACATATCTCACTTCTCAGAACACCTTCATCCTCGAATATATTCCTTGGCAGGCTTATAACCATCTCCTCACGCACTTCACCATAAGCATCGGCAGCAGCAAGCCTGAAATCAAATTCAGCCCCTTCTTCCAGTCCCGCCAGTTTTTCTTCAAATGCAGGCAGAAGACGGCCGGCACCAAAGACAAATGAAAGGGGAGCTGACTCTTCCACCGTCTCAATTACCCTTCCATCCTTATCACCCTCATGAAGTGTATATGCCAGGGAGGTAAATTTGTTGTTTTCAACTTTCATAACTATTTGATCTTATTTATATTCAACTAATTTATATCGATTAAAAATAGAATTCAATCCTTATCTCAGGAGTATCATAGATTTGATAATCATTTCCGGTAATGCTCCACAGAAAACTGATGTTCATGCTTGACCTTTTGCCTGTGCGTTGTGATAAACCTGCACCTGCCAGGAAGGTACCATGAAAAAATCGACCGTCAGCTTCAGGATCGGAAGTGAAAAAGGCACGTTGCAGGCTTAGTCCCTCATACTCACCATTAACAAAAATTCCGGTGTTTAGGCCAATCGGGATAATATTGTTCAGGTCCTGCACAAGTGTCAGTTGCAGCATTGCCCTTCCTCCGTAGATGGAGGTCCGGCCATATGGATCTTTGTAATACTGGAATGACGGTCCGGCCCCTACAGCCACCCTGGGAAGCAACCATATACCTGCCAGGGGTGCCACCTCGATGTTGGTAACCGTTCCGAACTGAAGGCCGAACGAACCTCCGAAAAAGAGCCGCTGATTAACCGGAGGTCTTTCCTCATCCGCATTCTCCTTCACCGGGATCTGTCCGGCCGCAGCAGCCGCCATCGCCAGACATAAAGCCAATGCCAGTATCTTCCTCATTGATGCAGTATCCTCATTTTGAGGCTACAAATAAAGTCAAAATTAAGTACATTTACGGTAGTTCTCCCTGGCAAAAAACAGAGGGTACATTTATAGCACTGACAATAAGATGAATATAGTAATAACAGGGGCATCGTCGGGCATAGGCCGGGAGACAGCCATCAGGCTCTCGCAGGAGCCAGTAAACAGAATATTTGCAATAGCCCGCAACAGGAAATCGCTCACAAGCCTGTCCGGGGCAGCTGGACATAATAATATCATTCCCGTGCCCATGGATGTCACCTCAGGGCGTTCGTCGCTCAGTGAGCTTAAAAAGAGGCTTGAAAGGGATGCGGGAAGTGTGGACATACTGATAAACAACGCAGGACATCTTGTAAACAAACCTTTTGAGGATCATACGGAGGCTGATATAGCTCAGTCCGTTTCTGTAAACTTCACCTCGGCAGCCAGGCTGACAGCGGAACTCCTGCCGTTAATGGTTCGGGGTTCTCATGTTGTGAATATTGGAAGCATGGGAGGTTTCCAGGGCAGCCTGAAGTTTCCGGGACTGGCATGGTACAGCGCCACCAAGGGTGCCCTGGCTGTGCTTACGGAATGCCTTGCAGCAGAATTTGCCGAAAGGGGCATCTCGTTCAACTGCCTGTGCCCCGGAGCGGTACAGACTGAGATGTTTCAGAAAGCGTTTCCGGGATTCAGCGCACCAGTATCGCCTTTCGATATGGCCGGATTCATAGCCGATTTCGCAGTTAACGGCAACAAGTTCTTCAATGGAAAGATCCTGCCGGTAGCGGTGTCCATTCCTTGAGGCGAAAGGCAGTA
>DHUL01000060.1:7019-46648 GCA_002409145.1 Bacteroidales bacterium UBA5235
CTATTGCCTCTTGCCTATCCCTGGTATTCCTTGACAGAAATATGTCCGGTGATGGCCAGGTATCCATTAAAAGCCAAAGCCTTCAGCTCGTCTTCACCTGGATATACATAAACCGGGGCGATATGCTTCACCCTGCGGCTCACCCTCTCCACATGCGCATCGTCATATGCCAGTCCGCCTGTAAGTATTATGCAATCGACCTCCCCTGCCAGAACGGCTGACATGGCACCTATCTCCTTGGACGTCTGATAACTGCATCCTTCAACTATGAGAGCGGCATGTTCATCGCCATCAGCGGCCCGTTTTGTCGCCTCCTTGAAGCTGTTGGTTCCCAGGTAGGCCACCATACCACCCTTCCCGGCCAGCATGGAAGTCATTTCGGACAATGTATAATTTCCGCTGAAGCAGAGTTCGGAAAGCTGTAATGCCGGCAGTCCGCCGCTTCGTTCGGGAGAGTAAGGTCCGTCACCGTTAAGTGCATTGTTGACATCTATCACCCTTCCTTGACGGTGTGCCCCGACGCTGATGCCACCGCCCATATGCGCCACTATCAGGTTAAGGTCTTCATACTCCCTTCCGATTGTCGCAGCGTAAATCCTGGCCACGGCTTTCTGGTTCAGAGCGTGGAATATCGATCTCCTGGATATCAGCGGGTGCCCTGAAAGCCTGGCTATCGGCTCAAGCTCATCAACCACCACGGGATCAACAATATATGCCTTTGCTCCAGGGAGTTGTCTTACAACCATATCAGCAAGAAGCGCTCCGAGGTTACTGGCATGCTCGCCGTTTAATGCTTCTGAAAGATGCTTCTTCATCAGGTGATTAACCTCATAAATGCCTGATTCAATGGGATTCACCAGTCCTCCCCTGCCTACTACAGCTCCAATTCCCTTCAAATCTGCTTTTCCCTCCCTGAGCGCATCCATAATTACTCTGTACCTGAACGGCAACTGGTCCGTAACGGTGGAAAAGCCTTCCAGCTCTTCGGTGCTGTGTCTCAGTGTTTTCTCCATGAGTTTATCATTCTCCTCGTAGAGAGCAAACTTGGTGCTTGTTGAACCGGGATTAATAGCAAGTATAAGCTTATCCTTCATTATTATCATGTTTTCTGTGAGGCCATAAGGCATGCCAGGGCCACACAATAGTATTTTGACAGCTCGCTTTCGCTTCTTGACATCAGTACGACGGGTTTGGATGTGCCGCAGATCATTCCGGCCAGTTCTCCTCCGCCGAACAGCATCAGTCCCTTGTAGAACGGATTGCACGATTCCAGTGACGGAAAGAGCAGAATATCAGCATCACCGGCCAGGGGTGTGTCCACCCCCTTGATCCTGACGCTCTCAGGATCACATGCCAGGAAGAGATCAACCGGACCATCCATGATACAGTCCGGTATCTGTCCTCTCTCCGCCATCCTGCACATCTCCTGGTAATCGAGGGTATTCGGAAAATGGTCGCTCACCTTCTCTGATGCGCCAATCAGGGCAACCCGTGGTTTCTCAATCCCGAAACGGCGGGCCATCTCAACAGCATACCGGGCCATGGCGACCTTCTGGTCAAGGTCAGGGAAAGGTATTACTGCAGTGTCGGTGATAAACAGCAATTTATGATATGCTGGGATTTCAACTGCACATGCGTAACTCATTACGGTTTTGGGTGGCAGGAGGCCCTTTTCCCTGTCCATCACAGCCCTGAGGAACTTATCTGTGCCAACAAGGCCTTTCATGGCTACATCAGCCTCACTGTCCCGGGTAAGGGAGACAGCCAGTTCTGCAGCACTTTTTTCGTCAGGAGATTCAACCAGCGTAAAGCATTGGGGATCAGCTCCTGTCTCCTTACAGGTGGCAAGAATCTGTTCATGCCGGCCAATCATTATGGCTTCTGCAAATCCTTCTTTAACAGCCCTGTGGAGTGACCCGATAGTATTCGGATCCTGGGCCCAGGCGACGGCTATTCTCTTTTTAATTCCTGACGACCTGACGGTGTCAGCCATCTGCCTGAGGTTCGTGATCATGTTAATCTTTTCTTGATATGGCTGCCGCCAGTACAATACTGTAGTACTTTGCCTGGTCCGAGTCACTCCTCGAAGTCAGCACTATTGGTGCTGTAGCTCCGAGAATCACTGCCGCCACGCCGGCGTGGGCAAAAAAGACCATTGACTTATAGAGAACGTTGCCAACCTCGATATCAGGCATCAGCAGAAGGTCAGTATCACCTGCCACGTCACTCCTGATACCCTTGTGAATGGCGCTCTCAAGGCTGATTGCGTTGTCAAAGGCAAGCGGTCCGTCAATGAGGCAGTTCCTTATCTGGTCACGTTGGTTCATCTTCGAAAGGAGAGCCGCATCGAGCGTTGCCTGCATATTCTCACTTACCATCTCCACAGCTCCCAGCACAGCCACCTTTGGCATATCCACACCAAGCCTGTTGAGGCATGCAACGGAGTTGTTCACTATTGCTATCTTGTCCTGCAGGTTGGGCGCAATATTCATTGCCACGTCTGTCACGGCGATGAGTTTATGGTAAGCAGCCACCTCGAAGATTGCAAAATGAGAAAGCAGCGAGCCTGATCTCAATCCCCACTCTTTGTTAAGAACTCCCTTGAGAAGGTTTGAGGTACCCACCTTGCCCTTCATGAGTATGTCTGCCTGGTTACTGCGCACCATCCTGACAGCTATCTCGATAGCCATCTCTGAATCAGGCTCGTGCACCACCCTTACACCAGTCAGATCAAAATTATTCTGGGCTGCGATATTATGTATCGAGTCCTTGTCACCGACGAGTATGGGCTCAATAAAGCCATCATGTGCGGCCATGAGTACCGAGGAGAGTGAATTGTGATCCTGTGCGGCAGCCAGTACGAGTCGTCTTGCAGGCTTGTCTACAAGTAGTTGTTTGAGTTCGGAAAGATGCTTTAAAGCCATTATTCAGAAAGTTTAGTGAGTCTGTTTCTCAACTATAGCCTGTGTGTCTGAAGCAATTACCAGTTCCTCGTCAGTGGTAATCACC
The DNA here is from genome assembly GCA_002409145.1 of Bacteroidales bacterium UBA5235. Lineage (GTDB taxonomy): Bacteria > Bacteroidota > Bacteroidia > Bacteroidales > VadinHA17 > SR-FBR-E99. The sequence goes on from DHUL01000060.1 coordinate 10,029, forward strand.
ATCACTTTAACCTTCGATGAAGGCTTCGAGATCACCAGGTCTTTTCCCTTCACACCGTGGTTCACTTTCTCGTCAACCTCTATACCCATATACTCCATCCCGGTGCAGATCATTTTCCTTGCGTTGAAGTCGTTCTCTCCTACTCCTGCAGTAAAGATCAGCAGGTCAAGACCGTTCATTGCAGCAACATATGCGCCGATGAACTTCTTGATCTTGTAGGCATACATATTGAGCGCCAGCAGGGCTTTCGGGTTACCCTCATGGGCAGCCGTCTCAAGGTCGCGCATATCGGAGGAGAGCTGTGAAATGCCTGCAACACCACTCTTTTTATTAATCAGGTTGTTCACACCGCTCACGCTAAGCTCCTCTTTATCTGCCAGGTATAACAGTACGCCGGGATCTATCTCACCCGTGCGTGTACCCATGATCAGTCCGTCGACCGGGGTAAATCCCATCGATGTGTCTATCGACTTACCGTTTTCTATGGCGGTGATTGAAGCTCCGTTGCCAAGGTGGCAGGTAATGATCTTCGATTTTAAAAGATCCATGTCAAGTATTTTGCAAGCCTTTTCGGCTACGTACCTGTGGCTGGTTCCGTGGAACCCGTACTTCCGGATCCGGTATTTTTCATAATACTCATAGGGGATGGCGTACATGAATGCATAATCAGGCATTGTCTGGTGGAAAGAGGTGTCAAAAACCGCCACCTGGGGTATTCCTGGCAGCAGCTTCTCGCATGAGAGGATCCCCTTGAGGTGAGCGGGATTATGGAGTGGTGCCAGTTCAGCGCACTTTTCAATGTCGCGCTTGACATCGTTGTCAATCAGTACCGACTCCTTGAAGTTTTCACCTCCGTGTGCAACACGGTGCCCCACTGCTTTTATCTCAGAAATGTTCTTTATGACGCCATGCACCGGGTTTACCAGTGCATCCATCACCATGTTGATTCCGACGGTATGGTCGGGTATGTCAAGGACCACCTTATATGGATCCTTGCCGGTGGGTTTATGAGTAAGTATGCCATCTGTGATGCCGATCCTTTCCAGCAGTCCTTTCGCCAGTACCCTGGCGCTGTCCTGCATGTCGAAGAGCTGATACTTGATTGACGAGCTGCCGCAGTTGAGTACGAGAATATTCATGATTTCCTGGTTATTACTTGGTTAAGCCGGCTGCCTGGTTGGCGGTTATGGCGATTACGTTGATTATGTCACTGACTGAACAGCCCCTGGAGAGGTCGTTGATAGGCGCTGCCATGCCCTGAAGGACCGGGCCGATGGCCTGAGCGTGCGCCAGCCTCTCAACAAGCTTGTACGCGATGTTTCCGCACTCAAGGTTGGGAAAGACGAGGACGTTGGCCTTACCTGCGATCCTGCTGCCCGGGGCTTTCTTCTGGCCAATTGCTTCGATCAGGGCAGCATCTGCCTGGAGTTCACCCTCGAACAGGAATTCAGGAGCCATCTCCTTTGCCATCTTCGTTGCGCTGACCACCTTGTCAACCAGCGGGTGTTTTGCGCTGCCCATGGTGGAGAAGCTGAGGAGGGCGACCCTGGGCTCAACGCCTACGATTGTTTTCGTAGTGCGGGCAGTGGCCACTGCAATCTCGGCAAGTTCTTTGTCTGAAGGGTCAGGGTGAACTGCGCCGTCGGCGAAGACGATTATTCCGTCAGCACCGAACTCCTTGTCCTTCAGCATCATTATGAATGCTCCCGAAACCACCGAGATTCCCGGGGCAGTCTTTACAATCTGGAAGGCCGGCCTGAGAACGTCACCTGTCGTGTTCTTCGCACCTGCCACTTCACCATCGGCATCGCCGCATTTTATCATCATCACGCCCAGGTAGAGCGGATCTTCAATCAGTTTTGAAGCCTCATCAACTGTCAGTCCCTTGCTTTTGCGAAGCTCCACCATCGTATCAATATAATGCTTCTTCGCAGGGTGATCACGCGGATCGACTATCTGTGCCTTCCCGATATTCTTAAGACCAAACGAATCAGCCATCGCCTTTATCTCTGCGGGATTCCCCAGTAATGTTATTCGTGCAATCCCCTCTTCCAGCACCGCATCTGCTGCTTTAAGTGTCCTCTCTTCCGTTCCCTCAGGCAATACAATCATTTTGTCATGTCTTCTGGCATTCGTTTTGATCTGTTCAAGCAATTCCATTGGATATCAGTAATTTAGTTTGAATAATGTGTCGGGATAAAAGTACTAAAAAAGTGTAAGCCCGCAATAATCAACTACATGATTATAGTCAGTATTTTAAAAATTTAGCCTTTTTTTTTCGAAAACGTCTCAGTGGCCCTGCCGCGAAACCTTCAATTCCCTATTTTTGGGGCTGAATCTGGCAGATGGAGGAGCAACGAACATCCATAATAAAAAGACTGCTGACCCTTGGACTGGATGGTGAGGTACGCACTGACAGGAGTTCGAGGATTATGTATGCCACTGATGCCTCCATCTACAGGGAAGAGCCGCTTGCGGTGGTCTATCCGCGTCACATTGAGGATATTAAAAAGTTGCTGGCGTTTGCCGCCAAGCATCGGGTCGGTATTATCCCGAGAGCTGCGGGAACCTCACTGGCAGGACAGGTGGTGGGTTCGGGCATAGTGGCCGATCTCTCGCGCCATTTCAGTAAAATACTGGAGATAAACACCGGAGAAAGGTGGGTCAGGCTTGAGCCCGGGGTAGTTCCTGACGAGCTGAACGCTATTCTGCGGAGCCACGGACTTCTCTTCGGGCCGGAGACGTCGACCTCCAGCAGATGTAACCTGGGAGGCATGATCGGTAACAATGGCTGCGGCCTACATTCTGTTGTATATGGCTCAGTCAGGGATCATATTATTAGTGTTAATGCCCTGCTTCATGACGGATCTGAGGTTTTCTTCGGGGAACTCACCGGGGAGCAGTTCAGTCAGAAGTGCACCCTGCAAACTGCTGAGGGTGAAATCTACAGGGAGGTGGAAAGGATCATGTCAGATCCGGTTCACCGCGAGTCAATCATGGCCGGTTATCCTGAGAGGACCATCCCCCGCCGCAACACCGGCTATTCAATTGATGACCTTCTCCACAGCGAACCTTTCACTCCCGGCGCGGGCCGGAAGGTCAATCTTGCAAGGCTCATATGCGGATCGGAAGGTACCCTGGCCATAGTCACGGAGGTGAAGCTGGGGCTGGTACCGCTGCCTCCCCCGGTGAAGGCGCTGGCCTGCGTTCATCTGCGCAAGCGTAATGAAGCCTTCCGTGCCAACCTGATTGCTCTTAAATACCAGCCGTGGGCTGTGGAGCTGATGGACAGCAATATACTTAACCTGGCAGCTACCGTCGAGAGCCAGAAGCGGAACAGGTTCTTCATCGATGGTGACCCCGGGGCACTGCTTATAGTTGAGTTCTGTGCCGTAACCCGTAAGGAAATAACTGACACTGCATCAGCCATGGAAAGGGAGATGCGGAACGAGGGGCTGGGATACGCATTTCCCGTGGTCTGGGACGGTGATGTGAAGAAGGTCTGGAACCTCCGCAAGGCGGGACTCGGAATTCTGTCGAACATGCCTGGCGACACCAAGCCTATCTCTTTGATAGAGGACTGCGCCGTGGACGTAAACAGGCTGGGCGACTTCGTTGCTGACATAGAGGAGATGCTCGCCTCGTATGGCAAAGAGTCTGTATATCATGCACATATAGGTACCGGCGAATTGCATATCAGGCCACTCATCAATCTCAAGGATACCGGTGAGGTGAAGCTGTTGCGCACCATTGCTGAGGAGACGGCCCGGATAGTAAAAAAGTACAGGGGTTCAATGAGCGGCGAGCACGGCGACGGCAGGCTGCGTGGCGAGTTCATACCGCTGATAATCGGCGCTGAAAACTACGAGCTTAACAAGAGGATAAAAAGGGTTTTCGACCCGGATGGCATACTCAATCCCGGAAAGATAACGGACACCCCTCCAATGGACAGCTCGCTCAGGTATCTCCCTGGTAAGCCGACTCCGGAACTGACAACCTGGTATGATTTCTCCGCCAGCGGCGGTGTTATGCGCGCTGCCGAAAAATGTAACGGGTCGGGCGACTGCCGCAAGAGCAGCGTTATAGGAGGCACCATGTGTCCAAGCTATATGGCCACCGGTGACGAGCGGCTCACCACCCGCGCCCGGGCAAACATAATCAGGGAGATGCTGTATGCTGACAGGAGCAATCCGTGGGACAGCCGCGAGATATTTGAGATCGTCGATCTCTGTCTGGCCTGCAAGGGATGCCGCAGCGAATGTCCCTCAGGAGTGGATATCGCCAAACTGAAATCGGAATTTTTACAACACTATAACGATGTCCATCCGCCGTCACTGCGTACACGGCTTATAGCTTCACTACCCGATATCTACAGCCTTTTCTCATTCATACCAGCCATCTTCAATTTCTTCGCGACCAACAAATTTACTGCACCGTTAATCAAGAATATGACAGGCATTGCTTCCTCCCGAAGTATCCCGGTGCTGGCGCCGATGACATTCAGGCGGTGGCTGAAGCGGAATCTGCCGGGACTCAATCCGGCCACTCCCACCGGTGAGGTCTGTTTGTTCGTGGATGAGTTTACCAACCACAATGACCTGGATGCCGGGAAGGCGGCAGCGCAATTGCTGACCGGCCTCGGGTACAGTATCACAATTGCCGGAAATGTTGCCAGTGCACGGACTTACATTTCCAAGGGATTTTTGCGTAAAGCCAGGAAGTTGATAACTAAAAATATACATGTTTTTGCCCCGCTGATCAGTGAAGCCCGTCCCCTCATAGGGATAGAGCCCTCGGCCATCCTCGGTTTCAGGGATGAGTTCCCGGATCTGGCCGGTGATGAGTTGCATTCTGAGGCTTTAAGACTGGCACAACACACATACACACTTGAGGAGTTCATTGCAAGAGAGTTCAGGGAAGGAAGGATCAGGCGCGAGATGTTCACCGATGAGCCTGCGGAGGTGCTGGTGCATGTCCACTGCCAGGAGAAGGCTATCACAACATCATTGCCGGTTCTGGCTGCGCTGGGCATGCCTGCAAACTATAATATAAAAGAGATTCCCTCCGGCTGTTGCGGTATGGCCGGGGCTTTCGGGTACGAGAAGGAGCATTATGAGCTGGCTCAGAAGGTGGGTGAACTGGTCCTGTTCCCCGATGTCAGGTCGGCCTCCGGCAAAACGATAATTTGTGCCCCCGGCACCAGCTGCCGCCACCATATCATGGATGGCACAGGCAGAACTGCGCTGCATCCGGCGGAAGTCCTTTTCGCTGCGCTCAGCAAAGGCAAGAGGCAATAGGCAATAGGCAAGAGTGTTGACAATTTGTGCCAGATGAGTATCAGGTATCGTAATTATTGAAAACCTCAATTCCCGCTAATGCCTGATGGCTTTTGCCTGATGCCTAAATCAGTTGAAACCGATCGGCATCCGGCAGGATGGGCATATCTTCCCGGTATTTGTCAAGCGTTTCCCGTGAAAGCAATGCAGAAACAACACCCTCTGTGCCGGGGTCAGGGGAAGCCAGTATCTCACCTTTCGGACCGATAATGGCAGAATCTCCGGTGTATGATGTTCCGTCGGGATTGACTCCTACACGGTTTACGCCAATAACATAACACTGATTCTCTATGGCCCGGGCCACCAGAAGAGCCTTCCAGACAGAGCTGCGTACCGCGGGCCAGTTGGCTGAATAGATAATAACATCGGTGTCGCCGAGGTTCCTTGACCAAACCGGGAAACGGAGATCATAGCAAACCTGAAGGTTAAAGTTGAACTCGCGGTAAGGTATTACAATACGCTTATTACCACGACTATATACTAAATGCTCCCCGCTCATTGTGTGGAGATGCCGCTTATCATAATAAGACAAATCTCCTTCCGGTGTTACGAAGACCAGGCGGTTATAAAACCTGTCCTGCTCGCCGATGATGACCGAACCGCAGAGGGCATAACCTCCGTCAGCGGCCCGCTCTTTCATCCACTTTACAGTAGGTCCGTCCATACTTTCAGCCAGGGGTGCCGGCTTCATTGTAAAACCGGTTGTGAACATCTCGGGAAGCACCACAATCCCGCTGCCAGGTGAGACAGCATCAAGCAGGGATGAGATATGTGCAAGGCTGGCATCCCTGTCTTCCCACATAAGTCCGCACTGTACTATTGTTGCTTTCATTGTTACAAAACTGTATATAAAGATATGAAGTAACCTTAATAAAACAGAACCTGTGGGCTTATGTTCAGGAGAAAGACCAACAGATACCCCATAAAACAAAAAACAGGCTCATGGCCTGTTCCTTGTTGTTTGTCAGTGTACTACTTTCCGGCATGTTCTGCCTGGTATTCCGTGAATATGGAGGTAATGAGCGGTTTGTAGTAGAGCCAGAAGAACCTCTTCGGGTCATCAGGCTTGTCGGAATAGAGAAAAGTTCTGGCCCCTTTCTGGATATTCTTAAGCCTGGCAGTCCAGAACGGTATATCATTATTTGCAAAATCGCCTGAGAAGTAGTAAGTTTTCTGTTTGAGAGGTTCCTGGGTAACTGCCGGGAAAACTGCCTGCAGGTCATTGACAGCCAGCAGTGTATCGCCGGATGGCGTTGTATTCAGCACGAATTCGGAAATGACTGTGTTCTTTCCCGGATCAATGACATCGAAGCTTTTGACAAAGGCAACTGTCTCGGGAAGCCCGAACCTATCAGCTGCCGGACCGGTTGTTCTGATGACCGGCAATGCTGAAGCAAGATGTTTACCTTCTTCCAGCACTATGATGCCGTTCTCCCTGAGCAGTACCACTCCGGGATTGGAGAAGGTCCATGGTTCACGGTACTGTTTACGGTACAGAGCCGGCATCCAGGAAGGAACGCCTTGTTGTGACACAGTATCGAGTGATTTATAATACTGGCCCATCCAGCCTTTTGAAGATATTCCAAGGAGCTCTTCGGTCTTGAATCTTTCAAGACCTGCGGTGGGATAGTCGAATGTATTGTATTCAACGAGAACCAGTTTGTCACGTTTTTTCATCTCCACCATGAGGAGATAATCGTTGTTGTTGAGTCCGCCGTAAAGCTTACGTGACCGGCGTGTCTTCTTTATCCCCTGGTACCAGTCATTGAAAAACACACCGTAAGTATCAGTGTAATAGAGGGCGTCATTGTTATCTGCCAGGTCAATCAGTTCAGTGAGGCGGAAGTCTTTTTTCCTGAACTGTTTCTCCCTCACAGGTCTGAGTGGTTCGAAGCCGTAATAATCCTTATTAGCCGAATAGCTGCCGCTCTTTTCTCCCCTGACAAATCTCGCGTTGGTAAGAACGTAAACAAATGAGCGGTGACCCAGTCTGTCAAGCGTCGGCACAGTCTTGTCAAGTATGACAACATCGACAGGTTTCTTTTCCTGGAAGGCCCATCTGATGAAGCTTACAGCCGGTATTAAGAGCAGTACTGCCAGAATTAATAATGTGATCAGTAGAGGTTTTTTCATAATTACCGGAATTTGATAATATCCTGTTACTAAACGGATTCTTGGAAGGTACAGTATGCGTGGTGTAAAAAATTAATGCCTAAAAGTAGCAATTAATTTCCTATCGGGAAAATATTTTATCTGAAAATGGCAAAAACCGTAACGGTTCAAGCGATTTTATGATAATTTGCACCTGTATTTGTGAAATTGCCATATGTTTTCAAATCAGCCACTTGCAGACAGGTTAAGACCACGGTCACTCGAGGAGTTTGCCGGGCAGGAGCATCTTGTAGGCAAGGAAGGTGTACTCAGGAAGGTCATTGAGTCCGGCAGCGTACCTTCTTTTATATTATGGGGCCCTCCCGGTGTCGGGAAGACCACCCTGGCAAGGATTGTGGCAAACAAGCTTGAGCGCTCATTCTTCCAGCTTAGTGCTGTGCACAGTGGTGTAAAGGAGGTGCGCGAAACGATAGAAAAGGCAAAGAGTCAACAGTTCTTCGGCAAGCCAAATCCCATTCTTTTCATAGACGAGATTCACCGTTTCAACAAGTCGCAGCAGGACTCACTGCTGGGTGCCGTGGAACAGGGAATTCTGACGCTTATAGGTGCAACAACTGAGAATCCCTCCTTTGAGGTAATCTCACCGCTCCTTTCAAGGTGTCAGGTGTATGTGCTTAAACCTCTTGATGACGAAACGCTCAGAAAGCTGATAGACAGGGCGGTTACAGATGATCATTATCTCTCGCAGTACAGAATAAGGGTTACCGAGTATGAGGCACTGATACGTATCAGCGGAGGTGATGCGCGCAAACTGTATAATGCGCTCGAGCTTACTGTCTCGCTTGAGGCTGAGAAAGGCAGTGAGGAAATTGTTGTCACTGATGATATGGTCCTTGGCCATGTACAGCAGAATCTTGCAATGTATGACAAGAACGGAGAACAGCATTATGATATCATCTCGGCATTTATCAAGTCGCTCCGGGGGTCAGACCCGAATGCTGCAGTATACTGGCTTGCAAGGATGGTGGAGGGTGGTGAGGATGTGAAGTTCATCGCCAGGCGTATGGTAATACTTGCAGCCGAGGACATCGGTCTTGCAAATCCCAATGCCCTGCTTCTTGCACAGGCATGCTTTAATGCAGTAAACCTTGTCGGCTGGCCAGAGTCGAAAATAATTCTCTCGGAAACAGCTGTTTACCTTGCCACATCGCCCAAGAGCAATGCGGCATACATGGCCATTGAGAATGCAATTGCTTCAGTCCGCCAGCATGGAGACCTTCCTGTTCCGCTCCACCTGAGAAATGCGCCTACGAGGCTCATGAAGGACCTGGGATATCATGAGGGATACAGATATGCTCATGATTTCGAGGACAACTTTGTCCAGGACAATTACCTGCCGGAGCAGATAACCGGTACAATCTTTTACGAACCGGGCAGGAATGCCCGTGAGCTTGAGATACGCAAGCAACTGGAAGCCCGTTGGCAAAAAATCTACAGTTACAACAAGGATAATAAATAAAATATTTAGTAAATTTATCTCATGAAAGTCAGTGAATTGAATATACCGTTACTTAAGCATTCTGACAGTGGTAACTTTCTATTGCTTGCCGGACCATGCGTGGTTGAGTCGGAGGAGATGACATTCCGTGTTGCTGGCGAGGTTGTGAAGCTGAGTGACAGGTACCGCATTCCACTGATATTCAAATCATCATACCGTAAGGCAAACCGGTCACGTCTTGATTCATTTACCGGAATCGGTGACGAGAAGGCGCTTGAAATACTGGCAGCGGTCAGGGAAAAGTATTCCGTACCGGTTGTTACTGACATTCACTCGCCTGAAGAAGCCCGAATGGCGGCTAATTTCGTGGATGTTATCCAGATACCCGCATTTCTGTGCAGGCAGACAGATCTCCTTGTCGCTGCCGCGGCTACCGGCAAGGTGGTAAATGTCAAGAAGGGACAATTTCTTTCCGGTTCCTCAATGCGTTTTGCTGCCGGGAAAATAAGGGAATCGGGCAATGAAAGGGTGATGCTCACCGAAAGGGGAAACTTCTTCGGATACAACGACCTGGTAGTAGATATGCGCAACATTCCGGTGATGAAGCAGACAGGTGCCCCGGTGATCATGGACATCACCCACTCACTGCAGCAGCCTAACCAGGAAGGCGGGGTATCCGGCGGACAGCCTGACATGATAGAGACCATCGGCAGGTGTGCCATTGCCGCCGGCGCTGATGGAATCTTCATTGAAACCCACCCTGAACCAGCTTCTGCACTTTCTGACGGAGCCAACATGCTGAGGCTGGATATGCTCGACAGCCTGCTTAATAAACTTACATTAATAAGAACTATAGTTAACTCTTTTTAATTAACAATAAATTAAATTATTATGAAAAAATCAATGGCTCTTCTGGCGATAATTATGGTGGCATCAGTCTGCAATGCCCAGTCGCTCGATGATATTGCAAACAAGTACTATGCAGCCAACGGGATCGAGAATCTTGAGAAGGCACAGACAATGTCGATGAAAGGCGTTGTCAGCCAGATGGGGATGGAATTGCCAATTACCATTATGGTCAAGAAGCCGAACAAGGTCAAAGTGATCCAGGAGTTCAACGGAATGGAGATCGTCATAGTTTTTGACGGTGAGAAGGGATATATGTTGAATCCGCTCACCGGAGCAACCGATCCGGTTGAACTGCCTGCCGAGCAGTTGAGCAGTGTACAGGAATACAACGTGTTCCGTGATTCTTTCATGGAGGCGTTCAAGTCCGGGAGGCTGAAACTGGAAGGTGAGGAAGCTGTGGAAGGTAAGCCGGCTTATAAGTTCACCGTCACAAGTGAATCAGGCACCACATCATACACATATCTCGACAAGGAGAGTTTCCTGCCTGTCAAGACTGAACAGACAGTCAGCCAGATGGGACAGGAGATGCTGGTTGAATCCTATATAAGGGAACGCAAAGAGTTCAACGGCGTCCAATTCGGGACAAAAATCGCTCAGTTCGTCGACGGATCTGAACTGGGAGGCATGACCTTCGAAACGATTGAATTTGACACCCCGATGGAAGATTCAGTGTTCAAATTGTAATTTCCGTATGGATTCTGGTGCACCAGGTCTGAGACATGGCGTTACCCGGACCAGATAATAACCTCCATATCAAAAAGATGCCACCCACACCGGGTGGCATCTTTTATTTCAAAGGCAGGCCTGTAAGCCGGGTTCTGTCGGGAGACGGTTCCTGCAAGAGGAGATTGCTCCCGGTCCGTCATTTATCTTGCCCCGTCATTGCTGACGTGGTCATACGACCTACCCCCCGGCTCGGGCGAGCAGCCCTCAGACGCCGGTATACATGGTCTTTCAACCCATCAGGTGTACGGCTCCCGGTGTCACCACCGGGACCGGTGAGCTCTTACCTCACCTTTTCACCATTGTCCGCCAGCTGGCGGACTGTTATTTTCTGTTACACTGCTATACCCTTTCGGATATCTTCCCGTTAGGAAGGATGGTGCTCTCTGTTGCCCGGACTTTCCTTCCCGACACAAGTGTCGGAACGACGGACCGGCCTGCCGGTGCAAAGATAATACTTTTAAACTGACCTGACCCTGTGGTCTGACTGCCCCGGTTTCCTCCCCCCCGCCAGTGATAAACAGCAGTTAATAACTTAACATCAGTACATGATTCGCCTGTTTTTCCTGTTTCAAAATTCACAAGGGAGTGATATTTATCATCAATTTCAACTCAAAACTGACGGTTCGATACCTTTACGCCCGTTTTTCAACCCCTATAAACCACAGAAATGAATAATCAGGCCCTGGTTCTGTTATTTCTTACAGGGGCCATATTTGTCGGACTGGTTCTTATCTTCTCCGGCATTGTGGCTCCCAGGTCATTTGCACCTCAGAAGTTTGACCCATATGAATGCGGTATACCCACCAAGGGTACCACCTGGCTTCAGTTCAATGTGGGCTATTACCTCTTTGCAATCCTCTTCCTGGTGTTTGACGTGGAGATAGTATTCCTGTTTCCCTGGGCAACGGTGATGAAGGAGATGGGCATGGTGGCCTTCATTGAGATTGTTGTATTTATCCTGGTTCTCGGGCTAGGGCTTGCCTATGCCTGGAAAAAACACGCTCTGACATGGGAATAAAAGGAATCAGGGATGAGGAATTCGGGGACAATGAGACCCTGAAGCAGCTGCAGGATTCAGGTGTGAATGTATTTCTCTCGACGATAGATGACGTCATAAACTGGGGCCGCCGCAACTCACTGTGGCCTCTCACTTTTGCAACCAGTTGCTGCGGTATCGAGATGATGGCCGCAGGTGCACCCCGTCATGATTTTGCGCGATTCGGGATGGAAGTATACCGGGCAAGCCCCAGGCAGGCCGATGTCATAGTCATTGCAGGGACAATCACAAACAAGATGGCACCGGTCCTTAAAATGCTTTATGATCAGATGTCAGAGCCCAAATATGTTGTGGCAATGGGTGCCTGCGCCATTTCCGGAGGACCATTTTACCTCAACTCCTATCATGTGGTCAAGGGTGTGGAGCATATTATACCGGTTGATGTATTCATCCCCGGATGCCCGCCACGCCCCGAAGCCCTTCTTTACGGCATGATGCAGCTACAGAGGAAGATAGGGACGGAGACAATCAAATCGCGCAGAAAACGGAGCAAGTCACACAATACCCAGCAATAATTAATATGGAAAATTCGCAGCTTGCCGCGCTGGCAGCAACAATTGCCCCGGATGCACAGGTTGTACAGGGGAAACAGTTTGTTGAGATAACACTCAGCCCCTCTGATCTGTTTGCTGTGGCAGAGAAGCTTAAGAGCAACAGTGAAACCGCCCTCGATATGCTTGTATCGGTGACCGGGATGGATTACGGCACCGAACTTGGCACTGTCTACCACCTCCGGTCAACCATTCACAAACATATGATTGTGCTCAAGACAAGGGTTACAGACCGTGAAAATCCTGAAATCGATTCACTCTGTGCACTCTGGCCTGCTGCTGATTTCCATGAAAGGGAGGCCTATGACCTGCTCGGAATCAGGTTTCGCAACCACCCTGACCTCAGGAGACTGTTTCTTGACAGCACATGGGGTTACCCGCTCAGAAAGGATTATAAAGACGACGTAAATATTCTTGCCAGGTAAACTATGGAAGAAGAAGTAAAAGCACCCGTACCGGAGCAGGAGGAATATGTAATCAACATGGGCCCCCAACACCCGTCAACGCACGGTGTGCTGAGGCTGGTGGTCTCGCTCAGGGGCGAGATAGTCCGGAACGTGGAACCGCATATCGGTTACATCCACCGTGGTATCGAGAAAATGTGCGAAAGCATAGCCTATCCCCAGATCATCCACCTCACAGACCGGATGGACTACCTTTCGGCCCACATCAACAATGAGGCAGTCTGCCTCACCGTGGAAAAAGCCCTCGGTATCGAAGTCTCTGACCGGGTAAAGGTTATCCGGACGATCCTGAGCGAGCTTACAAGGATTCAGTCGCACCAGCTCTTCTGGGCCACCTTCGGGATGGACCTTGGAGGCCTGACATGCTTTTTCTACGGCCTTCGTGACAGGGAAATGGTCCTTGACATTTTCGAGGAGACCTGCGGCGGAAGAATGATTGTGAGCTACAACTGCCCGGGCGGCCTCATGAATGACATCCACCCCAACTTCCAGAAGAGGACAAAAGAGTTCATCAAGTACTTCAGGGAGACCCTTCCCGAGTATGACAGGCTCCTTACCGGGAACGTCATCTTCCAGGAGCGCCTTAAGAATATTGGCACTGTAACCCGCGAACAGGCAATCGCATGGGGACTGACTGGGCCTGTGGGAAGGGCCTCGGGGTTTTCGTGCGACGTAAGGAAGCACAATCCATACAGCGCCTATGACAGGGTCACCTTCAATGAGATACTTTACAATGAAGGTGATTCATTCCACAGATACAAGGTGAGGATGGACGAGATGTGGGAGTCGATGAACATCATTGAACAGCTGATAGACAACATCCCTGAAGGCTCATACGCCGAAAAGATGAAACCTGTGATCAAGCTGCCGGAGGGTGAATACTTCCAGAGCGTGGAGACAGCAAGGGGCGAGCTTGGCGTTTATATCGTCAGCGACGGCAACAAGAACCCATACAGGGTCAAGTTCCGCTCGCCCAACTTCGTTCATCTGGCCCCTCTGAACCTTATGTCAAAGGGCGCCAAGATTGCTGACCTGGTGGCCATCAACGGTTCTCTTGACCTCATTATTCCGGATATTGACAGGTAGAACAATTCAAGGAGACTACATATGGAGTTCAGTATATACGACTTTTCATCATTCACCGCCTGGATAGACAGCAGCCTGAGGGCATCAATGTCACCCGGCTGGGCTGTAGCGGTTGAGATGATCCTTATCGGGATAGCCATTCTGATATTCTATGCCATAGTCGGGCTCTTCCTCGTTTACGCCGAGAGAAAGGTCTGCGCACTGATGCAGAACCGTCTGGGTCCCAACCGGGTGGGCCCCGGCGGCGTCTTCCAGACCATAGCTGACCTGGTCAAGCTCCTGTTCGTTGAACTGGTGCCTATAAAGAATGCTGACAGGGTTCTTTTCAACCTTGCGCCGTTCATTGTAATCGTTGCCTCCTTCATGGCAATAGGCGCGATCCCCTTTGCGAAGGGGCTGCAGGCAATAGACCTTAACATAGGCGTCTTTTACCTGATGGCCATCTCATCAATGGGGGTCATCGGGGTGCTGCTGGCCGGCTGGGCGAGCAACAACAAGTACTCGCTCATCGGCGCAATGAGGAGCGGCGCACAGATCGTCAGCTACGAACTGTCAGTGGGCCTTGCCCTGGTAACGATGGTGGTTCTTGCCGGAACGATGCAGCTGTCGGAAATCATTGAAGGACAGAGATGGGGATGGTTCATCTTCAAGGGACATATCCCGGCTGTGATAGCATTTGTGATTTACATTATCGCTGGAACCGCCGAGACCAACAGGGGTCCGTTTGACCTGGCCGAAGCCGAATCTGAGCTCACAGCAGGCTACCATACCGAGTACTCCGGGATCAAGTTTGCATTTTTCTTCCTGGCAGAGTACATGAATATGTTCATTGTAGCAGCAATAGCAGCCACTGTATTCTTCGGAGGCTGGATGCCGTTCCATGTCTACGGCTGGGACGGATTCAACGCGGTGATGGACTTTATTCCTCCGTTTGTCTGGTTCCTTGCCAAGACTTTCGGCGTTGTATTCCTCATGATGTGGCTCAAATGGACATTCCCGAGGCTCAGGATTGACCAGCTACTTACCCTGGAATGGAAATACCTTCTTCCCATTAACATATTTAACCTCCTTCTTATGGCATTCCTGGTGCTTACGGGACTGCACTGGTAGGAAGACATAAACAGTGACACACAGACAATGAACAGTTTCACAGGATATTTCAGGGGTATATTCAACGGACTCAGGTCGCTGCTGCAGGGATTGGGTGTTACGGGAAAATACTTCTTCAAGCCCGGCACAACAGTCACGCAGCAGTACCCGGACAACCGGAAGGATCTGAAGATGTTTGACATGTTCAAGGGTGAGGTCATTATGCCTCACAACGATAAGAATGAACACAAGTGCACCGGATGCGGCATTTGTGAGATCAACTGCCCCAACGGCTCGATAGAAATCATATCTGCAACAATCGTCAACGAAGACGGCAGGAAGCAGAGGATCATAGACAAGCATATTTACCACCTGGGAATGTGCACCTTCTGCGGCCTCTGCATCAAGGCGTGCCCGTCAAAGGCGATTGAATTCGGTCAGGAGTTTGAACATGCCGTCTTTGACCGCAGGAAACTTACGAAGGTGCTCAATCAGCCCGGTTCCAAAATCATGAAAGGAGTGGAATAAATGGAAGCAAAACAGATAATGTTCGCAATATTTGCTCTGGTAATAGTTGTGTTTTCCGTCCTTACTGTGACGAGCCGGAGGATACTGCGTGCTGCGGTATCACTTCTGATGGTGCTTATTGCCACGGCAGGCCTCTACTTTCTGCTGAGCTACCAGTTTATGGCTGCAGTGCAGCTGACACTCTATGCCGGCGGCATCGTGGTGCTGATAATCTTCTCAATACTGCTTACCAGCCAGATCAGCCACAAATTTGAGCGTATAGAGACGAAAAAGGCTTTATTCTCTGCACTGGCTGCCGTTGCCGGGGCAGTGGTGGTCATTACAACGATACTCAACCATTCATTCTCCGCTGACTCCGCTGCAGCAGCAGAGGTAGACATGCATCTCATCGGCCACAGCCTGCTTGAGACAGGTCGTGACGGTTATGTTCTCCCGTTTGAAGTGATCTCGGTACTGCTGGTGGCAGCAATGATCGGGGCCATAGTGATTGCCAAGAAGGGCAGCCCGCACAAAGATGAACCCGCCAAATAAAACACGATAATGATTATGAATTCAGGAATACCACTGGAGTTTTACCTCGTTCTTGCCACGGTAATGTTCTTTACCGGAATTTACGGTTTTCTTACCAGGAGGAATCTGATAACCATGTTAATGTCAGTGGAGCTTATCCTCAACTCCGTAAATATCAATTTCATGGCATTCAACAGGTTTCTTTTCCCCGGGAAACTTGAAGGTCATTTCTTCAGCCTTTTCGTCATTGCCGTGGCAGCAGCGGAAGCGGCCGTTGCAATAGCCATTATCATCAACATTTACAGGAGATTTACAACCATAAATGTTGAGGATGTCAACCAAATGAAATACTGATAACAGTAAAGAAATGATGACTGATTTCGGATATACAACCTGGATACTGATAATTCCCTTTGTCACATTCCTGATACTGAGCCTGTTCGGCATGAAGCTGAAAGGACTTCCCGCCGGTCTGACAGGCACTGTTGCTCTCGGGTTGGTGACTTTCCTCTCCTACTTTACAGCAATAACTTACTTCACCGGAGGCGGCATCTCAGGCGGTAGCTTTCAGAAGATAGTAGCTGCAAACGCAGTCTGGCTTAACCTTTCAGACCATCTGCACATTGATATGGGTGTTCTCCTTGACCCAATCTCGGTTATGATGCTTGTCGTAATCAGCACTGTGTCATTCATGGTCCACATATACAGCCTTGGATACATGAAAGGAGAAAAAGGATTTGAACGCTACTATGCCTTCCTCTCTCTCTTCACCTTCTCAATGATGGGCCTGGTGGTTGCCACCAATATCTTTCAGATGTACATATTCTGGGAGCTGGTGGGAGTTTCATCATACCTCCTTATCGGCTTTTATTATGACCGACCCAGTGCCGTTGCAGCCTCAAAAAAGGCCTTTATTGTCACAAGGTTCGCAGATATGGGATTCCTGGTGGGGATACTATTACTGTCATTTACGACAAAAACCTTTGATTTTGTGACTCTTACTGATATCAACGGGCCTGCGATAGCCAGCAAAGGCGGGGCAGTTTTCCTGGGGATGTCTCTGATGACATGGTCAATGATCTTCATTTTCATGGGCGGTGCAGGTAAATCTGCAATGTTTCCGCTGCACATATGGCTTCCTGATGCCATGGAGGGTCCGACACCTGTCTCGGCCCTCATCCATGCCGCAACAATGGTTGTGGCAGGAGTATTCCTGGTGGCCAGGATGTTCCCGGTTTACTATTTTGCTGCACCCGAAGCCCTGCAAATTATTGCATGGGTGGGTGCTGTTTCATCGCTGTTTGCGGCAATAATTGCTCTTACCCAGACTGATATCAAGAGGGTCCTCGCCTACTCTACCATATCACAGATCGGTTACATGATCTTCAGCCTCGGGGTGTCAGGCTACGGCGGTCACGACGGACTTGGATTCATGGCTTCAAACTGGCATCTTTTCAACCATGCAATGTTCAAGGCACTGCTCTTCCTGGGTGCAGGCTCGGTGATACATGCCGTGCACAGCAATGACATGAAGGATATGGGAGGACTCAGGCGTTACATGCCTGTCACAAACATTACCTTCCTGATTGCATGCCTTACAATTGCAGGTGTGCCTCCCCTCTCCGGCTTCTTCAGCAAGGATGAGATACTGACTGCCGCTCTTCATCACAACAAGATTCTCTTCGCAATTGAATATGCCGTTGCAGGACTGACAGCCTTCTACATGTTCAGGCTTTATTTCTCTGTATTCCATGGCGTTGACAGACACTATCATCATACTCCCCATGAATCTCCTGCAACCATGACGGTTCCGCTTGTAATACTGGCTGCCGGATCTGTCTTTGCGGGATTTCTTCCCTTCAGCAGCCTTGTCACCTCGGATGGTGTTCCCTTCGAGTCACACATTGAGTGGGGTGTGGCTATACCCTCGGTGGCCATCGGCCTTCTGGGCATCGGCCTCGCATGGGTGATGTACAGAAAGGAGACAACCCTGCCTGACCGGATGACATCACTGTTCAGGCACAGTTATAAGTGGGCATACAACAAGTTCTACATAGATGAAGTCTATATCTTCATTACAAAGAAGGTGATATTCAGGCATATCTCCCACCCGGTTGCATGGTTTGACAGGCATATTGTTGATGGCACCATGAACGGAATCGCCTATGTGACACAGTCAGTATCATCCATGATAAAGGGATTGCAGTCGGGCCAGCTTCAGAAATACGGGTATGTCTTCATCTCCGGGGTAATTGCCCTTGTAATAGCCTTTATTTACCTGGTAAAGTAGTAACAACAAGCAGAAATAAATAAGACATCATGAATATTCTATCCTGGCTGGTAATAATTCCGCTGCTGACAATAACCGGAATCCTGCTTGTAAAAGATGCCCGGCAGACAAAGATTGTCTCTGCAATTGGCATGGGGATCCAGCTTATAGTTGCCTTCGTCATTGTGTTCATGTACATCAGCCTCCGTAAGAGCGGCAACACTGATGAAATGGTGCTGATGAGCAGCTTTGAATGGTTTAAGAGCCTCAATATTTACTATACAGTCGGTGTTGACGGCATCTCCGTGGCGATGATCGCCCTTACGGCCGTAGTTGTATTTGCAGGGATCTTTGCATCATGGGAAATGGAAGACCTGAAGAAGGAGTTCTTCATCTCGCTTATCCTTCTTGCTACCGGTGTGTTCGGCTTTTTCATCTCGCTTGACCTGTTCACGATGTTCCTCTTCTACGAGGTGGCAGTGATCCCGATGTACATCCTTATCGGTATCTGGGGCAGCGGCCCGAAGGAGTACTCAGCCATGAAGCTGACACTGATGCTTATGGGCGGATCTGCCCTCCTTATGGTGGGCCTTTTCGGGATATATTTCAACTCCGCTCCCGACGGTGGTGAACTCACCTTCAACATACTCGAGATATCAAAGATCACTATTCCCATAGAGGCACAGAGGTGGTTTTTCCCCTTCACATTTGTAGGATTTGGTGTACTGGGAGCTCTGTTCCCGCTTCACACCTGGTCACCTGACGGTCATTCTTCAGCCCCTACTGCAGTATCAATGCTTCATGCCGGCGTACTGATGAAACTCGGAGGCTACGGTGCATTCAGGGTTGCAATGTTCCTGATGCCCGAGGCAGCATCGGAGATGGCCTGGATATTCATAATACTTACCACAATCAGTGTTGTTTACGGCGCCTTCGGCGCGATTGTCCAGAAGGACCTCAAATACATAAACGCCTACTCCTCGGTGAGTCACTGCGGGATGGTGCTCTTTGCGGTTCTGATGATGAACCGCACCGCGATGACCGGTGCTGTCATCCAGATGATCTCCCACGGACTGATGACGGCACTCTTCTTTGCACTGATAGGCATGATATACGGAAGAACACATACCAGGATGATCAACGAGATGGGCGGGCTGATGAAGGTGATACCATTCCTTGGCGTGGCTTATGTAATAGCAGGTCTTGCCTCACTGGGACTGCCGGGTCTCAGCGGTTTCGTCGCCGAAATGAATATTTTCTTCGGTGCATTTGAACATCCCGACACCTTCCACAGGGTGGCAACAATAATTGCTATTTCATCAATAGTGATCACGGCAGTTTACATTCTGAGAGTCGTGGCCATCCTGCTGCTGGGGCCGATCAGGGACAACCACTACATCAGCCTCGGCGATGCAAAATGGTATGAAAAACTGTCCCTGCTGACACTTATTGCCGGAATAGTATACATAGGCATAGCCCCGCTGGGACTCTCGAACATCATCCGTGAAAGTCTGCTGCCGATAATAGACAAGATATTGTAAAACAACCATATACAGGAATATCCTTAAACCTGCAGAAATGAATCCTGAAAGCTTTATGATAATGCGCCACGAGCTGGTTCTGACCCTTGCCTTTGTTTTCATACTGGTAGCAGAGGTTTTTACCGGCGAGAGGAACAAGGAAAAGATAAAGAGCATAGCAGTAGCACTGTTCGCCATAGTGACCGCCGCCGGATTCCTGCCGGCAGCAACGGGCTCGCTATTCGGCGGCATGTACGAGGCAAGCGGTACCACAACCCTCATGAAGAATATCCTGAACATAGGAACGCTGATAGTACTCATCCAGTCATATACGTGGCTTGGAAGGCCTGAAAACAGGGACAGGATCCATGAGTATTTCCTGCTTTTGATCTCAACGCTGATCGGGATGAATTTCATGATATCATCAGGACACTTCCTGATGTTTTATCTCGGGATAGAACTGGCAACAATTCCTCTGGCAGCCCTCGCGGCCTATGACAGGTATCAGAACAGGTCAGCCGAGGCAGGGATAAAACTGATACTCATTTCAACCCTCTCCTCAGGCATTCTTCTTTTCGGCCTTTCAATGATCTACGGGGTAACCGGTTCACTTTATTTCCCTGAAGTGGCAGCAAAACTGACCTCTGTACCCCTGGTGATCATGGGCTTCATCTTCTTCTTTGCAGGAATGGGTTTCAAGATGTCACTCGTTCCGTTCCATCTCTGGACCGCAGACGTTTACGAAGGCGCCCCTGTAAATGTAACATCTTATCTTTCTGTGATCAGCAAGGGTGCTGCAGCCTTCATATTCATCATCATCCTTTTCAGGGTGTTCCCGGTTATCTCCATGACCTGGGAGAAGGTGATATGGGTTATAGCAGTAATGACGATAACCATAGGTAACCTGTTCGCCCTCAGGCAGAAAAACATGAAGAGATTTCTCGCCTTTTCCTCCATTGCACAGGCCGGTTTCTTCCTTTTGGGATTTATCGGCGGGAACAGGCTCGGGATGACCACCGTCATCTATTATGCCCTTATCTACATCTTTTCCAACCTGGCTGCATTCGGCGTGGTGTCGGTAATTGCCGAGAAGACCGGAAAGGAGAACATGGATGACTATGACGGGCTCTACAGGACCAACCCTGGCCTGAGCATCACGCTGATGCTTGCAATGTTTTCACTCGCAGGCATTCCACCGGTGGCAGGGTTCTTCGGAAAGTTCTTTCTATTTGTGGCTGCTGCCGAAAAAGGGTTCTATGTACTGGTGACTATCGCCGTACTTAATACAATCATAGCACTATACTATTACCTGCTTGTTGTCAAGGCGATGTTCATCAACAAGAGCGAGGCACCGATTGCATCATTCAGGAGCGATTTCATGCAGAAGCTGGGGCTTGCAATATGTATCGCAGGTATAGTCGTGACCGGATTTGCAAGCGGCCTCTTCGAAATGATCAGAAACTTAAGCTACGGCATCTAAACATGGAAGAATCATGGCATCACTTACTTCTGCAAAACATATAACCGGCGAGATAGACGGCATCAGGTGCACAATTATTGAGAGCAATGTCCCGAAAGCCAGGATGGAATTCCTGAAGGAACTCATGACCTGCAACAGGCTTGAGGTCATGGTCAGGGAGGAGGCGCGGACCGATGAGACGTCAGAGCCTTTTTATACCATCGGCGTGACCAATCTTGTCTTCAATCCGGTCTATGCCATCTATGAGCGCACCTTGCACAAGCCCGATGGCACTGTTGTCACCCCGGCATGGTACAGACAGCTTGGAGGTGATACGGAAGTGCCTTACTACATGTATGGAAAGACGCTGATCGTTGACCTGTACGAGTAGGTCCTGCCCGGGTTTACCACATCGGGGCTTCTGAACCTGAACCGCCAAAAACCGCGGTTTTAACTGGCTTTCCCACCATCACGAAAACATGTACCTGTTTCTGCTGTCATAGGTCATGGCTGATGTACACCATATTTGCTACTTCCTGATTGTCACTATGGTAGCGCCATTATAGCCATACCTGGCGAAGGGTGCGTCATGGCAGGTGCAGGAAGGATAGCCAGCCGCGACGACGGCACGTAATGCCTCCCTCAGCCTGCCGCTGCCGGCGCCGTGAATGAAGATTATCTCCTTCTCTCCTGCTCTCATGGCGCTGTTCAGTTCACCCCTAACCCGCGCAAGCTGGCGGTCAAGGGTTTCCGGGCCTGTATGACCTGACGGCAGGTGAAGGTCTACTTCCCTGGCCGCCCTTCCGGAACTTCCCGGACTGGAAGAGTTACCTGGCCCTGATACCCCGGCCTGCCTGCCACCCTGTGCATTCCTGCTGTTCCGTCTCCTTTTCATGATTGGTCAACTGATCTCAAAATTAGCTATTTTTGCCCGTCCGGAAAAGACTGTAAGGAGCCCGGGCCCTGATGGAGGCTCCTGGTGCGCTCTTCCGGTGAGAAAATGAAAAACAACTTCGGAAACATACGGATAGCTGACTACACCTACGACCTGCCCCCTGAGAGGATAGCCAGGTATCCTCTTCCGGAAAGGGACCGGTCAAAGCTGCTGGTGTGGGACGGCTGTAACATCAGCGATCATATTTTCAGTGAGTTTCCCGCTCTTGCCGGCTGTGAGAGCCTGCTTGTCTTCAACAACACCAGGGTCATACGCGCCCGGCTGATATTCAGGAAAGAGAGCGGTGCCGCAGTTGAAGTATTCTGTCTTGAACCGCACAACCCTGTAGAATTCTCAATGAACCTGGCATCAGACGGACCCGTTGAATGGAAGTGCCTTGTCGGCAACCTGAAAAGGTGGAAGCATGGGATGCTTGAGTCGCGCTTCGTACATGATGGAAGGGAATGTACCCTCAGCGCGGAAAGGACCGGCACTGCCGGTGACACCATTATTGTAAAATTCAGATGGAATGAGAGCACTCTCTCCTTTGCCGGTGTATTAGAGTGCCTGGGCCATATGCCCATACCTCCCTATCTCGACAGGGATGACGAGGAGAGTGACGTTTCAACATACCAGACCACATACGCACGCATAAACGGGTCAGTGGCTGCCCCTACTGCCGGACTCCATTTTACGCCTTCAGTGCTTGCCGGACTTGATTCTGCAGGCATTGAACGGGCGGAGGTGACTCTTCATGTCAGTGCCGGAACGTTCAGGCCGGTGAAATCAGAGCTGATCTGTGACCATATGATGCACAGCGAGCACTTTTTTGTCTCAAAACAGACGTTGGAACGCCTCAGAGGCAGGAAAATAACTGCGGTGGGCACTACCACCGTCCGCACCCTCGAGAGCCTCTACTGGCTCGGATTGAGCCTTTTTGAAGGCATGGGATCCAAAGACGGAATCCTCTCCGTCTCACAATGGGAACCTTATGAAAAGGAGGGTGAAATTGATACAGCTGTTGCAATTGACTGCCTCCTGGCTGAACTGGAAAGGAGCGGCAGAGATACACTGGAGGCCCGCACTGACATCATAATTGTTCCAGGTTACAGGTTCAGGATGGTCAGCAGCATGCTGACAAACTTCCACCAGCCACACAGTACCCTGCTGCTGCTGGTTGCTGCCTTTGCCGGGGAGACCTGGAGAAAACTATATGACCATGCCCTGGCCTCCGGCTACCGTTTCCTGAGTTACGGCGACAGCATGCTGCTCGCTCCCCGAAACTGAATCACCACGGGCTTTATTAAAGCGGGAAGAAAAAGCAGATAAAACATTTGCAGATATGTAAAGTATGCTTTACATTTGTTGCTGTATAGTTTACATCGTATGGAACTGGGAAATAACATCAGACGCCTTCGTTTTGACAACAGGGAGATGTCTCAGGAGGAGCTTGCAGCAGCGGTAGGTGTTACAAGGCAGACTATTCATGCCATTGAAAAGGGGAAGTTCATTCCGTCAACTTTACTGGCATTCAAAATCGCAGGATTTTTCGGCAAGAATGTGGAGGAAGTATTCCATATCACAGATAACCATGGAAAGAAATAATGTCCATGAGTCTAAACTGACACATTTATGAGAAAGTTGATCAATCTTCCGGAGCCGGACAACCGGCTCAAAACATCGCTGATTACAACGCTGGTATTACTGATCCTGTCATCAATGTGGATCTTTTATGACCTGTATGCATATCTCGGGATGAGGGCAAATCCGGTGCCTGAAGAGTTTCCTGATAACGGACTGGGTATCGGGATTATCATCCGGTTAGTTCTTTACGCCTCATTTGCGTTCATGATGTTCTATGCATTTAAAAGCGGACTGAAAACCAGCACATTGACAGTGATTTGTGTCCTGACAGGCGTTGTTTCAGGAATCGCGGTCGTACTTGACTGGGCAGCGCTGGTGGATATCTATCATGATTACCGTGGCGCGGGCGGTTGCAGTATGGAGTGGACCTGGTTATTCATTTCACTCGCTTTTCAGCTGATCTTTTGCATTACAGGTCTCATGCTTGTCTTTAACCTGATGAAAGGGAAGGCTATCGCCGCCACATCTGTAAAACCGGTTATTAATGAAGCGTTTTATGAGATCACCCAGTATGTAGGAATTCTGTGTGGCCTGGCAGGATTGACTTTTACTGTTTTTGCCGATATTTCCCTTCACGAATGGGCATCAAGGAACTGGCTGATAAATCTTATCCTGTTTTACTGCCTGGTGATCATTCTGCCCTGGCTGCTGATGGTAATCAGCTGGCTTTTGAAGTTTGCGCGGCGGGTTGAATTGAGCATGTACGATGAAAAGCAAAAACATGATCTTGAACTGTCAGGACTGACAGCGTGGCTGGTATCAATCCCCGTGATGGCAGTTGTCTTTCTTTTCGACTATCCTGAACCAGGATCTGCAACAGGATTCCTCTGGTTGCCGTATTACCTTTTTTCCACGTTGTTTATTTTCTCCCTGTCCCTGTTGCTGAGATTCAGGAAGGGTTGATAATCTACTTGTTTTCTGCCATCATATTTTTCAGTCTGTCTGCAAATTGCACGATGTCATCTGAAGTTGTATCCCAGCTTGTCATAAGCCGGTATTCAGAGGTCTGTTCATTCCATGGATAGAAAAAGTACTCCCTGCTCAGCAGTGCGGCGACCCTGTCTGGCATGATCACAAAAACACCGTTGGCCTCAACCTTCTGCGTGATCTTAATTCCGCTGATCTCCTTCAGCCTTCTCTGCAGGTCCCGTGCCATCCTGTTTGAATGTGAGGCGCACTCCTTCCATAGTCCGCCTGACAGATAGGCGATATACTGTGCGGCGATGAACCGCATTTTTGAAGCCAGTTGCATCCCCTGCTTCCTGAGGTATTTGAATCCATCGGAGAGTCCTGGTTTCAGGAAGCATACCGCCTCACCGTACATCATGCCGTTCTTGGTTCCTCCGAAAGAGAGAATATCCACTCCTGCATCGGTTGTGAATGCCCTGAAGGGCAAATCCAGAGTAACTGCAGCATTGGCAATGCGGGCGCCGTCCATGTGAAGCAGCAGGCCATTCTCGTGGGCGTAACCTGCAAGCGCCTTCACCTCCTCTGGTGTATAGACTGTGCCCATCTCTGTAGCCTGCGATATGGAGATCACCCTGGGCTGGCTATGGTGTTCAAAATCAAATCCGTGCATATGCCTGGCGAGCATCTCGGGCTTCAGTTTTCCATCCGGTGTATCAACCGAAAGCACCTTGCATCCGGCAAATTTTTCAGGAGCGCCACACTCGTCAGTCTCTATATGGGCAGTATGTGCTGTTATGACAGAGTTCCATGATTTCATCACCCCTGCCAGTCCAAGTACGTTGGCACCAGTGCCCGTAAAGACAAAATAGACCTCTGTTTCAGGTCCAAGTTCCTTTCTTAATAGCTCTCTGGCGGTTTCAGTGAACGGATCGTCACCATAGCCCACCACATGTCCCCTGTTGACGCGCAGCAATTCTTTCATCACCGCGGGATGTACACCTGAGTTATTGTCGCTTGCAAAGCCTCTTTTAAGTACCGGATCACTCATAAATGTGTTGTTTTAAGGTTGCCGCAATTTAGTCAAAAGCAACCTCCCGGCCAATGTTCTTTAGCTATCTTTACATTTTGATCCGGACATGACACGATACTTCATTTTTCTCTCCTTCAGGGGTACGGCATACAATGGCTGGCAGATCCAACCCGGCAAACATACTGTTCAGGGTGTTCTCACGAAGGCGCTCAGCACGGTCCTGTCATCGCAGATAACGGTCACTGGGGCCGGACGGACTGACACCGGGGTACATGCCTCTTTTTTCTGTGCACATTTTGATACCGTGCGCAATGACCTTGACAGTGACGGGCAACTTCTTTACAATCTTAACGGCATACTTCCTGATGACATAGCGGTCAACAGGATAATGAAGGTGAAACCTGATGCCAATGCCAGGTTTGATGCCATTTCACGAACATATCAGTATACTGTGACCAGGGCAAAAGATCCCTTCTGTTCTGACACTGCATGGCTGCTTTACTGGCAGCTTGACATCGGGAAGATGAATGAGGCTGCAGCGATACTGCTGAAGCACAACGACTTCACCAGCTTTTGCCGGCTGCACGGCAGCAATAAGACCAATATATGCAGAGTGACGCATGCACAATGGGATATTGAAGCGGATAAGCTCATTTTCACCATCACTGCCGACAGGTTCCTCAGGAACATGGTCAGGGCCGTGGTCGGAACCCTTATCCCGGCTGGGCGAGGAAAGCTGACACTGAATGACTTCGAAGCAATTCTCCGTGGAAAAAACCGGGGTCTGGCCGGGCAGTCTGCCCCTGCACACGGACTGTCACTGACGGCAATCGGTTATCCGGAGGAAATATTTATTTGATTTTCAGGTGTCAGGGAAAGGTTGACGGCAGGCTGCCGGAAGCAGAAAGACCTTCAGAGGTTCGTATGTAATTTCTCATTCTTCATCATTCCATATCTCCCAGGCCAGCCCGGCCTGGATAAGGAACATCTCCTCCCCGTTGACAGTGATGCATCCGTGCTCCTCTCCCATTGCGAGGAATGCTGTCACAGGAGGATTATATACGAGATCAAACAGCAACTGACCTTCCCTCAGGCAACTGTAGTCAATAGCTGGTAAGGATTCTGTGTCAGGTGCCATGCCAACAGGCGTGGTATTGATAATAATTCCTGCTTCGCTGATCATATATCCTGGCAGATCATCGTAGGTATAACCTCCCCTGACCGGCTTGCGTGATACTGGTATAGCGATGATATTCAAATCAATAAGAGTATACATTACACTCTTTGCCGCACCCCCTGTTCCAAGCACCAGGGCGCTGTCAGGAAGGGTATCCAGGTTACCGAGAAGTGATTCCCTGAAGGCAGGTGCGTCTGTGTTATATCCCTTAAGCCAGGCCTTCCCGCCGCGGCGGGTGACCTTTACGGTGTTAACGGCACCAATTTCAGAAGCGACCGGATCAATCTCATCCAGGTAATCCATCACCTTAACCTTCCAGGGGATGGTGACGTTAAATCCACAGAGGTCCGGTTCGTGGTTGAGCAGGTCAGGAAGCATGCTTATTTCCGGCAGCTCGTACTTGCGGTAAGCATGATCAGTAAGGTGTTCCCTTTGGAATTTTTCAGTGAAATGCTTCTGAGAAAATGAATGTCCGAGCGGAAATCCTATGATTCCGAAGAGTTTCATTTCATGTTGTCCGGCAGGAAGCTGAAAAAGGTATCACTTCTCAGTCCCAGCCTGAGTGACTCAAGTGCGATTATCTCATTCGGGGCTATGTTTCCGAGATTGACATTGGCTCCAAAGTTGGTAATGAACCAGGCCTGTTGCTGTTTCAGTGGCGCTTCCCACAGAACATTGTTAAAACCAATCTCATTTGAGATGGTGTTTATAAGATCCTTGTTCACTGAGCCGTCATCATTATAGATGCCTATTGTGCCCGATTCGCGCGCCTCAGCGATAACCTTTACGGAACCGGCGTCAAGTTCAGCCTTCATCATCTCCACCCACTGGGAGGGGGTATAAATAATATTTTTCTTTTTCGATCCAACCTCGGATATCACCGTGAACTCCTTCGAGAGCTTCCTGATATACTGAAGTTTATCGTTATGATCGAACTCATAGGAGCCATCTGAGATCTCAACCATTTTCACGCCCGCATTCTTCAGCAGGTCAACGTATTCGCTGTAAAGACCCCTGATGATGAATGCCTCGAAGAGAGTCCCTCCGAAATAGACTGTCATCCCTGCATCATGATAGGTCTTTATTTTTCTGTCAACGCCCGGAGTAATAACTGATGTTCCGAACCCAAGCTTCACAAAATCGACATATCCGCTGCCCACTTCAGCAAAGTCTTCAGCCTCCCGCAGGCTGAGGCCCTTGTCCATTACCATTGTAAGCCCATCTTTCCTCGGTTTGGAAGGTCTCTCCGGAATGTGTGTCAGCAGTTGTCTCGCTTGTTTCATATCTTAATTGGTTTTTTTGAAAAGTCGTCTCATTGCATTCGTCAGCTTCTCCTCCGGAAGAAGTACGGAGTATTCTTCAAGGAGTTCATTGTCAAGTCTTATTGCCCTGACAAGGTTGCGGGTAGCCTCGGTCATATTTCCTGTATGAAGATACGCCGATGCAAGGAGGAAATATATTCCGGGCAGGTCCCCGCTTATCTTCGCTGCTTTTTTCAGCATGCGGATGGCGCCGCGGTAGGCACCGGTCATCATAATCACTATCCCTGTCTCAATCCATGACTCATCATAGTAGCCGTCAATGATCAGTGATTCAATATAGCATCTGACTGCCTCCCTGATGTTTCCGTTCATGATATGAGCCTTGCCAAGGGAGAACCAGTAATCGGGGTTTTCCGGATCAAGTTCGATTGCTTTCTTCAGGGGTGTTATGCTTTCAGCCGGCCTGTTGCGCGAGAGTGACAGCAGTCCGAGGCCGTACCAGGGATCAGGAAAATCAGGGGTGATATCAATGGCCTCGGCATAGTACTTTCGTGCCATGGCCTCATCACCCGTCTTGTCATAGCACTCGGCAAGATATGTCAGCCCCTCGAGACTGTCAGGCTCCTCCTCCACGAACTGGCGGTAGACATCCATTGCCTCGTCATATTTTTCCAGGTTGCTGAGGATGTTTGCCTTGTTGAAGAGAGCGAATGTGTTTTCGGGGTTCAGGGCGAGGGCATAGTCATATGCTTCGATCGATTTGCCATAATCGCCTGTCTTATTGTAAATTATGCCAAGATTATACCAGGCACTGTCAGAATATGGGTCCTCATCCAGGTACAGGTTATAGTATTTTATGCTTGTCCGGTGGTCACCCTTCTTGTCATAGGCATATGCAAGGTCATAGAGATGAGCCGGGAAATCTGGTTCAAGTTCAGCAAGCCTGTGGAGGTAGGGAATCATTTCCTCGTGGAAATTGAGGTTCTGCAGGACCGAGGTGATGCTGTAAAGAATATTTTCCTGGTCTTCCGAATCGGTTTCCAGGGCAAGGTCGAATACCTTGCGTGCCCCGGTGATGTCACCCAGCATTGCCAGTGCAGTGGCCTTGCAAAGGTAAATATCACAGTTTCCGGGTTCAATGTTTTCGAGCCGTTTGGCTATGGTAAGCGCCTCGGTGGCTCTTCCCTTTTCAAGCAGCACGCGGGCTTTCCTGATGAGTATGGGAACTGAATTGGGATGAAGTTCACATGCCAGTGAGGTAGCCTCAAAGGCGTGGACAGGATTATTACCCTCCAGGTAATAGTCTATAATAGTTTCAAACTCATTGACATCGAAATAACAGGTCTCCTTATTCTTCCGCATCCTCTCAAACCGGAGAATCACCTCGTCCAACTCACTGTCGTGCACAAAACCGGATCTTTCTTCTTCCATCTCCCCAAAAAATATTCTGCAAATTTAACATAAAATTGGTTCGGTCAGCCCGGACCGGTCATCAATTATCAACAGGTGCCTGTTTTTATAAACATGATAAACAGGTATTTGTAAAAAAAATAATTGTCTGACGCAACCTTCCCATGCCGGATTTCATCTTACAATTGAGTTCAGAAGCTTACCCTCAAACCAAATATTACCCTAGAATTAACCTGAATTCTACCTTCTGAAACCGGGCCTCAGGTCCGGTTTTTTTCTTATATGGATCCGGAAGTCAACTCTGCCTCAAACGAATACAGGCCGGTGCCTGGAAAAAACCTTAAGTTCGAAAGCTTTTTCATGATTCTCTCCTCTGACAGGAGAAACGGCAAGGGTAGATATGACCTCTATTTCACAGGCATCAGCCTGCCTTAGGTCTCCCGGACAATCAATCCAAACTGACTGATAATCACCGGTTCAGAATAGCAGAATTCCTTTCGCAGGTGCTTATTTCCTGAAGGCCAGCAGGGTGTTCAGCAGCAGTGATACTCTGGTCATGGGCCCTACACCTCCGGGAACCGGGGTTATCCATGAGCACCGGGGTGCAACGTTTTCAAAATCAACATCGCCCTTCAGTCTCCATCCTGATTTGGTATCAGGGGCCTCTACACGTGTTGTGCCAACATCTATGACCACTGCTCCTTCCTTCACCATGTCAGCTGTTATGAATCCCGGCTTCCCTATTGCCGCGATGATGATATCCGCCCTTCTGACAATCTCTGCAATGTTTCGTGAACGGCTGTGAACGAGGGTAACGGTTGCATCGACACCTTTCTGAGACAGGAGTATGCTCACCGGACGGCCTACGATGTTACTGCGGCCCACCACAACACATTCAGCGCCCTTCAGGGGAATGTTGTAACGTTTCAGCAGCTCCATTATACCGGCAGGAGTTGCCGAAACAAACGATGGGAGTCCGGCAGCCATCCTGCCCACATTCACCGGGTGGAATCCGTCAACATCCTTATCAGGGCTTATGGTCTCAATTACCTTGCCTTCAGAGATATGGTCAGGAAGTGGCAGTTGCACGATCAGCCCGTCGAGTTCAGGGTCAGCATTCAGTTCCCTGACCTTGTCGAGCAGATCCTCCTCACTCACGGTTGCCGGCATCCTGATGAGTGTGGACCTGAAACCTACCTCCTCGCAGTCCTTAACCTTGTGGGAGACGTAAGTCACGCTTCCGCCGTCATTGCCGACAAGGATAGCTGCCAGATGGGGTACACGACGGCCTGAGTTCTTTATCTCTGACACCGCTGCGGCGATCTCACTCCTGATCTCTGCCGCTGTTTTTTTCCCGTCAATGATGTTCATGATTGAGATTTGTGATTTGCGAGTTGCGAGTTTGGCCTACAGCCAATTATCTCCCCACACTACTGCCTATTGCCTATTGCCTATTGCCTTACTAACGCTTCTTCACCGTCATCTTTGACAGGTCACCTCCCCTGGCAACCATCTTCATGATCTTGCGTGTCTCATCAAACTGTTTCAGAAGCCGGTTCACCTCCATTACCGTTGTGCCGCTCCCTTCAGCGACTCTCTTCCTGCGACTGCCATTGAGCAGCACCGGGTTCGATCTCTCGGCCGGGGTCATGCTGGAGATGATCGCTTCTATTCCCTTGAATGCATTATCATCAATGTCAAGGTTTTTGATGGCTTTGCTGACACCGGGGATCATACCCATAAGATCCTTCATGTTCCCCATCTTTTTGATCTGCTGTATCTGAGAGATGAAGTCGTTGAAGTCAAACTGGTCCCTGGCAATCTTCTTCTGCAGCTTACGGGCTTCAGCCTCATCGTACTGTTCCTGTGCCTTCTCCACCAGGCTGACGATGTCACCCATGCCCAGTATCCTGTCAGCCATTCTTTCAGGATAGAAGATATCAATAGCATCCATCTTCTCGCCTGTGCTGACGAACTTGACAGGCTTGTTTACCACTGATCTGATGGAGAGGGCCGCGCCACCCCTGGTGTCGCCGTCGAGCTTGGTGAGAACCACACCGTCATAGTCAATTCTCTCGTTGAACTCAAAAGCTGTGTTTACCGCATCCTGGCCTGTCATTGAATCGACCACGAAGAGTGTCTCGTGAGGGGTGACAGCGTTCTTCACGGCAGCTATCTCCTTCATCATCTCCTCATCAACTGCAAGACGTCCGGCAGTATCTATGATTACCAGGTCATTGCCGTTCTTCTTCGCCTCCCTGACGGCATTTCTGGCTATCTCAACGGGATTGCGGCTGCCTTCTTCGGTATAAACGGGAACCTCTATCTGGGCTCCCAGCACCTTCAGCTGCTCAATAGCAGCAGGCCTGTAGACGTCGCCGGCTACAAGCAGCGGATGCTTGCCCCTCTTGCTCTTCAGGAGCTTTGCCAGCTTGGCGCTGAAGGTAGTCTTACCGCTTCCCTGCAGTCCGGCTATCAGTACTATTGAAGGATTGGCCTTAATATTAATGTCGCTCTTTTCCCCTCCCATCAGCTCCACCAGCTCATCATGCACGATCTTGACCATCATCTGCGACGGTTTGACCGACTTGAGCACGTTCTGACCCATCGCCTTTTGCTTGACGGTATCAGTAAACTGCTTGGCTATCTTGAAGTTAACGTCGGCATCAAGGAGCGCCCTGCGCACATCCTTGAGGGTTTCAGAGACGTTGATTTCAGAGATGACTCCTTCTCCCTTCAGAATCTTGAAGGAGCGTTCCAGTCTTTCACTCAGGCTTTCAAACATAATTATCTGATAATATAGTTATTACATTCTTTCAGGGGCTTCAATACCCAGCAGGTACAACCCTTTCTCCAGCACCCTTCCGGTCAGGTCAGACAACCGGAGGCGGAAGTTCCGCATGCTTTTATCCTCTTCTCCCAGGATGGAATAGTCATGATAAAACTGGTTGAATTCCCTGGCAAGGTCATAACAGTAGTTGGCGATCAGGGCAGGACTGAGTTCCCTTGCTGCTTCAGGCACAATCTGCCGGAAATCGTTCAGAAGTCTTATCACGCTGATTTCCTTGGCATTGGGGATCAGACCATCAGTATCATCCGATCTATCTGCAACCCCGGTATCCTCTGCTTTTTTCAGGACTGACCTTATCCGGGCGTAGGTATATTGTATGAAGGGGCCTGTATTACCGTTGAAGTCGATTGACTCCTGCGGGTTGAAGGTCATATTCTTCTTCGGGTCCACCTTCAGGATGAAGTATTTCAGTGCGCCCAGTCCTATCTGCCTGCATATATTTTCCTTTTCATCCTGGCTGTAACCACCCAGTTTGCCAAGTTCCTGAGACATAACGGTTGCTGTGACTGTCATCTCCCCGATAAGGTCATCAGCATCAACCACGGTTCCTTCGCGCGACTTCATCTTTCCTTCCGGGAGCTCAACCATTCCGTATGAGAAGTGGTGTAGTCCTTTTGCCCATTCGAATCCCATTCTCTGCAGTGCCAGTGTCAGCACCTGGAAGTGGTAGTTCTGTTCATTGCCCACCACGTAAATATGGCGGTCGAAATGGTAGTCATTGTACCTGATCACAGCTGTGCCAAGGTCCTGTGTCATATAAACTGCAGTACCGTCAGACCGGAGCAGGAGCTTCTGGTCGAGCCTGTCTGCAGTCAGGTCGATCCAGACTGAGCCGTCTTCCCTGCGGATGAGGTGTCCCTGTTCAAGGGACCGGAGCACTATTTCCCTGCCTGTCTTATAGGTATCTGACTCATAATATATTTTGTCGAACTCCACGCCCAGTGCCCTGTAGGTGACGTCGAAGCCTTCGTAAACCCAGGAGTTCATCATCTGCCAGAGCTGTACCGTTTCCGGGTCACCTGCCTCCCATTTCAGAAGGAGGCGGCGGGCTTCCTGCATCAGCGGTGCATTTTCGCGTGCCTCTTCCGGGGAGTTACCTGCAGCAATGAGGTCTGCAGCCTGCTCTTTCAGTTTCTTTTCAAAAAGGACATAGTAGTCACCCACGAAATGGTCACCTTTCATTCCTTCGGAGGCCGGAGTACGTCCTTTGCCGTACTTCTGCCAGGCGATCATTGATTTGCATATGTGTATACCGCGGTCATTGACGATGTTGGTTCTTATGACCCTGTTTCCTGCCGCACTGATGATTCTCGAAAGGGAGAAGCCAAGGAGGTTGTTGCGTATGTGGCCCAGATGCAGGGGCTTATTGGTGTTCGGGGATGAAAACTCTATGACAACGGTTTCGGCTCCCGGGCCGGCTTCCAGAAAACCGTATCCGGTGTCAGCGTACATTTCAGCAAGCCTCCTGCCCCACTCTTCCGGCGAGATTGTCAGATTCAGGAATCCCCTGATCACATTGTAACCGCTGACGGCGTCGATCTTCTCTGTGAGGTATTCGCCAATTTCCCTTGCGGTTTGTTCCGGTGAGCGGCGCGAGGTTTTAGAGAGCGGAAAGACCACCAGCGTGAAGTCGCCCTCAAATTCCTTCCGGGTTTTCTGGATCTGAAGGAGGTCATCATCAGCCACAACACCGTAAAGTGTTCTGACAGCCTCTTTTATCCCGGATCTGAGCAACTTTTCCATCCTGTTTCAATTATGGCTGCAAATATAGCATAATAGTTGTTTACAGTGCCCCGTGATTGACCACCGGATGATCATAAATTGTTCAAAAAAGTTGATAACTGTTAGTTATTTTTTGACGAAGATTCTAATATGATCGAAAAAAACAGGTTATCTTTAGCTGGTACAATGGGGCAATAGTACAACGTTAGGGAAGGAATCAGATCATATGGTAAAATTACAGGATATTCGAATTGAGGCTACCTCTAAAACACCACAGGTGAGTTTTACGGCAGCCACAGGAAATCTAACATTTACAGGTAAATCCCTGCCGGAAAACGCATCAGGTTTTTTTGAGCCACTATACAAATGGGCGTCAGAGTATGCTAAGAATCCGGCTGAGAGCACGAATCTAAAATTCAACGTTGATTATTTCAACACCTCATCTGTAATCTGGATGGGGAAGATCCTGAAAGTACTGACGAAGATCAGGAAAAGTGATCATATACTGTTTGTGCATCTCTATTTTGACATCGAAGAGTATGATTCAATGGGTGAGGAAGATGTAAGAGAATCTCTCTCCCCGTTCCTGGATGTCACTGCTGATGCCACCTGCAGTGTAGGCATCAGACTCTACGGAGTTGATGAAGACGGAAATATCCTGAAGGAGAATATCGTTCTCATCTGACAGGGTCAGCCTCGGTTTTTACCGGTTTTTGATTTAACTTTACGGGATGCAACTGCTTTTGCAATGAAAACGGTTAGTATTTTCCTGGTAATGTTAATTTTTCCGCTGATGAATATATTCGGACAGGAACATGACAGGCAGCCGGTTGTCTCAGGGAGTTTCTATCCATCCGGCAGCGAAAGGCTCAGAAGTGAACTTTCAGGTTATTTCGGATCATTTAAAAAATCTGGTGCCGGGGCAAGGGTAAGGGCCATAATTGTACCCCATGCCGGGTATGTTTATTCAGGGCACACTGCAGCGGCAGGCTATGCTGCCATACCTGCAGAAGCTGTATATGACAATATCTTCCTTATCGGCGTCAGTCACCGCTACGCCTTCGAGGGAGCGGCTGTGTTCATCTCCGGGAACCTGGTGACACCTCTCGGAACGCTTAAGGTCAACAAGGACCTTGGTGAAAAGCTCTTATCGACCAACAGGTGGTTCATTGAAAAGGATGAGGCCCATGGTCCCGAGCATTCGCTCGAAGTGCAACTGCCATTCATACAATATCATTTCACGAAGTCTCCGGCTATCATACCTGTACTGATCGGGACCAGGAACACCACTGTTCTGAAGGCGATAGCCACAGGGCTGCAGCCGTGGTTCAATGACCGCAACCTTTTTATTATCAGCAGTGACTTTTCGCACTATCCATCTTATGAAGATGCGAAACGTGTCGACAGGCTTACCAGCGATGCCATAGTCAGGGGTGATTCCGAGGCATTTCTGCGCACCATCAGGAATGTCGAGGCCTCGGGTACTGACAACCTGGCTACGGCAATGTGCGGGTGGCCGGCAGGAGCAGTTCTGCTCTATATGGCGGAAAAGACTGATGATCTGCAGTTTCGCAACGTGGAATATACCAATTCCGGTGATGCCAGTGTAGGTTCAAAAGCTGAGGTTGTGGGTTACAATGCAATTGTACTTGAGAAAAAGAAGACTGCATCAGAGCCCTTCACATTGACAGATGAAGAGAAAAAGACCCTGCTCGGCATAGCGAAGGAGGCTATTTCAGCAAGACTGAACAGTCGTAAACCTGTTGCCGTGGATGAAGACAGGCTGACAGCGAGGCTCAGGGAACCACTGGGGGCCTTCGTAACCCTGACCAGAGAGGGTGACCTGAGGGGATGTATCGGCCGGTTCACCTCAAGTGATCCCCTGTGGGAAGTGGTAGCCGCCATGGCCACTGAAGCTGCCTTCGGAGATCCCAGGTTCCCGGTGCTGACGAAGGGTGAATTTCAATCTGTCAGCCTTGAGATATCGGTTCTCGGTCCGATGAAGAAAATCAACAATATCAGTGAGATAAAGATTGGCCGGCATGGCATCTATGTCAGACAAGGATTCCGGTCAGGTACCCTGCTGCCGCAGGTAGCCACGGAGCGAGGCTGGAGCGTGGAGCAGTTCCTCGGTTACTGCTCCCGTGACAAGGCAGGCCATGGCTGGGACGGCTGGAAAGAGAAGGACACGGAGATATTTGTCTATGAGGCCTATGTCTTTGGCGAACAGGAACAGAAATGACCTATCATGTTGTACCCATAGGGGTGACCGTCCTGGTCATTTACCTTTTTTCGCTTTACCTCTCCTTAACCGGTTTCACTGCGAGGCATTCGCACCGGCGTTTCTGGAACTGGATACTGCTCTCCTCTTTTCTTGTTGCGGCTTTACTGGGCCTCTTTCTGGCGCTGCGGATCACCTATCGTTGGGAAGTGTCTTTTGCAGAGTCACTGATGCGCTGGCATGTGGAGGCAGGAATTGCATTGGCATTTGCGGCTCTGATCCACCTCTCATGGCACCTGGGATATTATTTCCGCAGGGCGCGCATCCGCGAAAATGATGCAACTCC
>DHUL01000060.1:46814-96152 GCA_002409145.1 Bacteroidales bacterium UBA5235
CCGGCGGCAGTTAGCACTGCCACAGGGCTCGGGCCCCTGCTGCTGCTGACGGGCTTTGTCAGCTCGGCATCACAGTTCATACTAATTCGCGAGGCTGCCATCCTCGGTGGAGGCACGGAAGCAATGACGGGCTTGTTTCTCTGGCTGTGGCTCATCATTGCAGCCGGCGGCGCCGTTACCGGCAGCAGGTCAGTAATCACCTCCCTGAGGAGGATGGTGTGGACACTGCTTGCCGGCACTGCCCTGGCCCCGGTATGCTTCCTGATGATGAACCAGATCATCCTTAGTCCAGGCCAGACCCCCTCCTTCTTCCAGGCGCTGGTGATACTGGCTGTCAGCGTGGCACCTGTGACATTCATCTCGGCACTCATCTTCGTACGCATCTCCGTATTGAGGAATGCCGGAGGGATTGCAAGGTCAGGAAACAGTTTCGCTGCCGAGACGGTCGGATCAGTGGTAGCCGGTGTTGTAACAACACTGACAGTGACACTAAGGATACCCAACTATCAGCTCTACCTGCTCATCCTTGCCGGCGCCGTCGCATACGCGGCATGGTTCCTGGGCTACTCCGGCAGGATAAAGATTGCTGTACCTGCAGCTATGACCGTCATAGCCGGTCTGCTTTTCATCTTCCCGCCAGACGCGACAGTAAGAAGCCTCCTTATGCGAGGCGTCAAAGCCGAAAAGAGCACCGACACACCCTTTGGCAACATCACTACCGGTGTTTATGGCGATGAACGGACCGTTTATTATGACCACAGGCCGGTATTTTTCCCGGGAGATGTGATCTCAGCCGAGGAGAACATTCATTATGCCCTGCTGCAACGCCAGGGTTATAAAAGGGTGCTGCTGGTCTCAGGCGGGCTTAGCAGGCATCTGGCTGAGCTGATGAAATACAGGATTGAGGAACTGACCTACCTGGAGATGGATCCCGGCCTCATCGCAGCCGAAGGGGCTCATGACACTCTCTGCGGGCAGATGACGGTAAAGGTGGTCAGTGATGATCCGGTGGCATACCTGAGAGCTGACGGCGGGACCTATGATGCAATAATCCAGCTTATACCTCCACCTTCTACACTGTCAGTCAACAGATTCTATACTGTGGAGTACTTCCGGATGGTCAGGGAACAGCTCTCACCTGACGGCATCTTCATGTGCACTCCGATGCCCTGGTTTAATTATTCACCGGAGAGCTACAGGAGGGGATTCTCTCCTTTATTTAACGCACTTTCTCATGTCTTCAGCCATGTGACGCTCATTCCTGGCTCGATGCTCTACGCCATAGCCTCCGACACTCCCGTCAGCCCGGCAGTGGTGCAGCTTGCAGGGCAGCGTGGCACAGAGGCCAGCTACGTCAACGGAGACTACCTGAATGACAGCGAGATAAAGACGAAGACTGAGCAGATACTGTCAAATGTCGACAGTAAAGCGGGGATGAATACAGCCCTCCGGCCGGTGGCCTCCCTCTTCTCGAACATCCTTTCACTGGAGAGGATGGGAATGCAGGGAGGCATTATTGCCTTGCTGGTGTTTCTGATAATACTTCCATTTGCCTTTGTATCAAGAGGCGGGCAGGTCATGTTCGCTTCATCTGCAAGCCTGGCAGGTTTCGGAATGATAATGATCTTCATCCTGCAGATAACCGCGGGGAACATTTACATTCTAACCGCTGTCATACTGACTCTTCTGATGGCCGGACTTGCAACAGGAGCTGCACTTGGTGAACGGCTTGCCCTGAAGAGCCTGAAGAGAAGCATCCTTATCCTGACCGGGGTATTCACCCTGACGGGATTACTGGCACCGGCCCTTGCAGCATCATCCTCCCGTGCGGTGATGACATACATCTTCATCTCACTGCCGGCAGCGGGAGTGGTCACCGGCGCAATCTACAGGATACTGACCTCACGCCCTGATAGCCGTGTCACAGGCAGGGTATACTCAGCAGACCTGGCAGGCTCTGCTCTCGGTTACCTCACCACAGCAACAATCCTTGTTCCAATGGCAGGAACAGCAAACGGATGTTTTATTCTGGCACTCTTCATTTTGCTGTCAGGCTTTGTTGCATCTGTAACGATAAAAGAGTAGATTTACAACTGCCTACAGAATCCATAACATATTGAAGGACAACAGCAATTATATTTCCAGGAGGAGTTTTGCCAGGAGAGGTTCGCTTGCCCTGGCAGCAGGCTTTTTTGCCCCGTTTCCTGCTGGTGCCATGAGACCTGCCCCCGGAGAGAGGCTGGCTATGTTCCAGGAGACAGGCCCGAAGGGTGTGGTATGCCTGATCTGTCCCAACGAGTGCACCCTCAAGGATGGAGAACTGAGCGACTGTCACAACCGTATTGCCAGGAAATCAAAGCTCTATACGATGGCTTTCGGTAACCCGTGCGCTGTAAACACAGACCCGGTCGAGAAGAAACCTCTGTACCATTTCCTTCCGGGCACCACTGCCTTTTCATTAGCCACGGCCGGGTGCAACCTGGCATGTCTCAACTGCCAGAACTGGACGATTTCGCAGACATCTCCGGACAAAACCAAAAATATCGACCTGCCACCCGGTGATGTTGTGGCACAGGCTGCCGCCGGAGGAAGCAGGTCTATAGCCTATACCTATTCCGAGCCTGTAACCTTCTATGAATATGTATACGAAACATCGAGGCTTGCAAGGGAGAAGGGCATTAAGAACATCATGGTCTCCAACGGCTATATCAACAGGGAACCGCTAAAACAGCTCTGCCGCTACATTGACGGCGCCAACATAGATCTTAAATCATTCAGTGACAATACATATCTCAAACTCACAGGAAGCAGGCTTCAGCCCGTTCTTGACAGCCTCAAAATCTACCGGGATGAGGGTGTCTGGCTGGAGATCACAAACCTGATTGTACCGGGATGGACCGATAAGCCTGATGAGATCAGGCAGATGTGCGACTGGCTGGCTGAGAACGGATTCGCTGACACTCCTCTTCATTTCAGCCGCTTCCAGCCGCAGTACAAGCTGGAACACCTTCCCCCCACACCTGCCGGCATTCTGACAAAGGCGGCAGAAATAGCCAGGGCTGCAGGAATGAAATACGTCTATATTGGAAATCTCCCCGGTGCCGGGAGTGATGATACCATTTGTCCTTCCTGCGGCAGGAAAGTGGTGGACAGGAGCGGATTCAGGATAGTGTCTCAGGCACTTTCCGGAGGCAAATGCACATGCGGTACAAGGATACCGGGAGTCTGGAGTTAAAATCATCTTTCAAACATCTTCTGATATATCATATGAAGCTTTCTGACGCGAAACGAAGAGTAGAAGAACTCAGAAAAACAATTGATGAACATAACCACAGGTATTATGTTCTTAACCTACCTGTTATATCTGATTTCGAATTCGACTTACTGCTTAACGAGCTTCAGACAATAGAGAAAATGTTCCCGGAGTTGGTAACATCTGACTCTCCCACCATGAGGGTCGGCAGTGACCTCACTGAGGAGTTTGTGCAGGTACAGCACCGGTGGCCCATGATGTCATTGGGGAACACCTACAGTGAGGAGGAGCTCAGTGAGTTTGGAGAGAGGGTGAAGAGAACCCTGGGTCACGAGCCGGAATATGTATGTGAACTGAAGTATGACGGGGTATCAATCAGCCTGACCTATGAGAACGGGGCCCTTGTAAGTGCCGTAACCCGCGGTGACGGCATGGTGGGTGATGATGTAACTGTCAATGTAAGGACCATTCGCAGTATACCTGTCAGGATCAGTGCCTTCGGCGTACCCTCCTCTTTTGTGATTCGTGGGGAAATATATCTGCCGCTAAAGGGTTTCAGTGAGATGAATGCTGCCCGCCTGGAAAAGGGAGAAGCGCCTTTTGCCAATCCACGCAATGCGGCTGCCGGTACGCTCAAGCTTCTTGACCCGAAGATGGTTGCAGCGCGTCCGCTTGACTGTTTCCTGTACTTTCTCCTTGGAGAGAACCTCCCTGCCGGAAACCATTATGACAACATTATGGCTGCCCGCTCATGGGGTTTCCGCACTTCTGACGTTATGGAACGTTGCAGCAGCATGGCCGGTGTTATCAGCTTCATAAAGCGGTGGGAGACAAGGCGGAAACAGCTGCCGTATGACACTGACGGTGTGGTAGTAAAGGTGAACTCGCTTGAAGCGCAGCAGCTCCTGGGTACCACTGCCAAATCTCCCCGTTGGGCCATTGCATATAAGTATGCCGCAGAGCAGGCAGTCACAGAGCTGCTTTCGGTCGATTTCCAGGTGGGAAGAACCGGCAACATTACTCCGGTTGCCAATCTTCGTCCCGTGCAGCTTGCAGGGACAACCGTCAGGCGCGCCTCGCTGCATAACAGCGATCAGATTGAGCTCCTGGGGCTGCATTTTGGCGACAGTGTGATAATTGAGAAGGGTGGTGAGATTATTCCCAAGATTGTCGGAGTTGATGCCGGACGGCGTTCAGGTGATGCTGCTGCGGTCAGATTCCCTGAGAAATGCCCTGAATGTTCAACACCGCTTGTGCGTAACGAGGGTGAAGTCAATCATTACTGCCCCAACTACCTTCACTGCCCGCCGCAGATCACCAGGCGGATCATTCATTTTGTCTCACGTAAGGCAATGGATATCGAGGGTCTCGGAGAGGAGACAGTCGAACTGCTATGGTCAAATGGTCTTGTACGCAATGTTGCCGACCTGTATGATCTTAAACATGAGCAGCTTGCATCACTTGACAGGATGGGTGACAAATCAGCATCCAACATACTTGCCTCACTTACAGCATCACTCTCTGCCCCATGGAACAGGAAGTTGTTTGCACTTGGGATCAGGCACGTCGGGGAAACTGTGGCAAAGACACTTGCCGGGTCATTCCCTGACATAGAGAGGCTTATGGGTGCAACGGAAGAGGAACTGCTTGCACTCCCCGATATAGGTCCGCGCATCAGCGCCAGCGTACGTGAGTATTTCTCCGATGAAGATAACAAAGAAATATTAAAGCGGCTGAAGGCAGCAGGAATGACATTCGAGGGAACTGTTCAAACCGGTGCATCCGCCGGTCCGCTGGCCGGCAGGACAGTGGTGGTCAGCGGCACCTTTGAGCTGTATACCCGTGAGGGCATTAAGGCAGCCATAGAAGCTGCAGGAGGCAAAACAGCAGGGTCAGTCTCCGGAAACACCTCATTCATTGTAGCCGGAAGCGACATGGGACCTGCAAAAAGGGCAAAGGCAGCATCGCTGGGCATTCCTGTGATAACCGAAGAGGAGTTTGTCAAAATGATTAAAGAATAATGCACAGGGTAATCCTCATAAGCCAAAAAAAATATAGGTTTGCATTCTTATGGGACTCATTGTCAATTTAAGGTTAAAAGCCGGCAGGATGATGCTTCACAGGCGCCTTGCGGCACTGAGAAGGATGAAGCAGGATTTCAGCCTTGAAAGAATCAGGAAGATAGGGATACTTTGGGATGCCTCCTTCGAGAATGATTTTCAGTATCTTGCCGCCCTTAACAGGCAGTTTTCAGAGACCGGAAAGAGTGTTGAGGTGATCGCATGGATCCCCGGCAAAAGTGTTCCCGACAGGCTTACCGGTCTGTCATACATAAAATTCCTGAGGAAGAATGATCTTAACTGGGCTTTTTTCCCGGTATCAGATGACGCAAAGAAGTTTCTTGAGACTAAGTATGACCTGCTGATTGATATCAATCCGTCCTCACTCTTTCAGCTAAGCGCACTTGCCGCTCTTTCAGCGGCGCCCATGAAGGTGGGTCCGGATATTACCGATGAGCCTGAGAATGCACCATATGACCTGATGATCAGGGCTCCGAAGCCCTTCAGCATTGCATTTTTCATAGATCAGGCCATGCATTACCTGTCTCTTATCGGAAGCCCGGAGTCACGGGCATAATCAGCTGTACAGACGAGGCGTGGCAGGCCTGTTCGACTGCAGAGTCAGCAAGACCAGACTGGTTATGACAGAGCTATGCACCGGCAGAGTCAGCAAGACCAGACTGGGTAAGGCGGAGCTATGCACCTGCA
Source organism: Bacteroidales bacterium UBA5235 (assembly GCA_002409145.1). Taxonomy (GTDB): domain Bacteria; phylum Bacteroidota; class Bacteroidia; order Bacteroidales; family VadinHA17; genus SR-FBR-E99. The sequence continues at coordinate 52,836 of DHUL01000060.1, forward strand.
GAGTCAGCAAGACCCTGTCCGTGGCAGTGCTTGTATTTCTTTCCGCTGCCGCACGGGCACGGGTCATTTCTGCCTACTTTCTTCTCAACGCGTACAGGGGCCATCTGTTTCTGCCTTTGTTCCGGAGAGCCACCTCCTCCGCTGCGGTAGCTGTCATAATCACTCTTCTGGGTCCTCAGTCTGCTCATGTCAGCCTGCCTGCGGCGCTGCGCCTCACGCACATTGTCTGTCGAAGCGGCAGCGGGAATGGTGCCCTTCATCAGCAGACTGATCACATCATGGTTCACCTTGGTGATCATTGTTTTGAAGAGCTCAAACGACTCAAACTTATAGATAAGCAGCGGGTCCTTCTGCTCATAGGTGGCATTCTGTACTGACTGTTTGAGGTCATCCATCTCCCTGAGGTGTTCACGCCATGCGTCGTCAATAGTGGCAAGTACGGAGGTTTTCTCGAATGAACGAAGCAGTTCCCTGCCCTGGCTCTCCACAGCAGCCTTAAGATTGGTGATTACATTATACGTGCGGGCCCCGTCAGTGATAGGTACAACCACGTTCTCATAGGTGGCTGACATCCTCTCATAGACATCCTTAAGCACAGGAAAGGCGGTCGCTGAGATGATCTCACTCTTGCGACGATAGGCCTCAAGCACCTTGTCATAGACAGCCTCGACGACTTCATTGCTGCTGTTCTTGTTGAAGTCAGCCTTCGCCACCGGGGAGTCAAGGGAAAGGGATCTGATGAGGGCAAACTGAAACTCCTCAAAATCAGACATATCCTTATACGTATTGACAATGTTCTCAGTCACATCATACATCATGTTTGCAATGTCAACACTGAGCCTCTCACCGAGGAGTGCGTGGCGGCGTTTGCTATAGATGACTTCCCTCTGTGAGTTCATCACGTCGTCATATTCAAGCAGTCTCTTCCTGATGCCGAAGTTGTTCTCCTCGACCTTTTTCTGAGCCCTCTCTATCGACTTGGTGATCATGGGGTGCTGAATCATCTCTCCATCCTTGAGACCCAGCTTGTCCATGATGCCTGATATCCTCTCCGAACCGAAGAGGCGCATCAGATCATCCTCGAGGGAGACGAAGAACTGTGAGGATCCGGGGTCACCCTGACGGCCTGCGCGGCCCCTCAGCTGACGGTCAACGCGCCGTGATTCATGCCTTTCGGTGCCGATGATTGCAAGTCCGCCTGCTTTCTTCACCTCCGGGGTGAGCTTAATGTCGGTACCGCGTCCTGCCATGTTGGTGGCGATGGTTATGGTACCGGTCTTACCTGCTTCTGCAACTATCTCTGCCTCACGCTGGTGCAGTTTGGCATTCAGTACGTTGTGCTTCAATCCCTTCATCTTGAGCATCCGGCTGAGCAGCTCGGAGATTTCCACGGATGTGGTACCGACCAGTACAGGCCTGCCAGCCTTGTTCAATTGCACAATCTCGTCAATTACCGCATTGTATTTTTCACGCTTGGTCTTGTAGACCAGGTCCTCATTGTCATTCCTTATCACTGCCACGTTGGTGGGGATGACCACCACGTCAAGCTTATAGATGTTCCAGAACTCACCTGCTTCGGTAATGGCAGTTCCGGTCATTCCAGCCAGCTTGTGGTACATCCTGAAGTAGTTCTGCAGGGTAATGGTGGCATAGGTCTGTGTGGAGGCCTCCACCTTTACGTTTTCCTTCGCTTCAATAGCCTGATGGAGTCCGTCTGAATAACGGCGTCCCTCAAGGATACGTCCCGTCTGCTCATCGACGATTTTGACCTTGTTATCCATGACCACGTATTCCACATCCTTCTCAAAGAGGGTGTAAGCCTTCATCAGCTGGGTCATGGTATGGACTCTCTCTGACTTTACTGCAAAGTCCTGCAGGAGCTCATCCTTGGCCTTCCTCCTCTCATTCTCGTCCCTGACTGACTTTTCAATGTCAGCTATCTTGCTTCCGACGTCAGGAAGGACGAAGAAGCTGGAGTCTTCGACGGATGTTGAAATCAGGTCATGCCCCTTTTCAGTCAGTTCGATGGAGTTTGCCTTTTCATCGATGACGAAAAAGAGCTCTTCTGTGACTTTCGGCATCTCCTTGGAGTTGTTCTGCATGTAGAAGTTCTCTGTTTTCTGGAGCAGAGTTCTAACTCCTTCCTCGCTAAGGTATTTAATCAATGCACTGTTCTTGGGGAGGCCCTTATAGGCCCTGAGCAGGAGCATGCCACCTTTTTCATTGTCGCCATCGGAGATAAGCCTCTTGGAGTCGGCAAGCAGTTGTGTCACGAGCTTGCGCTGGGCGCTTACGAGCTTCTCCACCTTGAACTTGTACTCGTCGAACTGGGCAGTATCGCTTTTGGCAGTGGGTCCGGAGATAATGAGTGGCGTTCTCGCATCATCGATAAGGACGGAGTCGACCTCGTCAACTATAGCGTAGTGGTGTTTCCTCTGGACCAGGTCCTCGGGGTTGATAGCCATGTTGTCACGCAGGTAGTCGAAACCGAATTCGTTATTGGTTCCGAAGGTGATGTCTGAGTTATATGCTTTGCGTCGTGCGTGCGAGTTGGGTTCATGCTTGTCAATACAGTCTACTGACAGTCCGTGGAATTCATAAAGGGGTCCCATCCATTCGGAGTCACGTTTCGAGAGGTAGTCGTTCACTGTGACTATATGGACACCCTTTCCTGCCAGGGCGTTAAGAAAGACGGGCAGTGTGGCAACGAGGGTTTTACCCTCACCGGTAGCCATCTCAGCGATTTTACCCTTATGGAGAGCCACGCCTCCGATGAGCTGGACATCATAGTGGACCATATCCCATACTATCTCATTACCACCTGCCATCCAGCGGTTCTTCCAGTACGCCTTCTCCCCCTCCACGGTTATTGAAGGGCGTGTGGCTGCAAGGTTGCGGTCCCAGTCCCGGGCGGTTACCTCAAGCACATCATTCTCTTTGAAGCGGCGCGCCGTCTCCTTGACTATGGCAAATGCCACAGGGAGGATTTCATCGAGTTTGTTTTCAATCTTTTCGAGTACTTCCCTGGCCAGTTTGTCAACCTGGTTGTAGAGGTCTTCCTTGCGGTTGACGTCTTCTTCGTTTTCTGCCCTGGTCCGCAGGTCCGCAATTTCCTTCTCCTCTCCCGAGATGTGGTCACGTATTTCCTGTCTCAGTGTTGCCGTTCTGTCACGGAGAGCGTCATTTGACAGGGATAAGAGCAGTGCGCTCTCCTTCTGTATCTTTTCAACAAACGGATTGATTTCCTTGAGGTCGCGTACCTCCTTGTTGCCAAGGAACACGGAGAGAACTTTGTTAATGATGCTCATTTACTTCATTTTTAAAACAATCGCAAAAATAATATATTTTATGGTTCATCGGGGAAGAAAGGCAGGTTAGGCAATAGGCAACGGGCAATAGGCAGTAGTGAAATTATTGCAGAAGATTGTCACACGCTGGATATTGCTCGTAGAGCAAAAAAAATTGTAAAAGGCAGGGGCACATCACAAAAAAACCGGAGGCGGGCCCCGGTTTTTGCTGTATCTGGTGTCAGCGGTTTACTACTTGCTCCTGAGACTCATGATGTCGCGGTCAAGAAAGTATATGCCTTGTTCACCGGCGAGTCTGATCTTGTCAATTATCAGCTGTGAACTGGTCTCTTCCTCCACCTGTTCCTTGACGAACCACTGGATCCAGTTGGTTGTTGCGTAGTCCTTTTCAGCCAGCGCGGCTTCGAGCACCTCATTGATGCTGGCGCTGATGAACTTCTCATGCTTAAGCACCTCATCGAACATCTCCGGGATACCCTTGTATTTCACCGGTGGTTTCTTAAGTTCAGGCACGATGGCAGCACCATTGCGTTCATTGACATATTTGATAAACTTGAGCATATGGGTCCTCTCCTCATCAGCCTGTGCAAAAAGCCATGCCGCTATGCCTGGCAACCCCTCTGTCTCTGCCCATGAAGCCATGGCAAGATACAGGTTTGACGAGTAGCCTTCTCTTTCGATCTGCCTGTTGCAGAGCTCTTCAACTTTTTTCGTTAACATATTCTTATCTTTTTAATGGTTCTTTTTTCTAAGAAACAAGCCAGTCCTGATAATGTTTATCCCAGCAGTTCCTTTACTTTCATCACCAGTTCGGATGGAAGGAAGGGTTTGGAGATCACCGCATCGGCTCCAAGTTTACTTGCCATCATGAGGTAACTTCCGGGGCCGGCCATGCCGCCGCCGCTGATGGCTATCAGACGGGTAGAGGGTTTAATTTCACGTATTTTCATTATCACCATCAGCCCGTCCTCCTCCGGCATCAGGAGGTCAGTAATCACAAGGTCAATCACTGTGGGGCGGAATTTTGCCAGTGCCTCTCTTCCGTCAGCAGCAGCAATAACAGTGTACTTGCGTTTCTCGAGGGTATCCCTGAGAAGTTCACGCAGGGCGGCATCATCCTCAACTATCATTACTCCTGGCATCTGATTTCAGTTTCCCGGTCTGATGGCCGAAGTTAATGTTTTTCAGGGAGAGTGCCAAAAAAGGCGCCGGGAATGATAATGTCAAACACTGTTCCTGCGCCAGGTTCGGAAAGGACAGTGATGGTGCCTCCCATTTCCCTGATGGCATCTGCCACAACTGTCAGGCCGAGACCAGTTCCATGCTCCCTGCCAGCCGAGACGAAGGGTTTGAATATTTCTCTTTTCAACGCTTCATCCATTCCTTTACCGGTGTCACTGAAGCGAATATGCAATTCCATGCACTGACCGCCTGCCTGCAAGGCCTTTTCATTTTCCCTGCAGCCAAGGGTGACTGTCAGTGTACCTCCCTGCCCGGTCATTGCCTGAATAGCATTCATTATCAGGTTCAGGAAAACCCTGAAGAGCTGGGCAGGCACAGCATTCACATATGCGTCCGGGGCTGATACCCGGCGTATTATGCGGATCCCCTCAGGTACCGATGGTCTGATAAAATCAATGGTATCGGCAAGCACGGCAGCCACCCTGACCGGCACTTTCTCCCTGGCTGCATGGCGGCTCAGATCAAGAAGCTGACCTGTAAGCATCCTTGCCCTGTCGGCTGCTCCGATGATCCTTTGTATGTTCTCTGCAGCCTCAGGAGAGCCGTCAAGGCTCTCAAGCGCCATTTCACTGTATCCGTAAATTGTTGTAATGACAGTATTGAGGTCATGTGCGATACCGCCGGCAAGTGCGCCCAGGCGGGAGTCAGCTCCCGGATCACTGCCGGGCTTTTTCCGGCTGCCGTCAGCCGGCTTCATTTCTCTCCTGGTATTCACCCTCTTCCGTTTAGTGTCTACTCAAAATCGAGGTTGAATGTCTTCTTCAGGTCCCGGAGGGCCGGATTCCTTTCCGCCAGGTGATTGAACTTCTGTTCGGGAGAGTAAAGAATTTCTCCCCTCTCTGTAGATTCTACGTTTGTCTGAAGCCTGAGAGCACCGTTCCGGAGTATCCGCCGCAGGTGACCCTCGAGGCGCGATCTGAAGTTATGGTCAAAGGTTTCCTTAAGGGTCAGGTTGTCAAGCTTCAGTAATATTGTCTTGTCGGCAAGCAGTTCAGGTGTCACAGATGAGAGTGTCACAGCAATCCTGGGGCTCTCCTCCCGTATCTCTTCGGCAAAGTTGTTCCATGCTTCGAGGAGCTCCTCAGGGGTGAACTCGTGGTCCGGGGGAGGCATTGTGCTGTCAGGCTCCGGTTCGCTGACAATGGTCTCCGGAGACTTTGCACCACCCAGGATATTCTTTATTGAGACCTTTTTGGGATCGTCATCTGAGACAGAGGGTTTTTGTTGCCGGGCAGCGGGTCCCGGGACAGGTGAAGCTGCCGGGGAGGGCTGGACTGGTGTCGTTTTTGTTGAATCAACAGAGCGTGGCGGAGCCACACTGAAATCGGTCTCCTCCTCTAAACGAGCCGGTTCAGCTTTTTTTTTTACTTCCTCAGGTGCTTTTGCTGCCGACAGGTTGCACATTCGGAGGAGAGCCAGCTCAACATGGAGGCGCTGGTTCTTGCTTGCCCGGAAGTTGAGCATGCACTGCGATCCAATATCAAGAGCTTCGTAGATGAACTGCAGCGGTGCCTTCACAGCCTGTTCGCGGTAGCGGAGCCTGATCGAAGGGGATGTTTCAAGCAGTTTGACCGTGGCTTCGTCGCGGCTTACCAGCAGGTCACGGAGGTGGTTGTTAAGTCCTGCCATGAAGTTATAACCGTCGAAGCCCTTGTTGAGGATCTCGCTGTAAGTAAGCAGCACCGATGTAACATCGCCGTCCATGGCAGCCGAGGTGATGCGGAAAAAGTACTCGTAATCAAGCACGTTAAGGTTCGCGATGACATCGGAATATGTAATTGTCTTGCCGCTGAAGCTCACTATCTGGTCGAAGATGGAAAGTGCGTCGCGCATGGCTCCGTCAGCTTTGGTGGCTATGACGTGGAGCGCCTCATGTTCCGCGTTCACCCCTTCATTTCCTGCCACCCAGCTCAGCCGCTGCACTATGTCGTCAACGTTTATGCGGTTAAAGTCAAAGATCTGGCAGCGTGAGAGTATTGTAGGAATGATCTTGTGCTTTTCGGTGGTCGCCAGGATGAAGATGGCATGTGAAGGGGGCTCCTCGAGGGTCTTCAGGAAAGCGTTGAAGGCCTGGGCTGAGAGCATATGAACCTCATCAATTATGTATACACTGAACCTTCCTATCTGAGGGGGTATCCGCACCTGATCGGTCAGATTCCGGATGTCATCAACACTGTTGTTTGAGGCTGCATCCAGCTCGTGTATATTAAATGAAGCCTGGGAGTTGAATGAGGAACATGACTCGCATTTGTCGCAGGCTTCGCCGTCAGGCCCGGTATTCGAACAGTTTATGGTCTTGGCAAAGATCCTTGCACAGGTTGTTTTTCCGACTCCTCGTGGGCCACAAAAAAGGTATGCCTGAGCCAGGAGGTTATTCCTGATGGCATTCCGCAGAGTTGTAGTAATTGTATCCTGCCCAACTACCATGTCAAAGGTGGCAGGCCTGTATTTACGGGCAGAAACGATAAAGTTATCCATACCGGGTTTCAACAGTACATGTACATATCCGTCACAAATATAGTCAAATAGTTTTCGGAATATTTTTTTTTAAGATTTATTGTCTTACTTTTGCAACCCGATTTATTAACTTAATATAAACCAATTAAGAGATGTTGAATCAGTACGAAACCGTTTTCATTGCAACTCCCGTTTTGTCTGAGAATCAGATGAAGGAAGCGGTTCAGAAGTTCAAGAAGATCATCACCGACAATGAAGGTGAGATCGTTCATGAAGAGAACTGGGGTCTGAAGAAACTCGCTTATCCCATTCAGAAGAAATCGACCGGGTTTTATTACCTGATCGAGTTCAGGGGACAAGGTGAGCTTATTGACAAACTGGAAGTTCAGTACAGGAGGGATGAAAGGATCATCCGTTTCCTGACATTCCGTATGGACAAGTATGCTGTAGAGTATGCTGAGAAGAAGAGAAAGATGAAAGAAACCGAAAAAGTCAGGGAGGAGTAATCATGGCACAGAACAATTCAGAGATCAGGTACCTGACACCTCCTACAGTAGAGATCAAGAAGAAGAAATACTGCAGGTTCAAGAAGAACAAGATCAAGTATATCGACTACAAGGATCCCGAGTTCCTGAAGAAGTTTCTTAACGAGCAGGGGAAGATTCTGCCGCGCCGCATCACAGGCACCTCGCTGAAATACCAGAGGAGGGTGGCCAAGGCTATAAAGCGTTCGCGTCATCTTGCCATGCTTCCGTATGTAGCTGATCTTTTAAAGTAAGGAGGAAGAGAGATGAAGATTATTCTGAAACAGGATATCGAGAAGTTGGGTCAGAAGAATGACATCCTGACCGTGAAGACAGGCTATGCAAGGAACTACCTCATTCCTAAGGGTTTTGCTATTCAGGCGACTGATTCAGCCGTAAAGGTTCATAGTGAGAACCTGAAGCAGAGGGCTCACAAGGAAGAGCAGATCAGGAAAGAGGCTGAGAAGCTTGCAGGGAAGCTTGCAGGCGTTAAGCTGGTAATTGGCGCCAAGGTCAGCTCGGCCGGCAAAATCTTCGGATCAGTCAACACAATTCAGCTTTCCGAGGCTCTCAATGCCAAGGGTTTTGAGATTGACCGCAGGAATATCATCCTCGGTGATGATGCAGTCAAGGAGACCGGCAGCTACAAGGCAGTCGTCAAACTGCACCGTGATGTAAAGGTAGAGATCGATTTTGAGGTTGTGGCTGAATAACAACCACAAACTATACTGATATGTATGTTGCGGGGGGCATGAGGCCCCCCGCTTCTGTATATACGTGGGTATCTGTCTGGTATGCCGGTAACGACGGGTCTGAGACCCGTCCCAACAGGATGCGGATGCGGATTTGTATGGGATACAGGTGATTATCTTGTTACCTGACTGCCACAGTTTCTATCTCTATCAGGGCGCCAAGCGGCAGACCCTTCACGGCAAAGGCTGCCCTGGCAGGCTGGTCAGCGGTATAGAACTGCGCATAAACCTCATTCATGGCCTTGAAATCAGACATATCTGACAACAGGCATGTTGATTTGACGACATCATTCATCGTGTAGCCTGCTGCCGTCAGTATCGCCCTTATATTTTTCAGCACCTGGGTGGTCTGTTCGGCAATACCTCCTTCAACCAGCTTTCCGGTAGAAGGATCAATGGGAACCTGTCCTGAGATGTAGAGAGTGCCTCCTGCTTCCACGGCCTGGCTGTAAGGTCCTATTGCTCCCGGAGCGCCGGTTGTGCTGATGATTCTTTTCATTCCTGATCTTTTTGATTCGTTAGTAATTCTCATGGAAATCCTTCCTCCTCTCATACTTGAGATCCTGAAGCATGCTTGCCTTGGCCCGAATGGTGAAGTTCCAGCTCTTCATATACCCCGTAGGGATCCATGAGAAGCTCATCTCCCAGCAATGGAGGTCGCGGCTGATACCCACCCTCGTCATGGTTATCTCCTTCTGCTTGAAGTCATATCCGGTGTTATAATTGAGAGCCATTTTCGGGGTCAGCTTCACGTCTCCTGACATAGTCATGGTCTGGGTGATGTTGGTACGCAATCCGGGTTTGCTGTAGCTGAAGTTATATGCCATCCTGAGCGACCAGGGCACATCAAACCTGACATACCCGAACTCATCAAGGTTTCTGTTAGAGAGGGGGAGGTTGCCCGGGGAGGCTCCACCCTGGGCTCCTGGCTCACCCAGCTGCCGGCCGGGGGACATTTGTCCCCCCTGCCCCCCAGACTGTTGGTTTTTGCTCTTGTTCCCCAGTAACTGGCCCAGGTCAAGGTCAAAACTCATGTTGAAACCCGTCATCCTGGCCAAACCGAGGCCCTGGCTGACAGCAAGCTGGTTCACGGTGCCTCCTGTTTCGCTCATACCATAGATTGAAAAACTGCTGTTTGCCTGGATGTTAATATTCTGTGCCAGGGTAGTCCGGAAAGATACGTTTACAGGCGACCAGTTCAATGAATCGGAGAAGATGTTGTATGAGGTGTTAAGCGAGAGGTTATCAATCAATTTTATCTTTTTAGGCTTGCCTGTAGTGTCATTTCTGGAATAGATCTTGGCCTCAACGATGTTCGAAAGGCTGAAGGAGACAGATCCCGACCTGTTACCCGTGGACGGGGTTCCGAAAATGCTTCCCTCGTAGATTGAATATTTACGCATGTTACCAATGGTATCATACTGAACGGTCCTGTACATGTCACTCGAAAGCTTATCTGCCTCAGGGGAATAGGAAAAGCTGACAGAGGGCTTCATGACATGCCTGATTGACTCAAGCCGGGCTCCTTTTTTGGTGAACGAAAAAGTACCGTATATCGAAGGATTGAATGATGCGCTCACTGTTGGCACAAGTGCATGGCCGTAGGTGAGTCCCCTGAGGGTGTCATTTATCACCGAAGGGACAACCATGTTCCTGTTTTCATCATAGAAATCGGGGTCCCATCTCTTCTCTGTCTGCTGGGTGTAAAGGACTCCCGAGTACCTGAGTGACGGGGAGATGGAGAAGTTATTGAAAGGTCTTATCTGGAGGCTCAACGGGATTTCGTGTTTGAAGCCGTTCTTCATGCTTTTCCAAACTTCACTGGTAAACAGAAGGCTGTCATAGGTGTCTATCTTGTTCTCAAACGAAGCGGTGTACTGGGTAGTAATATCATGATACCACTTGCTCTTCCCTACCAGCTTCTTAGGCTTGAACGGGTATATGCGCGAGACGTTCAGGCTTCCCCTCGGAAGGTTAAGCATCATTGTCTTATTCTGTACGTTCTGGGATTGGTTGAGGCTGGTGGAAAAGCTGACAGGGGCGCCTGCCCACGATTTTGAATAGCTGATGCTCGACTGCCTCGTTGTAGTCACATGGTCTGCCACATTGTAGCTGTTGTTCCTGTCATAGCCGCTTGAACTCATATTCACGCTGGCAGAGAACCGGGAACCCGGATTAGCTTTTGCGTCTTGCGAATGCGACCAGTTGATACGGTAATTGGTATTCTTTCCGTAATCAGGCAGCCCCTTGTAACTGGTAACGTTATTGGCATAGCTGAAACCGAATGATCCCGAATAGCGGTACCGGAGGCGGTATGAGGTTGAGGCATCGGCAAGCCAGGTGCCGTTGGTGTAGATCGTTCCCGTCAGTTTCAGGTCGAAATAGTCACTTAATGCAAAGTAGTATCCCCCGTTTGACAGGAAATATCCCCTCCTGGCTTCCTGGCCGTACTTAGGCATGACAATCCCGGATGCTCTCTTCTGTTGTACCGGGAAGAATCCGAAGGGCAGGATGAGAGGCAGTGGAATGTCTGCCACGACCATATACGCAGGCCCTGATACGATCTTTTCTCCCGGGTACACCTTGGCTCTCGGAAGGGAGAGGTAGAAATGAGGATCCTCGGCATCACAGGTGGTGAACTTGCTCCGGTTGACGTGAAGCGTTCCGTCCTCGTGCCTCTTTGTCGTCAGACTCTGAAGGAAGCCTCCCTCCTGCTCGGTGGTGACATTACGAATCACCCCCTTTTTCGATTTAAAGTTATAGTTAAGCTCCTTTGATTCGAACTCTTCTGAGCCATCCTTATAGATGGGCAATCCATACATCTGCCCGGTGGAATCAATTCTTCCGGTGGCAAAGACTGATCCGGTCTCCAGGTCCAGTACAATAGAGTCAGCTGTCAGGACGATGGTCCCGTATGTGACTTTGGCATTCTCCACCAGGCTGACTTTCTTCGTCCGCAGGTCAGTTTTCATGTAACCGTCAGAGGTGTAGACAATTGGTTCATCCACAGCATCCTGAGAAATGATCAAGGTAGTCTTATTCAGGCTGGTATCCGTGATTGTGGCGAGTGCACCGGGAAGGAGTGTGTCATTGACAGATACAGAAGGAAAGTTCTCCTCATTCAGCACCGTCACCGCAGTGTCAGAGAGGCTCTTCAGTACCGTACCCGGAATAGTCTTAAGCGCAGTGTCAGGGAGGGTCTTCAGTACCGTGTCAGGGAGGGTCTTCACCAAAGGGACAGGCCGACCCGGCTCCTGGGCAAGCAGTGAGGCCTGGAGGAGGAGCGGCATGAAAATTGTCACTAACAATCTTTGTGGAAAAGAATGCAAGTTAAATGCTATTTTTGCGTAATTAATAAACATCTCTGAAGAGCCAGCGACAAAACTAATGAAAATTCGCAAAGCAGTAATGCGGCAAAGTACCAAAATAAGAGGGGTAAGAGTTATTCCGGCATGCGCCGTATTAATTGCAGCAATAAGTATGCCGGTGAGTGTAAAGTCACAGCCGCTTCCTGATGAAGATAAGTGGGTGGTGGTCATTGATCCCGGTCACGGAGGAAGGGCTCCGGGAGCTGTCGGCGCAAGAGCAAAGGAGAAAAACATCAACCTTGCCGTAGCCCTCAAAACCGGGAAATATATCAGTGACAATCTTAAGGACGTAAAGGTTATCTACACAAGGGATGACGATACCAACCCCGACCTGGCAGAAAGAGCGGATGTAGCCAATAAGAACAAAGCAGATCTTTTCATCTCAATTCACTCCAATGCCCTCTCCGATAAACGCCTGTACGGTGCTGAGACCTATGTCCTCGGCCAGACAATGGATGAGGCCAACCTGCAGGTTGCAATGAAGGAAAACTCAGTGATCACCTTTGAAAAGGACTACGAGACGAAGTATGAAGGTTTCGACCCGAGCTCGGTAGAGTCGTATATTATTTTTTCACTCATGCAGAACACCTACCTCAGGCAGAGCACCGAGTTTGCCACACTGATACAGAACCAGTTCAGGGAAAGGGTTGGAAGAAAGGACCGGGGTGTAAGGCAGGCCGGGTTTGTGGTACTCTGGCGGACTACAATGCCATCCGTTCTGGTTGAGCTTGGTTATATCACCAATCAGGAAGAAGAAAATTTCCTCATGTCGGAACAGGGACAGGATTATCTTGCCTCTGCCATTTTCAGGGCATTCCGCGACTATAAGCAAACTATTGACAGCAGGTCGGGGGTAAGAAACGGTAAAGTGGTGGCACCGGCAGCCGCTCAGGCAGCAGTGAATGATGACACCACGGCTGGTGAAAGCACACAGGTGTCATCTGTACAGAAGGATGCCAGAGTTGTGGAATCTGCGGCCGGGAATGAAGGCAAAACTGTGGATCAGGCAGTGAAGAGTGACGTCATAACTGCTGAACCTGCTGCAACAAGTGACAGCGGGGTGGTATCTGCAAAACCCGGACAGGCTTCCTCCGTTCCGGCCGACGGGATTTTTTTCATGGTGCAGGTGGCTGCGATGCCGAAAAACAAAGAGCTGACACAGAGCCAGTTGAAGGGACTTGACCCGGTAAGCAGGATAGAAGACGGAGAACGGATTAAATATGCATCGGGAAAATTCGTTTTATATGATGACGCATTGAGGTACAGGCGCACACTGACGGGAAGATACCCCGACGCGTTCGTCATTGCTGTCAGAGACGGAATAATTGTGCCTCTCAGGGAGGCAATCGAACAAAAAAAGAGATAAAAACTACCCTATGAAGATATCCCACGAGATCAAGGTCGGTGCCGTTGCACTGATCACCATTATCGCATTCATCCTGATGTTCGAGTTTCTCAGGGGCACTGCCCTCTTTACAAGTACCGACACCTACCATATCGTGTATGACAACATCGCCGGGCTTACTGAGTCAAACCCGGTTGAGATCAACGGTTACCAGGCCGGCGTGGTACAGGACATAAAGCTGATCAATGACGGGTCAGGAAAAATTCTGGTATCACTTTCGGTTGACAGGCAATTCAACATACCCAGGGACACAAAGGCTGAGATAACCACCGCTACGCTCATTGCCGGTATGAAGATAGTCCTGCGCATGGGAGAGAGCAGCGATATGTGCCACAACCATGACACAATCTCCGGGTATGTGGCCACAACAATTATTGACAGGCTGAGTGAGACCATCAGCCCGCTGGAAGGGAACATCACCAATATAATCACAAAGCTTGACTCGGTGGTGTCAGCTCTTAACAGCGTCTTTACTCCCGAACTGACCAGTGATATCCGTTCAACAATGGCAAATGTGAGTGATGTTACTGCCGGCCTGAAAGAGATATCTGACAGCAGGAAGGATGAGCTGATGGCTGCCATCAGTGAGATTCAGACTTTTACCGCAATGCTTTCATCCAACAGTTCAACTATTGATTCCACTCTCAGGAATATAAGCGGAATCTCGGAAGCTGTTGCCAAAGCTGACCTGGAGACATCGCTAGCCTCCCTCCGCTCATCGCTGACCGGACTTGACTCTATTGTGACTGGTATAAGCCGGGGTGAAGGCTCAGCCGGGAAGCTTGTCACGAGTGACAGCCTTTATACAAACCTGAGCAATTCCTTAAGGAGTCTTGACCTTTTACTCCGTGACATGAAGGACAATCCCCGGAAATATGTTCATTTCTCCCTTTTTGGCGGAAAAACGGAATGATTTGTTAAAATAATGCTAAACAATACTGGTTCACCCAGTTGCAGCTCAAAAAAGGGAAAAATGACCAAACAGGGCATTTCAGGATAGAGATATCTTCAACCTGTAAAAGGCTGTGTAACATCTCCTTCATATTAAGACGCTGATTATGTATGCATTAGACATTTTGACCAATGTTTACTAATTTAATGGACTGAGGTTCATCACAGTATAGAATAAATGGCAAAGTCAATAGTAAAAACTTTTTTTTTTTACCTTTTTTTTTACAAATATTGTCTCGGGTTTCAGCACCAAAAAAGAAAGCTACTCCATTTTAATTTCAATCTGAATGAACAAGTCACACGATGAGGTTTGGAATAATTGTCTTGAGATAATCCGTGACATTATACCTTCGGCCAGTTTTAAAACCTGGTTCGAGCCTATTGTTCCGCTCAGGCTCGAGAAAAACATTCTTACTATACAGGTGCCAAGCCCTTTCTTTTATGAATATCTCGAAGAGCAGTACATAGACATCCTCCGTAAGACTCTGAGGCGTGAGATTGGCAATGATGCCAAGCTGGAGTACAACATCATTATGGAGAATTCCGGCTACACCAACGGAAAGCCTTTCACGGTGAGGTATCCGTCAAGGAACAAGACCGATCTCCAGAATAAGCCGATGCAGGTCCCCTTCGAGGTCACTCAGCCAGCAATCAGGAATCCGTTCATAATACCCGGGATCAAGAAACTTCATTTTGATCCGAGGCTTAATCCCGACTATTCTTTCAACAACTTCGTTGAGGGTGAATGCAACCGTCTTGCCCGTTCTGCAGGCATCGCTGTCGGAAACAATCCTGGTGGTACCGCCTTCAATCCGCTGATGATCTATGGTGATTCCGGACTCGGCAAGACTCATCTCGTTCAGGCAATAGGCATCCTGGTGAAGGAGAAGTATCCTGACAAGACCGTTCTGTATGTCAACGCCAACAAGTTCCAGACACAGTTTGTGGAGTCAATCAGGAACAACAACAAGAACGACTTCCTTCATTTCTATCAGATGATTGACGTTCTGATCATTGATGATGTCCATGAGTTTGCAGGCAAGGAGAAGACACAGGACACTTTCTTCCACATATTCAACCACCTTCACCAATCGGGCAAACAGCTCATACTGACCTGTGATAAGCCGCCGGTGGAGCTTCAGGGGATGGAGCAGCGTCTTCTCTCCCGTTTCAAATGGGGCTTGCTGGCTGACCTTCAGAAGCCTGATTATGAGACAAGGCTGGCGATATTGAGGAAGAAGGCCTACAATGACGGTATTGAACTGCCGGACGAGATCTTCGAATTCCTCGCAGAGAATATCTCATCGAACATACGGGAGCTTGAGTCCGGGCTTATTTCTCTCTATGCACAGTCGACCCTCAACCGCAAGGAGGTGACTCTGGAACTTGCCCGCCAGATGGTAGACAGGCTGGTGAACACACAGCGAAGGGAGATCACCATTGATTACATCCAGAAGGTTGTCTGTGAGTATTACAAGATTCCCGTTGACCAGATGCAGGGCAAGACCCGTAAGAGGGAGATTGTTCAGGCCAGACAGGTATCGATGTATTTCTCCAAGAACCTGACAAAGGCATCGCTTGCCAGTATTGGTTCCTCCATCGGAGGAAAAGATCATGCCACAGTGCTTCATGCCTGCAAGACCGTGAACAACCTCATTGACACAGACCGTCATTTCCGTAACCAGATAATGGAAATAGAGAAAAAGCTTAAGGTATGAAATCAGATATTAACAGACTGAAGGAAGAGTTTTTCAGGTTATACGGGGACAGGGACACAGAGCCTGTCCTTTTTTATTCACCCGGCAGGGTTAACCTTATCGGTGAGCATACTGACTATAACGGCGGGTATGTATTTCCGTGTGCGCTTGATTTCGGAACCACACTCCTTGTACGGTTGAGCAGCGGGCAGGAGATAAGGATGAACAGCCTCAACTTCCCGGGTGAGGTAGTAATTCCGATTGCCCTCAATTACATGCCAATCCCGAAGAGCTGGACCAACTACCCCGTCGGGGTCATAAATGAATTTGCCCGAAAGGGTATAGGAGCTCCTGCAATGGAGATGCTTTTCACGGGTGACATACCCAACGGCGCAGGGCTCTCCTCCTCGGCATCGATTGAGATGGTGACTGCTGTAGCGATGAATGAGCTCACAGGGGCCGGGCTGGAGATGATGGAGATGGTGAAGATGGGCCAGAAGGCCGAAAACGGTTTCGTGGGAATGAACTGCGGCATCATGGACCAGTTTGCAGTGGGATTCGGCAGGGCTAACCACGCCATCAATCTTAACTGTGACACTCTCGCGTACCGGTATGCACCGGTCAACCTGGGAGACAGGAGGCTGGTCATCACCAACACTAACAAGCGCAGGGGACTGACTGATTCCAAGTACAACGAACGGCGCGCCGAATGCGAAAATGCAGTAGCGCTGATCTCCGTCCACAGGCCGGTACGCAACCTGAGCGAGCTGAATGTCAATGACCTGTGGATGATTGACAGTTACATTCCTGACCTTGCTGTCAGGAAG
Source organism: Bacteroidales bacterium UBA5235 (assembly GCA_002409145.1). Taxonomy (GTDB): domain Bacteria; phylum Bacteroidota; class Bacteroidia; order Bacteroidales; family VadinHA17; genus SR-FBR-E99. The sequence continues at coordinate 69,367 of DHUL01000060.1, forward strand.
AGGGCAAAGCACATCATTACTGAAAACGGGAGAACCCTCGATGCAATAAAGGCTCTGGAAAACAATGACATCGAGCTTTTCGGAAGACTGATGAACGAGTCACACGACTCCCTCTGCAACGATTACGAGGTAACCGGAACTGAGCTTGATACACTGGTTTACGAGGGGCGTAAGCTTCCGGGCGTTGTTGGTACCAGGATGACAGGGGCAGGATTTGGCGGCTGTACTGTATCAATAGTTGAGTCGGAGCATGTTGACGGATTCATCAGCAGGCTGGGTGAGATTTACACCGCAAAGACAGGCCTCAGAGCAGATTTTTACCTGCCGGGGATTGGCGACGGAGCCAGGAGGATTTGAGATTTGCGATTTGCGATTTGCGAATTGCGAATTGTTAAATCGAAAATCGAAAATCACAGGTCTCTGACACATCTGAATCCGACGGTGGCGCTTCGGTCATAGCCAGGTGAGACAAGAAGCTGCATCTGGGTGGTTGTCAACGGCTGCGGCCCGCCCTTGATATACCACCAGCTTGATTCGGGTCTGAACCAGCTTCCTCCCCTGATGATATTATAATAATACGCTCCATTGCACCAGACCTCATCTGTCATCTGCCATACATTACCCACCAGGTCAGCCACTCCGTAAGGACTCTCCCCTTTCGGGAAAGCATCAACGGGGGTTGGCCTGCCGAAACCGTTGTTGCATTTCGTGGCATGAAACTCATTCCCCCATGGCCACTCACGGCCGTCGGTACCCTGAGCCGCCAGCTGCCACTCAGCCTCTGCCGGAAGTCGCTTCCCGGCCCACCGGGCATATGCCCTGGCATCCTCGAGGCTTACCCAGACGACAGGATAGCGTTCCTGACCGCTGACAGGTAGTCCCATCTCCCAGTGCCTCAGATAATTGGAAGTGTCTGCAGGAATATATCTTGATGATCTAATGAACTGCAGGTATTCTTCATTCGTTACCGGGAACCTGTCTACCAGGAAACTGTCAATAGTGGTGGTGATCTCCTTCCCGGTGACGGGATAGGGAACGAACTCATCGACAGCTTTCAGTTTGTATTGTATGGTTGCTGCAGGAACAAGTACCATCCCTTCGGGGATCTCCGATGCAGGCAGGGTACGTTCTGTAGTCGAGAAAAGCCATGGCCTGCCCTGTTCCGGTCTTATCACCCTCTCATCAAGCAGTATGCCTTCGCTGTCAGTCAGCTCGATCACTATCTTTTCACCTGCAATTCCCAGCAATGCGTCTGCATTCAGCAGGGTATCAGCCGGGGCGGTTATCCTCAGGGGCTCATTCATATAACCCGGTGCTCCCCTGCTTACCAGGAGTGTGCCGCTGGCCGCAGTGGCTATCCGGATACTGCTGCCGCGAAACTCAGCAGTGATCAACCCGGGCAGCAACGCAACGCAGTCAATTGAGCTCTCGCGTCTTGTTCCGCTGAATGCCTGGCTCCAGCCAGGCAGGTCGACAGGGGCCATCAGGGTGCTGTTAATCAGGTGTGGAATGAGCTCCTCATGGCGGTAGAGTGATACCAGGTGCTTGCCGGTGGTATCACCGGGGCTGAACAGCGGGCCATTGTACCCTCGATAATCCATGTTCAGTATGGTAAACACCTTCTTCTCACCGGCATTCCAGCTGTTGACATAAACCCTGTCGGCTCCGCTGCCTATCAATGGTGTCCAATTCCCGCCGGTGAAGGCATCACTGTTTCTCCTCAACATATATGTTGTCTGAGCCAGGTAACTGAGGTCTTTCCGGAACTCCTCTCCCCTGCCTCCCGGTCTGAACATGTTCAGTTCGGTGCCGTAGCCGTTGAAGAATGCAACGGAAATCTCACGGTGCAGGACATCCTCCCCAACATCTGCAACGCGGAAGATGGCGAAGTCAGGTCTGATCACCTTGTTCAGGTTCAGCTCAGGACTGAGGTACAGGGCGTTATGGACTCTTGCAGCAACTATGCCAGGCATATCCCTGACAACAGGCATACCCTCAGAATACATTATCACACCACTGCGAACGGGATCGGCAGCCTGTTGCAGTTCAGACGAAGAGCGGCCCTCGGTATCAAGTACCACACCGTCCGCCTCCGTTTCAGCTATTATCTGTGCCATTCCGCGAAGGTGATCTTCCTCACGGGTACTTTTATCCCATGGATTGTAGGCAATGAAGAAGCGGCATCCCTCTGATCTGGCCTCCCTGCTGAGGCGTCTGAGAGCTTCCGTTCCTCCCGGCATGTCACGGTAGAGGTCCCACTGGTTCCTGTCGTCAAGGCCGAGGCGTGGCCATGTAGGCCAGATGCCATATACATCGAGGTGACCGAACAACCTGTTGTATTCTGCAAGGTACCCTTCAAACACCCCGGTGCCGGTGAAACGGTCGTGCAGTTCCCTGTCCCATGCCATCTGAAGAATCATCAGGTAGCTGGTGCGTATCCATTTCAGGTCTTCCCTGTTGTACAGGGTTTCATCAAACCTGTCAAGATCATGCAGCCACTGTCCGGCAAACATCATCTTTAGTCCCTCCTGCCATGCGCCCCTGTAGAGATCTGCATGGATGTGATATGTTACAGATGCTCCCGGAGGGAGTATGGTTTCATAGCGTCTGATGATGCCGTTATCGGTCCTGATACGCCTGGCTATAGATGCTACCGAAAGTTCCGGTGTGGCCTCGAAGGTGCTGAATCCCATCTCCCATGCGTTGTCAGGGAGGATGACCCTCACGGGGCTCTTCCCGGGCAGGAACAGGTTCGCCCTTGCCAGGTCACGCGGGCCGGCACCTGTGATAAAAGCCTTGTTATCCTTTTCGCCGAATGGCACCACGTTGGACAGAGTGATTGTATCATTCCAGTTATTGCGCAGCACCAGCTCGGCCAAAAATCCCGGATTTGATCCTCCCCGGGGAATATAGCCAGCCTCGGCACCTCCAGGATAGATCATCAGGAAACGGCTCCCCACGAGACCGGCAGGGACATCGTCCGATTCGAAATAAGCATCATCAAGCCTGAAGCTGAAGAGCGGCCTGGGAGCGGCAAGCATTACCTCAGTGCTGTCATCAAGGATGAGAGAGACCGCACTGGCGCCGTTGTCACGGATAATTCCAAGATTAATAAGCGACTGACTGTTTAGCGAAAGACAGGTGATTAAAAAAAATAGGGAAAACCGAAACCTAAAGTTGCACATAGGAGTTTAAACTGATATATTTTGCTTCCCGACAAAATGGGAATGCAATTTATGATATTGTATCTGAAAATAAAAGCGAAGATACAGTGAATGAATAATTTTAGAGATAATATTTACCCTTGTAGTCACGTTACAGATTATACCTGCTTTTAGAAATCAGATCAGCACAACCTGATGAAAAGGATTAACTGCAAAGCCATCACTCTCATAATTCTGATACTGTCAGCACTATTGCTGATGCCTGGCTGTGCAACCTCAAGGAAGAAGTCATACAAGTCTGCACGGAAGAATTCATACATTGACACCTCACAGCTTGGGCGAAACAAGTATTTCTTCTCAAAGCAGTATCAGAAAAAACTTTACAGGTACAGGAAGAAATAGGTTTATTCATTGAGGGATCCTGCAGTCAGTTTCCCCGGCATCCGCGCCGGGAGAATGATCAGTAGAGGTCCTAATCCTCACATTTCACCTCAAGACCGTCCCATGCCAATGTTACATTGACCGGAAGTTCCCTGTTCACATCTGCATGCCTGCCCATCTGATGGCCTATATGTGTAATATAAGCTTTCCGGGGTGATACTTCCCGCACGAGGTCAAGGGCTTCACTCAGGCTGAAGTGAGAGATATGCTTTTCCTTTCTGAGGGCATTGATGATCAGGTACTTGACGCCGAACAGTTTTTCCTTGGTCTCTTCAGGGATATAGTTGGCATCAGTAATGTAAGCCATGTTACCGATCCTGAATCCGTATATTGGCAGACGATAGTGAAAATTCCGCAGTGGAATGACCGTATCTCCGCTGATTGTCAGATTGTAGTTGTCTATATTATGGAGTTCCATTTTAGGGACTCCCGGATAATGGTTTTCCGAGAAGACGTAAGCGTATTCTTTTCTGACTGCAGCCTGAACTCTTTCCTCTGCATATATGTCAATGGCTGCCTGGCTTTTGTAGTTGAAGGCCCGCAGGTCATCCATCCCGGCGATATGATCTTTGTGTTCGTGTGTAAGGAGGATGGCGTCAAGTTTTTTCACACGGGCGTTGAGCATCTGTTGCCTGAAGTCGGGGCCGGCATCTATGACAAAGGTATTCAGGTCAGTTTCCACAAGCAGGGATGCTCTCAACCTTTTGTCCTTAGGGTCAGGTGAGGTGCATACACCACATTCACAAGCTATTACAGGGACTCCCTGTGAAGTGCCGGTTCCAAGAAAGGTGATTTTCACTGTCTAATTTTTCTCCCTGCAAACATAACCCGAAATTGAGAGAAGTACAATATCAGGCATCACTTTGAAGCATGAGCCTTCATATGGGTGTCAAGGTTCCGCAGATTAATGGGTCATGATTCGGTCGATTTGTGAAAAGAGGGTGATTTTATGTAAGTTTACGATCCAATCAATCAGAAAGATGAGCGGAATAGTCTATATGATACCGGTTACCCTGGGTGATGCCGATCCTGATTCCTCCATTCCCTGCGGGACACGTGAGATTACGCTGTCACTCAGGCTGTTTGCCGTGGAAGAAGTAAGGACGGCAAGGAGGTGGTTGAGGAGTCTTGACAAAACCTTCCCTATTGACAGCACTCTCTTCTTTCCTGTCGGAAAGCACTCTGATGCGGCAGGCCTGGAAGATTTTTTCTCGAGGGTATCCGGGGGTTCTGATGCCGGGGTTATGAGTGAGGCCGGCATGCCGGGTCTGGCTGATCCGGGTAATATTATTGCTTCTGAGGCGCACCGCCGGGGTATCAGGGTTGTGCCGCTGACCGGGCCGTCATCGGTGATGCTTGCCCTGGTGGCATCAGGTTTGAATGGCCAGTCATTCTCATTTCATGGCTACCTGCCTGTTGAGACTCAGGGCCGCCGCAAAGCCCTCAAAGAGCTTGAAAGGCTCTCCGCCGCCGGCAGCACTCAGATATTCATGGAGACGCCCTTCAGGAACAGCAAGATGATTGATGATATACTTTCAGTCTGCCACCCCTCTACCAGGCTGTGCATTGCGGCTGACATATCACTCCCCACAGAGTTCATACGGACTATGAGCATCGCAGAGTGGCACAGGAAGGTCCCTGTGCTGGACAAGAGACCCGCAGTATTCCTGATTCTGGCATAAGAAGAAAGTCAATCCTGCTCACGAACATGTCCCGATAAAGTCGGAATTGCCAGTGTGGTATCTCTCCGCAACGAAAATGTGTTTTACGTGGGTACGGCCTCCGGAGCGGCGAATTGCATTTTTACTTTTTGGTTTTTCTGGTCAGTTCAACCACCTCCATCTCAAAGAGCAGTGGTGAATAACCCGGAATTATTGTGTAATAGTTGCCGTAATAGTCATATGTTCCGAAGCCCATTGAACCATAGGCTACCTTTGATGGCATGATCACATTGGCTTTTGATCCCATCTTCATCTTAACCAGAGTCAGTGACCAGCCCTCTATGAGGTAGGGTGACCCCACCCTGAACCTGAATGGTGTTTCTGCCTCAAGGTTGTCATCAAACTTCTTTCCGCTGAGGAAGGTGCCTTTGTACCTTATCCCCACCGAGTCACCTGTCTGTATCAGGTCACCGGTACCGACAACACTTTCCATATAATAAATGCCGTTTGCATCAGGGCTTACGGTAATATTGTTGGTAGCAACGTAATCCTGTATAAGGCTTCTCTCTTCCTCCTCGTATTTCTTGGCAGGATTGCAGGCAACGATTATGACAGCCAGTATGGCCAGTGCTGCAGCATTGAATTTTTTCCCCATTGTTTTGTTAATTTCCACAACTCTCATCAAATTTCGTTCCAAACTAGTTAATGTCCCTGACTCTTATCCTGTAGATGAGGATTGCTCTTCCGGGTATCCTGGCGCCGTCGCCTGTCAGTCCAAATGCAAGGTAAGGCGGCACAATGAACAGGTAATCACTGCCTTCCTGCATCAGCTGGAGTCCTTCCGTGACTCCGCTGCCGGCATCGGTATAACCCACCCTGATTGTCCGGGTGCCGCTGTAGCAGGGCTTTCCGTTCAGAAGTGTGCATTCGTAATCGAAGTTTACATTATCACCGGTTTTGACTGCCGGGCCGGTTCCGTTGCCGATGACGCTGTACCATAAACCGGTGTTAGTCTCGGTAAAGCTGCGTTTGTTTTTGCTTATGTAATCGGTTATTGTGTTACGGTCCCGGGAGATGAGCGATCTGTTCAGTTCGATAAGTTCGGCTTCAGTGCGGGGTGAAGCCTTGCTCCTGGTGTCAGGCTTGTTCTGGCATCCTGTTGCGATGACGGCGATGAGGACTATGTATAGTGCCAGTCTCATTTCATCATTTCCTTTGATGCTTTCTCAAGTTCCCTGCGGAACAAGGGAAGAGTATTCTCAAAGTGATTGACCACCTCATGGATGGTTCCCTTCATCTCTCCACCTGCTGCATTACGATGACCCCCGCCATTAAAGCATTTGCGTGACAGCTCATTGGCGTTGAAGCTGCCCTTCGAGCGAAGCGACATCTTCACGAAACCGCTACGCTCCACGAAGAGCACCGAAAGCACTATTCCGTTCATTGTAAGTAAGACATTCGCGAATCCCTCGGTGTCACCCTTGACATGGTGGAATCTGTCAAGATCTTCCCTGGTAAGCCAGATATAAGCAGTATGCAGATCCGGATGCACTACCATCCTGCTGTGCAGCGCGAATCCCTTCAACCTGATCCTGTCAGGAGAGAAGTTGCTGAATATGTGGTCATAGATCTTTTCCTTGTCCACTCCCATATCAAGCAGGTGACCAACTGTGCGCATAGTGTCACCGGTATAGTATCCGTGCTCGAAATTGCCCGTGTCAGTAATGATGCCGACATAGACTGCAGTGATGAAGTCTCTGTCATTGAACTCACTGCCCTCCATTCCGTTCACCAGGAAGTAAACCAGTTCGGAGGTGGAGCTCCTGCTTACATCAGAGACGATGAGGTCAGTGATGACGGAGGGGTCAGGGTGATGGTCTATCATCACTTTCTTGGCCCCTGAACTTACTACCAGTTGTTCTGCCTTTCCCATCCTGGAAGGGGTATTGAAATCAACCATGATGATAAGATCAGCATTGCTTATCAGTTTTGTTCCCTCAGCAGGATTATGATGGAAATCAACTACCTTTTCAACATCATTCATCCACAACAGGAACTTCTGCAGGGCGTTGGGCGAGATCATTGAGGCGTCCTTGCCCTGTGAAATGATCCACCTTCTCAGCGCCAGCATGGCACCTATGGCATCGCCGTCAGGATTGATGTGGCATATGAGCAGAATATGACCGGCGTCATCGATCAGCTTCTTTAATTCTTTTGTATATTTACCAAACTCCGGCACAGTTTAAGCCTTTTAAGGCGACAAAGGTAAACAAAAACATCAAGGTTTTGTAAAACAGGTCAGATAACCCGATTTACACAGAGTTATGAGCAATGATATCACATTTTCAATTATCAAGCCTGATGCCCTTGGCAACGGTCAGGCAGGCAGCATTCTTGCACGCATTAATCAGGCGGGCTTTCGTTTAGCAGGACTGAAGATGATTCGCATGACCCGTTCACAGGCAGAGGGGTTCTATGAGGTACACCGCGAAAGGCCCTTTTACCCCGTGCTGGTTGACTTCATGTCATCAGGTCCGGCACTGGTGATGGTACTCAGGCATGCTGATGCTGTTGAAGAATTCCGCAGGCTGATCGGGGCCACTGATCCTGCAAAGGCTGCCCCGGGAACAATCCGTGCAGAATTCGGCACAGATGTTACGATGAATGCGGTTCATGGCTCTGACTCACAAGAGAATGCACTCAGGGAAGCCTCCTTCTTCTTTTCCGCCATCGAGATTTTCTGAGAAACAATAATCCAAAATCCTTGTTTATGTAAAAAATTGAAATGACTGCTACTGTTTCCCCTGACTTTTCAGACAAAAAGACTCTTGAAAAGTATTCATCAGCCTATACCCTCTCCGATATGGAGATTTTTATTTTCCCCGAGCTGTTTTATCCACTTGTTCTGGCCAATATAATGTCACCGGTAATCTGGCGGTGGCGTGATGATCCCTGGTTCATGGACATGCACCGGAAGAACTTTATCAGTAAGGCCAACAGGATCAAGCAATACATTATTGACAATTACATATTCAACCTTGACCTGGAGACATGGGGTCTGACAGACAAGGAGACGGAACTGGAGCGGTTCAGCGATTTCTTTGACACGGAACTGCTGAAGCAGTCGAATGCGCTGTTTGGGTACGAAGGAGACAAGTATTATTTCAGTATTGATATCCGTCACCATTTCGGGCTGGACAAGTACGAATCATCTGCTATACCCTACTGGAAGACAGAGACAGTAGAGGCGATGACTGCCTTCAGGCACAGGGAGTATTACACCACCGGCGCCGGTGAGTGTGTCAGCCTGGCAGCCCTTTATGCAGCAGCCATGTTCATTGTCGGCCAAATTCCCCTTGAGAAGATCTTCATGATGGCCACTCCGCTTCACTCGCAGAATTTCATTGATGAGAAGGATGGGCTTCTGACAAACAACAGGAGGATCATGACCAAAAATATGTGGTTCAACGGTACCTCACTTTCAGGAAAGGCAAGACGAGCCCTGGAAAATGAAAAGGTGACAATCGTTTCACACATTACCGGCCATATCCATACGGTATATGAAAAGGCAACCATCGACAGGGAGGCCTATGACACCTTCTCCAGGAAGTTGAGGAGCTTTGTGAAGTCGAACCTTACACCTGCCATCTTCATCAACTTCCTCAGGTTCAAATCGGAGTATAAGTGCCTCTTCCAGTACCATTACCTCCGGACGGGAACCAGTCATTACATCACGCTTGATAAACTGTTCGAATATGAGCACTCCCTGAAAACCAGCATGAATGAGGAGACCCGTGACAAGCTCCTTTCAGAGGTTGACAGCGAGGAATTCCAGTATGATCCGGTTCCCGGCAAGATCATGCTGAATGAAGTCGAAGCTTTCATCAGGAAACATAAGGATTCTGATCTGCGGACAATTGAAACAGAGTTCACAAGCAGCTTCCCGACGGAGGAAACTGAATGTGTGAAGAGAATGTTTGCCGACATAAGGGAGTTTATAATAACCAATCCAAAACTCCCTTCAGCTGACAGGGAATTCGTGCCGGAGATCTATCCGCAGATATCAGTGAATGACAGTCGTGATGAAATAAGAAACAAGATCAGGGAGCTTGCCGGGGTTTCGGAGATGGCATTACTGACGCTTTATTCCTACAGGGAGATGAGTATGACAGACTGGAGGCCGTTTGTGAAGGCTGCCATCGAAAGGAATCCGGTATGCCATGCGGATCTCGGAGGGCGGCATGCCGATGAAGTATATGCACTTATCAATAAACTGACCAACGAATCGATATATGACTCCGGCAGGCTGGCCCAACCTGACGAAGTGTGGAATTTCAGAAGAGGTGACGGCGCTGAAAAGGCTTTCCTGATGGCAGATGCCCTGATCTTCAATGATCCTGATGCGGAAGTGAAAATCTCACTCGAGGCTGATCAGGCGGTCATCGAGTACAATTACAGGTTTTACCGGTTCGTAACAGTCAAGGGGCTCAGGAAAAAGATCCTTATCAGCCGGAAAGAATACAGAGAATACTGATCAATATCAACCATAAAGAACAGGAACGAAGAACTGAATCCATACCGCCGAGCGAGGCATCCCGGGTTCTTTAGTGCAGCATGATCTCCCTGACCACTTCCTCTCCTGCCCTGCTGTTTATCTGGTTCTTCAGTGCATCTCGCAGCATCATCAGTTCATTCCTGACAACTGATGAGGTGAGGTAGATGTGAAGCACGCCTTCCTTCAGGTAGGTCCGTTTTGTGCGTGCTGTTATAACTTTTCCGGCAATATTCTCCCAGATGTTCAGCACAGCAGCTTCCTTCAGTCCTTTTTCCAGCCGGTACTCCTTTATCAGGTCTCCGAGAGCCTCTCCCAGGGTGATGGTCTTGTTCCTGCGCATGGCTTATTTTACTCCGTTGGTAATCTCCTCCTCAATCCCTTTCTTCCCGATACGGTAAAGCCGGAAGTCAACCCCCGTATTGTCAAGGATACGATGGATGCGATCCTGCTGGGTGTCAGTAATAAAAACCTGGCCGAATTCACCTGATCCGGCAAGCCTGATGATCTCTTCTACCCGGTTCTGGTCGAATTTATCGAATATATCATCAAGCAGCAGTGCTGGTGCGAATCCGATCATTCTGGTCATCAGACCGAATTTTGCCAGTTTGAGGGCCACTATGAATGACTTCTGTTGTCCCTGGCTGGCGTTTGTCCTTGCTGAATGGCCTTCAATCTCAAAGATCAGGTCATCGCGGTGGATACCCATTGTGGTATACTGCATGGCAAAATCCCTCTCCCGGGAGCCGGCCAGTTGTTGAAGGAAATCACCGCTGCCCAGATGTGAGCGGTACCTTATTGACACTTTTTCAGCGCCTCCGGAGATCTTCTCGTAGTAAGAGCGAAACACGGGCAGCAGGTTTTCGGTGAGGTTCTGCCTTGCCCTGTGGATCAGTTCAGCCTCAGGGGCCATCTGTTCATCATAAATCTCAAGAAGGCCTGCCTGGCCGGCGCCACTGCTGCGCAATATCCTGTTCCGCTGCATCAGCGCCTTATTGTAGCGCATATGCGCTTCGAGGTAGGCCGGGTCATACTGGCTGATGATCATGTTGAGAAAACGACGCCGCTCTTCGCTGCCACCAGTGATGAGCGTGCTGTCAGCCGGCGAGAGCATCACCACAGGGTACTTCCCCACATGATCTGACATCCTCTGGTACTCTTTACCATTGATTTTAAAGACTTTCTGCTTTGTTTTCTGGAACGCGCAGAAGAGCTCGTCATTGTTATCATCGGTGACGAACGTACCCCTGATCATGAAGTAATCATCTCCGTGCTTTATGCTGAGGGTGTCAGAGCTGTTGAAAAAACTCTTGGTGAGTGAAAGGTAATGGATGGCGTCAAGGATATTGGTTTTTCCAACGCCGTTATTGCCCACAAAGCAGTTGAACCCTGGTGAAAATTCGAGTGAAACCTCCTCATAGTTCTTGAAGTTAGTGAGTTCGAGCCTTGCAAGGTGCATCATCGTTCTCTGCTGTTGCGGAAGCTCCAAAGTTACGAAAAGAAACGGCTGTGTCAAGCGCAGGAATAGCTATACAGGTGCACCACGGGGCACCGAGCTTTTTTTTATCCATTTGTTTTTTAATAATGCCAGAAATACTACTTTTGCGAAGTTATTTTTTGACCTGTAACAGAGAACATTGATATGAGCAAGAAAAAGGAGACCTCAAAAGGGATCGAGAACGTTGAGCAGACACTTACAAGAACAGAACAATTCCTTGAGCAGAATTACAAGCCCCTTTTATATGTGCTTGTCGGCGCAGTACTGCTGGTTGGAATAGCATGGCTTCTCAGAATGTATGTCAGCAAGAAGAATGATGAGGCGCTGAGCCAGATGTTCATGGCAGAGCAGTATTTCGGACAGGACTCTCTCAATCTGGCCCTCAACGGTGACGGGAACAATCTTGGCTTTATCGATATAGCAAGTGAATATAAGAATACAAGGTCAGGCAAGCTTGCCAACTTCTATGCAGGAGCATGCCTGATGCATCTCGGGCAGTACGAAGAGGCCATCAGCTACCTGAACAAGTACAGGCAGGATGATGAGGTTATAGCCCCGCAGGCCAGGGGTCTGATCGGCGATGCACGTGTAGAGCTCGGAGACATGGCGGCAGGCATAAAGAATTATATCGAGGCTGCCGACATGGCTGAAAATGCGTTCCTCAGCCCCATCTACCTGATGAAGGCAGGGATGCTCTATGAGAACGATGAAAAATGGGCCGATGCCCTCAGGGTATATGAGCGCATTCAGGACAAGTATCCCGAGAGCAACGAAGGCAGGAGCATTGAAAAATATATTGCCAGGGTTAAACTGCACATCGACTGACAGGTGGCAACCCGCGATCTATCGGATTATGATCCCTCACGTGTACCCGACGCCTCGGGGATGAGGTTCGGCGTTGTGGTAGCCGACTGGAACAGTGAGGTAACCCATTCTCTTCTTGACGGTGCTGTAAAGACGCTGAAGCTTCATGGCGTAACGGCTGACAATATCATTATAAAGCATGTTCCGGGAACCTTTGAGCTTACCCTAGGCGCTCAGTGGATGGCTGAATATGAAGATCTTGATGGTGTCATATGCCTTGGATGCGTAATACAGGGAGAGACCCCTCATTTCACCTATATCTGCCAGGGAGTGACACAGGGGATCACACAGCTCAATCTCGATTACAATATTCCCTTCATTTTCGGGGTGCTTACGACCCTCGACCTCCGGCAGGCGCTTGACAGGGCTGGCGGCAAGCACGGCAACAAGGGCGATGAAGCCGCCGTGACTGCAATAAAGATGGCCGCTCTTCAGGGGCTGATGGAAAAATAAGTGTTATCTCCTGCAAAGCATCCGGTAGGGGCATGAAACGCAGCGACGCCGGAAAGTGGTCATCCTGTAATCCTCATTTTCAGCAAAGATCCTGTCCAGCGTCAGCTTTAATCCGCTGCTGAACGAGGTCATGAATTCGTTCCATTCATTCAGATTGCTCTCCGGACCATCCAGTCCGGGCACAGCCGCATAGGGTGAAAAGTCATTCGAGGTCAGCTGCTGTATCCAGTAGATGGCAGGTAATACCATCCTGCCGGGGTATTTTTTTTCTATCAGGGTACAGTACATCAGAGCCTGAAGCAGGGCATCATTGCGCTTCTCCTTCTCCTCATCGAACAGTCCTTCTGCTGTGAAAGCCTCCCGTTTCGGTGCACCCGTCTTGTAATCAACCACCCTGACTGCACCTCCGGTAAGATCTACCCTGTCAATCCTTCCACCCAACACAATCCTTTCTTCTCCGGCTCCGAAGTTCACACTATGAACTCCTGAAAAATCTTCTTCAAGGTGAAGCAGAACAAGGTCAGGGTTAGCGCCGTCATATTCAAGCAGTTCACGTGCATACCGTTCAAGCACGTCAATAATGATCACTCCCCTGCCTGCCATGAGTGTTTCCCTGTCCCATCTCATCTCGGCCATTGCTGCGGCGATGATCGTCTCCCTGATGTTGTCACGTGATCTGGCCATGAGGGCTATGTCTGAACCCGCATTCACCTTCCCCCTGAGGGATTCATACATCCTCCTGAGGGCATCATGCATTATGTTGCCGAACCTGCGCTGGTCTATCTCCTTTTCAAGTACCTCCTCCTCGGGCATACCGCAGACATACCTGTAATAAAAACGCATCCGGCAGTTTATCCATACATTTACGGCGCTGGGAGAAAGATACTTGTTAACCTTGTTACCCTCCCTGTAGATATCGAGGAGAGCCCGGTTATGAGCTGCAGTTTTGGCAAGTGTCTCCGGTATCATACCGCTCCGTCCGACACTTATATGGACAGATTGCTGCCGCGACGCAAATAGCGGGCTGTAGCTCATTCTTACCAGGTAACGGCTCATCTCGCCGCTGTTCAGTCCCTGGGCTGTAGAGTTATAGAGAAACCATCCCTTTTCGGGTTTGCGCAGCAACCTGAAAAAGTAGTAGGAGTAGATCGATTCATGCTCGTTGACAGTAGGAAGGCCGAAGGCGCGCCTGATATTATATGGGATATATGTGTTGTCATAAGACATCGCGGGAAAGATTCCCTCATTCAGTGAGAGGATGATAATGTTCCTGAACTCCAGTGCTCGTGTCTCCAGCACACCCATGACCTGTATCCCCCGCAGTGGTTCACCAGAGAAAGGCACTATCATCTTACGGAAGAGCCGGTCAAGGAGTCTGAGGCATGTTTCGGGCGTGAGATCCAGGTTATAGCTCCTTATCAGGTTGGCCAGGCGTACAGTGCTGCTCATGGCCATCCTGAGGTATTCACGGTCAGTGCTGAGCTTCATTCCCTCCTCCTCCGCAGCAAAGGTGGCTTCCTCGAGCCTTGCCATCACGGATGCCAGGTAGTCCGGTATACCGGCTCCTCCTTCAGGTATCCTGAAGAGGTAGTCGAGGCGGAACTGTTCCTTAAGCATGGCTGCACTCACCCTGATCATGTTGCCCTTTATGATCTCTCTTATTACGGCGTCACCGTCATTACCTGCAAGAAGCCTGAAGTACTGGTGTTGCAGAAGGGCCATCACATCATCACTGCGGAAGGAGAGACTGCCGTTGCTGACCCTTACTGAACGGATCAGTGCCATCAGTTGACGGAGGAAGGAATAAAGCGATGTGAACCGGAATGGGTGGCCCATAGTGACATTCACATCTTCAACCGAGGCTGGCAAGGAGCCAAGAACGGGCATCAGAAGCTTCTCATCAGCAAGGATGATTGCTGTCGATGTCAGATCGTCACCGCCTGTTATTCCTTCATTTTCAAGTAACTGCGCCATCATCACCGCCTGGGCGGTATCAGAAGGGGTGTCAATGATATGCCATTCACCGCGGGGCGGCTGATGCCTACCTGAGCTTGTGCCTGAACCTGCTCCTTCCCCTGAGATGGAGTTTCCGAACACTCTCCTGTTCTCCCTGATAAAGAGGGAGGCTTTGTGTTCCGGATCGTCCATGAAGAAGTGGTCGTCATCCCAATAGAAATCAGCCACCCCGAGGCGCTTCAGGTGCATGAACAGGGTTCTCTCACAGTTGTTCAGCGCATTGAGACCTGCAATATGCCATCTTCTGCCCTCCGGCACCTCGAGCTGTCCGGTAAGCGCCATTTCAGCCACCTCGCGGCAGAGCATGCCGTCACCGGCCAATCCATGGGCTTTCATTGCTTCCCTGTAACTCTCGTACAGAGGCCCCAGTTTCTGCCACACGGATCGAAACCGTGAGCGGGCCTCGCTGCCCGATGAAGAGGGATTGAACGACTTCCAGAATCCGCGGATTATCTCAACCTGTTCCTCGGTAAGGCTTCCGAACTTTTCATCAATCTCCTTCAGGTCAGAGATATTGCTGTATAGTTTGCCGGCATCTGCCATATACAGGTCAATGTCATTGAAGTCATTGATTATCACCTCTCCCCATGGCCAGAAGTCATCAAAACTTATCTCTTCTCCGAACAGGTTCCTGGAGACTCTGTAGAGTTCAAAAATCTGTGTTTCAGTATCTGCCGGGATGAGGCTGGTGAATGAACGGAACAGGTCGCTGACAGTAAGCATGGAAGGTGCCCATGAAGGTTTGTCGTTCATCCCGGCCAGAGCGCGCGCGAGCCACAGGCCGGCCCTGCGACTGGGCAGAACCACCGTCTGTTTCTCCATCTCTTCTCCGTGATGCTCACGGAGCCTGTATGCAACTTTCTCAAGGAAATCCATTGTCAGATCTTTTTGCAGAGCCTCCCCTGCCATGTATTGCGTTCTTCCAGCCGGTGTTCAAACAACCTGAATAATTCGCTGCTCCTGAGATGCCAGTCACGCGGGTCATCAAGAAACCGCGGTGGCGCTTCACCGCTTATGCGGTCAATCATTATGCCGGGGGAGAGCCGCTCGGTAAAGGATATCACCAGGTCAAGGTACCCATCAAGGTCATAGAGGTCAAAAGCGCCGGGATTCTGCCTGTATTCCAGGGCCATAGCAGTTCCCTTTATCAGTTGCAGCTGCCTTATCTTTAAAGATGTCAGCGGCAATGATGATATAACCTCAGCACTGTCAGCGATGGCCCGGCGGCTCTCGCCGGGCAGTCCGAAGATGAGATGTGCCCCTACATTCAATCCCCTTTCCGCAGTCTCCTTCAGGGCTCTCACCGCAGTGGCGAAATCGTGTCCCCGGCTTATTCTCCGGAGTGTATCATCATTCACCGATTCAATGCCGTATTCAATCATGATAAAATAGTCACGGGCCATTACTGCCAGCCTGTCGAGCAGCTCACCGTTGATGCAATCAGGCCGTGTTCCGATCACCAGTCCGGCTACTGAGGGGTGGTTCAGGCCTTCATCATAGAGAGCCGAAAGTTTCTCAATTCCTGCATATGTGTTCGTATATGCCTGAAAGTAAACAATATATCTATCTGCACGGCGATATCTGCGACGGTGGAAGGCAATTCCCTGTTCAATCTGTTCCGTTACACTCTTGTCCGGGGTGCAGTATCCGGGGATGAAAGCCTCATTATTGCAGTAGGTGCAGCCTCCATAACCCAGGGTGCCGTCACGGTTCGGGCAGGTGAATCCGGCGTTGACACTCAGCTTCTGGACTCTCCCGCCGAACAGTCCCGTGAACCAGTCGGCATATGAGTTATATCTCCTGGCAGTTCCCCACCAGTATTTCTTCTCTCCGCTCATGCCTCCTCAACAATATCCTTTTCAACATACCATAGCCACGATTTCACTTCCGGGTAGCCCATCTGTTTAAGCAACTCCCGGTAGTCAGCTGCCTGCTGTCTATGGCGTGGTGAGGGTTCACCGAATTTATAGTCAACCACTATCACCAGGTTACCTCTGATCATCACCCTGTCGGGACGGCGGGCGGCGCCCGTGGGAAGAATGATTGTGGCTTCGGTCAATACCGTTGCGGTGCCGTCAAACCACTCCCTCACCCTCTCTGCCGAGAGCATTGAGTGCAGACGGCTTACAACCGCGTCACGGCCGGTTACCGGCATCAGGCCGGTTGCACAGGCATGATCAACAGCCTTTTCAATATCTGCCGTTGTGGTGACGCGGCTGAGTATCTCATGCATCATAATGCCATAAGCCCTCCCGCCAGGTTCAGCGAGTTTGATCTGGTCACGGGGCAGGGCGCCGCCTGTTCTGAGCCTGAGTGTGCCACGGGGTTCGCTGACGATGTAGCCTGAGATCTCCAGCCAGGGCTCACGGTGTCTGCTCTCAACCGCAGGGAGCTCTCCGCATTCAACAAGCCTCTTCATCTCTTCATCAGTCGTTTTGAAGTCATCAGGCAGTTTTGCCAGTGCTTCATTAAGCAGGCTGGCGGTATTGGCGCCCATGCTGCCTGTCTGCGCCATGGCAGCCTCCTGGGTCATGATCAGTAGTGCATCCACAGCCCTGGTGAACGCCACATACAAAAGGTTAACACCGTCGAGCCAGTCAGAAGCCCTCTCCATCTTTGCCTCTCCAGAGAAGAGTGAATCGTCAAGGCGACCGGACAACTCGGGCAGGACGACAGGCATTGGTGCAAAGGGAGCAGGCACATTTGTGACCCACAACAGCGGCCTGCTGAACCCTGGCCTTGAGAACTCCCACGAAGCAAAAGGAACGATGACCACCCTGCTCTGAAGTCCCTTTGCCTTGTGAACGGTCATAACCCTCATCGCTTCCTGCCTGTCACTCTGGCTCAGGGTGCTCTTGCATCCCTCCTCGTCCCACCATTGTACAAATGCTGAGATATCAGAGCTGTGGCGGCCTGACCAGGCAAGCACCACATCCTGGAAAGAGCTTATATATGCAGTATTTGCCCTGTTCCGGCCAAGGCCGAAGAAGCGGATCATTCCCTCCGTAGCGCTATACAATGATGAGTTGCGCAATGATTCCAGAGCCTGTTCCCATCCGTCAGGGAGTGACTCCGCTCCGCCATCGGCGATGTCACCGCTGTATATCAGCCGTTCATCGCCGCCGGTGGCCAGAATATACGAACGGACTATCTGACTGCGGTTTATGCGGCTGGCCGGATCGGTGAGGAAGCGGAGGGATGCCGTCATCAGGGTCACGGCAGGATTGCGTTCAAGGAGGAGCGATTCGCCGGATGTTATCTCGTAATTGTACTGCATCCGATGTTCGGGGGTACATAATGAACTGTACTCAAGGATCCTGCTGATGATGCTCTTGCCCTCCTCATTCGTGCGGCAGAGGAAGAGTATGTCGTCAGCCCGGTACCCGTGGTCCTGCAACCGTTCTACCACTCCCGGAAGGTCACGGAGCACCCTCTCCTTCCACCCTTCGTCGTCACTTTTCCTGTATAGGGTGACACCAACAAATCCCCCCGGTTTGCCGGGAGTGCCCTCCTGTTCAGAGCCGGAATAGACATCGCTGATCCTCAGCCCATCATATGCCAGCCTCTCATCACATGAGGCCGGTATGGACTCAGGACTGAAGAGGGCGTTGTTAAACCTGATTATATTCTTACGGCTTCGGTAGTTGGTGCTGAGATGCACAGTCTGCACAGCATCGCCGAACGCATGAGCCGCTTCACTGTGAATGATGCGCCAGTCACTGTTGCGCCACCTGTAGATCGACTGTTTGACGTCGCCCACCACCAGGTTGTCGCGGCCACGCGACAGCGTCTCGGCTATTAGCGGCCTGAAGTTGTTCCACTGTATGCGGGATGTATCCTGGAACTCATCAATGATGTAATGGTCATAAGCTGCACCAATCTTCTCATAGATAAAAGGAGTATCATCATCGGCTATGAGCTTGCTGATCAGTTCACCCGAGTCAGAAAGCAGGAAAATATTCTGCTCATGGGCCTGTTCGCGCACTCTTTCACTGATTGCCCCCAGGATACCTATGACATGTATGGTTCTGACCTGAGCCAGTGCGGAGACATACAGGCTGTAGCGCCTGTCAAACAGATCTGAAATTTTTTTCACCACATCGTCAAGGCCTCTCCGGGATGCTTCACTGAAGGCGCTGACTACATCGGGTTTGGCTGTTCCCGGACAGAATTTTCCCTCCTCCGTTGCCTTAATCCATATGCTGTTGGGCCGGCGGGTGTCACCCTGTGCGTACCGTGCCAGGCTTTTTCCAACCCCACCTCTGCTTTTGGAAAGGAAATCGTCAGGGGTGAGTCCGCATTCAGTGTAAATCTTAACCCCCTCTGTCGCAAGGTTCTTCAGATCCGATTCAAAACCTCTCCTTACAGAAAAGACTTTTGAGGCATAATCAGCCATAACCGCATAGTCACCTATCATTTTGCGGTCATCGGAGCTGAGTTGCCTGAAGTCTTCCCTGAAAACCTGGACTGCCACTTCCATGATCTCCCGCCTGATATCCCATCCCTTGCTGTCATCGAGGCGTGAAGCCACATATGAGGAGATCCATTCAAGCAGTTTTCTGTCATTGGCCACCTCAGCGAGGAGGCTGTCAACGGCATCAGAGAGTACCGCCTGGTGCTCCAGTTCAATCTCATACCCGGCAGGAATATCAATCTCCCTTGCAAAAGCCCGGATTACCCGTTGAAAGAATGAATCGATAGTCCCGACAGAAAAACGGGAATAGTCCTGCAGGATATTGTTGAGGGCCAGCGGGGCGTTTTTGCGGACTGTAATCACGGCTGCCTCCAGGTCAGGCCACATATCAGGAAAGAATTTGTTGAGCCAGGCTGTAAATTCTTTTCTCTCCCTGTCGCCCTTCTCATTTTCCAGGCCCAGGGTATTCAGTCTCCTGAGAATCCTCTCTTTCATCTCGGCCGCAGCCGAGTTGGTGAAGGTGACGGCAAGTATCCTCCGGTAAGCCCCCGGGTCATGAAGTACCTGTGAGAGGTAGAAAGCAGTGAGGGCATGGGTCTTGCCAGACCCCGCCGATGCACTGTATTTCAATAACTTACCGGCTGAATTCATATTCTGAAAAATAGTAAAAAAAGAGTCATGAAACGGAGGGTTGAGGAGGTAGTTATTAACATATTGAGTTAAAGAGCTACCTTTGCTTCGTGAAAAAGAAAGTGATTGTAGGATTGTCAGGAGGTGTAGACTCCAGTGTGGCTGCATGGTTGCTGAAAGAGCAGGGCTATGAGGTGGAGGGAATCTTCATGATCAACTGGCACGACAGCCGTGGGCTGCTAAAGGGCGATTGCCCGTTCGACGAGGATATCACTTTTGCAGAGATGGTTGCGAAGAAGCTTGAAATAAAGCTCCGTACGGTAGATCTGAGCGTGGAATACCGTGAGAGGGTTGTAGATTACATGTTCAGGGAATATGCCGCCGGCCGCACTCCCAATCCTGACGTTCTCTGCAACAGGGAGATCAAGTTTGACTCCTTCGCACGTGAGGCGCTGAAGCAGGGAGCTGATTATATTGCTACCGGACATTACTGCAGGAATGAGCAGGCTGCCACGGCCGGCGGCATGGTAAACAGGCTGCTGGCAGGTGTTGACCGCAATAAGGATCAGAGCTATTTCCTCTGTCAGCTGAGCCAGGGGCAGCTTGATAACGTGCTTTTCCCGGTTGGTTCGCTTACCAAGCCGGAGGTGCGCAGGATTGCATCTGACCTGGGACTGGCCACTGCCGTCAGGAAGGATTCACAGGGGATTTGTTTTGTGGGTAAGGTTGACCTTCCAGTCTTCCTGCAGCAGAAGCTTGAAGCAAGGAAGGGAAGGATTATATATGTGCCTGATAGCGAAGCATTCAGGAGCTGGCCTGAAGGATTGCCCTCAGAGGGTGTCACCACACCAGAGTTGGCGGAAATGACCATTCCTCATGAACTTAATCCAGGCGACGGGGTGACTGCCGGGATACACAACGGCGCTCATTTCTTCACAGTCGGACAGAGAAAGGGGCTCAACCTCGGGGGCTACAGGGAACCTCTGTTTGTTATCGGCACTGACACGGTAAATAATATAATCTACGTCGGCGAGGGACAGTTGCACCGCGGACTCTACCGTAAAGGACTCTTCGTCAGGGCTGCAGAGGTGCACTGGATAAGGGAAGACATGGCAATGAAAACCGGGGAGAAACGTGATTACCAGGTGCGTATCCGCTATCGCCAACCTCTGCAGCATGCTCGTATCCATGCACGTGAAGAAGGTTATTACATCATCTTTGAAAAGTCTCAGAGGGGAATCACACCGGGACAGTTTGCTGCATGGTATGACGGGGAGGAGTTACTCGGATCAGGGCCTATTGATGAACAAAGTGGCATAAATGGCTGTTAGGTTTGGAAATGTCAACAATTTTTAGTATAAATTTGTAGTTGTATTTCAAAACAGTACCAAAAAACTTAACAAGATGAAAAAATTAATCCTTTCCCTTGCTTTTGTTGCTTTTGCTTTCAGCCTGAGCGCGCAGAGTAATGTTATTAAAACCAATCCTCTTGCACTCGCCTTCGGTAGCTTTAATGCCACCTTTGAGAGAGTTGTGAGTCCCAGTTCATCAATTCTGATCAGCGGGCAGTATATGTTTAGGCTGTTTGGAGAAGAGGTCAACCTTGGAGGACTCGGTCTTGGTTACCGTTACTTTTTCACACATGCCAAGAAACCGGTACCTGCAGGATTTTATGTCACTCCCCAGGGAGCATTCTCATTCGGTAAAGTAAAAAATGAAGACGGCACCAGCACCGGTGCTAATTCATTCGGGATTGGAGCTGAGATTGGTTATCAGTGGGTTTGGGAAAGTGGCTTTGTTCTTGATCTAGGAATAGGGCCGATGTACCGCTTCCTCAGTGGAACAGGAGAAGTTGAAGGAAATACGACGGGCATCTGGCCAAGCGCCACTCTGGCTATCGGGTATGCATTCTGAAAAAGACCAACACATGACATTACAGGGCAGGCGGAGAACATCCGCCTGTTTTTTTAGTCGGCAGTCGGCAGCCGGCAGTTGCCAGTCGCAGATGGGACACATTCGCAAATCGCAAATCGCAAATCGCAAATCCACTATTGCCTTCCCTGCAAGCTGGCTCCTTCGCTAAAATGACCCACAGGGTCATTTATTCACGCTCGGCCCTCTCTTGCCTCATCAGGAGAGCCTGTTACGGTAATCCTCATAACCAAACTCCCTCACGAGCCTGAATTTCTGATCTTTAGTCCAGATGCCTATGTAAGGATGGGGTACGCCGTTGAAGGTGGTGGTCTTGACCATGGTGTAATGAATCATATCCCAGAAGACAAGCCTGTCACCGGGTTGCAGTTCGCGGTGAAACGACCAGTCACCCATAAAGTCTCCTGACAGGCATGAGTTACCGCCCATTCGGTATGTGGGTTTGCCTGGTACAGGGTCAAATGCCCCGATTATTACCGGTTTATAGGGCATCTCGAGGCAGTCAGGCATATGTGCCGTGAATGAGACGTCCAGGATTGCTGTTTTAATACCATCGCGGATTATTATGTCCTCCACCGTGGCCACCAGTTCTCCTGTCTCCCAGGCGAAAGCGCTGCCGGGCTCAAGAATCAGGTGGATATCATATTTCTCCCTGAATTTTTTGAGAAGGCTGATCAGATGTCCGGTATCATAATCACGGCGTGTCATCAGGTGCCCGCCTCCCATATTGAGCCACTTCAGTTTCGGCAGCAGATGTCCGAACTTTTCCTCAACAACTGCCAGTACCTTTTCCAGGGTGTATGAATCAGATTCAAAGAGGACGTGAAAATGGAGTCCCTCCACCCCTTCCGGGAGTTTGTCAGCAAGTTCGGATGCGGTTACGCCGAGACGTGATCCGGGTGAGCAGGGATTGTAAATTCCCTGTGCTATCTCAGAGTATTCCGGATTAATCCGCAATCCGGGTGAGATATGTTTTCCCTCCTGGCGAAGCACGGGGGCGAACTTCCGGTACTGTGCCAGGGAGTTAAATGTTATGTGAGAGCTGTAGCGGAGTACTGTACCGAACTCCTCACTCCGGAAGGCAGGAGCATATGTATGAGCAGGAGTGCCCATTTCTTCGAAGCATAGCCTGGCCTCATGTATGGAGCTGGCCGCAGCGCCGGAGACATATTCGCGCACCACAGGGAAAACAGACCACATGGCGAAGCCTTTGAATGCCAGGATTATTTCGGCACCTGAAGCATCGGCCACATCCCTGATCAGACTCAGGTTTTTCCTGAGTCTCTCCTCCTCTATCACGTAGCACGGTGACGGAACCTTGCTGTAGTCAATCATATCAGAGCTCGAGGTCAATGTCAAACTTCTCGTGCCAGGGCAGTCCGAAGCGTGCCAGTTCAGTCAGGAAGGGGTCAGGATCAAACTGTTCAACGTTCCATACGCCGGGTTTCTTCCAGAGACCTTTCATGTACATCATGGCGCCCGTGGCAGCAGGCACACCGGTGGTATAACTAACTGCCTGGGTGCCCGTTTCGCGATAGGCCTCCTCATGGCTGCAGTTGTTCCATATATAGTATGTCCGCTCCTTTCCATTCCTGTCAAGTCCCCTTATACGGCAACCTATCGAAGTCCAGCCCTTGTAGTTTTCGCCAAGCTCACCCGGGTTGGGAAGGACAGCCTTCAGAAACTGAATCGGGATGATCTCCACTCCGTTGTACATCACCGGGTCTATCCTTGCCATTCCAATGTTCTGGATCACCCTCAGGTGAGTAAGGTATTCCTGTCCGAATGTCATCCAGAAGCGGGCACGGCGGATGGTGGGATAGTTCTTCACGAGCGACTCAAGCTCCTCGTGATAGATGAGATATGATTCCTTCGGTCCTATCTCAGGGTAAGTGAGGGGTTTGTGTATCTCGTGTGGTTCTGTGTAAATCCATTTTCCATTCTCCCAGTATTTCCCCTTCTGGGTCACCTCTCTTATGTTGATCTCCGGGTTGAAGTTGGTGGCAAAGGGTTTGCCATGGTCACCTGCATTACAGTCAACTATGTCGAGGTAATGGATCTCGTCAAAGTGATGTTTCGCAGCATGCGCTGTGAAGACACCTGTGACACCGGGATCGAATCCGCATCCGAGTATTGCCGTGAGGCCTGCTTCGCGGAAGCGGTCATGATAAGCCCACTGCCAGGAGTATTCATATTTAGCCTCTTCGGGTGGTTCATAGTTTGCAGTGTCAAGATATGCAACGCCCGTAGCGAGGCATGCGTCCATAATGTGAAGGTCCTGGTAAGGCAGTGCCAGATTCACCACCAGATCAGGGCTCCAGGAGCGTATCAGTTCGATCATTTCTCCGACATTGTCAGCATCGACCCGTGCTGTCTGCACCCTGTTACCTCCGATACGGTCAGCTATCGCGTCACATTTTGATCTGGTGCGGCTGGCAAGCATTATCTCGCTGAATGCGTCAGTCATCTGTGCCATTTTCATCACTGCCACGGTGCCTACGCCACCTGCGCCCACAACAAGTACCTTTCCCATTACGTTATCTTTAGGTTCTTTGCAAAGGTAATTTTTTTGGACATTTTTTGCGGTCCTGGGATGCGGTTAGCATAAAAGTTATACTTTTGCACACGTATCAATACAGTTGTCTTTTATGGACGATTATCACGCGAGCCGTAATATTAATTTAGTTCTGCAGGGGTAAGCCGGAAACGGTACCTCCGCGGAGCGGAAAAGTAGGAGGTACTAGAATGATTACTTACTGGCAGATGATTCCGAACGGTCTCCTTCCGTTAAACTCATTTGAAAAAGGTTGCATTGTAAACGTCACTGATCCCACCCCTTCAGAGATTGGCATATTGAAGACCACGCTGAAGGTCCCTGAGGATTTCCTTGCTGATATTCTTGACGTTGACGAGCGATCTCGCATGGAGGTGGAGGACGACATGCTTCTGATGATCTACCGTATCCCCTATCAGAACCAGTCGAACGGATTTCCGTTTACAACCATACCCCTGGGGCTTGTCCTTGACAAGAACAGCCTGGTTATCATATGCCACCGCAACAACGAGGTGCTTGATGATTTCTTCAGCCGCAGCGGCAAAGGCATAACAATTGAGACAAAGATCGATCTGATACTGCATCTTTTCCTCAGAACCACGATGTTTTACCATCGGTACCTGAAACAGATCAACAACCAGACAGCGATGATCGAGCAGGATCTTGAGAAGTCTACGAGAAACCAGGAGCTGCACCGCCTGCTGAAGATGGAGAAATGTCTCGTATATTTCACAACTTCGCTGCGATCGAATGAGATGATGATGCTCAAGCTTAAGAATTCAAAGTGGATACGTGACTACGAATTCTCGTCAGACCTGCTTGAAGAAGCAACCATTGAGAACCGGCAGGCAATTGAGATGGCAAAGATTTACAGCGATATACAGAGCGGGATGATGGATGCCTTCGCATCAGTCATCTCAAACAATCTCAACATAGTGATGAAATCGCTGACAATAGTCACAATCATTCTGATGATACCAACCCTCATTGCCAGCTTCTACGGCATGAACGTACCCAACCGGTTCGAAAACAACATGAACGCATTCTGGTTCATACTGGGCGGATCGGTGGTGCTTGCCACAGCAGGCGTGCTTCTCCTGAGAAGAAAAAAATGGATGTAACAGAGTACGGTTCCGCTGCCCTGTAATGACAAGCATAAACATCAGATCACTTCTGAAGATTACCGGCCTGATAATGATTATCACGGGTGGCGCCTTTATTGCCTGTGTTCCGGTTGCCCTGATATATTCCGAGAGCCTCAGCCCCTTTCTCTGGCCGGCACTGATATCATTTGTGCCGGGGCTGGCGCTCTACCTGGCCATGCCTAACATGCAGAGGGAAAAGATCAACATCAGGGACGGGTACCTGAACGTGACTCTCTCCTGGATACTGCTGGCCCTGCTGGGAACCATGCCCTATCTCTTCAGCAGGTCAGTGTCAGGATTCACCAATGCACTGTTTGAAACCATGTCTGGCTTCACAACCACCGGAGCCACTGTAATAGGCAATGTTGAGATACTTCCGAAATCAATCCTTTTCTGGCGAAGCCTTACCCACTGGATCGGTGGTGTTGGGGTGATACTGCTGGTGATAGTGATCCTTCCCAATATGCAGTCCGGAGGGTACCATCTCTTCACCCTTGAGTCATCGATGAAGCAGAAGATACTGCCGAAGACAAGGTCCATAGCCTACATAATACTCTCCATTTACCTGGTTATTACCGGACTGGAGGTTATCCTTCTCAGTCTTGGAGACATGAACCTCTTTGACAGCATATGCCACTCCTTTGCCACTGTATCCACAGCAGGTTTCTCCACCAGGAACACCAGCATCTCAGAATACTCACCCTATGTACAGAATGTGATCGGAGTCTTTATGTTCCTGGGCGGGGTCAGCTATATTGTCTACTATTTCCTTGTGCGCTTCGAGTTCAGGAAGATTGCTGATTTTGAGGAACTCTGGTTTTATATCTTCTTTGTCACCGGGGCCACCATTATTGTGACGCTGATTCTTTATACGGGTACTGATCGCAATCTTGCCCTCTCATTGAGGCACGGCTTTTTCCAGGTCATCTCACAGATGACAGGGACGGGGTTTGCCACTACTGATTACATGTTATGGCCTCATGGCGGATGGTTCATAATGATTCTCCTGATGCCTGCCGGCGGGTGTACGGGTTCAACCACCGGTGGAATTAAGATGGCAAGGCACCTCATCACCCTGCGCAACCTGAAGGTGGTCTTTCAGCGGTTCCAGCATCAACATGCAGTGATACCCATTAAAATCAATGACAGGATAATACCTGACAGCCTGAATATTACCATCCTTTCATTCATCCTTCTTTATATTGGACTGACCCTTGCCGGGATAATTGCCATTCATTTCACCGGAGTGCCACTGATTGAGGCTGTCGGGGCAAGCACAAGTGCCATCAGCAATGTTGGTCCCGGGTTGGGGGCATCAGGCAACTTCGGACACTACAATGGTTTCACAGTAAGCGCAAAGATTATTATGACTGCGCTGATGCTCATCGGGCGCCTGGAAATCTTCACCATACTTACCCTCTTCACAAGGTCATTCTGGAAGAATTGAAAGTCTGAGGGTCTG
>DHUL01000060.1:96339-106171 GCA_002409145.1 Bacteroidales bacterium UBA5235
AAGAGGTGTGCCCTGATCTTTTCAAGATTCTGAGGGGTGCCGCCGTCGAACCAGTAACCGTAGTCATGCAGGCAGGTCATGATTAAATGCTTACCTGCAAGCATAAGGTAAAGCGATGTCAGAGAATAAACTCCCTCCTGCATCAGTTCAAATATGGCCGGTGAGAGGACCTGAATACCGGAAAAGCCCACCTCTTCAAGCTTCCTGTTGCTTTCAAGGGTGATGATCTCTTCTTTGGTAGCGTTGTTGCGCCAGCCGCGAAGGCGCCCTGTGGCATCAATGAGGAGCTGACGGTTTCCTGGCCGGTGTCTGACTGCAAGGGTGGCCAGGGCGCCTGATTCCACATGCTGCCTGTACATGCCGGTAAGATCGAGATCAGTGAATTCATCCACGTTGTGTGCAAGGAAAGGTTCGGAGCCAAAGAAGCTCCTTGCCCTGTAGAGGCCACCTGCGGTATCCAGGAGTCCGTCCCGTTCGTCGCTGATGGTTATGTCATACCCTCTTTGCCGGAGTCTTTCTATCTCCTCAAGCATCTGTTCAGGATGGTGGTGTATATTGATCATCAGGTTATCAAATCCGGCCCTGACAAGTTTTTCGGCCGTAAGTTCCAGCATGGTTCTGCCGTTTATGTCAGCCAGGGCTTTGGGTCGTGTCCGGGTCATCTCACCAAGCCTGGTACCGAGGCCCGCAGCAAAAATCATCGCCTTCATTACCCAAGCGCAGTATGTTTCACTGATACTTCAACACCGGGCATTGCAGAAAGCATAAGCGCCACCCTCTCTGCGCTCCAGACGGAGCGGTGATGACCGCCCACGCAGCCGAAGGCAGCATTGATGTCCACTATCCCCTTTCGCCGCATCATGGGCAGGGAATTGCGGATGATGTTGGTGCAGTCACCTGCGAAGGCCACAGCCTCGTCATCATTGTTGAAGAACTCAATCACCTCGGGATCAAGGCCGGTGAGCCCGTCCAGTTCGGCCACGGTGACCGGATTGCGCAGACCACGGCAGTCAAAGACAAACCCGCTGCCGTTGTCATAGTTGACACTCTTTCCCTTAACATAGGCGAAGCTCTCGAGGTGTATTGTGACCATGTCCTGGTAGTGTTCCAGGATGCGGTACTTTCGTTGAAGCGGTACTGCAAGGGAGGCTTTCTTCAGCTCGGGGAGGTCTATCCTGACGTCGCCACTCTCAAGCAGCTCATTCATCAGTTCCACTGCCGGAACTATGCTCTCGTTGAAAGTGGGTTTGTTCTCATGCAATCCCCTGAAACCGAAGGCACCCAGGGCCTGCATGAGCCTGATAAGGGTGAAGGCACCCTGGTACATCTCAAGAGACTCACGGGACCTGCCGGTAGCTGCCGCAAAGAGATCAAGGTGCCGGTTGATCGTTGTCTTCCTGATCTTCTCAGGGATATAGGCCTTGGCGTCATAAACGAGGGAAGCGATGTCATACTGCGCCGCCCCCAGCCTTCCGCCCTGGTAGTCAATATACCATGGTTTGCCATCCCTGATCATGATGTTGGCCGTCTGGAAGTCACGGAAGAGAAAATATTCCTGTCCTGCATCCAGCAGGTAGCGGGTTAGTATCTCAAAATCTCGTTCAAGCCTGGTCTCGTTGAAGGGTGCTCCTATAAGCTTGAGGAACATGTATTTGTAATAATTCATGTCCCAGACTATACTCTGACGGTCGAAACTGCGGTGCGGGTAACACAGCGACAGGTCAAGTCCCCTGATCCCTTCAGTCTGTATCCGCACCAGGTCACCAGCGATGGTGAGAAAGAGGTTTTCAGTCTCATCATTGAAGCGCTCCTCATCCGGGCGGCGGGCGAGCCAGGTGAAAAGGTTGGTGTCTCCCAGGTCCTCAAGGAAGTAAACCTTTTCCCCTGGATAGTAGATATATATCTCAGGCACGGGCAATCCCTTTAACCTGAAGTGATTTGAAAATCCTACAAAAGCTTCATTCTCTTCCCTGCTTGGGTTGTATGCACCTATCACCTGATCCTCACGGCATATCAGCCTGAAATAGACCCTGTCTGAGCCCGACTGAGGCAGGCGGGTTATAATATCGGGAGAGGATCCTTTCCAGCGCTCAAAAGCCCTTTCTACCGTTGTTCTTATATCCATCTCAGAACCTGATAATTATCTTTCTTCTGTAGAGTATGTAACCGAACGCCCAGATGATCAGAACCTGTATTATTGCAAAGAGGAGGCTGGCAAGCTTCTGTTCCTCGAAGAGCGGGCTGCATATATGGTCGAATATCCATTTGTAAAGTGTTGTCTCGCCTATCTTCACGGCCAGCATTGTCTTGGTCCAGATTCCGGCCAGGAGGTAGGTGAAGAGTGGATTTGTGCCGAATGTATTAAAGAAACCAGTCCATCCTTTCAGGTTCCATATGTCAATAATAATGAACAGCAGGGCAAGGATCATCATGCCGATACCACCAGCATAGATTACGTATGAGCTTGTCCAGATAGGCTTGTTGATGGGGAAATACTGTCCCCAGAGCAGTCCGGCCCCGATGAGCAGGGCGCCGGTGAGGGTAAGCCATCCCGGAGTCTTCCATGATGATCCGTTTGCACTGATCAATCCTCCGGCCATAAACCCGAGCAGGACCGTGGCCGTTGCGGGAAGAGTGCTGAGCAGTCCTTCCGGATCAAACGGTATCCCGAATCCCTTATAAAGGTGGCTTTCGCCCAGAACGGCAATATCAACCGTCCGTGCGTAGTTACCCTCCAGCGAATAAGGATCAGCTCCACCCATGAAATGCATCAGGGCCCAGTAGCCGAACAGTATTACCGCTGTTGCCAGCCAGATGTAATTTCTGCGGATCAGCAGCACAAGTATTGCACCAAGGCCCCAGGCCAGAGCTATCCTTTGCAGTACTCCCATTATCCGGAGTGTGCTGTAATCACGCACAAAATGGGGAAATATATTAAGGAACAGACCTGCGGCGAAGATTAGCAGCACTCTTCGCAGTATCCGGAACAGTGACGGTCCGGAGAACTCGAAGTTGTACTTTCGCAGCGAATAGAACATTGCCACTCCGGAAATGAACAGGAATGATGGAAATACGAGGTCGGTAGGTGTGCAACCATGCCATGAGGCATGTCTGAGTGGAGCATACACATGACTCCATGTGCCGGGGGTGTTGACTATGATCATGAAGGCCACAGTCATTCCCCTGAAAACGTCAAGTGATAAAAGCCGGGCTGATCTGCCGGCACTCTTTCCGGAACTTTTTCTTACTGCCATATTCTATCTGTTAGTTGGGTAAAAATAACAATTTGGAACCAATCAACCGGGAAAAGAATCATAAAGAAAAATACTAATTTTGGTTCATCTCCTAATTCATTCAGCAGATGAAAAAATCCTGTATATCGCTTATCATTGCCGTTTGCGCCCTGATACTGTCTGCCTCGCCGGTCACCGGGGCAGAAAATAATGTCCCATGGAAGAACCTTGCTGGTGACCCCAGAGTTGACAGCATACTTAAAACCATGACTGTCAGGGAGATGATTGCCCAGCTCATCTGGGTGCCGGCATGGGCTGATGAAAAGGGAGGAAACTACAGGCAGGTGGAACAGCTTGTTGAGAAGTTTGGCATTGGGGGTATTATTTTCTTTGAGGGGTTACGCGACCTACAGGTAGATTATACGAAACGGATCAACAGTGTCTCACACATACCGCTGATAATTGCGCAGGATGCTGAGTGGGGAACGGGGATGCGGCTCAGGGAGGTTGAGGATTTCCCTTACCAGATGACGATGGGAGCGCTGCAGGATGATTCACTTATATACAGGATGGGAGCTGCGGTGGCATGGCAATGTCGTGACATAGGTGTAAATTTCAACCTTGCTCCTGTTGCTGATGTGAACAACAATCCGATGAACCCGGTAATAAACTACCGGTCGTTTGGTGAGAATCCTGAGAAGGTTGCTGATAAAGCGGTGATGTACATGAAAGGGTTGCAGGATAATGGTATCATAGCCTGTGCAAAACATTTTCCCGGGCACGGTGACACTGACACTGACTCCCATACCGGGCTTCCTGTGATCAGGGGTGACCGCAGCCGCTTTGAGAGGGTTGAGCTTGTACCCTTCAGGAGGCTGGCAGATGAAGGAATAGGGGCAGTGATGACGGCTCATATAAGCGTACCAGCCCTGGATGCAGGCGGTCTTCCGGCGACATTCTCAAAGAAGGTTGTGACCGGATTGCTAAGGCAGGAGTCGCGATTCAGGGGGCTCATCCTGACAGATGCCATGAATATGGCTGGCGCCACAATGACCTTCCCTTCAGGTATAGCTGATGCCGAGGCTTTGCTGGCCGGAAATGACATAATAGAATACTCCACTGACCCTATCCGTGCCATCGAGGAGATTGCCCGCAGGGTCGAAAATGGTGAGATAGCAGTAAGCGAGATCACGGACAGATGCCGGAAACTTCTTGAAGCCAAGATGTGGCTGGAAAGCCGGAAGACAGCTGGCGGCATCCCTGCTTCCGGGCACCCGGCCCTGATACGTGACCTGTATGCCGGGGCCATGACCCTGATTGAGAACAATGACAACCTTGTTCCACTCGGGCGGATTGACCGGATGAGAATAGCTACAGTATCCGTCAATCGACTGGCCATGACCGAATTCCAGCGGATGACCGACAGATACACCAATGCTGACCACTACTTCATTGATCCCTCTAATGAACAGGGTGCCAGGTTTGTAATGTCAAAACTGAAAAATTACGATGTGGTCATTGCCGGTTTCTGTGCATTGGAGCAGAAACCTGCCGGACTGTATGGCGTCACCCCTGCCCTGAACAGTCTTTTCCGGCAGATAGCCTCACTTGACAGGGCGGCCGTGATATGGTTCGGCAATCCGTATGGCGTTGCACGGCTTGACATGACGGAGAGACCCTCGGCATTACTTGTGGCGTACCAGGATAACAGTTACACTCACCAGGTTGCCGTGCAGGTGCTCTTTGGCGCCATAGGCGCATCCGGGAGGCTGCCGGTAACGGTAAATGATAATTATCCCGCCGGGACAGGCATCAAAACCCCTGGTAACATAAGGATGCAGTTCGGTTTCCCGGAAAATGCAGGACTATCTTCGGTTAAGCTGATAAGCAAAGTTGACTCCATTGTAAATGCAGGCCTTGACACCCTGGCTTTTCCCGGTTGCCAGGTGCTTATTGCACGCAAGGGTGTTGTTGTACTTGACAAATGCTACGGATTCCATCTCTATGACAGCACCGAGGCGGTCACTGAGAATGACCTGTGGGACCTTGCCTCAGTAACCAAGGTGTCTGCGGCGACGCCTTCACTGATGTTGCTGGATGACCGGGGTGTGTTTGATACTGACCGGCCGCTGGGATACTACCTTCCCTGGTTCCGCTTTTCTGACAAGGGTGATTTGGTCCAGCGCGAGATGCTTGCCCACCAGGCCGGACTGCAGGCATGGATACCCTTCTGGAAAAATACCCTCGAAAATGACAGCACTTTCAGACATGGCATCTTCAGTGATTATTCAAAC
This sequence comes from Bacteroidales bacterium UBA5235, assembly GCA_002409145.1. GTDB lineage: Bacteria > Bacteroidota > Bacteroidia > Bacteroidales > VadinHA17 > SR-FBR-E99. Next base: position 101,867 of record DHUL01000060.1, read on the forward strand.
AGGAAGTATGCACTCCCTGTCACTGATTCCATATACATGAACCGCCATTACCTGAAGGAAATGTTCAGGGAGATACGCGACAGTCCCGTCGGCGAGAAGAAATATGTCTATTCTGATCTCACCTTCATCCTTGCCGCTGAGATCATTGAAAGCCTTACTGACAGTACTATAGACAAATTTGCCCCCGCGAATATATACCGGCCGATAGGGGCATTCAACATCACATACAATCCACTGGAGAAATACCCGAGAGAGAGGATCGTTCCGACAGAGTATGACTCTCTTTTCAGGAAGCAGTTACTCAGGGGCACGGTACATGATGAGGGGACGGCGATGCTGGGTGGCGTGTCGGGTCATGCAGGACTCTTCGCCACGGGCAATGACCTGTTGAAGCTTGTGGAAATGTACCGCAGAGGCGGTGAATATGGAGGAGTGAGGGTTCTCAGCAGTGATGTGCTGAAGAAGTATACAACCGTTCAGTTCCCCGGGAATGACAACCGTCGGGCGCTGGGATTTGACAAGCCGCTGCTGTGCAATGATACGGTGCCCCCGGAGGAAGCCTATCCCTGTCCGTCGGCATCGCCAGCCAGTTTCGGGCACTCGGGATTCACCGGTACCTTCATCTGGTGTGATCCGGAAGAGGAGATATCATATGTATTCCTGAGCAACAGGGTCTACCCCACCCGGAACAACAACAGGCTTTCAGATCTCTCCATCAGGGGAAAGATTTTGCAGGCAGTGTATGATGCAAGGCAAAATTGAGTTAAGGATTTCGCAAACCGCGAATCATATATCGCAAATCGCAAATAAAAAAAGCTGCTCCCCGCAGCTTTTTTATATCGTGTGCCCAGGACAAGACTCGAACTTGCACACCGTAACCGGCACCAGCCCCTCAAGCTGGCGTGTCTACCAATTTCACCACCTGGGCGTGGTTGGTGGTGCCCAGAACAGGACTCGAACCTGCACATCATTGCTGACACTAGTCCCTGAAACTAGCGCGTCTACCAATTTCGCCATCTGGGCTTCTTGCCGGATCAAAAAGGCTGCCTGAATAAGTGACGCCAGCTCTCTTTTATCCTTCAATGCGGCTGCAAAAATAAAGATTTTTTCTTTATGAAACAGTCAAAACAAGAAATTGGGCAAAAATATTTGCATCATCAGAATCCCGGATCAAGCCTTACACCATTGCTCTGCTCAAAATACTTGAAATAGTAGTAAAGACGTCGTTCAAACTCCAGGCCGTAATCCGTGGAAGGATCATAATTTATATAGCTTTCATAAAGGCCACGGTAACGTCTCGGATGCAGGTAACGATAGTTCCATTCACTGACATAAAGCCTGTTTTTAGTCCTGTAATAATCCAGTGAATACAGATTTTGCGGCTGCATAAGCAGCCATGTTTCAAATCCCAGATCCATTACAATCAGTTCATATTCAGTGCTGTCTGATTCAGGTATTACCTGCAGATCAGCCTGGTCCTGGCGGTTTTCGGGCGAAAAGATTGCGCAGGATGGCAACAACAGAAACAGAACAGCCAGAAATTTCAGTTTTTTCATCTCAACCTCCTCTTTTGCTATAAGCACAATCAACTGAAAAAAACAGAGTGCCGGTTTTATACGTTTGCACTTTGTATCTATCTTTGACAGTTTAAAATCAGCAAATAGTCTGCCAAAAATTTGTATAACAGAGATGAAAGTCTATAAATTCGGAGGCACCTCGGTAGGAAGTCCCGAACGCATCAGGGCCCTTATTCCCCTGATTAATGACGGTGAAACAAAAATTGTGGTTCTTTCTGCCATGGCAGGAACTACAAACGCCCTTATGGAAATCTCGGGGTTATATTCGTCCGGGGACACTGCCTCAGCAAACCGGCATGCGGAACTGCTCCGTGAAAAGTATATTTCTGTAGCCGGTGAACTTTTCACCACTGAAGAGGGGAAGGGGAAAGCCCGCACCCTTATTGATGAGCAGTTTAATTTCATTACATCCATTTTGTCAAGGCCTTACAGCCTGCACAACGAGAAGCGCATTGTGGCTCGCGGTGAGCTGATATCTACCGGCTTTCTTCATTTCCTTCTTGCGGAGACAGGCATTCCCTCCCTGCTTGTTCCTGCACTCAGCTTCATGAGAATAGACAAGGACGGTGAACCTGACTATTTCTATATAAGGGAGAACCTGAAGCGGGAACTGTCTGTCCTGAAGAACGAAAAGATAATCATCACCCAGGGATTCATATGCCGCAATGTCAACGGCGAAACTGATAATCTGAGGCGCGGGGGAAGCGATTACACAGCCACGATAATCGGAGCGGCACTCGGACCAAAGGATGTTGAAGAGGTGCAGATCTGGACAGACATCAGCGGCCTTCATAACAATGACCCGAGATATGTTAAGAATACCGGTGTAGTCAGGAGTCTCTCATTCAGTGAGGCAGCCGAACTGGCCTATTTCGGGGCGAAAATCCTTCATCCTTCCAGCATCAACCCGGCCCGCCTGAAAAACATCCCTGTCAGGCTCAAAAACACAATGGACCCTGATGACGAGGGGACCCTCATCTCTTCTTCATCAGTCCCTGCAGACTACAAGGCCATCGCAGCGAAGGACGGTGTCATAGCCATAAGAGTCCGCTCTGACAGGATGCTGCTTGCATATGGCTTCATGCGGAAGATATTTGAGGCATTTGAAGCTTACAGGACACCGATAGACATGATCACCACCTCGGAAGTTTCTGTTTCCCTGACAATTGATGACGGGACACACCTTGATGAGATAGTCAAGGCTCTCGGCTCTATAGGTCATGTTGAGGTTGACAGGGATCAGACTATCATTTGCGTTGTAGGTGATTTCAGACCTGACCGCGTAGGGTCAGCACCCGAGATGTTCGAAGCCCTGAATGAGATACCTGTCAAGATGATATCATACGGTGGAAGTGAAAACAGTGCTTCAATACTGATAAACACAAGTGACAAAATAACAGCCCTTTGCGCACTCAGCGCCAGACTATTCCCTGAAATACAATGATTACGAAAGAGATAACCGATAAACTGCGGAATCATGAAACCCCGCTTTATTATTATGATACTGATATGCTGCACGAAATTCTCCAGGTAGCTTCCGGAGAGGCAGCCATCAGGGGATATCATGTGCATTATGCCGTAAAGGCAAATTTCAACCCGGTTATAATGAAGATTATTGCCGGGTACGGATTCGGTGCCGACTGCGTCAGCGGAAACGAGGTGACACATGCCATTGATTGCGGATTTCCGGCAGAGCAAACTGTCTTTGCAGGTGTAGGGAAGAGCGACAGGGAGATCGAAACTGCCCTGGAACTGGGCATTAAATGCTTTAATGTTGAATCTGCTGCCGAACTGGAAGTGATAAATGAGATAGCCGGCAGGATGGGCAAAGTGGCACCTGTTGCACTGCGAATAAATCCCAATGTGGAGGCACACACAATCAGGCATATTACTACCGGCACCGATGAGAACAAGTTCGGCATCAGGATTGCGGAACTAAATAAAGTGACCAATATCCTGAAGCATCTTGACAATGTCAGGTACAGGGGAATTCACTTTCATATCGGGTCGCAGATAACCGACCTGCACGTTTACAGCAATCTCTGTACAAGGATTAATGAGCTATGGTCATGGCTTAAGAAGAGGGACCTGGAGCCGGAGGACATCAACGTGGGCGGCGGCCTGGGGATAAGCTATGAAGATCCGGAACGTTTCCCTGCGTTTGCAGCTTATTTTGATGTTTTTCGTGATCATCTTGACAAAAGGATCCGCAGCAGCATATCATTTGAACTCGGCAGGTCTCTCACGGCGGGTTGCGGATCGCTGATCTCCAGGGTGCTTTTTGTAAAACCGGGAGCCTCCGAGACTTTTGTGATCCTCGATGCCGGTATGACTGACCTTCTCCGGCCGGCTCTGTACCATGCCACTCACAGGATTGAGAATCTCACATCTGAAGGGACGGTGAAGAAGTTCACCGTGGTGGGTCCGATCTGCGAGACCACCGACACTTTTGGCAAGAATATACCGCTTCCTGACACTCACCGTGGTGACATGATCGCTATCCGCTCTGCAGGGGCATACGGGGAGGTTATGGCCTCGAGGTACAATATGCGTTCCCTGCCTCCCGCCCTCTTCTCACATGATCTTTAATTCTGTAAGGTATTCATATAGTCTGCAGTCGGTAGTACCAGTCGGCAGTTGCCACAAATCGCATTTCCCTGACCACCCTCAGACCCTCATCCGCCAACTGGCGGATCAGACCCTCAGACCCTCAGACTCTCAGACCCTC
>DHUL01000060.1:106338-124878 GCA_002409145.1 Bacteroidales bacterium UBA5235
CTCAGACCCTCAGACAAAAAAAAGCTGCATCCCTGCAGCTTTTTTTGTCGTCTTACTTCTTTTTCCGTTTTCTTACGGGATCAGAGAACAGAAGCATCAGCAGGCCGAAGACAAGGGTGCCTATACCTGATAACAGGTTGACATTTACATTGAGTGATTTGACATAGATAGCATCCTGTCCGATTGTGGCCAGTCCGTAGATCGTAATGATGAGTCCTACTATCGAGAACATCAGTCCTATTGGAAATCTTATATCGAGCATGGTTTGTATATTTTAAGTTTACCAGAATAATACTGACAGCACTATCATTATGATGCCCACGATGAGTGCAAGGAACCAGGGTCTCTGATACCATACCACTCCGCTGTCATCGAGTTTCGGGGTCATGGAGTAGACGAGACCGTTCAGCTCATCATCACTCTTTTCGCGTTTTGAGAGCAGTGATATGATTACGGTCAGCAGTGCGGCTGTTGTGAATGCGAAGATGGCGGTCCAGAAGTTCTGTGCCATTTCAACAGGGTAGGTATGTACCACTCCGAGCCATCCGCCCTTCACGAGAGTTGTGGCGCCTTCAGGCATGGTAAGACCATGGTGGAGCAGTGCAACGAGGAATCCCATCAGCAGGCCGATGAAGGCAGCGTTGCCTGTTGAGCGTTTCCAGAACATCCCGAGGAATATCACAGCAAACAGCGGGGCGTTGATCATTGAGAATACAGTCTGCAGGAAGTCCATTATGTTCCCGAACTTGCTTGCGATGTATGCGGCAGCAATGCTGACCAGCACGCCGACTATGGTGGCCATTCTTCCAACCTTCAGGTAGTGGCGGTCATCAGATTCCTTGTTTCCGGTTGCAGGCCGGATATAGCTCTGGTAGATGTCATAAGTCCAGACTGTATTGAATGCCGAGACATTGCCTGCCATGCCTGACATGAATGAGGCAAGGAGTGCAGTAATGCCAAGACCCAGCACGCCGGCGGGAAGGTACTGTTTGAGAAGCATTATGATGGTATAGTCATATATCGGCTGGCCTGCATCATTCAGCGGCAGGGCGAACCCCTTGCCGGGGTCATTGAGCAGTACGAGAGCTGCAATACCGGGGATAATAATAAGGAATGGGATGAACATCTTCGGAATGGCACCGATGAGGGGCACCTTGCGTGCTGCGGTCATTGACTCGGCGGCCATGGCTCTCTGGACGATAAGGAAGTTGGTGCACCAGTATCCGAAGGAGAGGACGAATCCCAGTCCGGCCAGGATGCCGTACCACTCCACTCCCATCGGGTTGGTACCGGCGCTGGCCGTATACTTCCAGGTGGTGGTCCATGTATCTGCGGCGAAGCCTTTACCCTCCACTATCGGAGCGAGGCTGGCCTGCATCCCGTTATATCCGCCTACATCAGCCATCACCAGGATGGCCATAGGAAGGAGGCCTATAATGATGATAAAGAACTGAAGTACCTCATTGTATATTGCAGAGGAGAGTCCGCCGAGGTAGGTATATGCCAGCACTATGGCTGCCGAAGCAAGAAGGGATACATTGAAGTCCCATCCGAGCACATTCTCGAGCAGGATAGCCAGTGCATACATTGAGATACCTGATGCAAGCACAGTCATAAGTGCGAAGAGGAAGGCATTCAGGGCCCGGGTTTTTTCGTTGAAACGGAGCTTTAGATATTCAGGCACTGACCTGGCCTTGGAACCGTAATAGAAACGCATCATGAAGAGGGCCAGGAACACCATGGCAGGGATGGCACCGATCCAGTAAAAATGGGTTGTGAGCATCCCGTATTTGAGCCCGGAACCGGTCATACCCATCACCTCGAGGGCTCCGAGGTTTGTCGAGATGAATGCCAGGCCTGCAACCCAGGCCGGAATCGAGCGTCCTGCCTCAAGAAATGCCGAAGCATTCTTCATATACTTCCTGAGAGCCCATCCAATACCCAGCACAAAAACGAAATAGACTGCCATTATCAGGTAGTCTATTCCATGAAGAGTAAATCTTGTATCCATGAGATTCTTTCCGATTAGGTTTGTGAACTCACAAACATAAGGAATTTTATCAAATGGAATTGTGTGCAGGACTATTTTGTTCTCGCCTTCGAATTACTTTTTAACGGTTGCTGAAACCGTCCTGCTCCTGAGCGGGACCAGTTGTTTCCTGTCGCGGATTGTTGCTCCCTTGGTGCCCGTATAATCAACCCAAGCAGTGAACTGGTTGAGCTGGTTCCTTTCGAGCTGATCTGTCCTGATAAAGCCGACATCCTCGTCCCTCAGGGTGTAGTTGTTGTGGGCTGAGTGCCAGACGTCGATGAAATAGACCCGGGGCTGCAGGTTGGTAAATACTACTATGCCGGAGGCGTTGGTGAACCCCTCCACTATGGCATTAGTCTGATTGTCCCAGTCTGCCTCGGTAGGATAGAGTATTACACTTGCACCTGATACCGGGTACTGGTCATAGTACTCCAGCACCTCAACTTCAAGCATGGTTGGGGAGAGGACCTCGATATCAAGGTAAGATTTGTCGATATTGCCGGATCTTGTATATGCGGTAAGAACCACAGTGAAGATCCCGGATGCGTTGTAGGCGTGAGCGGGTTCGTAGACGTTTGAATATGTGCCGTCGCCAAAGTCCCATTCGTAATCGGTTGCGTTGTATGACCCGTTAAAGAAGAGTACATCCTCTCCTATGTCAACCTTTATCTTGTCTGCGAAGAAGTAAGCTTCAGGCTGGGTGTCACAAGAGCTCAGCATTATTATTGCTGCTGCTGCCGTTGAGATTAAAATTCTTTTCATGACTTCCGTTTTTGGTGCTGTTTTGTCAAATCCAAAATCTGTGCCAATTAACAATTTCAAAAAAGAAGGCGGTTTAGCAGCGAAAAGACCGGTGAACACCATACAGTAAAAAATATTATCTTTGCGCACTATTAAAAAGTATGAAATCGATGATCAGCATAACCTTTCCTGACGGCTCTGTGAGGGAGTACAACCAGGGTATAACCAGTCATGAAATTGCCATGTCAATCAGTCCGGGCCTTGCTGCTGATGTCTATGCAGCAACGGTCAACGGGGAGGTACGTGACCTGTCACGGCCTGTAGACGGAAGTGCCACAGTCAGGTTTCACAAATGGGATGATGCCGAGGCGAAGCATGCCTTCTGGCATTCTTCGGCGCACCTCATGGCAGAGGCCCTTGAGGCTCTTTATCCGGGGATTAAATTCGGTATCGGCCCGGCTATAGAAAACGGTTTTTACTACGATGTTGATCCAGGTGACGGCAGGGTGATCACTGATGCCGACCTGCCCCTAATCGAAGAGAAGATGAAGGAGCTGGCAGCAAGGAAGAGCCCGATTGTCCGTTCCGAGGTCAGCAAGAAGGATGCGATGGAACTCTTCGAATCAAAGGGTGATGAATACAAAACCGAGCTCATCTCGGAGCTTGAAGATGGAACAATAACTCTTTACCGGCAGGGTAATTTTACGGATCTGTGCCGTGGTCCGCACCTGCCTGACACCTCATCAATCAGGGCGATAAAGGTTCTCAGCCTTGCCGGGGCGTACTGGCGTGGTGACGAAAAGCGGAAGATGATGACCCGCGTTTACGGCATCACCTTCCCGAAGCAGAAAATGCTTGATGAGTACATGATGATGATCGAGGAAGCCCGTAAACGTGATCACCGCCGTTTAGGGAAGGAGATGGAGCTGTTTGCATTTTCTCCCAAAGTGGGCATGGGGCTTGCGCTCTGGCTGCCAAAAGGGGCTGACATGAAGCAGAGGCTGATCGACTTCATGACCAAGGTGCTGAGGCAAAGAGGTTACACAATGGTATCAACACCACATATCGGCAATGTTGACCTGTACAAGACTTCAGGTCACTTTGAGAAGTACGGGGCTGACTCATTCAGGCCCATCACCACGCCACAGGAGGGTGAAGCCTTCATGCTCAAACCAATGAACTGCCCTCATCACTGTGAGATATTCAACGCCACTCCTCACTCCTACCGCGAGTTCCCGGTCAGGATGGCCGAGTTCGGAACAGTATACCGCTACGAACAGAGCGGTGAGCTTCACGGGCTTACGCGTGTTCGCTGCTTTACCCAGGATGACGCTCATCACTTCTGCCGTCCTGACCAGTTAAAGGAGGAGTTCAAGAGTATTATTGACCTGATAAAATATATTTATAAAGTATCCGGTTTCAACGAGTACACTGCACAGATATCACTGAGGGATCCTGAAAACCACCAGAAGTACATAGGCAGTGATGAGAACTGGAAGAAGGCTGAGCAGGCTATAATTGAGGCTGCCGGTGAAAAGAGCCTGGTAACGACAATGGTTGTAGGCGAAGCTGCCTTCTACGGGCCCAAGCTCGACTTCATGGTAAGGGATGCCATTGGCCGCAAGTGGCAGCTTGGAACTATCCAGGTAGACTATAACCTCCCTGAGCGGTTCGGGCTGGAATACACCGGCAGTGACAACCAGAAGCACCAGCCGGTGATGATTCACAGGGCAATTTTCGGTTCCCTGGAACGTTTCGTTGCGGTGCTCATTGAAAATACAGCAGGCCGTTTCCCGGTCTGGCTGACACCTGATCAGGCCGTAATACTGCCCATCAGTGAAAAATTCAATGATTATGCAAAAACTGTTTCAAATCTCCTTAATAATTACGATATTCGCACCCTGATTGACGAGAGGAATGAGAAGATAGGTAAAAAGATAAGGGATAATGAGTTAAAGAGAATTCCCTATCTTCTTGTGATTGGTGAAAAGGAGGAACAGGCAGGAACGGTCTCTGTAAGGAAGCAGGGAGAAGGTGACCGGGGAGTCATGAAACCCGAGGAATTCATCGACCTTGTGAAAGAGGAGATTAAGAAAGAGATTGGTAATTAAAAGACTGATTTTAAACATAGTATTAACTTAACTGGAGGACAAAACAATAGCAGGACCAATCTTTTCCAGGCCCAGGCCGGGAAGAAAACCCGAACCGGAACACCGGATTAACAACAGGATTACAGCCAGGACAGTAAGAGTCGTCGGCGAGAACATTGAGCCCAGGGTCATGAACCTTTCAGATGCTCTCAGGCTGGCAGACGAAATGGAACTTGATCTTGTTGAAATATCTCCCAATGCTGACCCGCCTGTCTGTAAGATAGTCGATTACCAGAAGTTTCTTTACCAGCAAAAAAAGAAACAGAAGGAGATCAAAGCCAATGCGGCAAAGATTGTTGTAAAAGAGATCCGCTTCGGACCGAACACAGACGATCACGATTACAACTTCAAGCTTAAGCATGCGATCAACTTCCTGGAAGAAGGAGCCAAGGTGAGGGCATACGTTTTTTTCAAGGGAAGGTCCATCCTCTTTAAGGACCAGGGAGAAAAACTTCTTGCGAGATTCGTTAGTGATCTCGAGGAGTACGCCAAGGTAGACCAGACCCCGAGACTCGAGGGAAAGAGAATGATCATCATCCTCTCACCCAAGAAGAAGAAGTAGCAATTTTTTACACATATTATATACAAGATGCCAAAAGTGAAAACAAATCCGGGTGCAAAGAAGAGATTTTCTTTGACCGGTACAGGTAAGATCAAGCGCAAGCATGCTTTCAAGAGCCACATCCTTACCAAGAAGTCGACCAAGCGTAAGAGAAATCTTACATACGGCGGACTGGTGGACAAGGCTGACCAGAAGAACGTCAAGCTTATGCTCGGACTGAAGTAGTGTTTACCACCTGTAAGAGTTAATCAACTGAATTATTAACCGGGATGTGAAGCATAAAAGACCTTAAATAGGCGCTTACATCCGAAAAAGAGAAACAAAAATGCCAAGAGCAACAAACGCACCAGCATCGAAGGCAAGAAGAAAGAAGATCTTCAAGCAGGCAAAGGGGTACTTTGGCAACAATGCCAATGTATACTCGGTTGCCAAGAACGTGCTTGAGAAGGGTCTTGCCTATTCGTACCGTGACCGCAAGGACAAGAAAGGGCAGTTCCGCGCACTGTGGATCCAGAGGATCAACGCGGGAGTACGTCTTCACGGAATGAGTTACTCGCAGTTTATCGGCGGGCTTGAGAAGAAGGGAATCTCCCTTAACCGCAAAACCCTCGCTGACCTGGCGATGAATCATCCCGACGCCTTCAAGGCAATAGTGGACAAAGTCAAAGAGTAATAAAAAAGCGGGCCGCGGCCCGCTTTTTTATTTGCGATTTTCGATCTGCGATGTTCGTAGTAATTCGGAAATCGCAAATCGCAAATCACCGTTTGGCCTGTTTGAAGAACCTGTTGAATCTTATCTTTTTGAATCCCTGGGCTTCCTTGTCTACCGAGAGCCAGACGAGCACAGGGCGGCCTACGATATGATCCTCAGGGACGAATCCCCAGTAACGCGAGTCTGATGAACCATGGCGGTTGTCACCCATCATCCAGTAATAATCCATTTTAAAGGTATACCTGTCAGCCGGTGATCCGTTGATGTAGATAACCGAATCACGCACATCCAGGTCATTCTCTTCATAAATGTCAATGATTGAGGAATAGAGGTTGATATTGGTCTTGTCAATGGTGACGGTAGCCCCTTTCCTGGGGATCCACAGAGGGCCGAAGTAATCCTCGTTCCATCGGTATTGCGGATCATGCGGAAAGACAGCCGGTGTATACTCACCTGGCCTGTGGTAATCGGCTTCAATTCCGGTAACATTGGCAAACCCGGAGATCGCCTCCGCATTGCTGCGGGTCAGCGGAAGCCTGTAAACCGTACCTGAAAGCATAATCGACTGATCAGATTTTGAGACCCCCATCCTTTCGAATGTCTTGGGATTGATCCGGGTGCCATTTGTCCGTACGTAATAGGATGTCTGCTGGGTCTCGTATTCCGGGGTCTCATGACTGTTGACAAACAGCTTCCCTCCTTTTATCAGGATCGTATCACCTGGTATGCCAACGCATCTCTTCACATAATTATCGCGCCGGTCAACAGGCCTGTAGATCACTGTGTACTCATTCCAGATCATCTGCCGGGCAACTGAATAATATTCATCCTTGCCTTTCATGGGCTTGCCGGACCTGATATCCTCGGCTGTGAGCATCTCTATCCGCTCACGCAGGATCTCATAGTAGCTGACTGCCTGCTGTTCCAGGCAGACCGTATCCCCTGCCGGGAAGTTAAAGACAACAATATCGTTGTTCTTAACATGGCCGAATCCCTTCAGCCTCTTATAATCCCATTGAACGAGGTCTGACCATGATTTCCCCATGCCTCCCGTAAGAGGCATTGTGTGCTGTGTAAAGGGAAATGCAATGGGTGTGTTTGGCATGCGGGGGCCGTATGCCACCTTACTGACGGCCAGGTGATCACCCACCAGCAGGGTTTTCTCCATCGAGGGGGTCGGAATGCGATAGTTCTGAAAAAGGAAAATATTGATAAGGGTTACGGCAATCACTGCAAAGATCAGTGCATCAAGCCATTCAACAACAATATGATTTTTCCCGTGGCGCTTCTTCCAGAATGCCCAATTTACTTTTTTGCTTACATATATGTCGAACACTATCGGCAGTCCGAGCAGAAGCCAATAGTTGCCCACCCATATGACCCACAAAAGGTAAATTACACCGGCTACGCCGAATTTGAAGAATTTGTTCCGCAAAAGCTCTTTCATCTCAGTCTGTTTTCGGAAAGCAAAACTAGTATAAATTAATTAAACTATCTGCAGCAGTTGTTATTCCGGGCAGCACGGGTCAGGTTCTGTTGTCAGAACCTGATAGTGCCTGAACAGATCTGTCCATTTTGCCAGTTCCTGAATATGAGATAGTTATCCAACAACCTTTTCGGCTTCCAGCTTTATTTTGGCGGTCTTGTCAAGGTCTTTCACATAATACCGTGATCCGGCATAAAACAGCAACGCTCCAAGAATCAGCATAAACGGAAGAAGCGCCATGGCTGTCTGTATATCGTACAGGTCATACAATCGCCCAATAACCAGGGGTGCTGTTGATGCACCGAGAAGGTTCTGCACCACAACCGCCACGGCATATGACATAGCCCTCATTCCTGCATGAATAACATCCTGGGTGACAGCAGCGGCAGCCGGTACGAAGGCAGTCACCGTGACTCCCATCAACAGAAAAAAGACATATTGCAGCGTACCGCTTGTCAGCCAGAGGGCAATAAGCAGGAAGAGTGCCGCCAACAGCGAAGTGATGGTAGGGAAGAGCAGGCGGGCCCTGATGTTTGATTTGCGCCAGTGGTCTGTGATTATGCCTCCCAGCGGAGCTCCCACGATAGCAAGCACCATGACCACGCTGGCCATTGATCCGGCCTTTTCCGAGGAGAGACCTCGCGTAGCATGGAAATAGGTTGACAGCCAGGTGATAAGGGAGGTTGTTACGAAGACTACTGCGGCAAAGCCGAAATATGTAAATATTAATGAAGGTCTTGAAAGGAACTCCCTGACCATGTCCTTTTTCTTCATCCTGACCTTCTCATTATTATTGTTTGTAAATGAAAGATCTACAGTCTTGTAGTCCTTGACGAAGAAGAAGAGGATGGCGACAATCAGGCCGGGGAGTGCCACTATGCCGAATGCATGCTTCCAGCCCAGCCTGACGGCGATGATTCCTCCGAGCAGTACACCTATTGCCGTGCCCAGTGGTATGGAAGCATTCCACAGGCCCATCATCTTTGATCTCTTTTCTTCAGGATAGAGACCTGAGATAACAGCGCTGCCTCCGGGTGCGTATCCTGCCTCCCCTATTCCGATCAGGGCCCTGGTAAACACCAACTGGACAAAGTTGCCTGTAAGGGCGCAGAGAGCAGTGGCAATGCTCCACAGGACCGCCATTATTCCGATTGTCTTTGTCCGGTTCCAGCGGTCAACCAGGATTGATACCGGGAATGTGAGCAGCACTATGGCCCAGTAAACGGCTGAAACAAGCAATCCGCTCTGGGTGTGGGTAATGCCAAGGTCCTGCTCAATGTGAATAAACATGGATGTGACTATCATCCTGTCGATGTAGTCAAACATGTAGAGAAGGAAGAGCAGTATGAATACATAATTTGTATATCCCTTTGGATAGAGAAACCCTTGCGGAATTACCTTGTTCTTCATGAGATCAGGATTTGGAGTTTATATACACAGGTTTATGAGCAACTAAAATAGTGCCTATTTTCTTATCTTGCACCGGTTTTTCGAAAATCGTTGCTATGAAAAAGGGAATTTTAATGATTCTGGCACTTATACTGGTTGTTGTTCCAGGATGCAGGAAAGCGGAAAAGGCTGATCTCGTCATCACCGGTGGCACTGTATTTACAGCTGATTCTCTCAATCGCCGGGCAGAGGCTGTTGCCGTGAAGGGAAACCGGGTGATTGCAGTGGCCACTGACAGGGAGATACGCAGGTATATTGACCCGTCTCTGACCAGGGTCATTGACGCGGCAGGAAGGGCAGTGATTCCTGGTTTCAATGATGCCCATGCCCACTTCGGTCCTGCAGATCCCGATTACATAGAGCTGCGGTACGTCACTGATCCTTCAGTGATAACAAGCAGGGTGAAGGAGCAGGTGGCCCGTTCACAGAAGGGTCAGCTTATCTATGGCGGCCACTGGGAGCATGAAATGTTTACCACCCGCGACTGGCCGGCGAAGGAGCTCATTGACGCCGTTTCGCCGGATAATCCTGTTGTCCTCCGCCGTACTGACGGTCATAGTGCACTGGTTAACAGCTATGTTCTCAGGCAATCGGGTATAACCCGCAGCACACCTGATCCGTTCGGAGGTGAAATTATGCATGACCCTGTTACCGGAGAGCCTACGGGAATTCTCAAGGAGAGCGCCATGGCACTTATTAGGACCGGTGCAACAGATGTTGTACGGACACCTGAGGAGGAGCGTGAGAAGGAATGGAACGGCTACCTGCTGGCGCTGAAGATGGCCTCGGAATATGGCATAACAAGCATCCAGATACCAGGCAGTGCCGACTTTGACATGTATGACTCAATCATGGCTGCAGGAAAACTCACCTGCCGTATTGATATAGGCGGCGAGCTCACCGCTGACCCGGCACGGCTTGACAGCTATGAGGCACTGAGGCAGAAGTACCCGTCAGAGGGTGACTGGATCAGGTTTGGTTACCTGAAGGATTTCATGGACGGCACCCTGGGTTCTGCCACTGCAATGATGTTTGAGCCGTTTACCGATGAGCCAGGCAGGAGCGGCCTCCCGCAGATGAGCTATGAGGAGCTTGAGGCACGCGTGCTCGCTGCTGACAGCCGTGGATTTCAGATAGGCATACATGCTATAGGTCCGAAGGCAAACAACTGGATCCTGAATGCATATGAGAAAGCCCGTAAGGTCAACGGCATCCGTGACAGCCGACACCGCTCGGAGCATGCCCAGATACTTATTGATGAGGATATTCCGAGGTTCCCGGGTCTGGGAGTGATTGCATCGATGCAGCCCACCCATTGCATCACTGATAAACGGTTTGCAGAGAAGAGGATCGGCACGGAAAGAAGCCGCTGGGCATACGCATGGAAGAGCCTGGCGGACAGCGGTGCAAAGCTGGCTTTCGGAACTGATTACTCCGTGGAACCCCTCAACCCGATGGAGGGCCTGTATGCAGCTGTAACCCGCAAAGACCGGAAGGGAGAAGAGGGAGAAGGCTGGTTCCCGATGGAGAAGATAACAATGGAAAAAGCCATTGAATACTATACCCTGGGCGCAGCATATGCCCAGTTCATGGAAGACAGGAAGGGCATGATAAGGGAGGGGTATTTGGCAGACATAACCATCCTCTCAGAAAATATCTTCAATACCCCTGAGGAGATGATTATGTCAGTTAAATCAGATTATACTATCGTTGACGGTAAAATCGTCTACGAAAGGAAAAAGTAATTAAGCTTTGGTCTGGTCATCAATGGTTGCGGCGGGTGCGTTTTTCTTCACAGAGGCAATACCGTTTTCACGGCTTGTTTCTGACTCGTACATTTCGCTCTTGCCAATCACCTGGCCATTGCCAGCCTTAAGGTTGAAGTGGAACTTGCCATTTTTGGCTACCTTCGATTCAAACCTCTTCAAATCAGCGGCATTTTTCATGACTGATTTGACACCATTCATACATGAAGGCTTGGATGCATAACCCTCACTCGTAAGAATTACCTGACCATTCCCGGCAAGAAGATTGAATTGAAATTCACCGTTTTTCCTCTTCGAGATAACAAATTTTCCCATGTTCTAAATTTTTTAAATGGTTAATTTCGACTTGTCGTTTTCAAATATACAAAAAATCAATATTAGATTTACCAAACGGAATTTTATGCGAATCGATATAATAACAGTACTGCCGGGGCTGCTGAGCAGTCCGTTTGATGAGTCAATCATCCGCAGGGCACGTCAGAAGGGTATTGCAGAGATAAACATCATTGACCTGCGCAAATATTCCACTGACAGGCACCGGAGTGTTGATGACTATCCCTTTGGCGGCGGCGCCGGGATGGTGATGATGATAGAACCTGTTTACAACTGCATTTCAAGTCTGACCTCTAAGCGGAAGTATGATGAGATAATATACACATCTCCTGACGGTTCAAGGTTCACACAGGCAATGGCTAACGAACTCTCGCTGAAGGAGAACATCATCATCCTTGCCGGTCATTACAAGGGCATTGACCAGCGTATCAGGGATCATCTCATAACGCGTGAGATATCAATAGGTGATTATGTCCTCACCGGTGGCGAGCTGCCGGCTGCAGTCATCACCGATGCTATAGTCAGGCTGTTGCCGGGAGCCATTTCCGATGCTGAGTCAGCCCTCTCTGATTCGTTCCAGGACGGTTTGCTTGCACCGCCTCAGTACACCAGACCGGCTGAATTCATGGGCTGGAGGGTGCCTGAGATTCTGACAGGCGGAAACACTCCGGAGATAGAAAAGTGGCGCTTTGACCAGTCAATCCGGATCACAAGGGAAAAGCGGCCTGACATGATGGGCGAAGAAGAAAGCTGATTCCTCTCTTTCTTTTTGTCGAAAAAGGTTCGTATCATTGCAAACTTCAGACCATAACCCAACAAAATAAAACAGAGAGCTATGAAACCTCATGATTACATTGAAAGAGAAGAGAAGTACGGAGCACACAACTATCATCCTCTGCCGGTAGTGCTTGACAGGGGCGAAGGACCATTTGTATGGGATGTGGAGGGTAAGCGCTATTATGATTTTCTCTCAGCATACTCTGCGGTTAACCAGGGGCACTGCCACCCCAAAATCATCAATGCCCTGACCGAACAGGCAGCGAAGCTCACCCTGACTTCAAGGGCTTTCTTCAATTCGGTACTTGGCGAATATGAGGAGTTTGTAACGAAGTATTTTGGCTATGATAAGGTTCTGCCGATGAATTCCGGTGCTGAGGGTGATGAGACAGCACTCAAACTCTGCCGCAAATGGGCTTACCTGGTGAAAGGCATCAGGGAGAACCAGGCAAAGATCATCGTCTGCGAAGGAAACTTCCATGGACGTACCATCACCATCGTTTCAATGTCTACCGATCCCGATGCCCGGAAGGATTACGGTCCGTTCACACCTGGGTTCATCACCATCCCCTACAACGACATTCCGGCGCTGGAGAAGGCGTTGTCTGATCCTGATGTAGCCGGTTTCCTTGTGGAACCGATACAGGGTGAAGCCGGCGTTTTTGTTCCTGATGACGGATATATCAAAAAGGCATATGATCTCTGCAAAAAACACAATGTACTGTTCATCGCTGACGAGGTACAGACAGGGATAGCCCGGACGGGCAAGCTCCTGGCATGTGACCATGAAGGAGTCAGGCCAGACATTCTCATCCTGGGCAAGGCAATCTCCGGTGGTGTTCTTCCGGTATCGGCAGTGCTTGCCGATGATGAGATAATGCTGACCATTAAACCGGGTGAGCATGGTTCCACCTTCGGCGGTAATCCGCTGGCATGCAAGGTGGCTATTGCCGCTCTCGGGGTGATCCGCGATGAGAAGCTTGCAGAGAAGGCTGAAAGGCTCGGGAATATCTTCCGCGAAGAGATGAGGGCAGTGAAGTCAGACATGATTGAGCTGGTGCGCGGCAAGGGTCTCCTGAATGCCATCGTCATCAGGCCGAGGAACGGTAAGGAGGCCTGGGATGTATGCCTCGCCATGAAAGAACTCGGCGTCCTGGCAAAACCGACCCACGGCCATATCATCCGGTTTGCTCCTCCCCTTGTCATCACCGAGGAGCAACTGCGTGATGCAATTTCCCTTATAAAGAAGGCTATTCTTCAGTTTGATTGAGAGCCGGTTGCCGGTTGTCAGTTACCGGTTGCCCGTTGTTTGTTTCTGGTTGGTGGTTGCTGGTTATCGGTTATCAGTTATCTGTTGTCCGTTGCCAGTAATCAGTTATCAGATATCGGTTACCCGTTGGTGGTTGTTGGTTGCCGGCTGCCGGTAATAAGACCATCGGGTGAACCTGCTGACTATGCTCACTCTGGTGCATTTTCGTTCTCTCCGGAGTACTTCAGTCCATTTATGATGTTGCAAATATCACTCTGCCGTGATATTAAAAGATTGTTACTTTTACGGCACAAAATTGACTTATGAGAACCATATTCTTAATATGTGCCGCCTTATTCATAAATGCCTGCGCCGGCACAGGCAAAAAAGCAGCTATAACCACTGATGAGCTGGGTTATCTTGCAGGAGAGCTGGCATCTGACCGCTTTTCTGGAAGAGGGACGGGAACAGGAAGCGACTCAATTGCAGCCATCTTCATAAAAAGGGAATTTGAGAAGGCAGGCACTGAACCGTTTACTGCATCAGGGCTTCAGCCATTCAATGTAAGTGTTTCCGTTGAACCAGGGACTGGCAACAGGTTGTCAGTCAATGGAAGAGACTTCATTTCCGGTACCGACTTCATTCCTCTGGCCCTAACGTCAAATACAGAATTCTCAGCACCTGTGGTCTTCTGCGGCTACGGGCTGATCCCATCAGGAGATACCCTGAGTCGTGATGACTATTCAGGTGTGGATGTTTCAGGAAAATGGGCTTTGATTCTTCGTGGTTACCCGGAGTCAAACCCATCAGCAACAGGTTACGCCTCACTCAGCTCTGACCGAATTAAAGTTCTTAACGCCAGGGATAAAGGTGCCAAGGGCATATTACTGGTTTCCGGAGAAAAGTGGGATGTGGCAGACAACCTTGACAAACCCTCCCGCAGTGAGTTCACGGCCGGCATTCCTGTATTCCAGGTAAAAAGAAACGTGGCTGATGCCATCATTGCAACCCCTTCAGTCACTATCAGCGGTCTTGAGGAAAGGGAAGCCGGGGCGACTTCCTCTGCATCATTCATGACTGCATCCACCGTTGATGCGAGGGCGGAGATTATCAGGAAAGAGGCCGTCACATCAAATGTAGTGATGATGCTCAGGGGAAAATCAAATCCTGAAGAGTATGTAATAATAGGTGCTCATTATGACCATTTGGGCATGGGGGGCCCCGGTTCGTCGAGCAGGACGCCTGACACGGTGGCTGTGCATTACGGAGCTGATGACAACGCCTCGGGTGTGGCGCTCATGATTGAGCTGGCCGAAAGGCTGTCCGCCATGAAGCAGCGGCCGGAAAGAAGCATCCTCTTCGTTGCCTTCACCGGTGAGGAGATGGGACTGCTGGGATCAAAGCATTTTGTTGACAACGCAGGCATTTCGCCCACGGCTGTCAACCTGATGATCAACCTGGATATGGTAGGCCGGATGAAAGAGGGCAACGGCCTTCAGGTTGCAGGGGTCGGGACTGCCGAGGGGCTGCGTGACACAGTGCTTGCCTATGCTGACACTGCATTGATCAGTCTCTCCTTTACCTCAGAGGGGTACGGTCCGTCTGACCACTCGGCCTTTTACGGCAGGAACATTCCTGTCCTTTCATTCACCAGCGGTGCTCATCTTGATTACCATACCCCGATGGATACCCCTGACAAACTCAATTATGAAGGGATGGTCAGAACAGGTGACCTTGTCTTCAGGATAGTCACTGCCGCAGCCGGTAAGTCGGCCAGACTGGCGTTTACCGAGGCAGGACCAAAGGAACCGGCTAGTCCTATGGGTCGCCGGAGAGGAGTCACCCTGGGGATCATGCCAGACTTTGCCGGAAACGTAAAGAACGGGTTGAGGGCTGACTTTGTAACCCCAGGAAAACCTGCGGCACTGGGAGGAATGATCAAGGGTGATGTCATAGTATCAATTGAAGAGAAGCCGGTGAGCAATATCGAAGACTACATGTTCAGGCTCAACCAGCTAAAACCCGGCCAGAGAGTGACTGTAGAAGTCCTCAGGAACGGGAGCAGGGAACTGTTATTAATTCAGTTATAACAAAATAACACAGATCATCATGAAGAATTTCCTTTTCTGGACCATAGCCGTCATAATTACTATCACTGCCGCGATGTACCAGAGGATGACCGGGCCCACCTATCCATACAGGACCAGTGCTTCGATTGACGGTACCGAATACTCCTTCGCGCTTAAGCGCAGCCAGACGAACACTCATCCCTGCCTGATAAAGCTTGAGGTCCCTCAGGAGGTGTCAGGAACGTTGTATTACCGCCGGTTCAGGACGAATGACAATTGGACACCGGTGATGATGAAGCAGGACGGCGGGAAGCTTACCGGTGAACTCCCCTCCCAGCCCGCCGCCGGGAAGCTGGAGTATTACATTATACTAAAGGGATCATCAGGTTCAGAGACTGTGCTGCTCAGGGAGAAGCCCGTTGTAATCAGGTTCAAGGGCAATGTCCCGGCAGTGATCATGATTCCACATATCCTGATAATGTTTTTTGCTATGTTGCTCTCCAACCTTGCAGGTCTAACCGCCGCAGCGGGAATGAGTTCCCAGAGGAAATACGGCCGTCTTGCAATGTGGCTGCTGCTTGCGGGAGGAATGGTACTGGGGCCGCTGGTTCAGAAATATGCCTTCGGAGAATTGTGGACCGGTGTTCCGTTCGGATGGGACCTGACCGATAACAAAACACTTATCTCCGTCATAGTCTGGGTTGTAGCGGTTATCCTGAACCGTAAGAAGGAACGGCCGGCATATACCATCGCTGCCGCGTTGATCCTGTTGCTGGTTTACTCCATTCCACACAGCCTGTTCGGGTCTGAACTTGATTATGCAACAGGCGTTGTAACCCAGGGATAAAAAATTTTTATCCGCTTACAGCTTTTTTTTACCTTGGATGCAGCATTCGGGCATCGCCTCCGTCATTGAATTGAAGAGTTCAAATACGTGGGTGCGGCCTCAAACATACTTAAACCGGATCTTTGGAAAAAGATGGAAAATGTTGAAGCAGCATTCAGGAACATACACCAGGACCTGATTGACGGGTGTCGGTCAGGTGACCAGCGGGCACAGTTCCAGGTTTACAAGCTTTACTATAAAGCGATGTACAACACGAGCCTGCGTATTGTAAATGATGAGATGGAAGCTGAAGATGTGATGCAGGAAGCGTTCCTCTCAGCTTTCGAGAAGATAAACACCTACTCGGGGGCGGTAAGCTTCGGCGCATGGCTGAAGCGGATAGTGGTTAACAGGTCACTTGACGTCCTTGGGAAAAGGAAAGCGATCTTTGAAGACATTGAAAATCACTCAGGGATCCGTGATGACAGCGGTGAGGAAACTGCCTATCATGAAGATCTGGCATTGCGGGTAGAAGAGATAAAGGCTGCCATTGAAAGGCTGCCGGAAGGATACCGCGTGATACTCTCACTCTATCTCATTGAGGGTTATGACCACGATGAGATAGCGGAGATGCTCAACATCTCAAGCAGTACCTCGAGGTCACAACTCTCAAGGGCAAAGCAGAAGCTTGTGAGTGAACTTAAAAACAGAAAAAATTACGAGGCATGAATATGATAGATGACATAATCAGGAAGAGCAGGAGCGAGTTTGACGACAAAGAGCCGTCAGACGGGCACTTCGAGAGGTTCAGCTTCAGGCTGGCCATAAGGCTTCATGCCGGGAAAGCCAAGAGAAGCATCCTCCCATACCTGCTTAAGGCTGCGGTGGTGACACTGCTGGTGACACTCTCTTCGTTATGGACCTTTGACCACTTTGTAAGGCCCAACCTGAAGACGAAGATGACACTCAGCGAGGTTTCACCTGAATACCGCGAGGTTGAGAGATATTATGTACAGCAGGTGAACCTGATGGAAAATGAGTTCACGTCTCTTAACCTGTCAAGTCCCGAACAAAAAGATGCGCTCATGATGGAGATGGCATCCATGGATTCCGTCTACGTCGAACTGCAGAAGGAACTCAGGGCAAACCCGGATGACCAGCGTATCATTGATGCCATGATCAAACACTACCAGACCAAAATTGAGGTGATGAGCTATATACTTGACCAGCTTAAGGAGATAAAAGCAGAAACCGTTAAACCAGTCAGCCATGAAGAAGTTGTTTACTAATCAGCGGGTTACACTATTAGCAGCATTGCTGTTTTCAGTAACCCTGTCCGCCTCGGCAGAAGAGGTCAAAAAGGAGTTTCACAGGGAGTTGACTCCGGGTGATAACTCCACACTTACAGTAATAAATAAATTCGGTTCGGTGATCACCGAGACCTGGGATAAGAATAATGTAGTGGTGGATGTGACAGTAAAGGTTGAACATCCTTCAGCCGACAGGGCAAAGAAACTGCTGGATATGATAATGGTGGAGTTCACCGAGGAAGGCGGCAACCTGAAAGCTGAAACCATCTTCAATGATGACTTCTCATCGATAAGCTGGAGGGGATCAAACAACAATTTCAGCATCAATTATGTAATTAAGATGCCTGCCAGGGTCAATTTCGACGTCAGCAACAAGTACGGAAACACTGTTATTGATGACCTCTCGGGGCATGTAATGGCAAACATAAAATACGGTGATCTTACAATTGACAAGCTCACGCGTGGAAATGTAAAGCCGCTGAATACCCTTATTGTAGCGTACGGCAAAGCTACTGTTTATGAGCTGGGATGGGCAGAGGTCAACGTCCGGTATTCGGGTATGTTCAGTGTGGAGAGAGCCACCGCATTGCTTGTTGACAGCAAATACTCAAAGGTGTCAGTCAAAGAGGTCAGTTCACTTGTTGCCGACAGCAAGTATGACGGGTACTCAGTAGGTGCAGCCAACAACATCGTAGTCCTCGGCGGATACACTGACCTTAGGTTTGACAGGGTCAACAGGAAGCTTGACGTGGAGACAAAATACGGAAATCTTAATGTTAATTCTGTGCCTGCGGGATTTGAGAAAATTACGGTCAAAGCCGGGTACTGCGCCGTCAGGCTCGGGATTGATCCTTCAGCCTGCTACAGGCTCACTGCCAACAGCTCCTATGGAAGCATCAAGCTTGATGACAGTCTTTTCTCAGCCGACAGACGGATCATCGGGAACACATCAACCGAATTGGAAGGTAAAGTAGGCAAATGCGGCACACCCTCATCAGAGGTTACCATAGATACATCCTACGGTTCAGTGAGATTGAACTAAAGCCGGCAATATCAAATCGAGTAGGAGGAAAATGAA
>DHUL01000037.1:0-11713 GCA_002409145.1 Bacteroidales bacterium UBA5235
GAGCTTCACATGTGCTCCTATCTCTTTTGCCAGCTGTTCATTTTCTTCCGGTGACAGGGAGACCCTGGGATTGGTAAAGAGCATGTCACCCTCCCTTGAGATGGGTATAAGGTGAATATGGGCGTGGGGTACTTCCAGTCCGATCACTGCCACACCAATCCTTCTGCATTCAATCACCTCCTTCATCGCCCTGGCCACTTTCCGGGCAAAGATCATCATTCCGGTAAGGGCATCCTCATCCATATCGAATATGTAATCCACCTCCTTCTTCGGGACCACCAGAGTGTGGCCCGCCTTAAGCGGTCTCACGTCCAGAAATGCAATATAGCGTTCATCCTCTGCCACCCTGTAGCAGGGTATCTCACCATTGATGATGCGTGTAAATATTGATGCCATAATATCCTGTTTTCAGATTGATATCTCTAAAATCTCAAAAGGAATAATTCCGACGGGGACTTTAACCTGTACCACATCACCAACCTTCCTGCCCATCAATCCCTGTGCTATGGGCGATGTTGCAGCAAGCTTACCCTCCTTGAGATTAGCCTCGCCTTCAGGGACCAGCTGGTATTCCATCAGTGCACCGTTTGCCTTGTTGAGGATTCTTACCCTGTTCAGGATCTGCACCGTTTTGGTGTTTATCCTGGAGCCGTCTATTATCCGAGACCTGACCACCATGTCTTCCAGCTTGGCTATCTTCATCTCAAGCATACTCTGTGCCTCCTTGGCAGCAGAATACTCGGCATTCTCTGTAAGGTCACCCTTGTCGCGGGCATCGGCAATCATACGTGCAATAGCCGGCCTTTCATTACGGAGCTGATCAAGCTCCTCCTTCATTTTCTGGAGCCCCTCTTCCGTGACATAAACAAATTCCGACATAATTTCTTTTAAATAGGTTAAAAAATAAGAAGAATCCCGGCATTACCGGAACTCTTCAAAGAACAAATATAAAGATTTTTTAATTAAAAAACAAATCCCTCTTCTTTAGTAAATATCAGGTAATCAGCGGGAGTACTCTTTACGCTCAAGAACGGCCGAATAAATTACTGCCTTTTTCAGGTCAAATCCTCCGGTGTGGATATCAGCACCGGGCAGGGTTTCATAATCATAGCCCGGAGCATCACCTATCTCACTGTCTGATATCTCGTTATGAACAAATTCGCCGATTGCTGACTCACCCATGGCTGACATACCTTCTGAAGCAAAAGCGGCTGCCATGGAATCTGCAATGGAGCCCTCACGGGCGAAGGCTTCGCCCATTCCGGATGCGATCGATCCCTCGCTGCTGAAAGCGCCCGCAAGGTCATCCCTGATGTTTCCCTCGCGGCTGAAATCACGGGCCATCGGTTCATCGTATCTTCCCTCCAGGGTTTGTCCGGCCGGAATGGTCCATGGTGAAGGTTTGGGGACGGATCTCTCCTGCCTGATAGTGGAAGGTATTGGCCTCTCCTGCCTGACAGTGGAAGCCGCCGGTCTTGATGTCTGTGCTGTAGTTCCTGCCGGGGTTTTAGTGGTAAATATGTCCGGCTTGTGCTGTACAGGTTTAGGGGCGCCCGGCTTCTTTTTGCCCTTACCCTGGAATGATCCTGCCAGGGCAATGATCCCCAGTACTATATAAAAAATCAGGTTACCAATATCTTCCATCTGCTTCAGTATTTTTTTACCTTGTGTTGCTTGATCTTCGGCTGTCTCTTCGGATCAACCGTCTTTACCCTCTTCTTTCCCTGCTTCAGCACCGGCTGCTTCGATGGATCCTTTACCTTCGACCTGGCCTTTTGCTTTTGCTGCTTCATTTCAGGTTGCTTTGAAGGATCCTTGGTCTTCGGCTTTGGCCCGGTCCGGTCAGGCGCCGGCTGCCGGGGCTTCTTCAGGTCAGGCTCTGTCTGCTCCCTGCGCTGTTTCTGCCTTTTGACCTTGTATTTCTCTGCAGTGTTCCTGTTGTTGTTCTCCATTCGCATCTTTGTCCCCTCGCTCTGGATCTGGTAATGCCTGTCCCTCAGCTGCCTCAGGGCCTTATCATCCTCCTTTTCACGCCTTGCCTCCTTCCTGGCCTGTTCCTTCATTGCTTTTGCCGCTGCCTTGCTCTCACCGCTCTCCTTCACAGGCTTGCTGCGGCGCGATTTGCCGAAGGTCTCCCTCTCAAACCGTTTAGTGGCATTCTTCTGCGCATTGCACTCGGTTACCTGCACCACAAAAAGCAGAACGATTACCGCTGATACAAACCTTAATAATACTAACCCTCTCTTCATTTCGTTTTTCAGTTAACCGCGTCAGACTGGAAATAACTACATTTACAGAAACGGAAGCAAGCCCATGTCAGTTTCAAATTTAAGGATTTTTTTGGTCTGTATCCTGCTTCTCATGACTGCTGTTTCATGCGAAAGGAATAAAAATGATGTCATTCCGGATGTTTATGTCGATTTCTATGTTGATCTGCGATCTGACGTCTATTTCTTTGATTTTGTTTCAACTATAACTAGCAGTGTTTATATATCAGCATCAACTAACAATTGGGGACCCAGAGCAGCTGGTTATGACGGAAATGGCATCATTCTCTATCATGCTGATTGGGACATGTTTTATGCATATGATCGCACATGCCCGCACTGCTTCGTTAATGAATCACTTAGCAAAGCTGTAAATATCGATGGCATTTATGCAGTATGTCCTCAGTGCAGCACTTATTATGCTCTTCCCAGTTTCGGCAGCAAATCGTCGGGCCCCGGACAATACCCGCTAAAGATCTATAAGACCGGTATTTCCGGCACATACCTTCATGTCTGGAATAATTAACAGGTCTTAGCCTAGTACCTGTAATGGTCAGGCTTGTAGGGACCGCCCACAGGGACACCTATATAGTCAGACTGAGCCCCGGTAAGCTTTGTCAGGCTGACGCCTAGCTGCGCAAGATGCAGGCGCGCCACTTCCTCATCGAGTTGCTTCGGAAGCCGGTAAACACCGATTGCGTGGTCTTTGGTCCATAGCTCGATCTGTGCCAGCGTCTGGTTGCTGAACGAGTTGCTCATCACGAACGAAGGATGGCCCGTGGCACAGCCAAGGTTTACAAGCCTGCCCTCAGCAAGCAGGAAAATTGCGTGACCGTCAGGGAACACATACTTATCAACCTGCGGCTTGATATTGATCTTCGTGATGCCCTTGAATGCATTAAGAGCATCAACCTGTATCTCATTGTCAAAGTGACCTATATTGCAGACGATGGCCTGGTCCTTCATTTTCTCCATGTGTTCAATGGTGATGATGTCGCGGTTGCCAGTCGCAGTTACGAATATGTTGCCCTCCGCCAGGCTCTCCTCCACGGTCCTTACCTCGAAGCCTTCCATTGCTGCCTGGAGTGCACAGATAGGATCGATCTCGGTCACGATGACCCTGGCGCCGTAAGACCTCATCGATCTTGCTGATCCCTTGCCAACGTCACCGTATCCGCATACAACAACGACCTTGCCTGCTATCATGACATCCGTTGCTCTCTTGATGCCGTCAGCGAGTGATTCGCGGCAGCCATAGAGATTGTCGAACTTACTCTTGGTAACCGAATCATTGACATTGATTGCCGGAACGAGCAGCTCACCTGCCTCCATCATCTGGTAAAGCCGGTGCACACCTGTGGTTGTCTCTTCGGAGATACCCTTCATCTCCTTTACTGTCCTGTGCCATTTCTGTTGATCCTCATTCAGTATCCGCTTCAGTGTGTCAAGTACTATCGCCTCTTCCCGGCTTGCCGGTTTAGCTTCAAGAACCGAATGGTCTTTTTCAGCCTTATATCCCATATGTACGAGCAGAGATGCGTCACCGCCGTCATCAACAATGAGGTTCGGGCCTTTTCCGCCGGGGAATGTCAGCGCCTGTGCTGTACACCACCAGTACTCCTCGAGAGTCTCACCCTTCCAGGCGAACACCGGGATTCCGGCAGCGGCTATTGCAGCAGCGGCATGATCCTGTGTGGAGAAGATGTTGCAGCTTGCCCATCTGACCTCTGCGCCAAGCTCCCTGAGAGTTTCTATGAGGACGGCAGTCTGAATGGTCATATGGAGCGAGCCGGTTATCCTTGCTCCACTGAGAGGCCTGGAGCCTGAATACTTGCGTCTGACAGAGAGGAGCCCCGGCATCTCTTTCTCAGCTATCTCTATCTCTTTACGACCGAATCCGGCCAGTGATATGTCTTTTACCTTGTACTGAAGATCGTTGTTAATGAATGGCATGTCAGTGAATTTTTAAGTTTGCAAAGATAACTAAAAAAAGGGATTATTGTTTAGTGACCCAGCAGGGCGATGGTCCTCTCACGGTCGAGGGCCAACTGGGCTGCAAGTGCATCCACACTCTCAAACTTCATCTCATCACGCAGCCTGTGACGGAATGATACAGTGATTACCTTCCCGTAAAGATCGCCGGCAAAGTCAACCAGGTGCACCTCTATCGTGCGTGTACCGTCACTGTCAGTAATTGTAGGCCTGTGCCCGATGTTGAGCATGGCAATGTACCTGTCTGATTCACCTTCAACGGCTGCCTCCACGGCATAGACACCGGTACGGGGTATCAGCTTGTGTGCAAAGAGCGGAACAATATTGGCAGTCGGGAAGCCCATGCCCCTGCCGATCTTCCTTCCGGAAACCACCCTTCCCCTTATGAAATAATCATAACCAAGCATTGATGCAGCTTTTTCAATGTACCCTTCGCCCAGGGCATTCCTGACAAGCGATGAGCTGACAGCCTCCCCGTCAACCATGTATGCTTCCTCGCGGGTTACCCTGAAATCCATCCTTGCCGAGCACTCAATGATGGTGTTGCTGTCACCCTCATGGCGTCTTCCGAAATGGTGGTCGTACCCGGTAATGAGGTGGCGGACGCCTAGATGGCGGCAAAGAATGGAATCGACAAATGCGGAGGCAGTCATCCTGCTCAATTCAACGGTAAAGGGGATGACTACGAGGTGGCCTATGCCTGTCCCGCGCAACAGAGCTATCCGCTCCCCAAGGTCGGTAAGGAAGCTCAGATGACCGGGATCGCCTGAAAGCACAATTCGGGGATGAGGATCAAAGGTAACTGCAACTGCATCAGTCCCCTCCCTCAAAGCTTCCTCTGTAACACGCCGGAGAAGCATCCGGTGTCCGAGATGAACGCCGTCAAAGACACCCATGGTAATCACCGGGTCGTTGAATGAGATGCCTGTATAGCCGTAATAGACTTTCATGAACTGAATGAGATAACAAAATTAATAAAATCCTATCTTTATATTGACTGTAACATAGAGGCAGAGGGTATGGCAGAGAGATTTTACCATGTTGATCCGTGGCTTGATCCCTACAGGGAGATTATTGAGGCGCGGCTTACCTACATAAGTGACCGTGAGAAACTGTTTACCGGCGGCCGGACCCTGACCGACTATGCCAACGGACATCACTGGTACGGCCTTCACCGCACAGGGAAAGGCTGGATTTTCAGGGAGCATGCCCCGAATGCCACCTCTGTCATTCTGACAGGGACATTCTCCCGGTGGAAGGAAGACAGGCGGTATGCCCTCACCCGGACGGCAGAAGGAGACTGGGTGGGTGAGTTCGATGCTGAGATGCTTTCGCATGGTGACCTTTATAAGATGATTGTCAGATGGAAGGGCGGCCACGGTGAAAGGATACCAGCCTATGTCACCCGCGCTGTTCAGGATGATGTCACCAAGATCTTCTCCGGCCAGGTATGGAATCCTGAAAACGGGTATATAATAAAACACAAGGCACCTCCCCCGCCTCCTTCACTTCTCATTTACGAGGCACATGTAGGTATGGCTACTGAAGAAGAACGGACCGGTACATACCGGGAGTTTACCGAAAATGTGCTGCCTCGCGTGAAAAGCCTGGGTTATAACACTATACAGCTTATGGCCATCCAGGAGCATCCCTATTACGGCTCCTTCGGTTATCATGTCTCAAGCCTCTTTGCCCCCTCATCACGCTTCGGCACTCCTGATGATCTGAAGGAACTCATTGATACCGCCCACAGCATGGGACTTAGAGTAATCATGGACCTGGTTCACTCACATGCCGTGGCAAATATTCTCGAGGGTCTTGGCCTGCTTGACGGTGATCCCGGGCTTTATTTCCATTCCGGATCACGGAGGAAGCATGTGGCATGGGATTCACTATGCTATGACTATGGCAAGCCGGAGGTCAACCATTTCCTGTTGTCAAACTGCAAATACTGGCTGGAGGAGTATCGCTTTGACGGATTCCGATTTGACGGCATAACCAGCATGCTTTACTATGACCATGGACTGGGGTCCAACTTCGTTTCGTACAAACAGTACTTTGACGGCAACCAGGATACAGATGCCATCGTTTACCTGACCCTTGCCAACAAGCTGATCCATGAATTCAACCATGATGCCACGACGGTGGCAGAGGAGATGAGCGGTATGCCCGGACTT
The DNA here is from genome assembly GCA_002409145.1 of Bacteroidales bacterium UBA5235. Taxonomy (GTDB): domain Bacteria; phylum Bacteroidota; class Bacteroidia; order Bacteroidales; family VadinHA17; genus SR-FBR-E99. The sequence continues at coordinate 6,437 of DHUL01000037.1, forward strand.
GCCGCCTCCGTCGCCTCCGGCGGGATTGGTTTTGATTACAGGCTTGCAATGGGAGTGCCTGACATCTGGATAAAGATGGTCAAGGAGATCCCTGATGAGGAATGGGATCTCGGGTACCTTCTGCATGAACTCACACAGCATCGCGCAGAGGAGAGGGTGGTATCATACTGTGAGTCGCATGATCAGGCTTTAGTTGGTGACAAGACCCTGATTTTCAGGTTGGCTGACAAGGAGATGTATACTTCAATGAGCCTTCTCACCCCAAGCCTCATCATTGACCGGGCCGTGGCTCTCCACAAGATGATAAGACTCTTTACCTTCATGGCGGCCGGAGGGGGTTACCTCACCTTTATGGGCAATGAATTCGGTCACCCGGAATGGATCGATTTCCCGAGGGAGGGGAACGGATGGAGTTACAAATACGCTCGCAGGCAGTGGAGACTGGCAGGTGATGAACTGCTTAAGTACAGGTTCCTGAACGAATTCGACAGGGCAATGGTTGAAACCGGAAAGAGATACGGGCTGCCCCAACTGCAGCTGACTGAAACACTGTCAGTCAACAACGCTGACAATATCATTGCATTTAAGCGCGGGGAACTTGTCACGGTGATGAACTTCAATCCGACGGTGTCTTTTACCGGGTACGGAATTCCCCTCAGGGGAAAATTCAGGATCATTCTTGATACAGATGATCCGTTGTTCGGAGGTCAGGGACGTATCGACACGGCACAAACTTACTTTTCACAACCTGACCAGGGACATTATGGTGTGACGGCTCCCCATCACCTGAAGCTTTACCTCCCCGCAAGAACAGCTGTCGTGCTCCTGCAGGAGAGGGTAAAGTCTATCATGGATCTCTAGAATCAGTCGACCCATCTCAGGAGGCAGAAATCCTGCCTGTGAGGTAGTTCGCTGTGTTTGGCGTAGATACGTATTCCGTAGAAGAAAGTGCCTGCCATTTCAGGCTGGAATTCTATCCCGAAGATAACCCGCCCCTTCTTCCTGTTTACATATTTGAATTCCCCGGATGAGAAGAAGGCATGTTCTCCGTTCTTGAGCTGGCGTGTCACAACAAGTTCAACGCCAACATTCTCCACCGGAATATCCTTGATATCGAGGATGATCTCGGTAGAGTATTTGTGTCCTGACCGGAAGACATTCTTTTCCTGCCCTTTAAGATCAAATTTAACTATCTCAATTTCATCCCAGGCTTTTGAAATATAGCTCTTCCAAGCTGCCAACTCGCGGGCCAGTGCATAATTATCAGCTGTCATCCTGCGGCTTCTTTCCCATAGTTTCCGGTAGTACCTGTCCATATAGTCGTTAAGCATACGGCGGGTAGTGAACTCGGGTGCCACCTTGACCATGGTGTTTTTAATGTAACTGGTCCATTCTCGTGGTATGCCGTTCTCATCCTTTGAGTAGTATGCAGGGACGATTTCGTACTCGAGCATGTTATAGATGGTTTCGGCGTCAACATCATCCTGAAGATCCTGGCTGGCAAAAGTCCGTTTTTTTGGCAGTGCCCATCCGGCGAAGGCATGGTATCCTTCAACCCACCATCCATCGAGAACGCTGAAGTGGATAGTTCCGTTCATAACGGCTTTTTCGCCGCTGGTACCTGATGCCTCCAGGGGTCTGGTCGGCGTATTCAGCCATATATCAGCACCGCGCACAAGGTAACGGGCCATTTCCATGTCATAGTTTTCAAGGAACAGTACTTTACCCGCGAACTGGGGCATCTGTGATATTTCATTGATTCTTCTGATGAGATCCTGACCTCCGCCGTCATTGGGATGAGCCTTGCCGGCGTAAATGAATTGCACGGGTCTCTCGGGGTTATTGACGATTTTCGAGAGGCGGTCAAGGTCACGGAAGAGCAGGTTTGCACGTTTGTAGGTTGCGAATCTCCTGGCAAACGCTATAGTCAGGGCTTTTTCATTGAGGTGTGAGCTGATGTTCATCAGGGTGCGCGGGCTGACATGCCTCTCGAGCATGTCTGACTGGAGACGCTTGCGGATATTGTCAAACAGGCGCTTCTTGAGCTTCATCTTGGTCTCATAAACCTTCTCGTCTTCCAGTTGGTATATCTTTGCCCACTGCTCACGGTCACACAGGTCAAAATGACGTGTACCGGTGAGTTTCTCGTAAACCTGTTCCCACTCGGGTGCCACCCATGTAGAGTAGTGAACACCGTTGGTGACATGGCCTATATAAAGCTCATCACGAAGGTAACCGGGCCAGAGCCTGGAGAAGAGCCCGCGTGAAACATGCCCGTGAAGCTGGCTCACTCCGTTCATCTCCTGGGAGAAGCGGGTGGCGAGGTAGCTCATGTTGAACTTGCGCTCATGATCATCCTGGCAACGCCCGAGAGCCATCAACTGATCCCAGGTAATATTCAGCCTGGTGTGGTAATGTGAGATGTACTTTCTAAGCAGGTCCTCCTCAAAGGCATCATGACCTGCCGGAACGGGGGTATGGGTGGTAAACAGGGTTGATGCCCTGATTATCTCCATTGACTCTTCAAAGGTCAGGTGCTCATCCTCAATGAGGTGACGCATCCTCTCAAATCCGATGAACGCTGAATGCCCCTCATTGCTGTGATAGACATCGGGTTCAATTCCTATGGCAAGGAGAGCCCGCATACCCCCGATGCCAAGGATCAGCTCCTGTTTCAGGCGATTCTCTGAGTCACCCCCGTAGAGATAGTGGGTAATTGCCCTGTCTTCGGGTGTGTTATCCTCAAAATCGGTGTCGAGGAGATAAAGCTTCACCTTGCCTACCGGTGCCAGCCACAGGCGGGCTTTCACCGTTCGTCCGGGCCATGTCAGCTGGATGGTAAGATGATTACCGTTGTTGTCCTTCACCGGTTCAACCGGAATCTGCGAGAAATCCTCGGCTTCATAGATAGCCTGCTGCTCTCCCCTCGGACCCAGCTTCTGCCTGAAATAACCGTACCTGTACAGTAATCCGATGCCCGTGATGTTGACGTTTGAGTCACTTGCCTCCTTCAGAAAGTCGCCGGCAAGAACACCCAGGCCTCCTGAGTATATCTTCAGGCTTGGGTGTATGCCAAACTCCATGCTGAAGTAAGCCACAGAAGGCAACTCACTATTTTGAGGCCTGGCCAGGTATTCGGTAAACTCCTTGTAGATTCTGTCAGAATCATCCAGGAACACTTCGTCGTCTGAGAGAACCACAAGTCTCTTGTAATCAATAGCTTCAAGCAGTCTCTTCGGATTGTGCCCCACCTCTTCCCACAGTGTGGGGTCCATCCGCCGGAACAGAAACTCAGCCTCGCTGTTCCATGACCACCAGAGGTTTGATGAGAGCTCCTTGAGGTAAGCGATGCGTTCAGGAAGCTCTGACTGCACATATATGTCTTTCCATACCGGTGCCTGGAACGGTTTTCTCACCTGCACTTCGGTAGCTTCCAGTATGCGGGCGTAATCCCTGGGCTGGTCTCTTCTCTTCTCGCTTTTCTCGAGTGCAAACCGGTATGCTTCGCTGTAATAGCTGAACAGAGTGTTCCAGTTGGCTATCCGTGATATCTCCCAGGCTTTCTGGCTGGCAGCGGCAGCCTCTTCAGGATTCATCCGCATGAATTTCCGGATGAACTCCTCCATGCTGGCAGTAACCTCCTTCTCGTTGTTGTCAGTACGGTTCAGAACGAGGCATCCGTTGCCGGGCCCGTCAAAGTAGCTATCTACCCACATGCCGAATCCTGCAAGGTTTGTTGTCACGGTGGGTACATGGAACATCAGGCTCTCGAGCGGTGTGTAACCCCATGGTTCATAATAAGAGGGATAGAGCGTGAGATCGAAGCCGATCAGCAACTCATAGTATTCCATGTTGAAGATACCGTCATTCCCGTTCAGGTATGACGGAACGAATATGACCTTTACCTTTTCAGAGGCTATGTTATGTATACCCTCCCGCACCAGCTGATTCATTACCGGATCATCATTCACATAATGAAGGCCATGGGTCAGGTACTTGTCACCTTCAGTCACTCTCGTGCCATTGGCAAGGGCAGCAGCGAGATCCTGCCTGGGACCCTTGTGATATGCAGGAACGAGGATAAATGCAACACACTGGCGGTTGGAATCAGTTTTCCTGTTCACCCCGCCCAGTGCCGAGAGGAAAAGGTCGATGCCCTTGTTCCTGTACTCATACCTTCCGCTGGTGGATACCAGCAGCGTGTCTGACGGCAGGTCATACCCCAGCAGGGCCTGTGCCACTGAGAGGAGCTTGTCCCTGGCTGCCCGGCGTGCCGCATTAAAATTCTCAGGGGCAGGTACAAAAGTGTCCTCAAATCCGTTAGGGGTTATCACGTCTGTCTTCTTCCCAAGGAAAGCCTCACATTCACGCCCGGTGATTTCGCTTACTGCGGTGAAAACATCGGCTACCTGGGCGCTGATCTTTTCAAGCGACTGTTTTGAAGTGACATTGAACTCGTGAGCTGTCTGCACAGGATTGAACTCCCTGAGACGACTGTAGAGCTGTCTGTTGTTGCCTGCAATGCTCCGGCCTAAAACAGTAGCATGCGTGGTGAATGCCGTGGCAACCCAGGGGGCATGTTTCTCGAGGTAAAGAACGCCAATGCCGGTCATCCACTCATGGAACTGGGCAATAACCCTCGGATATTCACGGTAGAAATTGGTAAAGCTTTCGATGATTTTACCTGCAGCATAACCAAACAATGCCGGCTCAATATAATCCCACTGGCCTGAAATACTGTCAAGCTTGTATGTTTCCCAGAAACGGGCGAAAATTTCATTCTGTTGTCCGAAATAGGGGGTGAAATCAACCAGAATTACACGCGGATTGCCCCTTATGTTCCAGCGGCCCGTTTTTACTATCAGCCCCTCCTGCGCTGCCACGGTCTTCCATGACTGGAACATCGTGTCATCAGGTGTGAACTCCGGATTTGACTTGTCATCCCTCCAGACATCGGGACCGATTAGTATATAATTATCTCCAAATTCATATGTTACGTTGAGTGCTTTGGTTGAAATGACTGTATAAATTCCTCCCACCTTATTACATACTTCCCAGCTTGTCTCAAATAAAAAATCAGCTTTCATTTCCATTTAATTAATAAGTAATTAATACGCACCAGGCGCAGATAAGTTACACATTGAAATAAGTCCCGGTAATTATTTGCTGCCGGACTTCTTCCTGGCAGCAACGGGTTTTACCGCGGCGGTTTTTCCGGCAGCAGTGCTGCCCTTCATGGCAGTCTTTTTCGTGGCCTTCTTTGCAGCAGATGTCCTG
>DHUL01000037.1:11899-41155 GCA_002409145.1 Bacteroidales bacterium UBA5235
TGCAGCAGATGTCCTGCTCCTGGCGAAAGTGGCCTTCTTCTTTGTTCCTACCACCGGTTTCCTTTCAAGTTTTGCGAGTTTCTCCTGCAACTCGATGATCATACGATCACGTTTCTGAATATCTGCAGAGAGCCGGTTGACCACTTCATCATGAACATTAAGCGGGCAGATTGTATTGAGCCTTATCTCAAAGTCACTCAACACGTTCATGTAGTTCATGAACGCCTGGTACGGGTTCTCGTAGGGATTAAAATAGGCATGCACGGCACCGTCAGAGAAGAATTTCGTTGACATGTAGTAGAAATGGTCACTTGACTGCAGATAAACCCAGTCACGCATCAGCTGTTCATTATTGCATTTGCCCACCCTGTCAGAAAGGCTGTATAGCTTGTTTACGGCAGCTGTCTGCAGCTCGTTGCCCATCCAGGCAGTGAGGTCTCTCTCCTCGTCAGCCCAGGAGATGGGTGACGGAACATGCAGGAGGGATACCGGCTGGTAGTTGTCAGCTACCTCTGAAACCGTCATAAAATTAAAGGGTGTCTTCTTAATGATCATTTCGGGCATATACTTCAGAAAATCAAAGATGCCAGTCTCCTTATTCTGATGCTCCCCGAAGGTCTCATAATCCATGAAGATATTCACCAGTTCCGAAGTTGATGACAGGCCTTTTATCCACCCGGCATACTTCTCTGCTGTCAGGGGATAGCTTGACCACTCCTTGTTTGAGAATCGGAAGGCAATGTCATCGCTGAGGGTGTAGTTTCTCAGCAGGACCTTCAACCTTGGATTGATAGCATTGCAGTACAGGTAGTTAGGCGATTTCCAGCCGAGGATATGTTTGGCTCCCTCAGTGACAACAGCCTTGTAACCCAAATCTGCCATCCAGCTGCCTATCTCGTCGGAATAGATAAGCTCGGTATTACGTATGGAAGTGGGTTCATAACCTATATATTCCACCATCTTGTCACGGTGCACCTTCACCTGCTTCTCATACCTCTCCCTGCTCATGAGTGATGCCAGGGAATGGGAATTGGTCTCGGCCAGGAACTCCACGCATCCTGTTTCAGCCAGTTCCCTGAATGAAGTGAGCACCTCGGGAGCATATAGCCTGAACTGGTCAATAACGATTCCCGTCAGGGAGAATGTGACCCTGAACTTGCCCTTATGCTTTCTTACAAGGTCAAGGATTATCCTGTTTGCAGGCAGATAGCAGTTTGTGGCTATTTTCCGCAGGATAGACTCATTCATAAAATCGTCATAGTAATAGTGTTCATGACCCATCTCAAAGAAACGGTACCGTCTGAGCCTGAAGGGCTGATGAACCTGGAAGTACAGGCATATTGCCTTTTTCTGTGATGTGCTCATATCTTTTATCTTGTCTGTTGCAAAACTCCTGAATAAATACTCCTGACATGGCCGGCGGCCTTCTCCCATTTCAGTTTGTCGACCTCTTCCTTGCCGTTCATGATGAACATCCTTGAGAGAGCCGGATAGGACAGGATACCGTAAATGGCATCAGCCATGGCTTCAATATCCCAGAAATCGACCTTGACAGCATGAGTAAGAACCTCTGCCACACCGCTCTGTTTGCTTATTATCACCGGCACATTTGACTGCATGGCTTCGAGTGGGGAGATGCCGAAAGGTTCAGAGACCGATGGCATCACATACACATCGCTCATCCTCAGCATGGTGAAGACATCATTGCCACGCAGGAAACCCGTAAAGTGAAACCTGTCAGTAATCTTCAGTGCTGCGGCATGACGCATCATGCGTTCCATCATATCTCCTGAGCCTGCCATAACGAACCTTACGTTGGGCATCCTCGAAAGCACCAACCTGGCCGCCTCGATGAAGTATTCGGGACCCTTCTGCATGGTTATGCGGCCGAGGAAGGTAACTATCCTGTCGTCATAAGCCCTGTCGGGGATGTCAAGCTCCGAATGATGGAGCGGCTCCACGGCATTGTAGACAGTCTCGACCTTTGCCGGATCGATGTTGTATTTGTTGATGACTATATCACGGGTGAGGTTACTTACAGTGATGATCTTGTCAGCTGCATCCATACCCTCTTTTTCCATACCGTAAACCACAGGGTTGACGTTCCCTCCACTGCGGTCAAAGTCAGTGGCGTGCACATGGATGACCAGGGGCTTGCCAGAGACGGCTTTGGCAGCTATCCCTGCCGGATAGGCAAGCCAGTCATGCGCATGAATTATATCAAATTCCTGTTCCGATGCGATTACCTGTGCCACAACTGAGTATTTGTGAATCTCATCCATCAGAGAGGCGCCGTAGCTTCCCGTGAAGTCAACCTTGCCATGCTTATTTGTCCTGACAAATACATCGGTATCAGCCACCTCACCACGGGTCATCTTCCAGAACTCTTCGGGGTCAGTATATGGCACCAGCTTGGAGAAGACCTCGATCTTTTCAACAGGTTTCTGGAAATACCTGTATTTAACCTTCTTGAAGGCTACAGGGACGGTATTGGCACCAATCAGTCTCACAATGCTCTGATCTTCATCGCCATAAGCTTTCGGGACCACGAAGATGACCTCAATATCGCGGTGGGCTGCCAGACCGCGTGTGAGACCATAGCTGGCTGTTCCCAACCCCCCTGCTATATGAGGAGGAAACTCCCATCCAAACATCAGGACACGCATATCATTTATTATTTTCTGGATAATTCTTTTCTAGCAGTGTGAAGATGCGTAGAATTTCTCCGACGCTCCATGCCTGTGATATTGCCCCCCTGGGTAAATGTGGCGGATCACCATCGTATATTTCCGAGATAGTGGAAATGCCTGCTTCAGTAAGTGTTTCCTCGAATCCCATTATAAGTTTCCTGACGCGTGATACGCCTCCCTCGCCGTAGACCCTTAGCCATCCGTCACAGAACGGGCCAAGGAGCCAGGGCCACACGGTACCCTGATGGTAAGCATTGTCACGAGCAGCCTGATCGCCGCAATTAATACCCTTATACCCCGTATCAGACGGCGACAGTGTTCTTAATCCCCTCGGTGTGACTAATATCCTGTTGACAATATCCAGGATGCTCTTCATCTGTTCCCGTGTCAGCATGACATACGGAAGAGAAGTGGCGATGACCATATTTGGCCTGACCTGCATGTTCCTCATCTCCCTGTCGCTTACATAGTCAGCCAGGTAACCGAGTTCCTCATCCCAGAAAGTCTCGATGAATGACCTGCCGATCAGTTCGGGCAGTTTTTCCCACTCCTTCACGAATGCCCTGTCGCGGGCGTTGCGTGCACAGTCAAGTGAATAGCATACCGCATTATACCACAGCGCGTTTATTTCCACCGCATAACCTTCACGTGGAGTAACCGGGACACCGTTCACCACTGCGTCCATCCATGTCAGGGCTTTACCCGGAGCACCGGAATATATCAGGCCGTTTTCCCTCATGTGTATACCGAAGGAGGTGCCGGCCCTGTATGCATTTAGTACATCCTTCATGGCTGCACCATACTTCTTCCATGTCTCTTTGGGCTCAAGGCCATAATTCCACAGAGCCTGGAAGAACCAGAGCGGTGCATCAACACTGTTAAAAGCAGGGTTGTCATTATCGCCCATGTTTGGGAAGAGCCCCCCCCTCATGCGGCGAACCTGCGTTTCAATCACAGCTGAATACAGATCTTCTGATTTCCTGGCCAGTGCAAGGCCGGGCAGTGAGATGAAAGTGTCACGCCCCCATGAACCGAACCAGTGATACCCGGCAATAATGTTGGTGTCATTGCCACGTTTCTCAATGAATTGCTGGGCTGCATTGCGAAGGCAGTTGCCGAAGTCGCTGCGTGGAATCTTGGTGGCTACGGTGCGGGTGAACTTGGCTTTCAGCCCTGCATGCTTCTCTTCCCTGGTTGAGATGGAAAAGACAATCACGTCTCCTTTTGAAGCAGTCATCTCGAAAAAGCCAGGTACGAACAGATCTTCCGAGTAGTCATAGCCGCGCTTCTGCTCCTCAACATACTCGACTCCCAGGTACCAGTCGGGCACCGGAACAAACTCAGCCTTACAGGATAACTGCATATGCAGGTAGGGGAAGCCTTCATACATCCTTATCCTGACACCGTGGGGCACAGGTTCGGTGCGGGTGTTAGCCCACATGTTGGCATGAGTCAGCTGGTGAACGTTCCTGAAGGTCATGAACGGTCTCAGCTGAAGCTTTATCGGCTCATCCGTATCAATAATGGTATACCTTATCAGCAGTTGCTCTTCGTAATGGACCAGTATCCGTTCCTGTTTCATGATTACATTCCCCACCCTGTAAGTCATCCCGGGAATATCCTGAATATCAAAGTCCTCCACATATTTGTGTCCTTTCGGGCTGTAGTGGTCACCATGATACTTGTGGATCCCGGTGTTGAAGCTCTGACCATTGCTGACTACGGTGGAGTCTACAGATGACAGGAGGACATGCCGTTCGCCTCCCAGGGCATCAACGGGGCATACAAGCCAGCCATGATATTTGCGGGTATTGCATCCTACAATAGTTGTTGACGAATAGCTTCCGGCCCTGTTGGTTCGCAGGATTTCGCGTGTCAGGGAATATTCCAGGTTAACTACCTGTGCCTTATCAAATTTAATGTATCCCATATTTTCAGGAGTTCCGTTTTGCTGCTAAAGAATAGCAGGAGAATTAACTCTATTAATTTAATAACAAATCATTTCAGGTACAAAGAAAAGCAAAAAAAATCAGATATATTATGTGCCGGCCGACGGCATGGCAGTCCATAAAGGCTCTGAAAAATAGATATCTTTGCACTCCAGAAGGAGAACCAATGCGAGGTAAAATGGTTCGGCCGGATTGACGGAAATTTAAAAAGGACCTTGAAAAATGTTTTATGTAATACCTTACAACATGGGTAAAAAAGTAATTCTGCTGCTGTTTTGCATCTCTGTTCTGGTATCAGGATGTAAACGGGGAGGTTTCAGTATCAGTGGAACCATAGAGGGTGCCGGAAATGGTGAATATCTGTTACTGAAGGAGGTCAAGCCCGGCATCCTGGAACCTGTTGACTCGGTGGTACCAGAGAAGGACGGCAGGTTCAGCTTCAGATCTGAAACAGAGTGGCCTGCATTTTTTATGCTCAGCATGGATGAGGATGACTTCCTCACACTTCTGATTGCACCCGGGGAAAAAATAGAGGTTAAAGCAGCACGGAATTCGATGGCAAGGCCTGCATCAGTGACTGGCTCTGATGGCACATCAACAATTATCAAATTCCGTGAGGAGCAGGATGAGGTCAAAGCCCGGCTGATGGAGCTGACTGATACTTATAATGACAGCATTGACAGCCCCCGCCGGCCATTCCTGATGGACAGCCTTGACAGGAAAGCTGCAGAAATCGTCACCGCTTTCCGCGAAAAATCTGTCAGTCTCCTTAAGGAAAACAAGTCCTCAATGGTTTCTATATATCTTATTAACCAGCATCTTGTGCCGGGCCTTCAGCTCTTTGAACCAGCAAAGAATCCGGAGTTGTTCTACATGGTTGATTCAGCCCTTTATGCCCTCTACCCGGAGTCAGACCTGGTACTTGACCTGCATTCATTCGTGGCGGGCCTGCGCAGGAGCGTCACGGTGGGCAAACGGGCCGGAGAGCCACCGGTACCCGGAGATTTGCTGCCTGACATAGTCCTCCCGGACCCTGACGGTGACACACTCAGCCTTTCATCCCTGAAAGGGAGGGTGGTGCTGGTTGACTTCTGGGCTGCATGGTGCCCGCCATGCCGTGATGAAAATCCCAACCTGGTAAGACTCTACGAGATGTATCACCGGAAGGGTTTTGACATCTTCCAGGTATCACTTGACCTCAGAAAAGAGGACTGGGTAGAGGCGATAAGAAATGACAGGCTGGGGAGATGGAAACATGTAAGCGACCTCCGTTACCGCGACTCGGAGGTGGTAAAGCAGTTCGGACTTACTGAAATCCCCGCAAGCTTCCTCATTGATCGTGAAGGGAAGGTGATATCAGTTAATCTAAGGGGCGAAGAGCTGCAGAAAAAGCTGGATGAACTGCTGGCTACAGAGTAGCCGATGCTGATTTTTATTTAATTTGTACCTGAAATATTTAAAAGGAATGAAGAGAGTTTTGCCCGTGTTCCTGGCCGTACTTCTCCTGGCAGGATGCAACAATGATAAAAAAGTGGTCATAAAAGGTGTCTTCACCGTACCGAAGGAAGGTGTGGTATACCTTGACCAGTCTCAGGTGGACCGCAGTACCAGGGTCGACTCAGTCGAATTAAAGAGGGGACGGTTTAAATTCGTCACCGAGGTGACAGGTCCGGAGTTCTACCAGGTGAGATGCCCGGGCAATGAGTTCGTGGCGCTGCTGGCAATGCCGGGGGAGAATATATCATTGGAATTGGGGAAGACCCCCGTTGCAATGAATTACACAGTCCAGGGCTCTCCGGGATCGGCAGACTTACGCATGCTTGACCAGCAGCTGCTGGTGACCAAAACCAGGCTCGACTCATTAAGGACCATCTACAATGCCCTCAGCACTGAGGAACTGGCGGTCAGGGGACCGGAGCTTGAAAAGGCATACACAGTGGCAGTGGAGGCACAACGCAAGTTCAATATCAAATTCGTGATAGAGAACATTAGCTCGATGTCATCCATCCAGGCTCTTTACCAGAGGATCGACGAAAACACCTATGTGCTTTATCAGCCACGTGACCTTCAGTATCTGAAGATCGTATCCGACTCACTGTCGGTCAGATATCCGGTTTCGCCACATGTGCGCGCATTGAAAGAAAACGTCACCTCGGAGCTGAACCAGATGTACATTAACCGTATCTCCACCCTTGCCATGCAGATGCCGGTAACCAAAGCATCTCCTGAACTGCCTGACATCAACGGCAAAATGACCAGCGTCTCGTCACTGAAGGGAAAATATGTGCTGGTCTCATTCTGGAGCACAACTTCTGAAGCATCAATGAATGAGCTGCCATTGCTCAGGTCAATCTACAACGACTATCACAGGAAAGGACTGGAGATCTTCCAGGTCAGTCTCGATCCGGACCCCGAGAGATGGAAAAGTGTAGTACGCTTTGAGGAGATACCATGGATCAGCGTCAGGGAGCCTGACCCGGCAAACCCGGTTTTTGCCCGCCTGGTCAACATTAACACCCTGCCTTCAAACCTGCTGTATGACCCGCAGGGTAATATTATCAACACCAACCTGACAGGACGCAACCTGCTTATAAGGATGGATCAGCTCTTCAACCAATAAGCGGGATTTGGAAGGCCGTAAAACATATTTTGCATCTGATTTTCACCTGGGACTGGCAGCCGGGACCAATCCTCATGAACGTGAACAGAGGGTGATAGCATGGCTTGACCGGGTATCAGCAGACGCAGAGGCTGTGTGGCTTCTGGGCGACGTGTTTGATTTCTGGTGGGAGTACAGGAAGGTGATTCCGAAAGGATTTACCAGGTTCCTTGGCAGGCTTGCCTCTCTGACTGACAACGGTATCAGGGTGCATATCTTTACAGGCAACCATGACATGTGGATGAAAGGTTACCTTGCCGAAGAATGCGGTGTGACAGTACATTATGCACCGCTGGTGACAACCATAGGCGGGGAACTGTTTTACATGGCCCATGGTGAAGGGCTTGGAAGCAGAAGTACAGGAGGCAGGCTTCTCTTCGGCTTCTTCCGGAACAAAATCGCACGTGTTCTCTTCTCGGCCCTCCATCCGCGCTGGGGAATGGCTGTTGGACATGCCTGGTCAAAGAGCAGCAGGCTGGCCAAGCATGTATCTCTCCCTTTTATGGGCGAGGAAAAGGAAGACCTCGTCAGGCACACCAGAGGTATGGCATCCGGTGGATGCAAGGCAAAATATTACATCTACGGGCACAGGCACCTGCCACTGACATTTGACGAAGAAGGAAGACGGATGGTAATCCTGGGTGACTGGTTCAGCTGCCGTGAGAGTTATGCAGTGTATGACGGAAAGGATCTGACGCTGGTCACCCTGCAATGAGATTTCCGGACAGGAAGCGCCGGCAAGTCAAACAATAATACAATAAAGGCAGATTAATTCGTCACGGTTGATCTGAATCCCTTTGCTCTCACCCTGACGGTTATGGTATAATAGGCATAATCGTCGTTCACATCATCGAACCTGTAAATAAGCCTGTTGCCTGACCTGCGGGCCATCTCCAGGAGCCCCATGTAGCCGGTGGAGATCTTTGACATATCCTGTCCCATCAGCGCCACCTTAAGAAGTTTCTTAAGGCCTTCCTCATCATACCTGTTAACCATATCAAGCTTCTGTATAAGGTGATCTGCGTCGCTTTTCCTGATCAGGTTGCCTGAGGTGATTATGAATGATGCGGGTGTTTTCCTTATCATGGCCAGGGGAATGCCATAGTGCTTCTCAGCTTCAAAACCCGGGCTATGCTGTGCGACATTCTGCAGAAGCTCAATGAGTGTGGCAAAAACGCGTTTGTGAAGATTCTGTTCCAGTTCTGCCTCGCGCATGGTTGTCTCGCTGAAGTTCAGCAGCTCCTTGCTGATAGCATGGGTCATCGGTCCTGCCCAGATGAAGAAAATATTGTTCGACTTCATCATACGCTCAAGCTGCACTATCCTCTTCGAGTCAAATGTGCTCCTTTCTTCGGCGGGTTCACTCATTCCCTTTCCGCCCGAGTCGATTGTCTTGCTGAGTATGAAATAGGAATACTTCTCATCTATCGGGAAGAAGTCGTAGTCAAGTCTGTTGCCTGTCTTTCTTGCCATCTCCATGAGGCCCAGTCCTGCCCCGCCCTTCCTGCCGATTTTGGTATCCTGGAGCATGGTCCTGTATACCTCCCTTATCTTTTCAGGGTCAAGGCTGTTGATCTTCTGCAGGTTTTTTCTCAAGCCCCTGACTTCGCTCTTTTTGAGCGCATTTCCGGTGCTGACGGTATAACCGTCGGTAGTCTTGCTATAGACAACCAGTGAAGTAATGTTTTCACTCTTTGTAATGCCGTGCCTGGTAATGTTCTGGAGGTTTTCAAGGACGAACATGAAGAGCCGTTTACGGCCCAGCATGCTGAAGTCAGAGAACTCCATCTCGCGTTCCAGTAGTGTCAGGAGGCTGACTGAATTATCTCCGGTCACCTCTCCCCGGTAGGCGAACATCAGGTGTTCGTCTGAAAGCTTCCGCCTTAGTTTGTTAATAAGTTCCATACCTTCCGACAAAATGAAGTACCACCAAAACCCGAAGACAAAATAAGTAAAAAGAAATGTTACAAGCTACAGTCAGGGCAAATTTCAGCCCGCCCAACCTTCACGGTCGAGATTTCTGTAGTTTATGGCTTCGGACAGGTGGTCAGGTCTTATAGTGTCTGAGCGATCAAGATCGGCTATTGTCCGGGCTACCTTTAGTATCCTGTCATAGGCGCGGGCTGAGAGTCCCCGTTTCTCCATCGCCGCCCTCAGGAGCCTTCCACCGGCGTCATCTATATGGCAGTGCCTGCGGATCAGGGCCGGGGTCATCTGTGCATTGGAGTGTACGCCGTCACTGCCGGCAAAGCGCTCAGCCTGGATCTCCCGTGCCTCAACCACACGCTGCCTTATCACCGATGAGCTCTCAGTCTTCGCTGTCACTGAAAGCTTTTGATAATCAACCGGCACCACTTCGATATGGATGTCTATCCTGTCAAGGAGTGGCCCGGAGATCCGGCTCATGTATCTCTGCACCATCCCCGGGGCGCAGGTGCACTCCCTCGAGGGATGGTTATGAAACCCGCATGGGCAGGGATTCATGGAGGCGATGAGCATCACCGAGGCAGGGTAGTTGCAACTCAGCCTGGCGCGGGCGATGGTGATGACCCTGTCTTCCAGCGGCTGCCTTAGTACTTCCAGCACACTTCTTTTAAATTCCGGCAGCTCATCGAGGAAGAGTATGCCATTATGTGCCAGGCTGATCTCTCCGGGCTGGGGCACCGGGCCCCCGCCGACCAGGGCAATATCAGAGGATGTATGATGCGGGCTGCGGAACGGCCTGCACGTCATCAGCGGGATATGATTGTCGATCTTGCCTGCCACCGAATGGATCCTGGTTGTTTCCAGCGCCTCCTCAAGGGTGAGAGGCGGCAGAATGCCGGGAAGGCGGCGGGCAAGCATCGTCTTTCCGGATCCGGGCGGGCCGACCATAATGGCATTATGGTTCCCGGCGACAGCCACTTCGAGGGCACGCTTAACATTTTCCTGGCCCTTCACATCGGCAAAATCAGTGTCATATACGTTTCCCTTGCGGCTGAAAAGCTCTCTGATACTGACAATAACCGGTGCCGGTGGAGTGTCGCCTTTCAGGTAACCAAGCACCTCGCCAAGAGTATTGACACCATAGATATCCAACCCCTCAACCACGGCAGCCTCGGGAGCGTTGAGGGCTGGCACCATCATGCACCTGAAACCCTCATCGCGGGCACGCAATGCCATGGGAAGCACTCCACGAACAGGCCGCACCGCTCCGTCGAGCGAAAGCTCACCGGTAAGCAGCA
The DNA here is from genome assembly GCA_002409145.1 of Bacteroidales bacterium UBA5235. Taxonomy (GTDB): domain Bacteria; phylum Bacteroidota; class Bacteroidia; order Bacteroidales; family VadinHA17; genus SR-FBR-E99. The sequence continues at coordinate 22,422 of DHUL01000037.1, forward strand.
TGCCGTCAAGACGGTTGCCGCTGACCATCTCCGAGGCCACTAGTATGCCGACAGCCAGGGGAAGATCATATGATGAGCCCTCTTTCCTGATATCAGCAGGCGCCATGTTTATTATCACCTGCCTTCCCGGCCAGCGAAGTCCTACAGCCCTGAGGGCTGACTCAATCCGCTGCTGGCTCTCCTTGACAGCAGTGTCGGGCAGCCCGACAAGCATATAACGGACACCGCGGGTGACATCCACCTCAATTGTTACCGGGACAGCCTCAATGCCGGAAACGGCAGCGCTGAAGGTCTTGACCAGCATTGTTCAATCTTTATGTTGCACGTTAAAAGGAGGAAATGCAGCATAAATTTATGCAATCTGCCTGAAAGATGCAACATGAATCGCTGCAATTATGTAACAGGAAATGATTACGGCAGTGCCGGAATTATCATACCCCCCGGGTGCGGCCGGATAAGTATGCGGTCGAGTGTCCCGGAAGGGGGCCAGGAAGGGGGCCTTGCAGCCAGGAACAGGTATGAGCCGCAGGAGTGTGGCACAGCCGTACCGTAAAACCTGCCTCAAGCCAGGTCACTCCTCCCCGAAGAGAAATATCTCCTCAATAGGAACACCGAAAACGACAGCAATGTCATGAGCCAGCTTGAGGGAAGGATTGTACTTGTTCTTTTCCAGAAATACAATGGTTTCCCGCCTGACATTAACCCTCTTTGCCAGATCATCCTGGGTAAGATCAAACCTTGCCCTGTACTCCCTGATGCGGTTATTCATTGCGCACCCCCCTTAACCTGTGAAAGATGTAGCAGAACATGAAAATGACCGCCATGGAAAGTATACCGGCGCCGAGCACCTCCTCGGTTTTCATCGTCACGCGATCCTTCAGCCAGATCATGAAGACCCACATATACAGTGAAATGTAATAAGACCATGCAGCCGACTTTTGCACGATCTTCTTCGAGAGCTCATCCTCCTGCGGTTCACCACTACGAACCGCTGAGAATCTCCTGACAACAAACCAGATTCCGAAGCCTATCAGGATAATAATGACTCCGAAGCTAAGAATTTCATGGACATTGACTGATTTCTTCGTACCGAAGAACCAGTATGCCGTTGTAGCCAGCACGATGACCGAAACCAGTAAAGCAATAATTCCTCTTTTCATAGCTGCCTGTGTTAATTATTTCTAACACAAAGTTAGATATAAATAACATTGACTTCCAAATATTTTTTGATTTTTTTTAAAAAAATTATAGCGAAACACTGCCAGATCAGCTTTGGCATAGCCCATATATCTGATAATGTGTCTATTAAATGTGGTCTGGCAGATTCCCGTATTTACCAGGCGCGTTACTGTTTCTCCCCCGACTTGTGCAGAATCACTTCCACCGGTGCAATTGTGACCAGGCAACCCTTGGGGAGTGACTCCAGCCCGGGGGCTATCATCTCATAGAAGGCTCTTATTTTCTCTTCCGAATCGATCAGTTCCAGCACCACCGGCAGTTTTTCGGTCAGCTCCCAGAACCTTGATGAGTGGATATGGCTGCTCAGACCGTAACCCATCATGCCTCGGTAAACAGTTGCTCCTGATATTCCTGCTTCTATTGCGCGGAGGACTATGGCTTCATATAGCAGCTGGCTGCCAAGTCTGTCGGTAGAGCTGGCATAGATCTTCAATACTGAATGTAGTCTTTTTTCCATTATCAGAGCAGGTTAGTCAGAATGTAGCCCAGGTATACGGCCAGGAAGCCCAGAAAGATACTGAGCCCCGTATAGAGAAATACCACAAGTAACTGGCCGTTGTGCATCAGCATCAGGTTCTCTCCGGCGAAAGTCGAAAAGGTTGTAAACCCGCCGCAAAGGCCTACCATCAGGAACAGTCTCCACTCCGGACCAAGGATCATGCTTTTTTCAGCAATGCCTGTCAGGATCCCGATCAGGAGACTTCCGGCCACATTCACCAGCAAGGTGCCAACCGGTATTGAATGGAAACTGACGGTGAGATTCAGATGTGAGACCAGGTAGCGGGCAATACTGCCTATAAAACCACCGGTTCCGATGATGAGCAGGTTTTTAAGCATCGATTAAAAATCTGCTGTAAATGTACTTCAATATTGTTAATGTTAATGGCTTGTGTATTAATCCTCCAGGTATCCGAATTTCCCGTTCTCCACATCCTCAAAAGCCTGGTAGATCTCAGTACGTGTGTTCATTACAAATGGTCCGTGTGCGGCAATAGGCTCTCTGATAGGCTCACCGCTGAGGATCAGTATGAGGGAATCTTCTTCCGCCTCCAGGGTGAACTGTTCGCCGTCGTTATTGAAGAGGACGAAATTATCAGCAGGAGCTTTCACCGTACCATTAACCAGGATCCGGCCCTCAATGACCAGTGCGGCAGTGTTGTAATGGGCAGGAAATTCAAAATCCGCCTTCCCTCCTGCATTCAGCCTGGCATTCATCAGTGCCATAGGTGTAAATGTTGTGGCAGGTCCCTTCATCTCACGGTATGACCCTGCAATGACCTCAATAATACCCTGGTCACCATGCAGGGCATACTTGCCCATCTGGTCATTCGTAATCGGCTGGTATTTCGGGGGAGACATCTTGTCTTTTGCCGGTAGGTTCACCCATAGCTGTACCATATGAAAATCCCCTCCGGTACGTGCAAACTCGTTCTCATGGTACTCCTTGTGAAGGAGCCCTGATGATGCTGTCATCCACTGCACGTCTCCCTCACCTATTACGCCGCTGTTTCCGAAGCTGTCGTGATGAGCTATACGACCCTTGTAAGCTATCGTGACAGTTTCAAACCCCCGGTGGGGATGCACTCCCACTCCCCTGGGTTTAGCCGTGGGAGTGAAATGGAACTTCGAGTTGTAATCAAGCAGTATAAATGGGTCCATCCTCGCCATAGTGAGGGGATAGACGCCCGGAATGAAGTTGTGCACCCTGAAGCCGTCACCAACAAAATGGACAGGTGGTGGTGATATAATCTTCTCTGCAGTTCTCGTTCTCATGCTCTTGCTCTTTAATGAGATAACAACATGAGAAATGATTTGTTCTTCTGGCGGCAGGGAACAGGGCATATGGAGAGACAGTTTCACTGCAGTGGGGGGCCGGATGATGTTAATGTCAGCGCTCTTCCGGAGCCGGCATGCACTTAATCACGGTATTCCCGCATGGCAGCAGAGTAGTCGGAGCTGAATCCGTGATGACCTGTGAAGATGTACATGACACCTTCAAGGTTCATTATATTGTGAACTGATCTCCGGGCTTTGCGGGGATTCTTGTTGATGTATTTCGGGAAAAGCCCGATAACCCCGTCCTTGAGGCTGACAGCGTCACCGGTAAAGAGATAGATGTCATTTACCAGGTAACACGTAAGTCCGGCAGTGTGCCCCGGGGTTGGAAACGGTTTTATCCTAAGGTCTCCAATCCGGATTGATTTGTCATCAAGCAGAACATATTCGGTTGCATCTATTTTATTTCCAATCCACAGCATCCTTCCAGTCTCACCGTTTATCATCTGCTCCTCATCCTCATGCATATAGACAGTTGCCCTTTTAAACAGGGAGAGTCCCCCCGCATGATCTGCATCGCTGTGGGTCAGGAACACTGCTCTGACTTTGTCCGGATCAATGTCAAGCTTTCTCAGTTCACCCCTTATGCTTCCGGGCTTTATGCCGGCATCAATGGCAATGTAGTCATTGCCGTCCCTGATAAGGTACATGTTGACATATTTATCCCTCACCGCATAGACATCTTCCGTCAGGCGGCCGGTATCAGCAGGGGTCATCTTCTTCCTGGCAGATGCTGAAACTGAAATAAATATGATAATCACTAAAGCCAGTAACAACAGTATCGCCAGCAACCAGCGGCCCAGTTTTTTAAAGAAGTTCTTCATGGCATTTGCTTTTGTATGAAACAGAAATGAATGATCAAATTTAAAAAACAGACAAATCACTTGCAAATAATAAATTAATTGCATATTTTTGACCTATTGGTTAATTCATTTGGTTAAACTATACAGTTAATTAATATGGCAAAGGCAGGAGTTACTGACAGCCAGACCAGGTTGAAGATATTCAGGGCAGCCTCTGATATTTTTGAAGAGAAGGGCTATGAAGGCGCCAGGATGCAGGAGATTGCTGACAAGGCCGGTATTAACAAGGCACTCCTGCATTATTACTTCCGCAGCAAGGATCAGCTCTTCATGGCAGTATTCCAGGTACTGCTGAAGAAGATGTTTGAAAAGATCATGACAATTTTTGCTGCTGATATCACATTCAAGGAAAAAATCAGGCTGTTTCTCGGTCAGCATATTGACTTCCTGAGCAAAAACCCGAAGCTGCCGATTTTCCTGCTTAACGAAATCTCAAAGAATCCTTCCATAGCAACCGGATTGAAGGAGACTCTCCAGTACGGGGAGATGCGTGACCTGCTCTATATGAAGCATGCAAAGGAACTCAGGGGATATGGCATTAAGAAAAGCGATATGCCGCAACTGATGGTCACCGTTGTCTCAATGTCGGTATTCCCCTATGCAGCGAGAGAAATGATAGCAATTATGATGCCCCAGATGCTTGACAACAAGAGGTTCAAAACATTTATGGAGGAACGAAAGGAGTTTGCCTCCGATTTCATCCTTAACTCACTAAAACACCGGAAGAAATGAAGAGACTTGCCTTTCTGCCGATACTGTTACTGCCGGCATTACCTCTTATGTCACAGCGGACAGTAACCCTATGGCAGTGCTATGACTCCGCCGCTGTGACATCGCCTCTCTCGGGCGAGAGGGAACTCTATGCGGGCATGACCTTGTTGCGTGACCGGAACGTTGCAGCCGCATGGTTCCCCTCCCTGGATCTGGGTGGTTCATTCAACTACCAGTCAGACGTTGTCGATATCTCCGACATGCTTGGCTCGTTGCCGGTACCTCCCGGGTCACTGCCCTCAATACCGCATGAACAGTACAGGGCCACTGTTGATCTGAACCAGGTTATCTGGGACGGAGGGGTGACCCGCAGTGCACGCGAAGTGGAAAGGGTGGTCAGCGAGCTCAATATGCAGCAGAGCGAGGCCGACATCTACCGCCTTCGCGAACAGGTAAACAACCTTTTCTTCCCGTTGCTGCTTACAAGAAGCCAGGCAGAGGTGACATCTGTACTTATCTCAGAACTAAGCACCCGTATCATGGAAGCTTCCTCCGGAGTGGAGAACGGTGTGGTTCCTCCGGTTACGCTCGACGTACTGAGGGCTGAGATGATAAAGGCAGGCCAGGTTGCCGCCGAACTGAGCCGCAGGCATGATGCCATGGCTCATGCCCTGGAGCAACTCACCGGGATGACAGGGTTGAAATATGCCGGACTGGAACTGCCGGATCATTTTATAACCGGCAATGAGGCGGTGGAGAATCCCGATCTTCAGCTCTTTGATACCCGCAGCCGGCAACTGGAACTTTCAAAGAACCTGCTGAAGAGTCAGCGTATGCCCAGGTTCTTTGGTTTTGCGCAGGCAGGTTATGGCAATCCCCCCGGGAACAACTTTTTCTCAGACAAGGCAGACATTTATTACTCGTTCGGTGCAGGGATGAAATGGAACATATACGACTGGGGCAAAAACAGCAATGAACGAAAGACACTTGCGCTTCAGCAACAGCTGCTGGATATAAGAAAGCGTTCGGCAGAAGAGTCGCTGCAGCGGTTACTCACCCTGAAGATGTCAGAGATTGAGTCGTTGCGTGAGGCTGCAGGTCGCGACGAGGAGCTGATAGGCATTCGCAGCCGCATAGCTGCTGCCGCGGCTTCACAGCTGAAGAACGGAACGATCACTGCCTCGCAGTATATGACGGAGCTGAACAATGAGAAGCAGGCGGTCATTACGGCGGCAGCCAGGAAGATAAGCATTGCCAGGGCCGAAACGGAATATCTCTATATAACAGGATACAAAACACGGGAATAAAATGAAAAGAGTGGTTATACCGATAATTCTGCTTCTGGCAGCAGCCGGCTGTGGCCGTGGTGATAGCGATGCCGATGCGTGGGGCACCTTTGAGGCTGATGAGGTGATCATCTCTGCCGAGACCTCAGGCAGGATCATCAGCATGGATGTGACAGAGGGTATGCTGGTGGAGGGCGGCGCCGTCATTGCCGTCACCGACACCACGATGCAGATCCTTCAGCGGGCAGAGCTTGAAGCGGTGACGGCGCAGGCGCAGGCGCGCCTGGCGGGCATTGCGGCGCAGGACGCCGTGATACGCCAGCAGATGGATAACCTGTCAGTTAATATAGAGCGTACGCGCCGCATGCTCGCTGACGGCGCCGCCACACAGAAACAGCTTGATGACCTCACCGGGCAGATGGAGGTCCTCCGCCGGCAGGCAGAAGCCAACAGCACCCAGCGCCAGTCGGTGGCAGCTGAACAGCAGGGCATAGCCGCCAAACGAGCTGTGCTTGATGAACAGATTGCCCGCAGCACCGTCTGCGCACCCTACGATGCCACAGTAATTGAAAAATATGCCTCAGCACATGAACTCACAGCCGCCGGCAAACCGCTGGTGAAGCTTGCCGACATGAAAACAATGAAACTGAAAGTCTGGATCAGCGGAGCACAGCTTGCCGAAATAAAAACCGGAGCAACATGTACCGTGCGTATCGATCAGGGAATAAAGGAGTTCAAAAACTACACAGGAACAGTGACCCATATCTCGGAGAAAGCTGAGTTTACTCCCAAGATCATTCAGACAAAAGAGGAGCGCGTGACACTGGTCTATGCAGTGACTCTGGAGGTGCCAAACGACGGTTCAATCAAGTCAGGCATGCCCGGGGAGGCAATATTCAACTGAAATGCAACCCGGCGAGGCAATCTTCCAATGATATGTTGCCCCGAGGAATTGTCATAAACCCAGTCTCAGACCAGCGCGGAAAGGTTACAATGAGATGAAAGCCGTAGAAGCAAACAGCATAACCCAGAGGTTCGGAAAGATCACTGCCGTAGACGATATCACCTTCGCCGTCAGCGAAGGTGAACTATTCGGGTTCATCGGTCCCGACGGCGCAGGCAAGACCACACTCTTCCGCATCGCAGCCACTCTGATCATCCCGTCCGGCGGCAGGATGACCCTTTTCGGGCTCAATGTTGTGAGTGACTACCGGGAGCTGCGCAACCACATTGGGTATATGCCCGGCCGATTTAGTCTCTACCAGGATCTCACCGTGGAAGAAAACCTGCAGTTCTATGCTACAATCTTCGGTACCACAATCAGGGAAAATTATCATCTCATTGAGCCGATTTACAAACAGATAGAGCCATTCAGAGAACGGCGTGCAGGTAATCTCTCCGGTGGCATGAAGCAGAAGCTTGCACTCTCATGCGCACTGATCCACAAGCCAAGGATACTCATACTCGATGAACCGACCACCGGTGTTGATGCCGTCTCGCGCACAGAGTTCTGGGAGATGCTGGAGGGCCTGAAAAAAGAGGGAATAACAATTGTAGTCTCGACACCCTACATGGATGAAGCGCTGCGCTGCGACCGTATCGCACTGATACAGCAGGGCAGGTTGATGGGTATCGACACTCCGGAAGCCATCCGCACCTCCTACGGGAGGAAAATGTGGGCCGTCAGCCACCCTGACAGGTACCGCCTGCTGCTTGCTCTCCGTGAGATTCAAATTGTAAGCAACCCGGAGCCATTTGGTGAAGCAGTCCACATAACCCTTCACGAAGGCACTGCCCCGGAAGATCTGAACAGGAAACTGGAAAATACCGGCATACATGGAGCGACGATAAAAGAAACTCTGCCCGGGATAGAGGATGTATTTCTGGAACTGATGAGAAGGAAGCCGGAAGAGAAGTCATTATAAAAGAAGCCCGGAACAGATTAAGAATGAAATGGTCAACCTGATGGAAAGAGAAAAGGTGATAGAGGTAAGAGACCTGGTGAAGAAGTTTGGCGCCTTTACAGCCAATGACCATCTTTCCTTTGACGTCTACAGGGGTGAGATATTCGGTTTCCTCGGTGCCAACGGTGCCGGGAAGACAACCGCTATCAGGATTCTCTGTGGTCTATCCAGGCCCACCTCCGGCAGAGTTATGGTCGCAGGCATTGACGCATCCCGCCGTCCGGAAGAGATTAAGAAACGGATAGGCTATATGTCGCAGCGCTTCTCGCTCTATGAAGACCTTACAGTCAGGGAGAACATCGAGCTATATGGTGGGATCTATGGAATGAGGATGAAGGAGCTCATTCATCGCCGTGAGGCGATGCTCCAAAGGCTCAGTTTCACCTCATACGGTGATACACTGATACGGTCATTGCCGCTTGGACTGAGGCAGAAACTCTCCTTCGCCACAGCTGTCTTCCATGACCCTGAGATCGTCTTTCTCGATGAGCCTACCAGCGGAGTCGATCCTGTCACCCGCCGCCAATTCTGGGAGATGATCTATGAGACAGCCTCGCAGGGAATCACAGTCTTTGTCACCACTCACTACATGGATGAAGCCGAATATTGTGACCGTATCACCATTATGAACGAGGGTAAGATCGTGGCACTTGACACTCCCTCTGTGCTCAGGCAGCAGTATGGAACTGCAACTGTTGAAGAGCTCTTTGTGAAGATAACCAGACCTCAAAGGACCATGGTATGAAAAGATTCATGGCATTTGTACGTAAGGAGTTCATCCATATCTTCCGCGACTACCGGACGCTGATAATACTGTTTGGCATACCGGCTGCACAGATACTTATCTTCGGTTATGCCGTACGCACGGATCTGAAGAATGCAGCTATCGCAGTCCTTGATAATGCCCATGACGAGGTTTCGAAGGAGCTGACGCAGAACATTGAAGCGTCAAAATTCTTTTACGTGGCCAGGCAGCTGGATTCCTATGACGAGATAGATGCCACATTCAAAGAGGGAAAGATCAGGGCTGTGGTGGTTTTCCCGGAAAAGATGGCAGCAACCATCACCCGTGAGGGCACCGCAACCATTAGCCTCATCGCCGACGGCACAGAACCGAATACGGCCAGCCTGGTAACAGGTTACATCAATGGCATATTATCCACTTACTCAGCATCGCTTACCGGTGAGTTAACCGCAACCATGCCATTGATCATGCCTGAAGTCCGTATGTATTTCAATCCCAACCTTGAGAGCCATTACATGTTTATCCCCGGACTGATCACGCTCATTCTTATAATGATTTGTTCGCTGATGACCTCGGTGACCATTGTCCGGGAGAAGGAATACGGCACCATGGAGGTGCTTCTGGTGTCGCCCCTCAGACCATGGCAGATTATAGTAGGCAAGGCAACCCCCTATTTCTTCCTCTCGCTGATTAATGTGATAGTTATATTGCTGATGGCATGGTTTGTCTTCGGACTGCCCGTTCAGGGGAGCATAGCTCTGCTGATAGCCGAATGCATGCTCTATATTTTGCTGGGGCTGGCACTCGGCATACTCATCTCAACACTTACCGGCAAGATGGAGAATGCCATCTTCATCTCTTTTCTGGCATTGATGCTGCCGGCACTGCTGCTTTCGGGATTCATCTTTCCGATCGAGAACATGCCGAAGATATATGACTATGTAACAATGATCCTGCCGCCAAGGTGGTTTGTTGATGTAATCCGTGCAATCATGATCAAGGGTGCGGGAATTGGATATGTATGGAAGGAGACGCTGATACTTGCTGTTACAGCCCTCCTGCTAATGGTCATCAGCATACAGAAATTCAAAACCAGGCTCGGGGAGGCAAAATAATGAGGAAGAGATCCGGCATTAAGCCCAGGGAGGATGAAAGATGAGAAAGCTGATGTTCCTTTTGCGGAAAGAGTTCCGGCATATACGGAGGAATACATTCATTGCGAGGGCTATTATTGCCGTGCCCATTATCCAGATGCTGGTTCTCGTCCCGGCTGTGACCTTCGAAGTCAAGCGGATCGATCTTGCTGTTATTGACAGTGACCACTCCCGGGCTTCACGCGAGCTGGTGGCAAAGCTGTCAGGTTCATCCTTTTTCGCTGTTGCAGCCACCCCTCAAAGTGTCAGGGAGGCAGAGTCAATGCTCTTTGCCGGCAATGCTGACATGGTGCTGGTTATCCCGTCCGATTTCTCCGAAGGTCTTGCAGGACTGACCCGGCCGCGGTTGCAGGTGCTTGTGGATGCCGTTAACTCCACCTCTGCCCAGCTTGCATGGACCTATCTCAACTCAGTGGTACGCGATTTCAACCGTGATGTGTTACTGAGCGGAGGATCTCCACCGGGACAGGCAGGCGGAATGATCATGTCATCAGGTTCCATGCCAGGCCTGTCGGTATTACCGCATTACTGGTACAACCCCACCCTCAACTACAAGTATTTCATGCTTCCCGGGATACTTGTGATACTCATTACAGCCATCGGATTGCTTATGTCAGGACTTAACCTGGTCAGGGAAAAGGAAAGTGGCACGATTGAGCAGATCAACGTAACCCCGGTAATGAAATGGGAGTTGATAGCATCAAAGATAATACCCTTTTTTATCATTGGATTGTTCGACCTGGCACTGGGGCTGAGCATAGGGTGGCTGGCATTCCACATCCCCTTCGAAGGGAGTCTCCTTCTTTTCTTCGCCTGTGCTATGATATTTCTCGTGGCTGTATTGGGGATGGCGCTCTTCCTTTCTACAATGGCATCAACACAGCAACAGTTCCTTTTCGTTTCATATTTCGTCATGATGATATTCATACTGATGAGCGGTATCTTTACCCCTGTCGAGAGCATGCCAGTCTGGGCACAGCAATTCAACTGGGTGAACCCGGTGGCTTACCTGATGCGGATCAACCGGATGATAATGCTAAAAGGGTCAGGATTTCATGATATCGCTATGGATGTAGGGCTGCTCTCCCTGCTCGCAACTTCGCTCCTCACCCTGGCAATACGGGCATACCGCAAAAGGGCATAAAGTGTCCGTGGTATAAATGTCTGCCCGTACCTGGCGGATAAGACTGTTCCGGGAATCCACCAGGGGAATCAGATCAGCCGGCAGCCTCAGTCAGCTTCCTGATATCAAGCTTCTTCATCTTCAGCAGTTCTTCCGTTACCCTGCGTGACATGGCCATCAGCGCGGGAAGAACTGTAGGAACTATCTGCCAGCTCACTCCGTACCTGTCCTTCAGCCATCCGCACATGCTCTCCTCGCCTCCGGCGGAAGTGAGAGCCGTCCAGTACCTGTCAATCTCCGCCTGTGTGTCACACTCAACAACCAGTGAAACTCCCTCTGTGAAGCTGAAGTCATCCGACAGGGAACTATCCATGATCATTAACAGGTAATCCCTGATCATGAATTCGCCGTGCTGAATGTTACCTGCCACTTCTCCTTCCGCACCGGTGTACCTCAGCATTCCACGAGGTTTTGAGTCAGGCAGAACACTGGAGTAAAAGCCCACAGCCTCCTCAGCCTTCCCGTTGTTCCTGCCGGAAAACATGAGTGTCGGGACCAGTTTCTGGATGATATGTTCCTCCTGGCCGCAGTACAGCTGCCACGATACGCCATAACGGTCTTCGACCCATCCGTATTTCGGACTGAACGGATACTTATCCAGTTGCATCAGTGATTTTCCGTCCTCGATCAACTGTGAGTAGATTTCCTCCACTTCGCTCTGCGATGACGTTAGGTACATCAGGGAGATTGACGGATTGGGCCGGAACATGTCTCCACCATTGAGAAGCATGAGTTTCTGACCGCTCACTTCCATGATTACCACCACCGGATTTTCGTCTGCAATTTTCGCTTTCGGGAAGACGGATAAGTAAAACTCCGCGGCTTCCCTGGCGTTGTTATTGAACCAGACGGATGGATAGATTGAGTTGTTCATTTTATCTCCCCCTATGATTTGTTGATTTCTTCAAGCTTGTACTGAACCATCCTGCGGATCAGTTCGTAAGGGATAGGTTTATCCAGCGGAAACTGAACCGCACCCTTTGATGACTTGTATTCTTTCAGATCCTCCCTGAAAGCGATATTTGCTGACGGGGTGGCATAGAAGCCGAGGTGGTTCCTGTTCAGGGCAAAATATACCAGCGGTTTACCTCTGAACTTCCAGGCAGGCATGGCATAGCTGATGGATTCAATGGCACCGGGAGCAGCCTCCTTAATGGTATCTCTGACCTTCTTCAGCATCTCCTGCCAGCTGTGAGGCTGGAAGCTGATATATTCATCTATGTTGCCTGGGCGTCTGGTGTTCATTGGATTATTTGTTTTATCAGTTGCGTGATATCTCAGTGACACAAAACATACAATTAACAAAATAAGGTGCCGGAATGTTGAGAGAGGCAGAGCATATTCCTGCCTCCATACCCGTTTCCGGAAAAATATTTTTTGTGAGGAGTGACACATCTGCTTATCTTTGAATCTTTAAGGGAAGAACCTTTCCATATGACCATGCAGGATAACCATTGCCATATTCCACCTACCGACAAAACGCCGGAGGTCATCTTTAACGCCGACGGTACACTCAGCATCAAAGGCAGAGCCATGGCCCTGAACAGGACAGCGCCATCGGAGAAGCTGCTCGATTGCATAGAACGTTACCTTAAGAATCCCGCCGGCACCACAACGGTTATTATTGACCTGGAATATCTTAACAGTTTCGGTACCCAGATCCTGGTTGCAGTTATCAGAAAGATATCCCAGGTTACTAATCATGGTAAAAGGCTGGTGATCAAGTGGTACTATGACGAAGAGGATGATGACATACTTGAAAGGGGTCATCATATATCTGAGGCTTTTAACATCCCGGTTGAATTCATCCCAACCAGGAACCACTCTCTTTTCAATTGACCCTGGCTATCACCGGCCAGTGGTCAGATATGAACACACCCTCTTCAATTACCCTGTGTGTCTCATGCGATAACACCTTCATGCCGTTCCGGACGAATATGTAATCTATCCTTTCTTCCCCCGGCTCATCCTTCCAGCCGTTGAAGGTATAAGCCGGACCAGCAGGGGGCGTCTCCGAGACCAGGTATGAATCAATCGCCAGATCACCCTCCTTCATACCTTTAATGGCCAGGCTTTCCGGCGTGGCATTGAAATCGCCGGTGATAATAAACCTGTTATCCCCGGCAAGCTCTCTGACCTTTTCAAGCAGCACTCCTGAGCTCATCACTCTTGCCGAGTCGCTTATATGGTCAAAATGAGTATTGAAAAAAAGAAGTGTATCCTTCGCAACCCTGTCATAAAGTCTGACCCATGTCGATATGCGTGTGAGCGCTGCTCCCCATCCTACAGACCCTGGCACATCCGGAGTGGCTGACAGCCAGAAAGTCCCGTCGGCGAGGTGCTCAAATCTCCCAAGCCGCCAGAATACCGGGCATGCTTCTCCACCCTTTTGGCCATCGTCACGGCCAGCTGCCACAGATCCATACCCTGGCACAACATCATGAAGATATTCATACTGATGCCACAGTACCTCCTGCATACCCATCAGGTCAGGAATCTGTTCGTCAATAAATGCGGCCACTTTTGCAGCACGGTGAGGCCATGCATTAGGTCCGTCATCAGGCGTGTCAAGTCTGATATTGAATGTCATTACATCGATGGCCGGATCGTCTGACTGGATACAAGAAAAGAAAAGAATTGCAAAAAGGGCGGTGGTGATAAGTGATCTAAGCATATCTTTGACGTTTATTTGAAAACAGGCTAAAGTTACTTTAAAATTTACAATATGTCGAAGAAACGAACCATTGCGGAGATCAATGAAAAGATCCTCAGCGGAAAGGCGGTAGTGCTGACGGCCGGGCAGGTTGCAGCCATGGGTCGCGAAGCAACGCCCGCTGAGATTGCGGAAAAGGTTGATGTGGTCACCACAGGCACCTTCGGGCCCATGTGCTCGTCGGGCATGTTTATCAACTTCGGTCACACCGATCCGCCTATGCGCATGGAGAGGATCACCCTTAACAATGTGCCTGTCTTTGCCGGCATAGCAGCTGTGGATGCCTATATCGGCGCCACTGAGACAGCCCTGCCGCATGACCAGTACGGGGGCGCCCACGTCATCGAGGAACTGATTGCAGGGAGGGATGTGATGATGCATGCCACAGCCAAGGGCACTGACTGCTACCCGCGTACCGAGGTCAAAACCCTTATCAACCGGGAGAGCGTCAATGAGATGATAATGTTCAATCCGCGTAATGCTTACCAGAACTACAATGTGGCAGTGAACAGCACCTCAAAAATGAAATATACATACATGGGCACCCTGCTGCCATCGTTCGGAAACGCCACATTCTCCACATCAGGAGAGCTGAGTCCGCTGCTGAATGATCCCGAGATGCGGACTATCGGCATCGGTACACGCATATTCTTCGGCGGCACCACCGGATATGTGGCATGGCACGGCACCCAGTTCAACACCGGCAAACCGGTGAACGAGCACGGCGTTCCCGTTGGCAACTCTGCCACGCTGGCACTCATAGGCAACGCAAAGGAGATGAACACCCGCTTCATCAGGGCGGCATACTTTGAGAAATACGGAGTATCTCTCTTCGTAGGAGTTGGCATACCCATACCTGTACTTGATGAAGACCTGGCGCGGAGGGTTATGATACGTAACAGTCAGATAGAGACAAATATTCTTGACTATGGCTCACCCGGCCATGACATATTAGGACGGGCCAACTATGAGTCTCTCTTCTCCGGTGAGATTTCCCTCAACGGGAAGAAGATACGGACAGCCCCGCTCTCAAGCCTGAGGGTGGCGCGCGAGATAGCCGAAACACTCCGCCGGGAGATATCAGCAGGACGGTTCCTGCTTACCGCTCCGGTGGAAAACTTCAGGAAGACATCCGGTCTCAACAGCCTGGATGTCAGGCTTTAACCTTTAATTCTTAATGGTATCATGAAAAGCAGGAGATTTGTGCTGACTTTCCCGCCCGAGGCGACGGGTGAGCCCATAACATACAACCTTATCAGGAAATTTGACATCATGGTCAACATTGTAAAAGCTGACGTTTCACCAGGCCAGGTAGGCCACCTTGTGATGGAGATGTCTGCCCCGTCGAAAGTCCTGAAGGAGGGAATTGAATACATGAAACAGCAGAATGTGGAGTGTGTTCCCATTGACCGAAAAATTACATACCAGGAGGAGCTGTGTGTTCACTGCGGCGCCTGTTCGGCAGTCTGTTTTGCCGGTGCGCTGTCAATTGACCGTAAATCGGCAGAGCTGGTGTTCGAGCCTGAGAAATGCGTGGTCTGCGAGCTCTGTCTCACAGCCTGCCCGCTGAAACTCTTCTCGATAGACCTTGGCTAAAACCACAGCATATCAGCCGCGGCTGTACCGCGAAGCGATGGGCAACAGCCGATGGACGAGCTTCCGTTCCGTCTTCCGCGAAACCGACCTCTGGGTGGCAATCGACAGCAGCCACTACCGGAAGGAGGCTGAACGGTTCACCATGGACCGGATTCTGTTTTACCGGAGGGTGTTGGAGGAGCATATAAACCTGCACCCGGAGTTCAGGGATTCACTGATTCCTGTTGTGGCGCCGGGAGGTGTCCACCCCCTGATACAGGAAATGAGCGATGCGGCTCTTGCCGCAGGCACAGGACCCATGAGTGCCGTGGCCGGGGCTATGGCTGAATATATCTGCAGGGACCTGCTGAAGGAATCCGGGGCAGATGAGGTAATAATTGAAAATGGCGGAGACATCTTCATGAAACTGACAGCCCCGGCCACTGTGGCGGTGTTCGCAGGAGACTCCCCGCTATCGGAAAAGATAGCCCTTCAGCCGGTACCGGGCGACACCCCGCTGTCACTCTGCTGTTCATCCGGAACAGTAGGACATTCGCTGAGTTTCGGGGTGGCTGATGCATGCATGATTGCCTGTCGCAGCGGCGCACTGGCTGACGCTTATGCAACCGCCTTCTGCAACGAGGTAAAAGACAGTGAGATGGTCCATGAAATCACTGAACAGGCATTGAAAATGGCAGAGATCCTGTCAGTTGTCATAATCGCAGGCGATAAGGTCGGCCTTGGTGGCGCCATCACAGTTAAGTTCGTCTGACAGCACCAGAATGTATCAGATCTTCGGCGGGTAGCCGGTAACATCCCTGATCTGCTCATACAGTGGCTGGAGATGACGGTACATCTTCGAGTAAACCTTATCATACAGCTCACTGTAAATCTCCACATTATGCGGGTCAGGAGTAAATCTGTCACCTCTCCTGGTCATTGCCCCCACCGCTGCCGGGAAATCGTTGTAATACTTCATTCCCACAGCCGCGTTTATCGCGGCTCCCAGGGCTGATGTCTCGTAAGTGTGCGGCCTGAATGTCTCAAGATTGAAGATATCGGCAGTGATCTGCATTGCCTGTTTGCTCTGTGAGCCTCCTCCGGAAACCACTACGCTTCTTGCAGGCACTCTGGTACGTTTTACGGTGCGGTTAAGACCCTCTTTAAGTGAATAGGTAAGGCCTTCGAGTATGGCGCGATATACATGAGCACGGGTGTGAACGTCGCCAAACCCTATGATTGCGCCTTTTGCTTCTGTTCCTGGCACCTTGACGCCGGGCGACCAGTAAGGCTGGAGCACCAGGCCCATTGACCCTGCCGGTACATCGTCGACCATGGCATCGAAGAAAGTCTCCGGATGGCGCCCGGTCTGCTCTGCCATCTGTATCTCCTTCAGACCGAACTCCTTCTTGAACCAGCTGATCATCCAGTAACCCCGGTAGATCTGCACCTCGGTGTTGAAGCAGTCGGGGATGGCGCTGGGGTATGACGGAAAGAACGGTATTACCTCGTGATACCTGCTGTGTGTGGTCTGCACCGTTGCCGTAGTGCCATAGCTGAGGCACGCCACATCGGGGTTGATGACACCGGAGCCAAGTACCTCGCTGGCTTTGTCGGCAGCAGCAGCTATCAATGGCAGCCCGGCAGGGATGCCGGTCAGTTCCGATGCCTCACGACTTATCGTTCCCAGCACTTCGGAGGGCTTGACAAGGTCAGGAAGCTTCTCCCTGTCGATAGGAAACATCTTGTAGTTCATATGCTTCCTGTCGGTCCACTTCTGAGTCTTGTAATCGAACGGCAGGTAAGCTACCGTGCATCCTACCGAATCCCTGTACTCACCTGTAAGCGCCCAGGTCAGGTATCCGGAGAGAAGGAGATACTTGCTTGTCTTTTCCCATACCTGCGGTTCATTCTGCATCAACCAGTTGCACTCGCCGTTCTTTACGGCAAAATGAACAGCCTCCCTCATGCTTACGAGCCTTAGCGCCAGATCCATCAGCTTTCCCGGATACTTTTCCACGGCACTAAGCCTCTGATCGAGCCAGGTGATGGCAGGACGAAGTGACTTTCCCTCAGAATCAAGATTGATCAGCGTCGACCGCTGCGATGTAAGTGTCACGGCTTTTATCCGCTCCTTTTGGTACGTTGTCTCGCTGAAAAGCCTGCGAAGAGACTCGAACATCTTGTCCCTGAAGTATTCGGGGTACTGTTCGGCCCACCCGGGACGCACGGAAAAGTAAGGCTCGATTTCAATCTTTGCCAGCTGAAGCACATTTCCTTCAAGGTCAATGAGTACGGAGCGTACCGATTGTGTACCGAAGTCTATTGACAGGATGAGATCGTCAGATAATTTCATGTCAGGTTGCTAAAGGCCCAGCGTGCCGCCGGGATTCATTATGTTATTCGGATCAAGGTGTTTTTTCACTGCCCTGAGCAGTTCCATCGAGCTCCTGCCAAGATGCCCTTCCATCCATGGCGCCAGTACCCTTCCAACACCGTGATGATGCGAGATTGAGCCTCCGTGTTCCAGAATGGTTTCTACCAGCCCTCGATGAAAAGTTGTGAAATCATGTTTCTCATAACCTTTTTCCATGGGACTGAGGAAGGTGAAATAAAGGTTGGCGCCGTTCTCATAAACATGTGATATGTGAATCATCATGAATGCCTTCGGCCTTCGTGAAACATATGCATGCGCTTCCTTCCATACTTTCAGCAGGTTCTCCCAGGTAACCGCAGTCTCGAGCGTGTCTGTCATGATCCCCAGATCCATGAGCGGGTCACGTATATAAGCACTGGAATATCTTTGTTCCAGCCACTTCCTGACCGGAGAGGTTCCTATATACATACCCTTCCCGGCTCTGGCTTTCCTTTTTATCTTCCTGATTACGAACCGGGCATAGTCCCTCTCACCTTCCACCGTCACAAACATCAGGCAGCGACTCCCGGTTTTGAATCCCAGCATCTGCAGCGCCCTGTCGGCAAGGGTACCATCTAACCCGCTGGTTCGGAAAGCGACATCTGTCTCATCGGGATCGGAGATGCGGAACAAGTGAGGCCTGCCGCATTCTGCCTGTATTATTGTGCGCATAGCCTCTACCGCTGCTTCAAATGATCTGAAGATGAAAGCTGCGGAGGCTGTGTTCTCAGGGGCATAATTGAAGACATGAAGTGTAGCCTCAGTGATCACTCCCAGTGTTCCTTCTGCGCCTGCAAAAAGCCTGAAGATATCCCAACCCTGTGCTGTGCGTGGGAAATCCTTTGTTACTATCACTCCGGCGGGTGTCACAGCTTTAACTGACACCAGCATGTCTTCAATCTTTCCGTACCCTGTGGATGCCTGTCCGGCACCCCTGGCGGAGATCCATCCACCAACGGTTGAATACTCAAATGACTGCGGAAAGTGGCCGCAGCTGTATCCCAGCCTGTTGAGCTCCTCCTCCAGCGCCGGGCCGTACATTCCCGCCT
>DHUL01000037.1:41317-42394 GCA_002409145.1 Bacteroidales bacterium UBA5235
GGGCCGTACATTCCCGCCTGCACGGTCACAGTCTTGTTGACTTTGCTGACTGCAAGGACCTTGTTTAGATGTTTCGTGAGATCGAGTGCGATACCTCCGCCTGGTGCGCGTACTGCACCCGTTACGGACGAGAGTCCGCCTGCTGGCACCACGGCTATCCCTTCGCTGCTGCAGAAACTGATGATCTTCTCCACCTCTTCATGTGTACGGGGAGCCACTACAGCATCGGGAGGATCAGGTACAAGACCGAGACGCAGGTCAAGAAGCTCTCCGTAAAACTTGCCACATGAAAAACGAGCCCGTGACATATCATCCGAGAGTACATTCTCCGCACCCGCAATGTTCCTGAAAAAATCAACCTGTGCCGGCTTAAGTACCGGCAGCTTCTCAAGCATCACAGGTTCTGTTCCCGGAAGATGCTTCCGGGAAAAATCTTCATCCTTAAGACCAAATTTTTCCTTTATTACTTCAGCCATATGATGGCTGACACTCTCCTCATGCTTGTCTCCCCATTTCAGAATGTGACGGTAACTGTTCCCGTTATCCATATTGTCAGAATAAATCATAAACCTTTATCAGCGAGGCAATCTCATCCTCTTTCCTCTTTTCGCCCCATCCCATCATTCCGGCAGCCAGTTCGGCGATTTTATTAATAATCGCCTTGCCGGGGTTACCCAGTGTCCCGATGCCTGTTCTCCGTAGCATTATATCCCTGAGGGTTTTGGCGCTCTCGTATTGTATGGCGTAAACCACCTCGGCCAGTATCTCACCATCATGAGTAACCTCCTCGGCAAACCTGGGATTACTGCGCGCAATCCGAAAAACAACCTGACTCTCGGTACCGAAGTTCCTGCTCACAAACTCCACCGTGTTGCGGCTGAAGTCCTTGTAGTTGAGGTGCTGCCTGATCATGAACTGCTTCATGTCGCGAATCTCACAACCCGAGAGGTACAGATTGTCAGAGACGGAGTCTGAAAGGGTCCGGTTGAGCTTTGCCGAGATCAGCCTCAGCACCTCACGTGCAAGGCTGCGGCTGGTGGTGTACTTGCCACCCTCAACAGTGATCATCCCCTCAAT
>DHUL01000037.1:42609-122652 GCA_002409145.1 Bacteroidales bacterium UBA5235
GTCTGGTCATCAACCAGCGGACGAAGGCCGCCATATGCGTGGATTATATCCTCACGCGAAATCTTCCGGCCGTAATTGGTGTTTACATTTTCAATTATCTCATCGATGCTCTCCATCGATACCTTATAGTCATCCGGGTCACCCATGAACTCCTTGTCGGTTGTACCAATGAGTGAGTGTTCGCGCCATGGCATGATCATCATATGACCGCCATCAGGCTTCTGGAGAGAGACCACATGATTGCCTGCGATCTTTTTCGTTATAATATGTATCCCTTCCGACCGTTTGACGCGGTGCTTAACATCTCCGTCGCCGGAGGCAAGGCTTAGTATCTTGTCAGCCCAGGTGCCTCCGCAGTTGACTATCAGGTCGGCATAGACCTCTCTTGTCCTGTCAGTGAAGATATCCCTCACCTTAACTCCGGTGATCTTCCTCCCCTCACCATATATGAATCCTTCCACAGGTGTGTAGTTGGAGACCGAGGTGCCGTATTCAGCAGCTGATTTGATGAAAGCCAGCGTCAGGCGCTCAGGGAAGATGCTCTGATAATCAAAGAAATAGAAGGCATTCCGCAGGTTCTCCTTCTTCAGGTTTGATTCAACCCTGATTGTTTTCCTGTGGTTTATCAGACGGTGGTTCTCCAGTTTCTTGCTTTTGTCCCATGTGTCTTTCTTATCGTACGATAGTACGTCATAGACGTACATCCCTACGAGCATCTTCCAGATATTGCCTCTCCACCGTTTGTACATCGGCAGGAGGAATGGGAGGGGGTAAACGAAGTTCGGGGCAATGTTGCCCAGTATCCGGCGTTCGCGGAGCGATTCGCGTACCAGTTTCAGTTCGCCATTGGCGAGATAACGAAGTCCGCCATGGATGAGTTTCGAGGTGGCAGCCGAAGTGGCGCCGCCATAATCCTTCTTCTCGAAGAGAGCAACTGAGAGTCCGCGGGCAGCTGCAATATATGCCACGGCGGCACCGGTGATGCCTCCGCCGACAATAACCAGGTCAAACTTATCAGGCCCCCCTTCTTCAATATACCTTTTAAGCATCATTGATCAGTCAGTTTATAACGACGCTGTAAGTTAGTCGAAAAAGCGGAGATTCCTCATGAGCCGGATCAATTCATTCCCCTGTAAAGAGGATTCCCCGCTGCGAGTCGTCGCACAGCGGGGAAAACTGCAGTAAATGGCAGGCGGGAAGAAACTGATCCACTCCCCTGCAGCAATACTTCACGGGCAGGCCGCTGCAGGCGCTTCGCCCTGCTAAACCTGTGACCTGAACAGTTTGTACCTGGCCGAGACAATCATCAATGCGGAAAGCAGCACGAACAGTCCGATATTGCCGGCAAGGAATGCGTAATCCTTCATAGCGAGCAGGAAGAAGATAAACACATATAGTCCCGTCAACAGGCCGCTGATGAGCAGCGTCATCCAGCCCTTCTCAAGCAACGACCCGAAGAAAAAGGTGAGCAGGCCGATGGTGGCCACTGCAGAGATGAGGTAAGCGGGATTAAAGCCAATGTGCTCGCTCAGCGCGGTCAGAAGCGAGAAGAACATGATAAGCGCAAGCGCCACAAGCAGATAATAGAAGATGTGTATTCTCTGTGAAGACCGCAGTTCAATGATTATCAGCACCAGGAAGGTAAGGGCGATGAAGAGCAGTCCGTATTTGGCGCTGCGCTCTGCCTTGGTGTAATGGTCTGCTTCCAGAATCAGATCAACACCAAAGGCATCGTCGGCAGGGGTATAACGCTTACCCTCCCACACCTGAGGAAAACTCCTGTTGAGATGAGTCACAACCCAGCTGGCTGTAAATCCGTTGTCAGCCACATCACGTTCTGCAGGAAGGAAATTCCCGGTAAAAGAGGGTGCATTCCACCTGGAGGAAAGAGCCACAGTTGTCGTACGTCCCACCGGGGAGAAGGCTACGCTGCTGCTTCCCCGGAGGCCCAGTTTCAGGCTGAACTCCCCTCCGGCCTCTGCCGGTTTTAAAGGATCAACGGCATATGGG
This sequence comes from Bacteroidales bacterium UBA5235, assembly GCA_002409145.1. Classification (GTDB taxonomy): domain Bacteria; phylum Bacteroidota; class Bacteroidia; order Bacteroidales; family VadinHA17; genus SR-FBR-E99. The sequence goes on from DHUL01000037.1 coordinate 44,620, forward strand.
AAAGAGATACCCTTGTTAAACAGATCTGTCTGCCCTGCACCGGGGATTGCGCTTATGACCCTTCCCCCTATCGAAAGATCGGCCTTGTCACTGATCCCTTTGTTGTCAGAAACACCAAGTGATATGTAGGCTTTTTCCCACTGCCAGGTGTAATCATTGAGATGTTCATATCCTGCAATGTTAAAGGTTCCCGAAATCTCAATGTCCGAGTCATAGACTACAGTCTCATAGATGCCCCTGTACCTCATCTCCGGCTCAAGCACACCGTTGACCCTGAGTTCATCGGGCAGGATGTGCATTGTGGTGGTTACGAATGATCCGTCATTGGCAACAACACGTGTTCCCGGAACATTGAGCACCGGGCCAGTCACAGTCTGGGCAGAAGCCCAGAGCTGGCCGATCTCGGTACGGGCTGTCTCTGCATTCGCCGAACGCTCCCTGATAACCTCCATTATCAGGGCAAGCGGGATGAGCAGTATCAGGCCCATTACTCCTATGAGGACCATCTTGACGGTCATTGACTCATACCATTTTTCCTGTTTTAAGTTTCCTGTTTCCATGTTTATTGAGTTGATTAAAGTACTTTGCATTTCAAAGTTAAAGTCTAAAAAAATTATTGATTTTTAATAAGTTCCTCAAGGGCTTTCAGGTGGCTGCTGAAGCTTTCCATCCCCTCATCTGTGATAGAGTAGCTGGTGTTGGGCTTTCGGTTAATGAAGCTCTTCTCCATGCTGACATAACCGGCCTCCTCGAGAGCCCTCAGATGACTGGCCAGGTTGCCGTCAGTGACTGCAAGGGTTTCCTTCAGGCCGGTGAAGTCCATAGCGGGATTCACCGCCAGCACTGACATGATGCCCAGCCTGACGCGGCTCTCAAAGGCCTTGTTGAAGTTTGCAAGTATCTGTTTCATCCCCTGTACCTGAGATGCATGAATAGTCCGTAGACGATATGCAGGAGTCCGAATCCCAGAATCCATATCAACACGCTGTACTGCGGCAGTGCAAGGCAGACAAGACCTGCAGCCACCTCAAGCACTCCCAGCCAGTGTATCTCGCCGAATGTGAATTTTCCGGCGCTGATAACGGCAAGTCCATAGAAGATCAGGGTGGACGCTACGATAACACCGGCAGGAACAGTTCCGGCTGTCAGAAGAATGAACAATCCGCCTGTACCGAGTGGGAAGATAAGGCTTACCAGCATCCTCCTGGTGACTGGCGTCCATGCTTTGATGCCGCTTTTCCGGGCTTTCCGGGTTGAAAGGAATGCTGCACCTGAAAATGCCAGTATCAGAACCACAGCCATCAATACAAACAAGGGGAGGAACTCACGGATACCATCCGGACCCTCTGCAAACGGCCGTGCATACCAGTCAACAGGTGCGGAAATCCTGGTGATGATGAGCTGTGCACCCAACGCTCCGGCAATGCCAAGAACTCCTGCGATAATACCGGACATGCCGCTGAGCGACAGGAACCTGGATGAAGACTCCATTAGCCTCCTGATGGCCTGGATATCTTCAAGATGCTGATCTGTCTGATTTGTCATTGTGTTTTGTAGTACTTTGCGATACAAAGCTAAGCAATGTTTTTCATCCCCGCAAGAAAAGGTGAGATTATTTTTTGGGGGGACGATAATTGAGGATAACTGAACGTCTTAAACCCGAAGGTCAATACTGCTGCATTTCATACTGCACCCCCTCAACCGGGTACTCCCCAATCTTCAGTGAATCCTGTGAAAATGAAAGTGCTCCCACTATCCCCAGTCCGTTGATAATGTTTGTGTAGACCGGCACCGGTTCGGCCAGGGGATTTCCCTCTGTCTGGCCGTAAACCGAATATGACTGAAGGTACAGATAAAGGTCCCTGGTTATGGAGTTTAACCTGAAGGATGCACGGAGGAACTCGTAATTCTCAGTATTAAGATTCAATCCGGAGTACTTAAGGTTGAGGGTATACTCCTTGCCCGGTATCAGCTCATCAGTGAAGACATAATACTCATTCTGAGGGTAGATGCCAAAGATGTCATCATCCTGCATTGGTGAAATGATCGGATCACTGAGGCCTCCATAGTTGAGGTCATCGGACCTGATATAAATCTTTTGCCCGGGATCATATGGTTCACCGGGGAAAGCATAATAGTTCCCAATAGTTGCCGGCGCCGTAAACCTGTAGTAGTTTTCCTCGTCAGCCGGATCGCGGAAGCGAAGTTTCACGTTTAATTGCCTGTTACCATAACCGATATCACTGGAGCTTGTGTCAGCGACCTCCACATCCACCGGGTCCGGCAGTCTTGTCTCTCCGTAAGCCGCAGGGTATCCCGGGATCAAAACCTCGATACGGTAGGTATGCCCGAATTCCGGTTTATTTGTCGCAGAGGAGTAAGGTGAATGGGTACTCACAGGAGCGTTCTCATCTGCCGGTTCAGTACCTGTGTATGCAAGGGTCTCCAGCAGTTCTCCGTCGCGGTACACCCGAACCGTGGCATCCTTGATCTGCCTGGGGTGCCATGGCACCTGGAATACGGAATGACTTTCCGAAACTGTCACCGAAATAAACATGTCCGGTTCAAGGAGGGCGTAAATGACTGCCTTGGGCTCAGTCTCAGGACCCCTGTAGTCAATCACCGTCTCACAGCCGGCATGTATCATGACTGCAAGCACGATGACAGTCAGGGATACTATTTTCGTTGTGATCTTCACGGCTGTCAGGGAGGCTGTTTTCCCCGGGATTTTCAGGGTTATCCGGTCGACTATTTTCGTTGTGATCTTCATGGAAGTCGGGTGTGCTATTATCCTCGGGATCTTCATGGCTGTCAGAACTTGAATGAATATGATACCGACGGTATTATCGGAAAGACAGTCACCTTTCTCAGCTCAGGCTTACTGTAGTAGATCATGTCTCCCGGATTGTCCGGGTCGGGTTCCACCACCGATCTTTCGCTCCAGTAGACAAAGAACGGGTTGAGCCGGTTGTAGGCATTGTACACCGAGAAGCTCCATGTGCGCACTCCCTGTTTCTTCTGTTTGTGAAGGTTTACCCCCAGGTCGAGCCTGTGGTAAGATGGTAAACGATAGTTGTTGCGCCCGGGAAAATCTGTAATCATATCATACCAGGAATCATTTGCAAAGAGATTCCCGCCAGGGTACTGCGAAGCTCCCAGCGTTGCAGCGTTTCCTGTACCGTACACCCATACCAGTCCGGCATCAACCCTGTCATTGAATTTATAGGTCAGTGCGAGGCTTACATCATGCCTTCGGTCATACTTCGCCGGGAAAGTGTTCCCGTAGTTCAGATTCTCGAATTTGCGCTGGGTCCATGACAGTGTATATCCTATCCATCCCGTCAGCTTTCCGTAGTTTTTCTCAACCATGAACTCTGATCCGTAGGCCCACCCCCTGCCCTTCTCCACTTTCGACTCCCATCCGGCACCCGTACCTCCGAAGAAGGCTCCCTCCTTGTACTCAATAAGGTTATCCATGGTCTTATAGAATGCTTCCACCGTAACCTCAAGGTCTCCCGGTATCAGGAATCCTGACCCCAGTGCCACCTGGTGCGAGACAGGTGGCTCATACCGCCTTGTAACCGGCAGCCAGAGATCTGTCGGAAGACTTATGGCAGAGGTGGTAAGCAGGTGCACAAACTGCCCCATCTTACTGTATGACAGCTTGAACGACAGGTCCTCGGTGGCCATGTACCGGAGCGAAAGCCGCGGCTGGAAGACGAAATAGCTTGTGTCCTGAACATTGAAGAGCGACAGGCGAACGCCGGCGTTCATCTTCAGTTTCGGGGTGAGGTCTATGTTGTCCTCGGCATACATGATGAACTCACCGGCCCTTACCTTCATGTCTCCCACAACAGTATCAAGCCCGGTATCGCCAATTATGCCCGAAGCAAACCTGAAAGTGGTGACGCCTGGCTTGAAGTGATGGAATGTGTAACCGGTACCGAACTTCACGGAATGTTTGGGCGACAGGTAATAGTCGAAATCAATCTTCGCTCCCACATCCCCGATACCCGAGAAATATTTGAAGTAATCCACTCCCTTTGACTTGGAATTGAGCTCCTCAACAGATGATTCAATTGTCACATCAAAATCATATTTGCTGTAGGTAAGGGTTGTGTTGCTGAATAACTTATTGGAAATCAAATAATTCCACCTAAGAGCAGTGATGAAGTTACCCCAACCCAGTCCGAAGCCATCCTTATATTCAAACCTTTCGCCGCTCTCACCCTCGAAGTTTGTCCTGTAGGTGTTTCTCATGTATGCTCTGTCGCGTCCGAGGTACGAGCTCAGGTATAGCCTGCTTTTCTCCGAAAACTTGTGGTTGATCTTGGCATTGAGGTCGTAGAAATAATAGCCGGCATTTGTCTTGTCATCCTGATTCTTGTTGAACTTCATGATAAACGGCTGGGCGAGGACATCATAGTATGTACGGCGACCGGAGATCACAAATGAAGTCCTGTCCTTTATTATCGGTCCCTCCAGTGAGAGTTTGGAAGATATCACTCCGACGGCTACATTTCCGTGGAATTCCTTTTCGTTGCCCTCCTTCATTCGTATGTCAACCACTGATGAAAGACGCTCGCCGAACCTGGCCGGGAATCCGCCCTTGTAGAGTTGGACTGATTTGACGGCATCGGGATTGAATACCGACATGAATCCGAAGAGGTGGTTGGCATTGTATACGGGCACCCCGTCGAGAAGGAAGAGGTTCTGGTCGGGGCCGCCGCCGCGTACGTAGATGCCGGTGGATCCTTCGGTGCCCGACTGCACACCGGGGAGTAGCTGTATCACCTTGAGCACGTCGGCTTCGCCGAAGATCACCGGCAGCTTGAGGAATTTCTCCACCGGGACGTCTATCATGCTCATCTGGGTGCTTTCGATTTTTGCCCTTCGGCCGGAGGCCGTAACTGTTACTGCAGCTATCTCGCTTGATGACATGACCAGGCTGAAGTTGATAACCGTGTCACGGGAGAGTTGCACGACAAGGGTGTCAGGGCTGTAGCCCAGGTAGGAGACGATAAGTTCAGCCTTTCCCTCCTGGAGTGGAAGGCTGTAGAAACCGTAGCTGTTGGTTGTGGTTCCGGCGAAGGAGGCTCTTTCATAGACAGTGGCGTCGATCATTCGTTCTCCGCTGCCTGCATCGGTGACGAAGCCGCTGACGGTGATCCTTGCAGCTGCGGCAGAAGAGCCGGTTGCACTTCGCTGCGCCTCAAGGGACAGGCTCAGGGCGAGTGCTGTAAAAGTGAGAGAGAGCAGGATGCGCATATGTATCAGAAGCCGGTTGTCTCTTTCAGGAATTTCCGGACGGCCCGTTTCTCATCGAACTCAAGCATCCCCGTCGGGAGCCGGATGATACGGCCGTTTTTCATCACGATGCGGACAAAGTTTTCGTCGGCCAGGATCTCATCGATCTCATGTATCGGCAGGATTATCCTCATAGGTTTTGTGTACCATCTTATTGTCAGCACACCTTTTTCTACTGTCAGTCTGTTGACCAGGGTACCGAAGTTGAGGCTCAGGAATGCCAGCCCCAGCAGAAGCAAGGCTACAATCTGGATCCAGAATGACCACTCATTTTTATCACCTGTAATGATTATTACGATAACCATCACCAGGCAGACGATTCCCAGTGAGCGGTAGATCCGTTCATAAAGTGAGTTCCGGAGTACGAGCTGTTTCATGACAAGAGATTTATAAATGTAAATATAGGAAATTCCTTGAACAGGCCGAAGGAGTGATACGGTGTCAGTCCTGTCATTGGAACAAGCTGGCGATATTATGAGTTATCCCGCAGGGATGGTGCCTTACAGTCCTGTACTCTCCTTAAGGAATTTGCGTGCTGCTTTGCGTTTGTCGGCGTCCATGAGTTTTACGTGCAGGCGGATGGTGCGGCCGTCTTTCATGATTATGCGTATAAATCGCTTGTCCTCAGTAATCTCTGCGATCTGCTCAATAGGGAGATGTTTTTTAAAGATTTTTGTGTTCCATCTGATTGTCAGTATTCCGTGATCAGCAGTGAGCCGGTTGATAATGGCGCCGAAAATCAGTGTAAAGAAGACTACGGCAGCCAGAATAAAAACCACCACAAGAATCCAGAAGACAGCTCTTTTAGGACTGTGCATGAAAAGTTGGAGGCCCACAGCGAAGAGCAGCAGTCCTCCCAGGAAGCGGAAGAGATATTCCTGAGCCTTGTCGCGAATCACCAGTTGATTCATCAGGGATTAGTTTATTGCATCGCTAAAGTTATAAAAATCCGCAGAATTGCTGACGGGAGCACGCATTGAATGAGTTTTGTTTTTATGATCACGTTGTCATTCCGGCATTACTTTCTATACTGCCTGATCTGGAAGAAGAAAGAGAGACATGTGAGCGCTGCCACAACTGCCATGAGTATCATGGCTAATCTGTGATAGGGACCGGTCGGCGGAAGAATCGCCATAATGACTGTTATAACCAGGGTGATCAGGCTGATTATGAATCCTGCCTTCAGCAACTTTATTCTTTTAATTGAGCTCAAGACAAGGCCCTCCCCTCACTGTTGCCGGTTTACCGAAGCGTAACTTCCTCTTTGTTTTTCATACTGAACATATATGCAATGAATAGATTCCCGATCGAAACATGCTGGCGGGCTTCCCCGGGTTAGTGGGCCGGATCAGGCTGGCTGGCCCTGTTGGCTGTACACCAGCAGAGTTATGACACCGACGATTATGAAAGCAGCGCATCTGATGGCAGTGGCCCTGTAGAAGCGGTGCCTTTCGCTGGAGTTTCTGATAAGGGCAAGAAGCAGCATCAGTGCTGTGACCACCAGGCCACAGTTGATGAGGATTCTTGTCATAGGATAATTGTTCAGGGCAAATAATAATCCCAAAGTCAGTTGAGACAGTCCAAGCCCGGTTCCTGCTGCAACAACGATTCTCCAGGGTCCCAGACCCTTGTAGGATTCGGAATTGAATATTTTCCGAATCGGAATTTCGTTAAAGAGGGCGAATCCAAGGTAGAGGTAGACGGTACCCAGCACCACCAGGAAGACAGATGTGATTAGCGAATGGAAAGGCACGTTGAGCAATGCCATCAGGATGCCGATTATGGCTCCGGCGATGAGGATTAGTTCGGGCTTCTTCATACTTTTGGATTAGAGACATTTGACTTTCGATGATAATTTGGTAATCTGGTACTAAGTTATTATATTATTGTTATCAAATCAGTTACAGCCAATATTCTTCTGCGATGAAATTAATAAACCTGCCAACACTTTGTACAGACTCTTTAGTAAGGTTTTAAACAAACATATTATATAATGAGGCCAGGAAATTATCCATGGCGTGAAGAATGAAAACCAGGATTATTGCATCTTCCTTTCTGTATCTTCCAAGGTAATATGCTAAGGCATAAATTATTCCAACCAAAAACGTAATTAATACATAAAGAAAACTGTATGTATGATTCAATGCAAACGCCAGAGAAGAAGCTAATACTGCAATCCAGATGTTCTTCCATGGTCTTTTAACGATCTTACAGATAATTTCAATTATTAATGATTGAAACAAAAGCGTTTCTATGATTGGAACAGCTATAACCGCAATTAACAGATCAATAACGATATTATCTGTTTTCCAGTAACCTGCCGACTCAGGTTCCGGTAAAAATGTGGTTATTGCAGCCAGCAATAAAGTAGGAACCAGGAATATTAAAATATATTTAATAGTCGGAACCTTAATCAAATAACTGACTGAAAAGATATGTATTGAACCTTTATGCAACTATTATGAATTTAGCATTACATAGTCCTTATGACCGTTATTAAGCAGAATTGTCATCCTTTTTTGAAGAAAATGCTAACAACCATGAGATTTATTCCGATGGCTATCACTGTGCCAATCAGAGTACCCAGTATATCATGGAAATCGAAAGTAGCCCATGGAAGAAATATCTGAATAAACTCATAGGCTGCTAAACCCAAACCAACCGACAAGATTCCCCAAATCCTGGGTTTGATTGTTCTGTAGTCTTTGAACCAAATGAATAACGAAGAAATAGTCAATACTCCACCAGTATTAGCTGAAGTATCATGAATGAAACCCATAGTAGCATTGTGATGAGGAAGAAACCTCATCAGTGTAACTCCCAGGGAGGTCAGGATAAAGAAAGCAATAAACAGGAATAAATCAGTGTTCCTTGGATCAGTCATTATTATGTAAGTGTTTAATCTTAAGTAGCACAAACTTTCAAGTTTTCCGGAAAATGAAAAGAATCATTCTTTCTTTCTCTTGCGGGACAGGGAAATCCATCCTAAAACAACCACTGATCCGGTAGCATAAAGCAGCACAGATGTTGCCTTAGAGAGGTTAGCCATGTCACTTAATAACCAATAGTAAGTCATCATGATGACATACAACAGGGAAATCAGGGCAAGTGCAATTTTAAGAACTGTTCTGTTCATGTTGTATAAATTCAAGTCGATTTATGCAGGAGAAAATCGATCATCTACAGATTCAGTATGTTAAAGATAAGAATTTATCACGTTTGAGAGCAAAGATTGCCGCTGATCGGACTTCTTCTGTCACATTACTGGTAAGCTATAATTGGTAGAGGTTTTCCTGCTGTGTTCCTGCTCCCTGGTTTTATCCAGATTGGTTTTATAATAGGCTTCACAGAAGATAGCTTTAAAACTCCGGGTGTTCTATTTATAGTTGGCGAATAACTGGATCAGAATCAAAACAACCACTCCTCAGTGGAACGGTCAGATCTCTTTTAGTAATTTTTTTTGAATAGATGTTTTCATGAAAGGAGCAATAAACCAAGTGAAGAGTGAATATACACTATGCCAATAGGAAGATAGACATTAGGCACTATTCGATGGCAAGTTATTCTGTACTAAACCTATTCCCTATTTCTCCTTTTTACCCTTCTTCTATACTCAATAAGTAATGAATTTATCAATCCTCCAACCAAAAGAATAATAAACAAAATATTATCAGTTTTAGTCAGGTCCTCAATAAAGATCAACTTGTAAAGAATATAGACTGCCAAAGCAACTAAGATGACAAATACAATTGTAGTAACAGTTCTCATTTCAGTAAAATAACTGAAGAAAGCCTACTTTGTTTTTACCACAGAATTTGGGTTTTAACGAAATAACCCTAATGTTCCTAAATGACAAAAACACTTAATAAACCCTCTTTTAGTTAATCTAGTGTGGCTGCCTTGTAAATTATACAGCCTATTCCTGCAGCCTTTACTATGACATAACCCACCCCAGATAATGCCAAGAGGGGAGAGATAATATTAGCAACACCTACTGCAACACAAAAGCCATCCCAAAAGTTACCTCCTTGAGTTTCACTTAACTCATCATATGTTAGAATCCTTATCATAATTCTTAGTATTATTCTACGACAATTCCTTCACTTTCCCAATATTTTTTCGCAGCAAGGGCTGCTGCACAACCAACTGCAGGTGCAGCTGCTAAAGGTGCCAAAACAAACCCAAAGCAAGCAATCATAGCAGCTGAACCGCATAGTAATCCAGTTAGAGTGCTGAATTTTAATCCACCATTTACTGTTTCCATTTGACACGTCTGAAGTTCTTTCATAGCGAGACAATTTTAACTTTCACCTACTCTATTATTGGCTTTTCGGTTTCTGCCTGCAGACGAAAAATGTTAAATTCCATCTGCATTATCAAAGTAAAAACAGTGCAGTCCAATAATACAGGATTGGCGTATTTTTCTTCCTGCCGAACCTGGTTTTTGTTTGCTGATAATACACCTGGCGGTTGAAAATCTAAGCCTTAATCTGCTTTGCCAGATCAAATTCCTCCCAAAACCTTTTGTAAAGGTTCTCCTTCATCAACAGCTCGCTATGGGTTCCTGAAGCTGTTATGGTCCCTCCCTCAAGAAGGTAAATCCTGTCACATATTTTCCTGATAATATTAATTCTGTGAGTAACGAGCAGTATTCCAACTGAAGCCCTGATCCTCATCAGAATTTTCAATATGAGAGATTCTGTATCCCGGTCCATTCCTGAGGTGCCTTCGTCAATGATCAAAATATCAGGATCATTGAACAATGTTCGCATGAATGCAATTACTTGTTTTTGACCCCCTGACAGCTTGACACCTTCTTCTCCGGTTAATGTGGCAAATCCAAGTGGCAAACTATTAACGAATTGTTCAAGTCCGAATTCAGCGGTCAACCGTACAAGTCTGGCAATTTTGGTCTCATCAGGATCAGGAATAATGTTTTCTAGGACTGTCCCATTGAAAATATGAACATCCTGAGGGATAAGACCAATCGACTTGCGCCATTTAGCCATAGGTATTTCCTGATGTGCAGAATGATCATTCACTGTTATAACACCAGATTCAGGGTCATAAAAGCGCATCAGGATATTGACCAGAGTGCTTTTCCCCGAACCGGATTCGCCAACCAATGCGACAATCCTGCCCTTCCTGATCTCAAAACCTATATCCTTTAACAGCAGCTTTTGTCCAGGGAATCGAAATGAAATACCCTTTAATCCTATACCGACAATATCAGGAAAATCTTCCTTTAGATCTGCAGGGATTTCCTCCGCCTTCAACTGGGTAAATTCAAACATCCTTTCAAGCGCCACCTTCGCCTCACTCAAAGGAATGGAAACGAGGGCCAGGTTTAAAACTGAAGGCAGCAGGGTCGAACTAAGTGTAATGATAGCCATCAGTTCGCCCTGGGTCATCCTCGTCCCCATAACTTCAAGCGATGTGAATAACAGTAATCCCATCAGATATAAGGTCCCCGCCAGGTTGGTAACTATGCCCAGCTTAATTTTAATCTTGCCAAGAGAGAATGCCCTCTCCTGAAACAAACTGAAAATTGATTTATTCCTGCCCTCATAAAAACTCTGCCACCCCATGCTCTTAATCTCCGTAATTCCCTTTAAAGTGCTGATGAAGTTACTTTCGTTGAGCGCATAACCCGCCATCAGATCCTGCTGGGATTTTATCACTGGTTTATTCCATTTGTGAACCAGGAGAAAAAACAATGGGACTGCTGTAGTCGAGATTGTTCCGGCGATCGTAGAGTAAGACCAAATCATTGCCAACGTTATCAAAACAATCAGACAATCTATTACATAAACACTGACCACTTCGGAAATAACCCGCTGAATCCTGAGAGTATCATTAAGACGGGCAACCATGTCCCCCGTTTTACGTGAATCGAAGAATGGCTTTGGCAAACCAAGCAGCGATCTGTAGAATCCATCAACGACCCTGATATTGTATGTCTTGCCCTGGGATAATAACGTCGTCTGACGGATAGCGGTAAGTACCACCCTCACAGCAAGAAGCATGAACACTAAAACGATTGAAACGATCAGCATCCGATTATTGCCGGATGGCAAGATATCATCCAGTAATTTCTGTGTAAAGACTGCCATTACAACTCCAAGCCCGGAAACGAGAATGCCAACAAAAAAACTAGCAGTCAACAATTCAATATCGGGTTTGACAGTTTCAGCTATCCACTGACGCTTCCTTCTTATCGTTGTTTCATGATAGGTAAAATTCTTCCCTGGAGCAACTGCAAGGCATTTATGGCTCAACCAGATTTTTTCAACTTCATCCCGGGTTCTTAAAACAAGTCCCCGGGCCGGATCCCAGATTATGAATCGGTTATCTATATAACCATACGATACAACATAATGCTCGTATCCCTTTCCCGGGGTTACGTGAAGGATCAGAATCCCGGTATACTCAGTAATATTTTTTATAGTAGCCTCATAGCCTGTAGCTACCATACCTGATGACTTGGCAGCCTGATACAAACCCAGCATGGTTGTCCCTGACTGGCTTGTGCCGCTCAATAGGCGTATCTGATCAATAGTTGAATCCCCTCCAGAATACCTTATGATTGATGCAAGGCATGCTGCTCCACAGTCTGTAGAGTCGTGCTGCAACAATGAGACCTCCTTAATCCTTTTTAGATTAATCGCTGTCATACAAATACTTCATTATTGTTTCCGGCTTAACCGAGCCTCTGAATATCTTAACAAGCCGAAGACTGTCGTTGTATATAAAATTGGCCGGAATGATATTAGCTCCAAACAATTCACTCAATTTTAAATCAGGATCATGTATTATATGTAGATGCGATGTATCTATGATTTTGAAATCCTTAAGAAAAGATCTGATCTCAGATTTTCCAGCGTAACTTACCAGGATGATTCTGGAATTGCAGCTTTGGGAGTCATTGGATATAAGAGAGGAAATTTCATACCTGCAATGATCACACTCCGGGTGAAAGAAAGTGATCAGTAAGGGTCCCGATGTAAGCCAGGAAGTATTGAATTCTTCCCCATTGATATCAGTCAATACTAAATCCGGCAGAATCCTGATCCTTTCCAATGCGCCTTCCACCCGTGACTTGCGTGTGAGAATAGCTACAATCAACAATACAATAATGATTATCGGGATCAACAGTAAGAATTTCGCAATTCTCCGTTTCATGGCATTGCATCAATTGTTAAAAACATAATAACCGCGATCCATACTGCGACAGCGGGAACATAGGTCGATAAAACAACCTTATCCGCCGCCCCCTTCCTTATTGATCCGATTCTGGATAGGCCGAATGCAAGCAGCAATACATAAAGTGCCTGAAAAATGTTAACGCTCTGCAGGGGATAGATCCAATAGGATGCGACTTCTGACCGGCTGAAAAGATTAATCAATGACAGCGGATAAAAGAAACTAATATCTTCAAGTGTGTAATTACCAGCAAAAAAAATAAACCATAACAGTTTCATCACCGAAGCCAAAATGAACACTATTTCGCACAAGACGACTACTTTAAAGATCTTACCTAGAGTAATCTCCTTGTGCAGATCGCTGAAGAATGCACCTATAAATAAAACCACACTCAAGGCAGAAAATTTGAGAAGTAGCAATATAGGTGTAATTGCATAGGTCACCCAGGAATATGATTTCATCCTGTAAAAGAGCTCCATCGATCGTTCGTATGTCAGCTGCTCGCTGTAGGTATTGAAAAAGACGATTTCATCAATCAGAAGTGTTTGAGAAGCGATAAGGAAAAGTATGTCTATCATTACTATCCCGGAAAACAGCTTCCACCCTCTTAAAGACAAGGCTCTGGCAATCATACCTTCATTATTAAGAATCTATCTTCAAACCAAGGATATGCACTTCAGTAATGCGCATTTATAGTCTTAACTTAATTAATGTCCCTCCATAACCTTCTCTACTTTTATTACTATCCTTCTGGAATCACCATAGTAGTAGGATTCCCGAACATTGGAATACCTGATATCAACACCCATCCCTTTCATCTCCTGAAGGGTTTCAAACAGCATTGAACGACTTAGATTCATCTTGTACGCAAACTCCTCTGGCGGACCGGTTGCCTTCATGGCAATAAGAGAGTCCATCCGTTGCAAACGTGCAATGTATTTTGACAACGACATGATTACTATTTTAGAAATGCAGCACTTCAAATTTAAGAAGGGTTTTTAAGAATGTCAACACTGCTTGCAAAATATTTTGATATATGGTTCTTCGAGATGACTTTTTATAACAATCATGGTTCCTGCCGACTGAGGTCATAATCAAGATCCTGACTTGAGAATATCTTAGATTTACTTGACATGAGCAGTCAAATGGCGTAAATTTATATGGCATTACTGGGGAGAAACCTAAAAATCAATGCCTATGAAAAAGACTGCCGTTCTCTGCTCACTGCTCCTGATTATGCTCGTGGCATGCAAGCAGGAGCCACTAAATCCTGTCATTGGCGCATGGGACCTGTTCTATGCCAAACAGGTGGTAAATGACTCGGTCGTAGCCATATACCCGGACACCTACCAGGGAAGCCAGGTAAAAATGTGGTGCAATAACTACTGGATGTTCGTCGGGCAATATAAACAGGATACCATCATATCAGAAAGCTATGGCGGCGGATCCTATACGCTCGAGGGAATCGTCTATAAAGAAACCATCGAGTACCACGTCACCGGTGATTTCATCGGGAAAACCTTAAGAATGAGAATCGTTGTCGCCAATGATACCCTGATACAGGTGTGGCCGGCCGACGAAACAGGTGAAGTGGATAAAAGCAATTACTGGTCCGAAAAATACGTCAGGGTGAAATAGGGGTGTCAGTGACCCGTCAGGCGGGACAATGCTGGACGATCTGTGATCAACGCCGTAATTATTGTCACTTGGACTACAATTCTTAAAGGCCTGCGGCCTATATACATCTTTTGGCATTCTGTGCTGCAATGCTGAAAGGCCTACGGCCTATTTGGCCAGGAGCTTTACCAGCTTTTCATGCAACTGTACTGACCAGGTCTCTATTTCCGAATGACCCCGGTTCTCGGCTTCACGAAGTAACCCAAGCAACAGCCGCAGTTTGAATTTTGACCGCTCACCGGGCTGCGCTGCCTCCCTGCTGTCAGCCTCACCACTGAAGAATCCTTCACTAACAGTATGAACCATACCCCTTACATGAGAAGTGTATTGCATGATCACCATTCGCGACTCAGCCCCTCTATCTGTACTGAGCGACGGAATGACAGTAAAAATGGCAAAGGGCTTCTTGCCCAACACCGACTGGTTCCGCCTGACAAACTCCATCGCCTCCGGAACCCATCCTCCACCCTGCTCCTGGCACCCGGCAATCACAGCCGAAAAAACTTTTACCCCTGACACCCCGCTCATAGGCCTGAGCGTCACCTCGGCACCCAGGCCGGTCAACACCCGGGCCACTCGCTCAGCCACACTGGCTGCCAGCCCGGACGTACCTGCATGAGTTACAAGAATCTTCATCGCTCTGGAACAAGGTTTGGTCTCCCAAAATTAATAAAAAGTGAACAATCTTTAACCGGGGATCCCGGCCGGAACTACCCCGCTAAGCGTTTTCTTGCTATTTTTGCAAAAAGAACACAATGGCTATCCCGAGCTTCTTCAAACAGAACAAACCCCGCGGCTTCAACTACAAGCCCCGGTACTATGATCCGGTCAAGGAGGAACTGGAACAGAGACGCAAGACATGGGAGAAAGAAAAGAGAGATAGCGGGGAAAGGCAGAATAATAGTGAGCCCTCCCCCGCTGAAGCTGCGGAGGGAACCTCCCGTCAGCCCTACCGCTCAAGGATCATGCGCGGTGATATGAAAAACTACTTTAACCACAGGCAGGAGAAAGTGCAGAAACAGACCACCATCAGACTAATTGTGATCATAATTATCCTTGCCTTCGTAGTCTATCTTTACCTCCGTTTTTAATCGCCCCGGATGAGTGACATTATAAAGCTTCTGCCCGACTCCGTCGCCAACCAGATAGCGGCAGGTGAAGTCATCCAGCGTCCGGCATCAGTGGTCAAGGAGTTGACGGAGAACGCCGTTGACGCAGGGGCTACAGAAATAAGCGTGGTCATCCGCGATGCCGGCCGTACTCTCGTACAGGTGATTGACAACGGATGCGGCATGAGCGAGACTGACGCCCGCCTCTCATTCGAGAGACACGCCACCTCAAAGATCTCATCAGCCGATGATCTTTTTATCATAACTACCAAAGGATTCCGGGGTGAGGCGCTCGCCTCAATAGCAGCCGTCTCAATGACCGAGTTGCGCACAAGACGCGAAGAAGACGAAGCAGGAACACTGGTTGAAATAAATAACTCGAGGGTCACAAGACAGGAACCATGTTCATGCGCTGCAGGATCAGTATTCAGCGTCAGGAACCTCTTTTACAATGTCCCCGCCCGCCGAAAATTCCTGAAGTCGGACACAACCGAGTTCCGGCATATCATCACCGAGTTCCAGCGTGTAGCCCTTGCCCACCCGGAGATAAGGTTCAACCTTACCCACAATGACCAGGAGATTTACCGCCTTCCGGCGGGAAACCATCGTCAGCGGATAGCAGGGCTGTTCGGAAAACATTACAACCAAAACCTGGTCAGTGTGGAGACCTCCACCTCCATTGTGTCAGTAAGCGGGTTTGCGGGGAAGCCCGAAAACGCCCGCCGCTCAGCCGGTGAACAGTTTTTCTTCGTGAACAACAGGTTCATCCGGCATCCCTATCTGCATCGCGCTGTGCTGGAAGCCTACCAGGGTCTCCTTCCTCCCGATACCCTCCCGGCATATTTCATATATATGATCGCTGACCCGGCAACAATAGATGTGAACATCCACCCCACCAAAACCGAGGTCAAGTTCGAGGACGAGAGGTCTGTCTGGCAGATCATGCTGGCTTCCGTCCGTGAGGCTCTGGGCCGGTTCAACGTGGTGCCGTCGCTTGACTTCGGTCCCGAGGGCGCCGTGGATATCCCGGTCATCATGGGCAACACCCCTCCGCCACCGCTGCCGCAGATAGAGGTTGACCACACCTTCAATCCGTTCGAAGGCACTGAATACCAGAGACCCGGAATAAAATGGAAATGGGACGCTGAGCGTAATCCTCCACGCGACTGGGAGTCGCTTTTCACCATCACCACACGCGGAAAGAGTGAGAGTGAGAGTGAGATTGAGGCTGAGAGCGGAAAAAGGATATCATCAGGCCCGTCAGATGATGAAGGGCACGGAGCAGCCCAGCGCCGTTTTTTCCAGGTAAAAAACCGCTACATCATGTGCCCTGTGATCTCCGGAATAATGATGATTGACCAGAGAAGGGCCCACGAGAGAGTGCTCTACGAGAGATACCTTACCTCACTCGGTGACGGTCCGAGACCTGCACAGGTATCGCTTTTCCCTGTAGAGGCGGAACTTAATCCGGGCGATCTGGTGATCATTGAAGAGATAAGCGACCAGCTCAGGATACTCGGATTTGAGATAAAAACCGGGACGCAAGGCAGGGTCACAATCAGCGGTCATCCCGCTGACAGCCGCAATGCAAACCCCCTGGCAATGCTCGAAACTATCATCGCCGAATACAAGCACTCGATGGGAGACCCGGCTATAGGTGCACGCGAACGGATCGCCCTCTCCATGGCCAGGGCTTCAGCTATCCAGTATGGCACCCCGCTGACTCACACAGAGATGGAGGAACTATTTGACATGCTTTTCGCCTGCGCTATGCCAAACTACTCTCCCTCAGGCAAAACGGTGATGAACATCATCACCCTCGAGGAGCTTGACCGGAGATTCAGCTGATATTTGGTCAGAATGGCTAAATTTGCGCTTTGAAACACGTGAGAACAATAAGATGAACAGAATACTTTCAGGGACCCCTCCGGTGGTGAAAAACCTCATCATCATCAATGTGGTGATGCTCCTGCTGTATGAACTCCTCAAGCTGACAACAGGCATCAACCTGAACGGCATCCTGGGGCTCTATTTCCCAAAATCGGAATTCTTCCGTTCATGGCAGATTGTCACACACATGTTTATGCATGGCGGGTTTGTGCACCTGCTTTTCAACATGTTTGCCCTGTGGATGTTCGGGAGGATACTCGAACAGGTATGGGGGCCAAAGAGGTTCCTCCTCTATTACCTGGTGACGGGACTGGGCGCAGCCTTCTTCTTTGAACTGGTACAGTGGTACCAGTACAACAAGGTGATGGGAATCCTCTCACCTGAGCAGCTTCAGTATGTCTATGACGCCGGAAGCAATGCCGTCAGCCAGGGCAAAAACTTCACAGACCCGGATATGGGGAGGCTGAATTCAATACTTAATGTTCCCGTTGTGGGAGCATCAGGAGCTGTCTACGGAGTGCTTCTGGCCTTCGGGGTGCTCTTCCCCAACACGCAGCTGATGTTCATATTTCCTCCCATACCTGTCAAGGCGAAATATGTTGTCATAGGGTATGCAGCCATAGAGCTCTACCTGGCTATCACAAGCCCGGGAAGCAGCATAGCCCATACGGCACACCTCGGCGGTATGCTCTTTGGCTATATCCTGATAAGATACTGGAGGAAGACCACTAAAACCCTTTACTGATGAGCATCTGGGACGAGATAAAGGGTTCATTCAAACATGGCACAGCCCTGACAAGGCTGATGTACATCAACGGCGCCGTATTCCTGTTTATAAAGATTATTGAAGTAATAGGGGTACTTACATCCAGCCCCGGCCTGGCTACGGCAGTAATATCGAACCTGGCTGTCCCGGCCTCCACCACCGCCCTTGCCCTTAAGCCATGGACACCCGTCACCTACATGTTCACTCACCAGGGATTTATCCACCTGCTCTTTAACCTGTTGTGGCTATGGTGGTTCGGGAAAATTTTCCTGGCATATCTCGATCAGCGGAAGCTGGTGGCACTCTATATCATGGGAGGTCTCGCCGGAGCACTTCTTTATGTAATTGTCTTCAATATCTTCCCTGCCTTCGCGTCAGCGGTGAACGTCTCAATTGCACTGGGTGCATCCGCCTCGGTGATGGCATTGGTTATAGGCACAGCCGTCTACCTGCCCGATCTCGAGCTGCACCTCCTCTTTTTCGGGAGGGTGAAGCTGAAATACCTGGCACTGGTAACCTTCCTGATAACCTCTGTGTTTGATTTCTCGGTGAACACCGGAGGCAAGATCGCCCATATCGGCGGTGCACTGATGGGATTAGCCTACGGACAGGGTCTGAGAAATGGCAGGGATTTTGGAATATGGTTAAACAGGATCCTCGACTTTTTTGTTAGTCTGTTCAAACCGGGGAAAAGGCTCAGGGTGAAATACAAGAAAACCGGAACCGCCTTCAAAGCACAAAAGACAAAGACTGACCACGAATACAACTCAGCAAAAGCCGAAAGGCAGAAGGAGATAGACCATATACTCGACAAGATTTCGAAAGGAGGTTATGACAGTCTCACGAGGGAAGAAAAAGCAATCCTCTTCAGCGAGAGCCAGAAAAAAGGATAGCGGTATCAGGCGCTTCACGCGAAACATACTGCTGGTGGTCAACCTTTTCCTGGTTATCCTCCTGGCGTTGGCTTATCTTTCAATCTATATCAATCCTGCCACGATAGCATTCCCGGCCCTTTTCGGGCTTGCATACCCCTATATCGCTGCTGTGAACGTTGCCATGGTCATTGTCTGGATCCTCTTCAGGAAATGGTATGCACTGCTGTCGGCCGTTGCACTGGTGGCAGGTGTCGGTTATATCCACAACTTCATCAGGTTCACCAATCATGGGAAGGAAGAGCATCACCACCTGAAGCTGATGAGTTATAACGTACGACTGTTCAACATTTATGAGTCAGCCGAGAAGAACACCCACACCAAGATGCTTCAGCTTCTGAAGAAGGAGGATCCGGGTATTATCTGCCTCCAGGAATATTATGTAAGGGGTGACCCTGCTGCCGGTGAGCGGAAGTTGAGAGAGGGTCTCGGGGGAAAGAGATATACCCATTTCAAACTCATCCGCAGCGGATCAGCGAGCAGGTACGGGATTGCTACCATCTCACGGTACCCTATTATCTACCGGGGTGATGTGGTACATCCGGGGTCATCATCACTTACCATCTTCAGCGATATCGTGGTCGAAACTGACACTTTCAGGGTCTATAACAATCACCTGCAGTCGTTCCGCCTGCGTCGCATGGAGGGTAACCTGTTCAGCGAGATTGCCGGGGAGGAGAAGGGGCGCTCCATGGATAACATCTCTGGTATCTACCGCAGCCTGATGCAGGGTTTTGCCAGCCGTGCGCTGCAGGTCGACCGTGTCAGGAGACACATGGAGTCATCGCCTTACCCGGTGATTGTGGCCGGGGATTTCAATGACACACCTGTTTCATACACATACCGCGTTATGCGCCGGGGTCTGAATGATGCCTTTGTGGAGGCCGGGTACGGGGCAGGATTCACCTACCGTGGCAAGTACCCGCCGAACAGGATAGACTATATTCTCTACAGCGAAGGAATTGAATGCTCTGATTTTGATATCGTCAAGGTCAGGTATTCAGATCACTACCCGGTCATTGCCTATTTCAGGCGTGCTGACCGGACATTGGTTTCAAAAAACCAGCAATCCCGCCGGAATCAATAGAGGTCAATCACCCGTTCTGACCGAAAGGAAGCTTCGACAGGTCGGCATTTCCGCCGGAGACAACAATTCCCACCTTCCTGCCGCTGAACAGTTCCCGGTTTGCCAGTACTGCAGCCAGGGGGACGGCTGAAGAAGGTTCAACCACTATCTTCATCCGTGTCCATATCAGGGCCATGGCCTCGATAATCTGTTCCTCGGAGACGGTCAGGATGTCGTCAACATTCTTTTTTATGACCGTGAAGGTTCTTTCGCAGAGCGAAGTGAGGAGTCCGTCCGCGATGGTGCGCGGGGGCAGTGCGGGCTGGATGGTGCCTGTGCGGAGTGATCTGGCTGCATCGTCGGCCAGCAGCGGCTCAGCCCCGTATATTTTTGCAGCCGGGGCCATATGGCGGATGGCTATGGCCGAGCCGCTGAGGAGGCCGCCGCCGCCCACCGGAACGAGGACCGCGTCAGGGTCCGGTAACTCTCCGAGCAGTTCCATAGCCGCGGTCCCCTGACCGGCGATGATGTAAAAGTTGTCATAAGGATGGATCATCGTTGCGCCGGTCCGCTCAATCACCCCTGCGGCGGCGGCCTCACGCGCCGCCAGCGTGGGCTCACAGAAGGTGATCTCGGCACCGTAGCCTGCCACCGCCCTCTTCTTCACCTCGGGCGCCGAGGAGGGCATCACAATATAAGCCTTCATCCCGCGCATCGCTGCAGCATGCGCCAGGGCGGCGGCATGATTGCCCGACGAGTGCGTCACCACGCCGGCGGCGCGCTGGCCTTCCGTGAGATTCAGGACAGCATTGGTGGCTCCTCTGAACTTGAATGCTCCCACCTTCTGGAAATTCTCGCACTTGAAAAAAAGCCTGGCACCGCTGATGGCATCAAGCTTCTGCGATGTCAGTACCGGGGTGCGGTGCACATAGGGCGAGATCAGCTGCATAGCCGCTGCAACATCTTTAAAATCAGGAATTAATGACATAATTTTTTGATCAGTATGTTTCTTAAGTTCAGGGCCATTATCCGGCCTATTCATTCAATATCACAAGTATACATCCTCCGGGTTCTCCCGGTTCAGGAGCGCCCGGGATCCCCGGTACTTACCGGCACCGGGTCCTCTGTTCAATGAACAACCCTGAACATGTCATTGAAAATCAACTCCTGCGCCTTAGTCATCACCTCCTGGGTGCCGGCAAGGATGGGGCTGTCGAACAGCACATCATAGCCCGGGGCGCTGAATGACCGCCACGTTCCGGCCGGGGTACCGGCTGTCTCCGCTCTGTTGGAGGTAGTCACCGGCTCCAGTCCTGTTGAGACGGTGGTCCATCCGGGATACAGATCAAGGGTGATATGACTGGGCTCAGCCAGTGCATCTTCCGGGTAAAGAAAGAGGGCTGCCGGTACGATGAAAGCATGGGTGGTATCAATGAAAGCATCAGCAACAGAGTGGCTGTTGCCGTAGATCACCCATGAAGCCGTCAGTTTGTCTGCGCCACCGGTGGCCACCTTCCAGATATTCTTTGATGTCTTCAGAAAGTGACATTCCCTGCCTGTGGCATCCCTGATCTCCAGCCGGCTCAGGTTCTTCGGGTAGTTCTGTATCCAGTAATAACCCGGAGTCCATACGGGCATTTTCAGCACAAGCGTATCTGTCATGACACCGTCAAGGGTCATCGTGATCCTGAAATTATGGTTCACAGCATCATTCATTGATACCATGTAGTTTATAATAAGCTCACCCGACAGGGAGGCGGGTGAAATACAACCTTCAATTGGGGTAGAAGAGGTGGCCGTGGCCGGTAAGCCAGGGGAAACGAGTGCCGGGGAACCTTCGGAAGCCGCCTGCATAACACTGGCAGTGCAACCGGCAAGGGTAGCAGAGGAAACGGAGAAGCCCAACACCATGTTGACAATCAGCGTCAGTAATCTGGATCGAAACAGGATTGCGTCAGGCCCGGATAGAATATTCATAGTGTTAATGATAAGATGCTTTATTGACATAAGGTGCACAAGACATAAAAGTAGTAAAATCACCTCAACAGATTACCGGGTATGATGAGTAAGATATAATTTGGGGATGAGAGAGTCTGTACTACATCCATTACAGAATTTTCAGCCGGATGAAGGAGTAGTAAAACAGGAGGAAATCTGTTTCAATTTCCTCCTGTCTGAATCAGTAATTTACCATAAAACAAAAACCGTCTTTCGATTCCTTCTGCGAGAGGTATCCATTCTTCAGGATCCAGCGGCATCTGAAGGCGTCATAATCATAAATTGCATTGAAAAAACTAACATATTCCGTCAATGAGTTAAGATGATCAGGAAATATGAAAGCATAATCGCACCTTTCATCAGAATCAAATAAACAGGTAATTGAAGTCTGTTCACAATCAAATCTTATTTCTACAGATATCTGTCTTTCTTCCTTCTCATAAAAGTCCATGAAACATATTGGGTATTGATTAAACCTTTCCCAGATTTGTCGACCAGATAATCTAAGTAATGAACTTGCATGTGCAACCAGACCGGGGAACATTTTCAGATTAGAAAGATTTTCAGGTAGCATGTCAGTCCGTGTTAGTTCCTGTAGTCCCAGATACAGGTGTATTATATAGGGGAAGCGTGGGACAATAGTATTCCTTTCGGGACAGCCGGTACTTCCGTGTTTTAATTAACTGGTCCGGGCTCAGCTCATGTTATGTTATTTCCCGGTTGCACGAACTAACAACCAGGAAATGGAATGAACAGCCTTTATAACCGTTAACTGAATGCGGAAT
Organism: Bacteroidales bacterium UBA5235; assembly: GCA_002409145.1. Lineage (GTDB taxonomy): Bacteria > Bacteroidota > Bacteroidia > Bacteroidales > VadinHA17 > SR-FBR-E99. Next base: position 67,353 of record DHUL01000037.1, read on the forward strand.
TTCACCTGCCGGTTATCCGGTAAAGGTTATTAACTAACGCTCCCGTTTGACAAATAACAGGTTAAATGTAAAAAAATAATACATTAAGTCAGCCATTTATTACCTTTAGTCGTTCAAAATAATCTGCTTACATGAAAAAGTCTGTAAAATATCTGCCGCGGGAGAAACAAGAAGACCTGAAATATATTGTTAGCATGATTCTGGAGAGAATCCCTCGTACTGAAATGATAATACTGTACGGCAGTTACGCCACCGGGAAGTATGTTGAATACGACACTCGTGTTGAATTCGGTGTTCGTACCACCTATATGAGTGATTATGATATACTTGTCGTGACGAGTGGTGAAAAGGATAAGGAAGTCGGTCAGAAACTTGATAATATCGAAGCTATTTACTATAAAAATCATAGCATTAGCGATATTCTTTACGTAGGTGAAACCGGCAGTATGGAAGTGATATCCGGCAGGTCCTCAGACAGGCAAACACCGGTACAGTTCATTAATGAAGACATCAGGAAATTGAACAGGGATCTGTCGGATGGCAGGTATTTTTATACCCAGATTAAAGAAGAGGGTATTCTGTTGTACAACAGTGGTAAACATAAACTCGAAAGACGCCGGAAACTGCGTTTTGATGAGATTGCTAAACAGGCTGCGGAGTATTTTGAAGAGAAATTCAACAGGGCTTCTGTATTTATAAAACATGCCAGGTATGCATTTAAGGATAAAGACTATGGGATGGCATCTTTTTTTCTCCACCAGACAATTGAAAACCTGTTTTACGCCGTGAGGTTGGTTTACACCCTGGAAAACAATAAGATGCATAATCTGATAAAACTGCTGGCATCGGTAAGGAAGTACTCGGGTGAGTTTGAGAAACTATTCTTCCCGGAAAAAACAGAAGATGAGAAAAGGTTGTTTAACCTTGTAAAGGCTGCATATGTCGAAGCCCGTTATAATCCGGATTTTGTGGTGACAAAAGCTGATGCAGAGTATCTGATCTCTGTGGCAGAAAGGCTTTTTAAACTTGTTGATGAGCTTTGTCACATAAGGATCAGCGAGTATGAGAAATCGGCGTCTTCTGCAGCCTGAAGATCCAGTGTAATAAAAAGAGGGCCCCGAAAGGCCCTCCTGAGTTCTATATAGTCTTAGTTGTCATCCCATTATGCTCCACATGACCGTAAGGCCGGCGAGCACCACTGAAACCATTGACATCAGCTTGATGAGGATGTTGAGAGCCGGACCGGAGGTATCCTTGAACGGATCGCCTACAGTATCACCAACTACACCTGCCTTATGGCACTCGCTCCCCTTGCCGCCGAAGTTGCCTTTCTCAATGAATTTTTTCGCGTTGTCCCATGCACCGCCTGCATTGTTCAGCATGCTGGCCAGGGTGAATCCGGCAGTCATGCCACCCACAAGAAGGCCTACAACACCCGGGACACCAAGCAATATGCCGGTTAAAGTCGGAACGGCTATTGCCAGAAGTGACGGGAACAACATCTCACGCTGAGCGCCCTTTGTAGATATGGCAACGCACTTTGCATATTCTGGTTTGCCTGTTCCTTCCATTATACCTGGTATTTCACGGAACTGGCGCCTGACCTCGTCGACCATACTTCCTGCAGCACGCCCGACAGCCTTCATTGAGAGTGCGCTGAAAAGGAATGCCATCATGGCACCGATGAAGATTCCGCCCAGGAGAAGCGGGTTAAGAACCGACAGGTTATATGCATTTACAAAGTCCATAATGCCGGCGTTGCTGACCATCACCGCAGACATGCCGTCAGGAACATTTACAGGAACATGGCTCTTGTAGAAAAGCACGTCACCTATCTGTTTGAATCCCTCAGGGGCGCTGTCGGCTGTTCTGCCGAGCCAGAGCCTTACCTCTTCAATATAGGCAGCCACAAGGGCCATGGCGGTGAGAGCAGCTGATCCGATTGCAAATCCCTTGCCTGTTGCAGCTGTGGTGTTGCCCAGTGCATCAAGGGCATCAGTACGCTCGCGTACCTCCTTGGGCAGATGAGACATCTCTGCGTTTCCGCCTGCGTTGTCGGCAATGGGGCCGAAGGCATCAGTAGCAAGCGTGATACCAAGAGTTGAAAGCATACCCACAGCCGCGAAACCAATACCATATACTCCGTTTGCGAAGCTGGTGAAACCGCCTGCAAACCCGTAAGCAGCTATAATGGCAGCGGCAATAACAAGAACCGGCACCCATGATGACATCATACCAACTGCCATGCCTTCAATAATGGTCGTTGCCGGACCCTGCTGAGTCTGTTTTGCAATTCCCTTCGTTGGTTTGTATTCGTCTGATGTAAAGTACTCTGTTGACTGTCCGATTATAACCCCTGCGGCAAGCCCTGCCACCACAGCACCAAACACACCCCATGAAATCCAGCCAAGAAATGCCAGCAGGGCTACAGCCACCAGGATCAGCGCAGAACTGCCTCCTGTGCCAAGCAACAATGCATTCAACAGGTTTTTCTGCGTGGCCTGTTCCTTTGTCCGGACCATATAGACGCCCGCGATGGACAGCAATATTCCTACCGCGGCAACGATCATCGGTGAGATGATTGCCTTGATCTGGTCATTGGCGCTTAATAAGGGCAATGCTGCGCCAAGAGCAGCAGTGGACAGGATTGATCCTGCATACGATTCATAAAGGTCGGCTCCCATACCTGCCACGTCTCCCACATTATCACCAACGTTGTCAGCTATTGTAGCCGGGTTACGCGGGTCATCCTCGGGGATGCCGGCTTCAACCTTACCAACCAGGTCAGCGCCCACATCAGCAGCCTTTGTGAAGATACCGCCGCCCACGCGGGCAAAGAGAGCCTGTGTAGAGGCACCCATACCAAATGTAAGCATGGTTGCGGTCATCTCAATCATTTTTGTATGCTGATCTGTTCCGGGCTGAACAAATGTCAGTCCGAGCCATTTCCACCCTTCAACCATATTCTCCGGCGTAAAAACAAGGTAATTAAGAATGAGGAACCAGAGGACAATATCGAGCAGGCCGAAGCCAACCACAACGAGTCCCATCACAGCACCGCTCCGGAAGGCAATCTTAAGTCCCCTGTTCAGCGAAACTGATGCTCCCTGGGCAGTCCTTGAAGATGCCATGGTTGCTGTCTTCATCCCGAGGTAGCCACATAAACCGGAGAAGAAACCACCGGTAAGAAACGCAATAGGTACAAATGGGTTCTGAACACCCAGATATGCCAGAATCAGTAGCAGTACCACAAGGATCATAAACACCTTGAATACCACACTGTACTGGCGTTTCAGATAAGCCATTGCGCCTTCACTGACGTATCCGGCAATCTCCTGCATCCTGTCGTTGCCGGCAGGAGCCTTAATCATACCCCTGTAGAAAATCCATGCAAATAGCAAGGCAAGCACCGCTGCAATGGGCGCTATCCAAAAAAGACCTTCAATCATAACCTGACTTTTTTTTAAGATTTGAGTTACAAAACTAATCAGATTTTTAAAACTACCTAACCAAAGCCGGTAGTAATCATTTTTTGTTTTTAACGTACTTATCAAGCCATCTGAGGTACTCCCAGTGCATGTGGAGGAGCGATTCGCGGGCCGAGTATCCGTGAGCTTCATGTGGCAGCAGTACCAGCCTGGTAACAGCCCCGGCTCCCTTGAGTGCCGCATAGTACCTTTCGCTCTGTATGGGGAAGGTCCCCTGGTTGTCGTCAGCCATACCGTGGATCAGCAGCAGGGGATCCTTAACCTTTGTGGCATGGGTGAAGGGTGACATCTGAAGATATAATTCAGGATCCTCCCAGAAGCTGCGGCGCTCGCTCTGGAACCCGAACGGTGTAAGTGAACGGTTATAAGCACCGCTGCGGGCAATGCCTGCTGCAAAGAGCCTCGAGTGCGACAGCAGGTGTGCGGTCATGAATGCGCCATACGAATGACCGCTGACAGCAACCCGCCCAGGATCGGTGACACCCATCTCAACAGCCTTGCTGATTGCTGCCTCAGCATTGGCAACAAGCTGTTCCACGAAGGTGTCATTGGGTTCTTTACCATCCGCACCCACTATGGGGAAACTGGCGTCATTAAGCACGGCATATCCCTGGGTTACATAAACGAGCACCGATGAAGCGCTGATGCGTGTGAAGGTATATGGAGAACCGCTCACCTGACCTGCCATCGACGGATCATTGTATTCACGCGGATACGCCCACAGGATAGTGGGAAGCGGACCGTCCTTGGTCCTGTCATATCCGGCCGGGAGGTAAAGGGTGAATGAGAGATCCACACCATCCTTACGCTTGTAGGTGACCAGTTCCTTGTGCACACCTGCCATCTGCGGATAAGGATTCTCAAATTTCGTTACCTGCTTCAGGGTTCCCTTCTTCAGGTCACGTATGAAATAATTCGGCACTTCAGAGACAGACTGTCTCACGGTAAGAAGAAGACCGCGGGCCGGATCAATAAACTCATTTACCGTCTCAAAGTACGGTGCCTCGGAGCGCCACAGCCTGGTTGTCCTGCCTGTCTTCAGATCATATTTGTCCATGAACGGCCTGTCACCTTCGGGTGATGCCCCGGGGCCCGACAGATACAGGCTCCTGCCCCTGTCTGTGGTCAGCAATACTGACCTGCCCCATATATTGGGCACCGTCACCGGGAAGCCGGGGTTGTTGTACCTGTCGTCAGAGTTGAGCTCCCATAGTTTTTTCAGAGTGGTCTTCGGACTGGCAGGACTGAAAGTTGATGTAACCCTGACACGTGATTTTGACAACCCCTCTGTAAGGACAGCAAGGTTTTCATCGCCCCAGGTTATTCCCTGAAAGCGTTTCTCCGTGGCAATGAAAGGCTCCGGTTCACCGGTAAATGGTGCCTCGAGGATGAATACCTGGTCATGATACTTCATCTCCCTTGCGTGGTAGTCGCCTCCGTCAAGAGCCTCCACCCACATCAGTGATGCCGGCCTGTCACTGCGCCAGTTGTATCCCCTGGGGCCGGGTATGACAACATCATAGCCCCTGGGCAGGTTTTCCCGGAGGGGAGCCTCAAGCAAAAGTCTTACCATCCTGCCATTAAGGTCCCATATCTCGGTCCTTGACGGGAAAAAGTAATAAGGAACCACGTACGAGAATGGCCTGCCGGTAACGGAAACGAGTAACCATTGTCCATCAGGTGAGGGCGAGACATCATTAATCATTCCCTTGCTGCCCAGAGTGGTCGCTGACATGCCATCCCACCTGACCAGTTCCGAAGTGGCATAATATTCAAAAATCTTTTCGTCATCAACTGTCTGGAGGAGGTCCTGGTATGTGCGCGACTCTCCCCTGACACCATCACTTTCCTGTACTGAAGGGCCCGCGGGCACCGCGGAAGCCTCCGGGGCTTTCCCCCTGTTGCTCAGCGTACGGAGGTATATCAGTGATCCGTCAGGCAGCCATGTCACATTCCTGCGAAGAACGCCGTTAAGTCCTTCATCGATTTTTCGTGCCGTCATCGTTGCAGCATCGGCAATCCATAGTTCAATTGTATTGTCAGTGGTGTTGGTGAAGGCAAACCTTTTACTGTCAGGTGACCATGCTACCCCACCCACGCTGGCTTCAGCCGGAAGATCTTTAAGATCAACAGGCTGCGTACCGTCAATCTTCATTGCCGAAATCCGGCTGATCCCCTGTCCGCGACTCGGACCATTGGTAGAAGGATTGAACCTGATTCCGGCCAGGCGCAGTTCAGTTTGTGAAAGGTCGGCAATGGTCGGTAATCCAGGGCGGTATAACAAGAGCATCGTCTGGTTGTCAGGGCTGAGATTCACAGATGGAGTCTGCGGGGCATCCAGTAGTGAGACAATAGCTTCAGGCGGAATCTGGTAACCGGATTTGTCCTGTGCACTGATCAGCATGGCTGAAACGGCAAGGATGGCAGAGATGAGAATTTTACGCATCATAAAAGTTCATTTAGATCTGTCTCAAATTTATACTTCTGAAATCAGGCAGAAAAACTAAATAAGAGCTATTATTGTTTTTTAACTTTATCAAAAACTGACAATGACCGTTCATCATAAGGAAATGAAGAGTGAATTCGGAACCGACCTGGCCAGTGCTCTGAAGGTTCTCAGAGCCGGAGGGGTTATACTTTATCCAACTGACACTGTCTGGGGGCTGGGCTGTGATGCCACAAACGCGAAAGCTGTACAACGGATCTATGAGATCAAACAGAGGGCTGAGAACAAGAGTCTGATAATCCTTGTCAACTCCGTTGCGATGCTTGAGAGGTATGTTGAAAACCCGCCTGAGGTGGCCATAGAGATGGCAGAGCTCTCGGAGAAGCCGATGACGGTGGTTTATGACAGGGGAAGGAACCTGGCTGAAGGGGTTGCCTCTGCCGACGGGTCCGTGGGGGTGCGGGTTTGCGCTGAACCGTTCTGCGATGCGCTCATTGAAGCTTTTCGGAAACCTCTGGTCTCCACCTCGGCAAATATAAGCGGAAGCAGTTCTCCTTCCATATTCGATGAGATAAGTGAGGAGATGAAATCTGCTGTAGATTATATATGCCTCTGGAGACAGGATGACCGAAGCAGGGCCACACCCTCTTCGGTCATCAAAATATCCGGAAACGGTATTGTAAAAATTCTCCGCGGATGATTACTTCATCCGCACCTTGCCTGACCCGGATACAGAGGCATCAATCTTCGGATTGCCCGAATAATAGATATCGCCACTTCCCGAGATAGAGGCTCTCAGCATTTCAGTCACATGGCAGTCGCAACTGCCGCTGCCGGAAATCCTGGCATCCAGGGCTTCAATCCTGGTGCCATCCCCCATATAGTCACCGGAACCTGAGATTGATAATTCAAGTTTCCTGATGGTGCCGTTTCCGGCGAGGTTAAGACTGCCTGATCCGGATATGGCGCACTCGACTTCCCCAAGTGCCACATCACGGAGAATTGCCTTACCGCTACCGCTGATGGCCACATCGAGCTCATTCCCCCTGAGAGGATCGTTTACCGTTAACCTCCCTGAGCCCGAAACGCTTATACCATCAAGGGCAGGCATAGTGATTCTTACAATAACCTTTTTGTTCCCGGAATCAAACCATTTATCCCGTTTGATTCTCAGCTCATCGCCGTTAACTTCGGTAATGATCTCATTGATGTAATTCCTGTCACCTTCCAGTTCAACACTGTAATCCTTTCCGATGCTGATCAGAACTTCGCCTGAGACGGCGAATGCCACTTCGTCGAAGCCTGACACCTGTCTCTTTTCTGTATAAGCTGTCTGAGCAAGTGAAGACTGAACGGCGAATATCGTTAAGAATGAGAAAATCAGGAATTTTTTCATAGCTGCTCCGTTTTATTTGATTATAACATAAAGACGGGGCAGGATGTTCTTCGCTGCACAATGAATCAAAAAAGGAGTGGAGAGGTCAGTTGTTAAGATTTACGAGACCTTCCGGAAGTGCCATCCTGATTGCCTTGTGGCTGTGGTCAACTGAGATGATCAGGTCAGGGTGGATGGGTATGTATACCTCCCGGCCTTTAATGATGGCTACGGCAATAACCTGGCCGGGGTTCCGGATCAGATCATTTATTATACCTGACAATCCGGTTGTTGCATCTGTAAGTGTGAATCCCTTCAGTGCCATGAGGTCATCACCTGGCTCACCGGCGCCTTCAGAAAGCACTTCGCACCCCCGCAGATGTACAACGGATTCTGCAGTAGGATAATCGTCAAATGAGATGATCAGTGTATCAGGGGCAGGCGAAAACGCCTCCCGTGTAAAAAAGGGAACCGGTATTCCGTCTGTCACGACGAATACCGGTTCTCCCTGTTCCGGTTCCCCTGCAATGCCCGTCTGGCTCTTCACCACCACGGCTCCATCGAAGCCATAGGTTTTTATTATTCTGCCAATCGATCTCATTATCAGGCGGCAGGGGAATGATGACTTTATTCGGTCTTTTCAGCAGTATCCTCCTGAGCTTCGGCTGCGGGAGCCTCATCCTCTGCCTGTGCTGAAGCCTCTCCGGCTGCAGTTTCGGCAACGGCCTCTTCAGGAGCCTCGGCTGCTGCGGCGGCTTTTGCTGCTGCCTCAGCCTCAGCGGCGAGAGCTGCAGCCTTCTTGGCGAGTTCTTCTGCCCTGGCTTCCTTGATAGCCTTCTCAGCTTCAAGTTTCTTCTTGCGCAGTTCTTCGCCCTTCTTCTCGAGACCTGATTTCTTAAGCTCGATCTTTTCTTCCTTGCCTTTCAGCCATTCATTAAACCGGCGGTCGGCTTCTGCTTCGTCAAAAGCGCCCTTCTTTACTCCCTCGAGGAGATGTTTCTTCATCATGACACCCTTGTACTTCAGGATTGCCCTGCATGTGTCCGTAGGTTGCGCGCCGTTCTGCAGCCATCCCAGTGCCTTCTCGAAGTTGATGTCGATCGTTGCCGGGTCAGTGATCGGATTGTAAATTCCGATCTTCTCAATGAATCTGCCATCACGTGGCGACCTGCTATCTGCTACCACCACGTGGTAGTAGGCCTGCTTCTTGCGGCCTTTCCTAGCTAATCTGATTTTTACTGACATTTAAAGAATTAATTTGTTGTTACTCTTTTTAAACGAGGGTGCAAATATACAAGTAAATTTTTTACCTGCCGACGTTTATGTACATTAAAATTCACCTCACACAGTCTGATTATGGTTTTTGAGCGCTGTTTTCGCCTGGCTGTTAAATCCGTTACTATATAGTTACCTGCGGGCCAGCCGGCGCCGGAAATTGTTATTCTGAAAGTTCACAAGAAAAGGGTGTCCTTGCGAGACACCCTCTGATAATTGTTCGTCAGATATTATTAACGTATTGTCCAGGTTGTATTAAACACATCCCAGCAATATACGTAGTCATCAAGAACGATTGCCATCCTGTTAATCTGGATCACTCCGTTGTCAGTGAATGTGCCTGTCATGCTGATTCCCTTTGCTTCATCAAGGAATGAGGCATCAGTATAATTACCGGCATCCCTGATTATATCATCCGTAGCATAATAGACTGATCCGGCAAACGGGCCACCATAGGCCTCATAAATATTACCAAGGTCCTGACCTGACTCTATTGTGACAATCTTGTCGTCCATATTGAATTTAAGAATCACAGCTTCGGTTCCAAATGAAATACCGGTAGCCTTCAGTTCAAGCTGATTATCTCCTTCAACTGTGGTTACAGTCCATAATTCATCATTGATTCCGGGCACGAAAGTACTGATTGCCTCCACATCATAAGTTCCTATCCATGTTGTGAGGGGATGTTCATCCTCCAGTATTGTCACCAGGATTGAATTTTGTGCAGCAACCGGGTAATTTTTGCTGTTACCTGCAATTGATACTTTAAACTGTTTATTGCCTGTGAATTTATCATCATTGGCTGGTATTACAGACACTGATGCAGTACCAACAGGAAGGTTGATATTCTTTGTTGACAGTGTAAAGTCGGTGCCTTCCACTGCAGGATTATCAATGCCGTCAACGGAAACCTGCAGTGTGACATCGGTAGCCTCGGTACCGGTGACACCGCCGAGATATATTGTAAATTCTCCTTCGGCATCCTCATTCAACGTGAGGACGGCTGTGTTCAAGCCGACAATGATGTTTGATTCATCATATATTACCGGATAGCTATCGTCGCAGGAAGTCATCATAAGGATGGCTACTCCGAAAATGAACAATTTTGAAAATATCTTTTTCATCTCTTTCTGGTTTAGAGTTAATAACCCGGGTTTTGTTGGCAGTTGACATTGGCGTCAATTTCTGCCTGTGGTATAGGCATGGCCCATAGGTAGTTGACAATTGCCGAGCCACCCGGGGTGAATATTACATTCTTATTTACCAGTCCGGTAAAATCTGTCCTTGAAAGTGAACGTCCGGTACGTGCAAGGTCAAAGAGTTCGTTTCCTTCGAAGCAAAGTTCCCTTCTTCTTTCAGCGTATATGTCATTGAGGGTCACAGAAGATGCAGCAGCAAGACCACGATGTATGCGGACAGCATTAAAATCATTCAGGGCTGTAGCACCAGGGACAGAGGCATCCTCGAGCAGAGCTTCAGCACGAATGAGATACATCTCGGCAAGTCTCAGAACAGGTGTATTATATTCCCTTATTGAACCATTGCGTCCCGGATATTTCAGGCTCCAGTATTCACCCGGATAATCTTCAGGTTCGAGATAAAGATCAGCGCGAACATCACCTGCCTCATACAGGTTGATCAGGTCCATGGATGCTGCACAGTCACCGTATCCTTCCGGATTTACCAAATAGCTTATGGCCTCCCAGTAACCATGCGAAGTGTTCGGCTCTGAGCCATCTACCTGGAAAATGATTTCAGCGCCCGGTCCGCCACTGCCCCAGTAACCATCATTATCCCATGTGGTATAATCCTCGGGGCTGAAGAGTTCAAAACCGGGGGCTCCGATAACATCGGTGGCCAGGGTTGCAGCCTCCTGCCAGTTCTCCATATAGAGGTGGACTTTAGCAAGGAGTGCCTGTGCGGCCACTTTAGTTGCCCAGGCGCCATCATCTCCTCTCGGACTGGTAACGGGAAGAAGCTCTATAGCATCTTCAAGGTCTGTAACTACCCTTTCATAGGTCTCGCCAACGGTATTACGGGAAGGATAACCTTCCTCTGTCACCAGAACGACAGGCACACCGGGATTGCTGACACCTGCTGAATAAGGCTGGCAGTACATGCGTGCCAGGTCAAAGTATGACAATCCCCTCAGGAAAAGGCATTCTCCCTTCAGCAGATCGATGTCAGTCTGTTCGATTCCAGCTTGCCCGAAACCACCATCAATAACCTCTATTACGTTATTTGCCTTCGCTATGGTTGAATATGCCACCGACCAAAGCCCGGAGGTTGCACCCGGCCTGTTGTTCCATAAGTATTCGTCAGTATAGCGACCCGAAACAACAGAGCCTCTTTTTGCGTTACCCCCTTTCATGTCAGCAGTAACTATAAATCCGGCACCGTACCATTCTGTAGAACACAACTGCGAGTAAGCACCGCCGGTTGCATTGTTGAGTCCGTCAAATGTGGAAAGAGTCTCTTTGTTCAATTGTGATAACCGGGGTTCTTTCACAAGAAAATCTTCGCATGCTGTGGTAAACAGAACCAGAATGATTACCAGGAATATTGTATAACTTCTCGTTTTCATATCATCATCGTTTTAATGATTAAAATGATACCTCAATCCCACCAATGATCTTCTTTGTCTGAGGGTAGATACCTGAGCCGCTGCCTTCAACCCCTCTTTCGGGATCCCAGAAATCTACCTTATGGAAAGTGTAAAGGTTAACAGCAGCTGCATAAATCCTCAGGTTTTGCATTTTCATCCTGGCAGTGACTGCCTTGGGGAGAGAATAGGAAAGGGTAAGGTTCTTAACCCTTAAATAAGATCCGTCGTATAACCAGCGTGTGCTGAGAGAACTGCTGGAAGCCGATACGTTATTTGCTACCGGTTTGGGGTTGCGTGCAATCTGACCAGGAGTTGTCCAGTAATCAAGCTGAGTATTGCCATAGTTGTTTGGCCAGCTGAAACCATCAGAATTGGCATACCTGTTCTCGGTCAGGCAGATGAGGTTGCCATATTTATATTCAAAGTTTACATCCAGGGTCAGACCCTTGTAAGATACTGCGGTATTGAAGCCTCCCGTCAGCTTGGGTTCAGGAGAGCCGGCAATGATTCTTCTTGCTTCCGAATACTTGTTGGTCAACTCTCCATCTTCATTGTACCACATTGCGTCACCATTGGCAGGGTTAACGCCGGCATAGTCAAACAGATAGAAGCTGTAGAGCCGTTCTCCGACCTTATGTAAAAGAAGGGTGTTTGATGTCGGCACAAACTGCTCATCTTTCCCAAGATCAAGTATTTCACTTTTATTATGGGAGAGATTGAAGCCTGCATTCCATTTGAAATCATTACCGGAGATAATAGAGCCGTCTATCAGAAACTCAAATCCTGCGTTCCTTATGGAACCGATATTCGACTTGATGGACGGGAAACCTGATGTGAGTGATAACGGATAGTCAAGAAGCATATCAGTGGTCTTTCTTGAGTATACATCAAATGATCCGGTAATTCTGTCGAATAATGCAAAATCAAAACCGGCATTGTATTCACTGTTGTTTTCCCAACCCAATTCCGGGTTAGCCGGTTGTACCGGAACCATTACTGAGATGGCATTGTATTCTGCAGGACGGTATAAACCAAACTGTTCATAGTCGCCAATATTAAAGTTGCCGCTTATACCATAACTGCCCCTGAGCTTGAGCATATTGACAAAACTGATGTCTTCCATAAAAGCTTCATTATGGATGTTCCATGAGGCACCCAGCGACCAGAAGGTACCCCACCTGTTTTTTTCACCGAAACGCGATGAACCATCTGATCTCAGGCTGGCCTGCAGATAATACTTACTGTCAAAATTGTAATACATGACGCCAAAGAAAGACAGTATGGAGTAGGCTGATTCAAAATAGTCAGCATCGTCATCCTCGGCAGTTGCAGTATTTGGGAAGGGTATATCAGGATGAACTCCTGGAGAATAGATGAAATATTCGTTATAATTATATCTTGAAGCCTCCTGACCTGCAACCACTGACAAAGAATGCCTGTCAAATTCATTGCTGTAGTTGAGTGTATTGGAAGTTGTTAGCAAAAGATACTTGGTTCTGGATACCTGTAGTGTTCCGGTTTCCTCTCCGTAATTGGCTTCCGGGGTCCAGAGTCTCGCTCCTTCCCCGTCGGTCAGTTCTATACCATTTGTGGTCTTTGCGGTGAGTCCTTTGATAATGTTATATTCCAGATATCCATTCCCGTTAAGCTTGTACTGTTTCTCCCACTGCGAATCATAATCAGCCGTGGCCCTGGGATTTGTATAGTTATTCTCAGGGATGTTGAGATTGTATGTTCCATCTTCATTATAAAGCGGAGTAAAAGGCTTGATCATAATCATCGAAAACAGGGGATTAGCAAAGTATAAACTCTGCATGGCAATGTCATTTGCCTTTGAGTATGCACCATTTATGCGTGTTCCCAGCTTTAGTTTATTGCTGATCTTATGATCAATGTTGGAACGTACTGCATACTTCTTGTAATCAGACCCATAAACAATACCCTGATGATCATCATAAACGAGTGAGAAGAAGTTGGCTGTTTTGTCTGTACCTCCCTCGGCGCTTATTTCGGCAGAATATATGTTGCCGGTCCTGGTAAGCTCTTTTTTCCAATCCGTTACCGGTCCGTCAAGTAATGACAAGGGGAAATAATAGGCTGCCCTGGTCGGGTCATCCGGATTGCCTCCGGCGTTTGTAACGGCAAGCCTCTGATATGTAAGGTATTCCTCAGCAGTCAGGGGGCGATAACCATTATCATTTGCCAGCTGTTCCACTCCGTAGGAGGCGCGGAAGTTAATCTTCGTTGCACCGGATTTACCTGATTTGGTAGTGATAAGGATAACCCCGTTTGCAGCCCGCGAACCGTAGATGCTTGAAGCAGCGGCGTCCTTGAGGATCGTCATCGACTCAACATCATTCGGGTTAAGTGATGCAAGCGCGTTACCTGTGTTGGTGAAGTAACTCTGATTACCCGACAATACAGGAATTCCGTCTATTACATACAGAGGTTCAGTACCGGCATTAATAGAACTGATGCCACGGATACGTATCTCCGAGGCAGCTCCGGGCTGCCCGGATGTAGAGGTTACCTGAACACCGGCCACCTTCCCGGTAAGCATCTTTTCAATACTTGTTTCAGGGATGTTCTTGATTTCAGCACTCCTGACCTCACCGACTGATCCCGTGCTGGCCTCTCGTTTCTGCACGCCATAAGCCACCACGATCACCTCCTCAAGGTTCAGAAGATCAGGTTGCATGGCAATATCAATGATGTTACCTGCACCTACGGTAACTTCCTGTGTCTTCTGGCCCGTAAACCTGTACACAAGGATCTGTCCCTCCGAGGCTTTAATTGAATACTGACCATCAGTGTCGGTCACTACCCCTGTTGTGGTCCCCTTTACCTGAACAGTCACTCCCGGTATGCCCAAATTGTCTTCTGTGCCGGTAACAGTTCCGGTAATTAACTTTTCCTGGGCAAAGGCAGTTGCCAGGAATCCACATAGTACCATAAATACTAAAATTCCCCTTTTCATAACTTTTCAAAATGTTTAGCAATTTTGTAGTAGTTCCAAATATGCAAATACATACTAGAAATCAAACTCCCATTGTTAAAAAAAATTGTTTCAGGGCATCCCCCTTTTTCCTTAAATTTGTCAGCAGGTGAGGTGAAAATCAGGTAACAAACAGTTTTTTATGTCTTTATTTGTTCATTTACACGTACATACACAATATTCCATTCTTGACGGGGCATCAGCCGTAAAAACTCTGGTCCGAAGGGCGAATGAACTGGGAATGAAAGCTCTTGCCATCACTGACCATGGGAACATGTTCGGCGTAAAAGAATTCCATGATGCAGCTACTGCTGCATCCATAAAACCCATTATCGGATGCGAAATCTACGTGGCACGGACAAGCCTTGAAGACAAAACATCCGTGGAGGACCGCTCCGGTGACCATCTTATATTACTGGCAAAAAACAAAACCGGGTACCGGAACCTGATCAAACTGGTTTCAGAAGCATGGATCCGGGGCTTCTATTACAAGCCACGCATTGACAAGGAGCTTCTCCGTAAGCATCGTGAGGGACTTATCGCTTCTTCCGCCTGCATTGCCGGAGAGGCGGCGCAGGAAATACTGACGGGAAACATACGTGCAGCTGAGGAAGCCATCCTTTCATACAGTGAGATCTTCGGTGACGACTACTACCTTGAGGTGCAACGCCACGAAACAACTGATCCGACAGCCGATGTTACCGTCTTCCCCCAGCAGCAACGGGTGATAGCCGCATACCGTGAGCTGGCAGCAAAACACAATATTAAAATAATAGCCTCTAACGACGTCCACTTCATAATGAAGGATGACGCCGAGGCTCACGATCGTCTTATTTGCCTCAATACGGGCAAGGATATCGATGACCTTAAGAGACTTCGCTATACCAAACAGGAGTACCTGAAGAGTGCAGATGAGATGCTGGACATCTTTGCCGATATTCCCGAGGCGGTCAGCAACACTGTGGACCTGGCAGATAAGGTTGAGTATTACAAGCTTAACAGCGAGCCCATAATGCCGGAATTCTTGATCCCCGGCGAATTTGCCGACAAGGACGAATACCTCCGGCACCTGACGATGAAAGGAGCAGCAGAGCGGTGGGAGACTATCACACCTGAAATACAGTCACGCATTGATTTTGAGCTCTCAGTAATCAAAAACATGGGCTTCCCCGGCTACTTCCTGATAGTGCAGGATTTCCTGAAGGCTGCCCGCGGGATGGGCGTATGGGTCGGTCCGGGCAGGGGATCTGCTGCCGGTAGTGCCGTAGCCTATTCTCTCCGGATCACTGACATTGATCCCATAAAGTATAATCTCCTCTTCGAAAGATTCCTCAACCCTGACCGCATCTCGATGCCTGACATAGACATTGACTTCGACGAAGACGGCCGTGAGAAGGTACTCAGGTACGTGGTTGAAAAGTACGGTCATGACCGTGTGGCACATATCATAACCTTCGGCACCATGGCCGCCAAGATGGCTATCAGGGATGTTGCCCGCGTACAGAAACTGCCTCTTCCCGAAGCAATAAGGCTGACTAAGCTGGTGCCCGACAGACCCGGCACAACCCTGGCATCAGCTTACGAGGAAGTGCCTGAGCTGCTGAAGGAGAAGGAGTCAAAGGAACCACTGGTAGCCCAGACACTGAAGTATGCAGAGGTGCTAGAAGGAAGCATCAGGCAGACCGGTGTCCACGCCTGCGGAATAATTATAGGCAAGGATAACCTGTCAGAACATATACCCATCTGTACTGCGAAGGATACTGACCTCTATGTGACCCAGTACGAAGGCAACCACGTTGAGTCAGTGGGGCTTCTGAAAATGGACTTTCTTGGTCTGAAAACCCTTTCAATCATGAAGGATGCCGTTGACAATATTAAAAAGTCAAAAGGCATAACAATTGACCTCCAGACCCTGGAACTCGATGACCGGGTTACATATGAACTCTTCAGCAACGGTGAGACAACAGGCGTATTCCAGTTTGAATCTGTCGGTATGAAACGGTACCTCCGCGAACTGAAGCCAAACCAGTTCGGTGACCTTATCGCCATGAACGCTCTCTACCGCCCCGGACCGATGGACTATATACCGCAGTTCATCAGGCGCAAGCACGGGAAGGAAAAGATCTCATACGAGGTGCCGGCCATGGAAAAGTATCTTAAAGAAACATACGGCATCACTGTTTACCAGGAACAGGTGATGCTTCTCTCACAGGAACTGGGAGGTTTTTCCAAAGGCCAGGCCGACTCGCTGCGCAAGGCGATGGGCAAAAAGAAGCGTGACATCATGGACAGGCTCAAGGAGCAGTTCATTGAGGGTTGCCGCAGGAACGAATATGACCAGAACACAATAAACAAGATATGGTCAGACTGGGAATCGTTCGCTCAATATGCCTTCAACAAGTCACACTCAACCTGTTATGCGCTGATAGCCTACCAGACGGGATACCTCAAGGCACATTACCCGGCAGAGTTCATGGCGGCAGTACTGAGCCGCAACATCAGTGATATAAAGAAGATCACCGTCATGATGGAGGAGACCAGGCGAATGGGGATAGAAGTTCTTGGCCCTGACGTAAATGAGAGCCTCCTGCAGTTCACCGTCAACCGTAACGGCAACATCAGGTTCGGACTGGGCGCCATCAAGGGTGTGGGTGAGAATGCAGTACTCCACCTGATTGAGGAAAGGGAAAAGAACGGTCCATACAAAGATATTTATGATCTTGCAGAAAGGGTGAACCTGAACACTGTCAACAAAAAAATGCTTGAAGCCCTGGTGGTATCAGGCGCCCTCGACGGGCTTCAGGGGATGACCAGGGCCCAGTACTTCGCCGCTGACGGCAAGGGCTCCAGCTTCCTCGAAAGCCTTATCCGTTACGGCAACAACGTGAAGAACATCAGGAACAGCACCCAGCAGTCACTCTTCGGCGACACCGGCGGATTTGACCTGGTACGTCCCGAACCGGCACCATGCCCCGAATGGTCAAAGCTTGAAAGACTTAACAAGGAAAAGGAGGTTATCGGCATCTACCTCTCATCACACCCTCTTGATGATTTCAAACTTGAGATCAGCACATTCTGCAATGCAAACCTGACCGACCTTCAGAACCTGAGTGAGTTCGCCAACCGTGATGTCTGCGTCGCCGGTATCGTGAGTGACACCCGCAGCGGGGTGACCAGGAACGGCAAACCCTTCGGGGGATTCACCCTGCAGGATTATACTGATTCGTTCTCCTTCCTGCTGTTTGACAAGGATTATGTTTCCTTCAGCAACTACTTCAGGAATGACTATCAGCTCCTTGTAAGAGGGAGGGTGCAGGGAAGACATTTCAACCCCGAGGAGCTTGAATTCAAGATAAAGGAGATCCACCTCCTGACTGCCGTCAGGGAAGACCTGATAACATCAATCACCATAAAACTGAAACCGGAACTGGTTAATCCTGAATTCATTAAAAACCTTAAGTCAGTCATATCGGAAAACCCCGGGAACAAATCTCTGAAATTCCTGTTGATTGACCATGATGAAAGGATTACCATCCCGCTCTTCTCGCGAAGTATAAAGGCAGGTATCACTGATGAGCTTATCGGATGGCTTGAAGATAATCCGGAACTCGGTTTTAAAGTAAATTAGGTATCTTTGAAACGGAAAGAAAGTAATTAAAGAAACATATAACATTATGGCACAACAAGTTAACGACAGCAATTTTGATGAGGTAGTATTGAAGTCAGACAAACCGGTTATTGTTGATTTCTGGGCTGAATGGTGCGGACCCTGCAGAATGATAGCTCCCTACATTGAACAGATAGCAGAGGCTTACAAGGAGAAAGCGCTGGTCGTTAAGTGTGACGTTGACAGCTCCCCTGAAGTTGCCCGCCGGTTTATGATAAGAAATATCCCGACTGTGCTTTATTTCAAAAACGGTGAGGTGGTTGACAAGCAGGTGGGCGCCGCTGCCCGCTCTGCCTTCGAGGCCAAGCTCACTCCCCTGCTATGATAACAGTATGAAGGTATGTGTTTTTGCAGCCTCCAGCAGCCGTATTGACCCTGCTTATATGAAAGCGGCTGAAGAACTGGGCGTGGCATTTGCCAGGCACAGGGTTCATGCTGTGTTCGGCGGAGGAGGCATAGGACTGATGGGGGTATTCGCCGATTCACTGATGACTCATGGCGGCACCCTGACCGGAGTAATCCCGGGTTTTATGATAGATGAGGGCTGGGGACACAGCGGGGTGAGTGATATGATTGTCACCCCTGACATGTCAGAGAGGAAGAAAACCATCTTCGCCATGTCAGATGCTGCAGTAGCTCTTCCCGGCGGCGTGGGGACACTCGAAGAACTAACGGAAGTTATCACCCTTAAGCAACTGGGTCAGTTCAACAAACCTATCGTAATCATTAATGTCAACGGTTTCTATGACCACCTGATCGAGTTTTTTGACCATATGGTCAGGGGTCACTTCATGAGACTGGAACACAAGGATATATGGCAGATAGTTACCACTGCCGATGAGGTTGTGCCGGCCATTATCAATTATACCGGCTGGCATGCCGATCCCAGGGTGATTGCCAGGATATAACCCGACTCATTGAAAGCGTCTGAAAGGCATGCTGTTATTTAAGGCACCCTGGTCCCGATAAACAGAATATCATCAACCTGGGCCAGGTCACCCATCCATTCCCTGATGGCTTTTTCGAGACGGAACTTCTGTTCCTCAACAGGAAGCATATGAATTTCGGCCAGCAGTGACCTGATATTTATGGTCTTGAACTTTTTCTCATGTTCTCCGCCGAACTGGTCGGCAAAGCCGTCGGTGAAGATGTAGAGCATGTCGCCAGGCTTTACCTCCACCCTGTGGTTGGTAAAGCTCTTCCTGGCCTGTCCGTCGATCATTCCTATCGGGAAACGGTCACCCCTGTATATGGTTACCTTGCCTTCACGGACATGATAAAGGGGCTGGTATGCCCCGGCATAATCGACTGTATGCTCCAGGATATCATATGAAATAACCGAGATATCCATTCCGTCCCTGACGGCCTTTTCGCTGCGTTGCAGCAGGGCATGGACAACCTCGATGTTCAGATGGTCAAGGATGTCTGACGGTTTTGTTATGCCGCTCTCTCTGACTATCTTATTGAGGGAGTTATGGCCGATGATTGACATAAAGGCTCCTGGAACGCCGTGTCCGGTGCAGTCGACTGCAGCAATATATTGCTTGAAGCCGCTGTCATGCATCCAGTAGAAGTCACCGCTCACAATATCCCTCGGCATGAACAGCACGAATGTATCATTGAAGAAATTTTCCGGTGGCAGCATAGCCGCCTGAATCCTCTCTGCATACCTGATGCTGGCGGTGGTATCCCTGTTTTTCTCCTCCAGTTCCAGGCTTTTGCTGACTACCTCGGCGGTACGTTCCTCAACCTTCTGTTCCAGGTGCTCCTTTTCCCGGCGCAGCGTTCTTTCGCGGAGGCTTATGAAGAGATATATTCCCGCAACCAGTGAAGTGATGCAGAGTATGATGAACCACGAAGTCATGTATACCGGCCCCCTTATGGAGAATGATAGTTTTGCCGGTACCTCGTTCCAGTAACCATAGTTGTTTGAAGCCCTCACCATGAAGGTATACCTGCCCGGACTGAGTGTCGGATATGTGGCACGGTTCTGGTCCGTGGTGATCCACTCCTTGTCTAATCCCTCAAGCATGAACTGGTATCTTACCGCTCCGGGATTGACAAGGCAGATGCTGAGGAAGTCAAAGATAATTCTGTTTTGTGTATGCATGAGCCTTATACCGTCATGCATCGGGAATACCTCGTAGTTGACAAGCGTTCTCCAGATATGCGTTTCAGGCTCGGTAACCACCGGGGGTATCATGGAGGGAGAGAGTCTCATTGCCCCGTTTGATGTTCCGAACCAGAGGTCGCCCATATCATCTGCAAACGAGGCATTGGGCCTGGTCTCAATACCGGTAAAGCCGCTCTTTTCCGTAAATGAAGAGATCCTGCCTGTGTTGCTGTCATACCTGTTCAGCCCCAGGTTGGTTCCTATGAACAGGTTACCGGACCTGTCAGGCTGAAGAAGGTTGATTGAATTCATCAGCAGGCCTTCAGCCTCCGTGAGTTTCTTTTTCACCGTGTCATTCCTCAGACCATAGAGTCCGTCAATAGTACCCACCCAGATCATTCCGTCAGGGGTTTCAGTGATGGCTGTCGGATGTACATCAGACCTGAAGGTCACAGGGGTGAATGTATTGCTCCCCGGGGTGAACCTGGTGAGGCCGTTACGCTCCTCGGTGCCTATCCACAGAGAGCCGCGGCTGTCGCAGAAGAGAGAGGTTATGTTGTTTCCCGTCAGGCCGTTGATCTGCGTATAGGTTGTACTCTGCTTGCGCCTGGCATCCCACATTATGAGGGCCCTGTCAGTGCCAATCCAGAGGTTATCCCTCAGGTCAGTGGTCATGGCGGCGATCCTCAGAGAGCGGAGGCTGGCGTTGAGGTCAAGGTCATACCGGAAATTCCTTTCGTCAATATCATAGCGGTACACCTCGTCGCCTGCGGTGGCTATCCATACATTTCCCTCATTGTCAGGACTGATAATGCTTATCTGTGTTCCCTCAAGCGATGGGGGGAATCCGCTGAGCTTGATACGGTCCTCCTCTTTAAGGGCGGGGTTGTACAGTGAGAGGCCCCTGCTGGTGCCGAACCAGTACCTGCCCGTGTGATCCTGGGCCAGGGAGAAAACATCGTTTGAGGGCATGAACTGCGGTGCCATGAACGAGGCAAAGTGGTCACCCTTATAGATGAAGAGCCCTGCATCACGGTCAGCTATCAGTATATTTTTTTCCTTATCCTCAATCATGCAGAGGATGTGCTGAGCGGGCAGGCCGTTGCTACTGTTGTAGACGACTGTCCCCTCCGGGGAAAAGACTGTTATTCCTCCCCTGCTTTCCCAGTCTTCCATTGATGCCACCCAGATATTACCCCGGTAGTCTTCGAGGATGTAAGAGACAAAATTGCCCCAGAGGCCGCTGCGCGTATCAAAGAAGCCCATCTCTCCCGTCTCGCCATCCTGACGGTAGAGCCCGCCGTTGAAGGTTCCGAACCACATATTTCCCCGTGAGTCCTCGAAGATGGTTGTAGTCAGGAAGTAGCGTGTCAGCCCTTCCGGATTGAAAGGAACAAACCTGTCACTTGCATGGTCATACTTCCTGATGCCCATGTCAGTGATGGAGTACAGGTTTTCGCGATGGTCGGCATAAAGTCCGAAGACGTCATTGCTGAGTCCCTGGCGGCCTGCATATTGCTGGCCGGTCATCAGTGTCACCCCATGTTCCGGCATGTCAAGTCTCAGCGCTCCGCCGAGAGAGGTTGAGACCCAGATGGAGCCGTCGTATTCAGTAATGCCTGTAACATCTCCCGTCAGGCTGGTGACGGGTCTCAGTGGGTCACTGATACGGGCAGAATCGACTCCGATGAATATAGATGGGGAAAAAGATGCTCTTCTGATTATGTTGTCCCCGATAATTGAAACACCCCCGCCGATATGTCCCAGCCATAGTCTTCCGCGGCTGTCCTCGCAGATGCTTTTTACGCCACCGGGAGCCAGGCTGTCAGAAGTGGAGAAGTTCTCGAAGCGCAGGCCGTCAAAGCGTGTGACACCGCTGCCGGTGCCAAGCCATATGAATTCGTTTGCATCCTGTATGACTGTATAAACCTTCGAGGCGCTCAGCCCTTCCTTTGAGCCGTACTGTTCAAAATAGTAGGTCTGGCTGTTTAACGGCGGAGGAAGTAAAATATGAGACAAAAGCAGTAATGCCAGGACAGTTATTGAGTATTTGCCGGAGTTACTGCCTCGCCCTCGCATCAGGTTATTTCTTTACAAAGAAGAATGTCCCGTCTTCATCCTTCAGGCCTGTAATCTTGCCGAATCTGGGCTTCTGCTGGTTATTCCCGGTAACGGCTTTGGTAACGTGGAGTACAATCTCGTCTATGGAGATACATGTTTTCGGATTGCCGCGCAGGGTGCTGGCAAAGGTGCGGGTGAACTGTGAGTCGTCAACCGCAAGCTCATAGCCCGCAGATGAAAAGATCTGGCTTGACTTGAACTGTGTGGCCCTCCAGTCGGCACAGTTGCGTGGCCTGGGATCTGACCTCATGGCCTGGTAGAAGCTGGGCCCCGACTCACATGCATCAGTGATCACCAGCACATGCGTCAGATAGTTCATATATGTCTCCATTGACGCCCTCAGAGTATTGAGGCTGAAGTAGGTAAACTCCTCATCGCGGCGGGCGTCAACGGGGATCCAGTAGCCCACGTCATTGATGAACTTGCCATGACCGGCGAACCAGATGACAAGCGACTTGATCTGTTTTGCCCTGACCTCGTCACGCAGGTCTATGGAAAAGAATTTTTCCATCTCCTGTTTAGTCTGGTTGCGAATGAGTTTTACGGGCAGCACCTGGTAATCATCCTCGAGCACACCGGTAATGAGACTGGCGTCCTTGGGCGGCCCTTGCAGTGCGGCAAAGTTCTGATAATCACTATTTTCTATAAAGACCACCAGGGTGTTTCCCATGGGGTTTGATGCTGAAATTGTTGTACCGTTACGGTCAAGCGAATAGTCCATGATGGTACGGTTGCCGTAGACGTCCTCTACAAGTATGGTAACCTTGTCATTGTTCCTGACATCAATACCCTTGGCAATGAATGACGGATTAAGGTTATCCTGCGAGAACTGGGCACTTATGTTTTCGATCTTCACTGACTTAATCAGGTTCTGGTCCTTCACCCTGCCCTCGATGTCAATTGTCGATGCGATGCTGTCAATCACAAGCACATTTCCTCCAAGGATGTAGGGAGCAAGGATCTGGATCTCAGGAGGATCTACCTCGGTGCGCCTGATACGGAATGTAAGGACCTTCTCGTTGTCATAGACGTCACGGGCAACGATGCGAAGGGTTTCGTCAGAAGGGATCTCCACCTCCGCGGCAAAGGGAACTGTTCCCCTGCCCTCATACCTCACTGGGATGTTATTTATTGAGAGCTCGGCAAGGAGGCTTTTGTCAGTCACCTTTCCGGTCACCATTATGCTTTTCTTGTCAAGTCCTATCTCGATCTCGCTTTTGGAAGTGATAGTCGGGGTCTCGAGCCATATATCCGGGCTGTCGTTTTCACGGTTGATGGCGTAGAGCCTGTCGTTAGCCTCGGTAAGCATCTTCTTGGCCGAGGAGCTGTTCTCGTTCATCGCCACCACCCTGGTGTAATCGTCAGCAGCCTTTTCAAAGTCATGCATCTCCTCGTAGGAACGGGCGCGCATAAGGTAAATCTCCGGGGTGAACTGGTCGATTGTAAGGGCTCTTGTGAAGTCGCTTACGGCAGCCAGATGCTGGTTGAACTTCTGGTAGCAGGTACCGCGGGTGACATAGTGCTGCTGTGAGGCCGGTTCAAGAAGTATGGCTGTGGAGACGTCATTAATTGCAGATGGATAGTCAAGCTTTGCCTCATATACCATGGCACGGGTAAGGTATGCCTCCACATTTTTCTGATCCTGCTGAATCACCATGTTACACTGGCCGAGTGCGCTGTTGACATCTCCCTGGCGGATCAGCACCCTGGCGAGTTCAAGGCGTGCAGCTGCGAATGATTTGTCCCTGGTCACCGCCTTTTCCAGCTGCCGCCTGGCAGTGTTGTCATCACCTTTTTTCTGGTAGATGATCCCCTGGTGGTAATAGTTGACCGCATCATCGCGCATCTGGATTGCAGTGTCAGATGCACCCAGGGCCCTGTCCCAGAGTTCCATTCCAATCAGTGAAACCACCTTTTCGGTATAAAGTTTCCCGTTGCGGAACTCCTTCCTTATGGCCATCTGCAGATAAGAGACAGCATCAGAATAGCATTTGCTTTTTTCTTCAGGGGTTGCCTTTGCCGACGCGCCCAGCAGGTTGCACATCCGCCCCAGACTGTAGAGTATGCCGGCATCATCCGGGAGGAAGTTGTTCGCCCTGCGGTAGTCATCGCAGGCAAGCCCGTAACTGCCGGTCATTTCATGAACCCTGGCCCGCCTGACATAACCGTCAGCGGAGGAAGGGTCCTCATCGATAGCCTTCGAGTATTGCTCAATAGCATCCTCAAGCATGCCATTCCTGGTGAACTCCTCACCGGCCTTTATGTACTTGCGGGCTGTCTGTCCTGCTAAATTAAGGCAGGTGACAACAAGTAATAATACAAGAACACTGAATCCTCGCTTCATGACTTTAGGTCCTTTCCCGGTTGGGGTCTCAAAAATACGAATAATTATTTACTAACAAGTAAAAGCAGTTATTAACATTAGTTATACGGAATTTGATCAAAAATGATACGCAAATTCCAGAATACTTTTGTCAAAAAATACTGTTTTATCAGGGGTGAATCCGGGGAACGGATCAGGCACCCCGTCGCCGAAGCTTGTGTTGCCGGTGAAGCGCCGTGCTTCATCCCACTGCCCCGACTCAAGGAAACTGCCGATGATAAAGGCGCCGCCCTCAACAAAGAGCGACTGAATGCCGGCCTGCCGGAGGCTTGCCAACACCTCGCTGACGAACGGTTCAGCGCCTGGCAGTATTACGGTTCGTGTGCCGTGGAATTGTGCCTGCCCGTTGCAGGTATAGAGGACGGTTTCTACTGACCCGTCGAAGACCGACGAGGCAGGATCAAGGTTGCCGCTCCGGCTGACAATAATACGTACCGGGTTTCTGCCGCTCCAATACCTGACGGTGAGCGACGGATTGTCAGCGCGGATGGTTCCTCCGCCGGCGAGAATAGCGTCTTCACCGGCGCGCCATCGGTGAACGAGAACGCGCTCAGCCATTCCGGTGATCCAGTTTGGCCCGATGGCATCAGAGCTTTTCCTGCGCAGATCAATGAACCCGTCTGCACTGCGGGCCCACTTGAGAATCACATAAGGTCTCTTTTTCTCATGCCATGTAAAGAAGCGTCTGTTGAGACTGCGGCATTCCTCCTCCGCCACTCCGGTTATCACCTCCACTCCTGCCTGTCTGAGGCGGGCAATACCCATGCCTGCCACCTGCGGGTTGGTGTCAGGGGTGCCGATGACCACCCGGCGAATGCCGCTGCTGATGATCAGGTCAGCGCATGGCGGAGTACGTCCCTGGTGAGAGCATGGCTCAAGGCTGACATATATGGTTGATGTGGGCAGCAGGCTGCGGTCGCTGACTGCATTGATGGCATGTACCTCGGCATGTGGAGTACCTGCTTTAAGATGATATCCCTCACCAATTATCACACCGTTATGCACCACCACCGCTCCCACCAAAGGGTTGGGTGAGGTGCATCCCTCAGCCATTGCTGCGAGCTGCAGAGCACGTCTCATCCATATAAGGTCATCAGGTCGGGTCATGAACTCAATTTCCTATCTTTGAATCATGGCCGGAAAGGTACAAACAATAAGCGAGATCCGCCGTTGCTCCCTTGATTTGCTTAAGGAGGGATGGCCTGCAGAGGAGGCTGCGGCGCTGGCGTCAGCCATCATAAGTGAGTATACCGGGATGGGCAGGGCAGCACAGATGGCTTTCGGGGAGCGTGTTCCCGGGGCTGATGCCGCCGCACGAATAGAGAATGCCGTTGCCCGCGCCGTAGCCGGCGAACCGCTGCAGTATATCCTTGGCTATACCGGGTTCTGCGGACACCGGATTGAGGTGGCGCCGGGTGTTCTGATACCAAGGCCCGAAACCGAGGAGATGACCATCATGATCACCAGTGAAAACAACGGCTTCACCGGAACCGTCACTGACCTGTGCACAGGATCAGGGTGCATCGCGATTGCCATTGCCCTGGCATTTCCCAGTGCTGCTGTTACAGCAACGGACCTGTCAGGTACGGCACTGGAGATGGCACGACGAAACATCTGCATCAACGGTGCGGCCGTGAATCTGATCAGGGCTGATATCCTGAACGATGACCCTTCGCTGGTGCCCCTGAGCAATATCATGGTCAGCAATCCTCCCTATGTCACCATGCATGAGAAGGAGGCTATGCACGGCAACGTGCTTGATCATGAGCCCCATGAGGCCCTGTTTGTGCCTGATGACAACCCGTTGCTCTACTACCGGGCCATAGCAGCCGTGGCTGAAACACGCCTCCTGCCCGGAGGCACCCTGTGGCTTGAGGTGAATGAGAACTTTGCAGAAGAGACGGCTGCCCTGCTATCCCCGGGTAGCTACAGAAAGGTCCGGGTCATAAGGGATATCAGGGGCAAAGAGAGATTTATCAAAGCTGAGAAAAATGGCTGAAAAGAAACAGAGGGAGGAACTGCTGCAGAGGGCAATGAGAGCCTGCTCGGAAAGGGAGTACTGCATCAGTGACATCTCGGCGCTGCTTGACCGCTGGGGTGCGGATGGATCTGAGACGCGAACCTGGATAATCGACAGGCTGATAAAGGAAAAGTTCATTGACGAATACCGTTACAGCAGGGCATTTGTGCTTGACCATTTCAGGCACAGCCAGTGGGGGCGGGTAAAGATCAGCATGGCACTGAAACAGAAGAAGGTCGAACCGGAAGCCATAGCATCAGGTATGGAAGCCATCGGTGAAGATGAATACCTGGAACTGCTGCAAAAGATCCTGGGCGACCAGCGGAGGAAAATAAAGGCAAAGAACAGGCTTGACCTCAGGGGAAAGCTTCTCAGGCATGCACTGGGAAAGGGATTTGAGAGCCATCTTGTATATGACGCCATCAACTCGCTGCTGACTGACTGAAGTCCTTTCTTTGCCTGGCTGCAGATCCATCAGGCTCAGAAAAGGCTGATCCACAATACCCTGAAGAACGGATAAAAAGCAGTCAGCGCCATCACACCCGAGACGGCAGCATCAGTGATGCCAACCGTCCTAAAGTTCACCTTCGCCCTGAGGGCCGTAAGTGCAAGACCGAGGCGCATCACCAGTTGCAATGCAAAGAAGATGAATACCCTGAGTGACTGGCTGTTCCACACCATCGCTTCGTCCACCCTGCCCCTGACAATAAGTGAAAAAGCATGGGACAACCCGCATGACGGACATGGTTCACCGGTCAGTTTCTCATGAATACATGATACGGGGTACTCATTCTCATCAGGGGAATAAAAAAGGGAGTAACCCATGATTAACAGGATTACTCCGGCAAGTATAAGATTTAAAATGAAATACGGCTTGTCAGACGGGTTCAGCCTTACCACTGTCCCTTTGTTGTGTCCGTCTTCGACTTCAGGGTGTCAGTGGTTCCCTCAAGTTCCTGCAGCCTGTCCTCGAGGTCAGTTCTTTTTGTGGAAGCTTTGATCTCGACAGAATCATCATTGCTGTTAATCTTAATTGTCACCTCGTTGTCACCGAACTCCTTCTCGAGGTCATCGGTAACATCCTTGATCACCTTCTCAATATCGGTAGCCCAGCCGCCTGACTTATTTGCAATCTTGCCGAGGACAAAACTCTGCGAAACTGAGATCATAAGGGCGATAATGCCGACAACAAGCCCGCCGACGAGCATCCCCTGGTTTCCCTGGGGCCTGGAAAGCCCTATTATGCCAAGGACAATGGCGATCACTGCCGGGATTATTGCAACCAGGCCTATGCATGGAATAACTGCCAGCAGGAAAGCTATTATGGCGGTCACAAGGGCACCTACACCCACTCCTGACTGCTTGGAGGATTTTTCTTCTTCCATTGGTTCAAGTATTAATTGTTCCTAATTACCTTATGAGGATATTTCTTGTATCCTGTTCTAAAGACGTCACAGGAACTTCAATGATGCGTCCCTTTTCTATATTATTTTTATAAAAAATAAATGTCGGGACCCTCTCAATTGCCAGCTGAGGGTAATCTTCAAGAGGTGCGACCTTGTTGATGTCAACCCCGATGAATTTGATTCTGTCATGCGGGAATCCCCACAGGTCGGTCACTTTGATAAATCGGGGCACCTCTCTCCTGCTGTCGGGGCACCAGGTACCTAGCACGATTGTTATTGTCAGGTCATCCTTTCCGAGTTCCATGAGTTCCGCCATCACTCCCTGGTCAGGCTGGTAATCTGCGTAGCCCTTGTGATACCATTCTGAATGCGGAGGGTTGTTCAGCATGGCCGGTGTGAGTTCTCCCAGCAGCCATGTGGTGGCATCGCGGAAATCCCATACATGTGCAGCCTCTTCTTCCCCTTCCGGTTTACCGGCAAGAGCGGCATTGCCGAGGGGGGCAATCTCCGGGACCTGTGCGTCAGGCGATTGCTGTCCTGCAGGTGCCGCGGGAGACGGGTCGTCCGGTACTACCCTGTTCTTCCGGCTCGCACTGCAGCCGGCAATGAGGCCAAGGGCTGCAACGAACAGTATGACAAGAATCGTTCTCATACGGTATGCAACAGCAAAGATAATATCTGTTTTGCTGTTTTTGCAACTGATGTCCCGGGACCAAATATGGCTGCAACTCCGGCATCATAAAGGAACTGGTAGTCCTGCGGCGGAATGACGCCGCCGGCAATCACAAGTATATCCTCCCGGCCCAGTTTCTTAAGCTCACTGATGACCTGCGGTATAAGAGTCTTGTGTCCTGCGGCAAGGCTTGAAACCCCGAGCAGGTGAACATCATTCTCCACAGCCTGCCTGGCTGCTTCGGACGGAGTCTGGAAGAGTGGTCCGATGTCGACGTCGAATCCTATATCGGCATATCCCGTCGATATCACCTTGGCGCCGCGGTCATGACCGTCCTGCCCCATCTTGGCTATCATTATGCGGGGTTGTCTTCCTGCCAGGGAGGCAAACTCAGCTGCCATTGCCCTTGCCTCTTCGAAATCAGAATCTGATTTGTACTCTGATGAATATACTCCTGAAATAGTTCTTATCACTGCTTTGTACCTCCCTGCTACTTTTTCACATGCGTATGATATCTCACCTAGAGTTGCTCTCTTTGATGCGGCATCAACAGCCAGTTCGAGCAGATTGCCCTCACCGGTTTCTGCCGCATGGGTGATGGCTTCGAGCGCCTTGCGGCACTCCTCCTGGTTACGTCCGGCCTTCACTTCGGCAAGTCTCTTTAACTGGGCGTCACGGACTGCGCTGTTATCAACCTCGAGGATCTCGAGCGGGTCTTCCTTCTCAAGCCTGTACCTGTTCAGACCGACGATGGTCTGCGCTCCGGAGTCTATCCTTGCCTGTGCCCTGGCGGCAGCCTCCTCGATTCTCATCTTGGGAATGCCTGACTCAATGGCCTTCGCCATACCACCGAGACTTTCAACCTCCTCTATCAGTTCCCATGCCCGGTGGGCTATTTCATGGGTAAGTGTTTCAACATAATATGAACCGGCCCACGGGTCAACCGATTTGCAGATGCTGGTCTCTTCCTGTATGAATATCTGGGTGTTTCGCGCAATCCTTGCAGAGAAATCAGTAGGCAGTGCAATGGCTTCGTCAAGAGCATTGGTGTGCAGGCTCTGTGTATGGCCCAGCGCAGCAGCCATGGCTTCGATACAGGTACGTCCGACGTTGTTGAACGGATCTTGCTCTGTAAGGCTCCATCCCGATGTCTGGGTGTGGGTCCGGAGTGCAAGTGACTTCGGGTTCTTCGGGTTGAACTGGCTTACGATCTTCGCCCAGAGCATTCTTGCCGCCCTCATCTTGGCTATCTCCATGAAGAAGTTCATTCCGCTGGCCCAGAAGAATGAGAGTCGCGGCGCGAAGTCGTCTATGTTCATACCGGCATTTACCCCTGTACGAAGGTACTCAAGGCCGTCAGCAAGGGTATAGGCCAGTTCGATGTCAGCTGTGGCGCCTGCCTCCTGCATGTGATACCCCGAGATTGAGATGCTGTTGAACCTCGGCATCTTCTCCGATGTATACCTGAAGATGTCAGCAATTATCCGCATCGAGAATGCAGGCGGATAGATGTAGGTGTTGCGCACCATGAACTCCTTCAGGATATCATTCTGGATAGTGCCCTGCAGCTCGCTCAGCTTCGCTCCCTGCTCCAGCCCTGCCACAATGTAGAATGCCATAACAGGCAACACTGCGCCGTTCATTGTCATCGATACCGACATCTCCCTGAGGGGGATCTGGTCAAACAGAATCTTCATATCCTGTACCGAGTCAACTGCCACACCGGCTTTGCCTACATCACCAACAACGCGCTCATGATCAGAATCATACCCGCGGTGAGTTGCCAGGTCAAAGGCAACAGAAAGACCCTTCTGTCCTGCAGCAAGGTTCCTGCGATAGAAGGCGTTCGACTCTTCTGCCGTGGAGAATCCGGCATACTGCCTTACGGTCCACGGTTTCATAGTATACATTGCTGAATAGGGCCCCCTGAGGTAGGGTGGTACACCGGCCGCATACTGCAGGTGCTCCATGCCATGGAGGTCTTCACGGGAATAAACGCTCTTGAGGTGTATTCTTTCAGGTGTCTCCCACCTCGGGCTGATGCCGTTCTCTTTCTCCCACTTATGTTTATCTCTAGAAGGCACTGTCACCTTCAGGGGATCGATATCCGTAAATTTTGGTCTTTTGCTCATCTGCCGTCAGTTTATTCCGAGTATCCTGTTGAACATTTGCAGTGTCTCAAGCACATTTGATTTGATGCTTATGAAGTGTTCCATTCCTCCGGTCTTAAGTTCCTCCATGCATGGCGGATTTCCAGCCACCACGAAGAGGGCCCTGCCACCGGTTTCCCTGAAAGCCTCATTTGCCAGTGTGGCGTACTCCTCGTCAGAGCTGCAGATAACTATTATGTCTGCCCTGGCCTCAATGGCGGCATTTATGCCTTCGGCGACGCTTGCGAAGCCGTTATTGTCCCTGACCTCATAACCTGCCACCGCGAAGAAGTTGGATGAGAACTGTGCTCTTGCCCTGCGCATGGCGAGATCACCGATGGTGAGCATGAAAACAAGCGGCCTGCGGCCTGACTTCCCGGTAGCCAGTCTCAGTTTCTCGAACTCATCTGCACCGCGGGCAGGAATTATCGGCTTTACCTCCTCCTCCGCAGAAGGGGTGTATTCAGTAAAGAGCTTTCCGGGATCATGCTCCGGTGACCTCTTCTCCCTGAAGTCAGGATACTGGTTCGTACCCAGGAGTACTTCCTTTCTCTTTGCCATGTCAGCCTTGCGCGATGCAGCAGTCTCACTGATACGCTGTTGTATCATTCCTTTACGAAGTGCTGCAAGGAATCCTCCTTCGTTTTCAAGCTCAAGGAAGAGTTTCCAGGCCTGACGGGCTATCATGGATGTCAGTTCTTCTATATAGTATGATCCGGCTCCCGGGTCAGCAACCTTTCCGAGATGAGCCTCTTCCATCAGCAGCAGCTGCTGGTTGCGGGCGATCCTCTCGGAGAAATCACCTGCACTGCGGAATACGGCATCAAATGGCTCCACGGTTATTGACTCAGCTCCTCCGAGAACAGCGGACATTGCTTCTGTCTGGGTTCTGAGCATGTTGACGTACGGGTCAAAAAGAGTCTTGTTCCACCTGCCTGTGACCGAGTGAATGTGCATCAGGGCTGACCCGGGTTGCTTCGTGCCATAGGCACTGACTATCTCTGCCCAGAGCATCCTGGCTGCACGCAGTTTGGCTGTCTCAGGGAAGAAGTCGGGACCGATGCCGAATGTGAACCGGAAGGAGCCGGCTGCGATGTCCGGGTCAATCCCCCTTGTGGTCAGTGCGGCCATGTATTCATTGCCAAGTGACAGGGTATACGCCAGTTCGGCCACAGGGCCGACGCCGGCGTTGCTGAAGAGCGTGCCTGAGGGCTCCACGCACCTTATGCCCGGTGTCTCTGCCGCATCGCTGACGAGACCTGCCAGGTAATCGAGGCCCTGATCAACCGGGATGCACAGTCTGCCATTGGCGGCCAGCCTGCCAAGCGGATCAGCCGAAACGGTTATGTTCACCTGATCCAGGTCAGTGCCTGATGAGCGGAGGTATCCCTTCAGTGCGGCAACGAGCTCCTTCGCCCTGCCGGCGATTGAAAAGTTTATCTCTATACTTTCAGGATGAATATCTTTCAGGAGCTGTGCAACCGTTTCAGGAGATGCCGACTGCGGATCAGCGACGACAAAGCCAAGTGAGGTGATGCCTCTCATCAGTATGTCAAGGGCCTTGGCGTTAGCTGCCTTATAGTCGGTCACCGTGATATCCTGGCGGATGAGCCAGTGGTTACCCTTTATCTCCACTCCCCTTACAAAGGGAAAATCACCCGGAAGCAGGTGGCTGTGTGGCAGCTTGTCAAGATCCTCCTGCCTGTAGAAGGGCATGACAGAAAGATTGTCACGTGTTTTCCATACAAGTTTCCTGTTAAAGTCCGCCCCCTTCAGATCAGCAGTGATCTTCTCCATCCACTCCGTTGTGGAGACAGGTGGAAATTGTTCAAATAGCTTCTTTTTTTTATCCATCAGGATTTATGTTGCTGAGGGTTGTAAATTAATGCGTGGTAAGGTTGTTAAACCATGCTTTTTATCATGACAGTTCACTCTTTTCCGCCAAATTCCATCAGGTACGCCTTGATGAACTCATCAATCTCCCCGTCGAGGACAGCCTGGGCATTGCCTGCCTCGTAACCGGTGCGCAGGTCCTTTACCAGCTTGTATGGGTGCAGGGTGTACGATCTGATCTGTGAACCCCATTCGATCTTTTTCTTAGCGCCCTCGATCTTTGCCTGTTCATCCATCCTCTTGCGCAGTTCCATCTCGTAGAGGTGAGACCTGAGGAGGCGGAGTGCGTTCTCCTTGTTCTGTCCCTGGGAGCGCGACTCCTGGTTCTCGATGACGAGGCCGGTAGGGGCATGTCTCAGGCGGACGGCTGTCTCAACCTTGTTGACGTTCTGTCCGCCGGCGCCGGATGAGCGGAAAGTCTCCCAGGTAATGTCGGCCGGATTTATCTCGACAACGATGTCATCATCCACAAGCGGAGCCACGAAGACCGATGCAAATGTCGTTTGTCGTTTACCCTGTGCGTTGAAGGGTGATATGCGGACCAGTCTGTGCACTCCGTTCTCGCTCTTGAGGTAACCGTAGGCATTTTCGCCCTCAAACTCCAGGGTAACGGTCTTAATGCCTGCCTCATCGCCGGCCTGGTAGTATGCCTCTGTGATCTTGTACCCGCTTTTCTCTCCCCACATGAGGTACATTCTCATGAGCATCTGTGCCCAGTCATTGCTCTCTGTGCCACCGGCGCCTGCGTTGATCTTCAGGACAGCGCCAAGGCGATCCTCCTCGCGGCGGAGCATGTTGCGGAGCTCAAGCTTCTCCACGGCTGTGAGGGTCTTGTCATACTGAGAGGCCATCTCTTCATCTGTCACCTCACCCTCCTTGAAAAAGTCGTATAGGACAAGCATGTCTTCCACGGCGGTATCGACTGTTGAGAATGCTGTGGTCCAGCTCTTGATGCCGGAGATCTCCTTCATGAGTTCCTCCGCCTTTTTCGGGTCATTCCAGAATCCGGCCGAGTGTGCAATTTCTTCCTTCTCTTTGATTTCTTTCAGTCTGGCATCGACGTCAAAGATACCTCCTTAACGCATCCCGGCGTTCAACGAGGTCCTGTATCTGGTCATTGTTTATCATGTACTGTGAAAGTTTGCGCAAAGATAGTCAAAATAGGTATGAGGCAGTATCCCGCAGAAGTAACAGCAGTGTATACACAGCAATGAAAAACCTTTAAATACCGCGTAGTGGTTTAAGCATTGTAGGACCGCAAATAATCCCCGGAATCCTTGACAAAGGGGTGTATCCGGGCGTAAATTGCATCATATTTCTCCAATGAAGATCAATCAGTTGACTCCAGGACCTGAGTTAATAAACCTCAATAAAATCTGAACTTATGAAAAAACTGATCTTCTTACTGGCATTGATGATCCTTGCTGCGGTTGCATGCAAGGAGAAAAAGTCTGCTGAATTCACCAGGCTTGGAATCTACACACCCTACCAGGGTTACATGGAAAAGCTGAATGGCAAGATTGAATCGGTTACCGAAAAAGGTTATTGGGCAATTCCTGAGGGCGATACATATATCAAAGGAGCACGGATCACCAAAAAGGAACTGGACAGTATAGGTTATACCTATGAATACAAGGCTGTTTTTGATGCTGACGGTGACCTTGTCTCCAGTACTACTTTTGATGAGAATGACAAGGTTATAGGTGTTTGGCGTCTGTACAAAGTCAATAACCTTTATGCAAGATCCGAGTACATCTCGGATGACACGGTCAGGTTCAGGCAGGTGATCACCTGTGACGGGGAGGGCAATCCCGTTCTCTATGAAGGATATAACGAACCGGCTGATACACTTGCTCAGAGAATAGAGTTTGAAGGGAGTTACCTGAGTGATTCTTTGAAAGTGCAGTTTTTTAATCAAAGGGGTGAGGCTGGAGGAAGATACCTCTTTGTATTCAATGATCAGGGACTTCTAACGCATTTTGACTTTTACAGGAAAGACGGCACCCTGGGGTCAAGTCAGGTTCTTAACTATAATGACAAAGGATTTCAATCGGAGTATACCTCTTCTGACAAGGATAAGAATGTTATAGGAAAGACATACTCAACCTACGAGTATGATCAGAGGGGCAACTGGATAAAGGCCACAATCAGGGATGACAAAGGATTTACTGTAATATCCGAGCGGGTTTATACCTATTTCGAATAAATGGCTCTCCGGTTACACCGGAGCAGATTAAAGCCATTTTTCAATCTACTCTGAATCCGGAGAAATAACCCTTTTCTAGTCCTGTTAGATAATCAGTGGTGTTCCGTACCAACACTGTGATGGTATGAGAAGGTGTCAATCTCATGGTAATGCTGCCCGATGAAATACCAGCGGTTGCTGAATTAATGATCACCTCTTCGCGATCATCCACAATTTTCAGGATGACCCGTATACCACTGGGAATATCCATGGCTACATTAAAAGTGTAAATCCCCTCAAACGGTGTTCTGAATTCGCCGGTAGTCGGGTTGTAAGCTCCGCCGATATTAAAATTTGACCCTGTAGTGGCATTATCAAACTTTACCTGCACCTCTCCTTTGGCAGGGAGGGGTATTGTGGTTCCATCACCAAGGCTTGCCCTGAAGGCAACCATCGGCTCGAGAGTTGCTGAACTGCCTCCGGTGATGGTAATAGTCCTGGTTGCAGGATTGTAACCCAGGTCCTGAAGTTCATTTTCCGGATCGGTGTCAATGGTGATGGATTTGTTGATCCCGGAAATGGATAGTTGGTTATTGTTAACCGTCAGTTCCTGCAGAAGAGTCTTCCCTGCATATAATGCATAAGGCACTGACATAAAAGAGATTGTGCCCATTCTTTTCCATCCGTTGCCAAGGTCTATGTCTACCTGAAGTGAATGGTTTCCTGTTGACCAGTCGATGGCATGAAAAGTGCCATTGAGCGCCTCTCCCTTACCTATGATAAGAGAGAATACACCGTATTGTGATGTAGTAGTATGGTGAAGCTCCTCGTAAACCGAGGTTTCACCTGCAAGGATGGAGAATTTCACATCAATGGATTCATTTTTGATCTCCCCGCTTGCATCACGGGCCACAGCCTGATAATGTATCCCCGGAGGAACTGTTCCTGTTCCCTGTCCCCTGACGCGACACTCGCTTCCTGCAAGAAAGAGTCCCATCAGTAATAATAAACCTATACCTTTCTTCATCATCATCGTTTTAAATCTTGAGTATCTTCGCCTCAGCGGCTTGACCATCAGACCGCACAACCCTGACCAGATAAACACCCCTGGACCATCCTTCCATATCTACCATAGTCTTGTAGAAAAAACTGCCTGATGAGTACGTACTCCAGGCATCGACAGAAATATTAAGCACTTCGGCGTATACGATGGATCCGGTGAGATTGACAATAACAATTTCATAAGTCCATGGGAGCGCAGCACCGGCAAACAGTTCCAGGATAAGTTTATTCCTCAGGTCATTCTCCTTGGAGACAGGATTGGGATAAAACTTAACCCCGCTATCCTCCGGTACTCCTGGTTTCTGAATGATGCTGGGTTGCTGGAATCCCTGTGTCAGAACTGTGTCCTCCTCCCCGACCAGCTCAACCATAACCTCCCCGATAGTATGCTGGTAATAAATATGGCCGTTAGCTATGTAATCTACTCCTGCACCCGACACGATCACCCTGTGAGACAGCTCCTGTGAAAGTACCGATGCAGACATAAGAGCCAATGCCGTACACGCTAACAACCCCTTCATATCAAACACAAGTATACAATTACTGACAAAAATAACACTTTTTATGCAGAACCGGCCCTGTCGGTCAGCAGTTTGAGGCTTTTGAGAGGTTCGGCGAACCTTAAGAGAAGGGCCAGGACGGCACCTGCTGCCAGTTGGAGACCACCAGCCGCCATCCATGAGAGTCCTGTCCTCCGCAACAACCAGCCGGTAGCGAAAGTAAGGGTAAGCATCAGAAGGAAGAAAGTAACCCGGCCTGCACCGGTAATACCGGTTATGGTCTTCCTCACTGCTGCCATGCATGCTGCTGCCACCAGTGTTTGTGTAACCAGTGCGGTGTATGCAGCACCTGCAATACCAAGCCACGGGATCAGCGCAAGGTTGAGGGACACGTTCAGGAGCATGCCCGACAGAGTGATTAATCCAAGAAGCCTCAGTTTCCATGCAGCTGTAAGCATCGTACTGTATATGTAGATCGCTCCAACGGGAACCAGGGTGATCATCAGAATCCGGAAAGCTAAGACAGCGCTGGCAGTGGGTGAGATATAGAGCAGATCGAGTATTTCGCCCGGGAAAGTGGCCAGTGTCACCGCTCCGACGCCCAGCGGCGCCATGAGCAGGCGTCCGGCCATGCTCGCAAGCGGCCTGATATCACTTCCGGACGACAACCCCCTGGTCATGATTGGAAGTAGCATGCCTCCGAACATGACCGGGATCATTGCAAAAGCATCAAACAGCCGGAATGCCTGTGCATAGTTTCCTGCCTGGGTCGCCCCTTCAGGAAGCAGACGTTCAATCATCACAGAGTCGATCCGCCAGTAAATTGTCATTGCAAAAACTACAGCCGCATAGGGGAGTCCGGTCACAATGATGCTCCTTAGCACTGTGATATCAGGTTTCACCCCTGAAACCTGACCCTTGCGCACCACTATTATGAATGCAGCGCACATAACTGTAAAATAGGCAGCTGTCTGCGCCCATACAAACCATTCGATCCTGAATCCTCCCGTTGTAATACCACCCCACAGGAGCACCGAGCAGATGATGATCATCACAAGCCTGTCAGCTACAGAAAAAATACTGTCAAGGAAGAGATACTGCATGCCGCTTATGTTTGACCGGAGCCAAAGGATCATTGAAGCCATCACCTGGTTCAGCATCAGAACAAGGAGCATGGATATCTGCCATCCTCTGTAGCCGAGGGCTAAAGCGACACTGACAGTCACAAGAAAGTAGGCCGTTGTAAGCAGGAGCCGGAGCAACAATACATTGCCGAAATAAAGCTTCACCCGGGAGGGATCGGCTGCCACTGCCCTGTTGTTGAAGCCCGACAGCCCCATGTCGAGCAGCAGGGTAAAGAGAACGGAGAAGCTGAAGAGTGAAAAATAGCTTCCGTAGGCGGTCTCGCCAACCACGTTCTGAACGGTACGGTCTATACCAAGTACCCAGAAAGCTTTGACCAGGATGCTCACCGTCAGGAGGAAGGTGATATTAATAAGGAACTTTCGCCTCAATTCAGTCTGCCGTGGATAAAAGAATCAATGCCAATTTATAAATTAATTGCCACATTTGTATTTCAGTACCAGCAACCGGAAATGATCATTGCAATAAATGCGCGTACGCTCAGGGCTGTGCCACGTGATGGCATCGGATGGTTCACCCTTGAGGTTGTCAGCGGAATGATCCGTAAACATCCTGAGCACCGGTTTGTACTGGTTGGTGACAGAAGGCCGGAGCCACTGCCTGTTGAAGGTAACAATGTTGAATATTTCACCCTGCCGTTGCGTACAGTTCATCCGCTGCTCTGGTATGTGTGGCATGAATTTCTGCTGCCGCCCGTTCTGAAGCGCACAGGGGCTGCTCTGTTCATCGCCCCTGACGGGATGATCCCGCTGAAAACGGATATACCTTGCATTCCCGTCATCCACGACCTCAACCATGAGCATCGTCCCGATGATATCCCCTCCGGAGAGTGCAGTTACTACCGCCGGCGGTTTCCGCTCTTCGCCGGGAAAGGAGCGCGTGTGGCGACGGTGTCTCATTTCTCGGCAGGAGACATTGCTTCGACCTATGGTATCAGGCCGGACAAGATAGATGTGGTGCCCAACGGCGTTTCAGCGATCTTCTCGCCGCCATTGCCGGGCGAAGTGGAGGAGACACGCCGCAGGTACACAGGTGGCAGGCCATATTTTCTCTTTGTCAGCAATTTTTCTCCGAGGAAGAATGTTGAGGCGGTCATCCGTGCTTTTGAGCTCTTCAGGCAATCGGGCAGCGGTGATCATGTACTGCTTCTTGCAGGGCGAAGGCTATATCTTACCAGGGAGATGGACAGGCACCTGGAGGATTCTGCGTACAGTAATGATATACTCTTCACAGGGTCGGTCACTCGTGATGTGCTGCGCAGGCTCTATGGAGCTGCCGATGCTCTGACCTTTGTGCCGTGGTTCGAGGGGTTCGGCATACCTGTAGTGGAGGCGCAGCGGTGCGCTACGCCGTGCATTCTGTCAGACAACTCATCACTCCCCGAGGTAAGCGGCGGCGCGGCGCTCTGCGTCAGCCCCGCTGACGCAGGTGCCATAGCCGAGGCTATGGCACGCCTCGTCACCGACGGCGCGCTGCGCCGCCGCCTGGCTGACGAGGGATATTACAACTCCCTCAGGTACACCTGGGAAAAGTCTGCGGAAGAAATGTGGAAATCAGTCATCAAAGCTACCGGGGGAGACGTCTGATGCTTAAACCATTCTATAAGGACGGCATCCGTGAGGCCGGGTGCGACGAGGCAGGACGCGGATGCCTGGCAGGCCCCGTGTACGCTGCAGCAGTCATCCTCCCCAGAAGATACAGAAACAGGGAACTCAATGACTCCAAGAAACTGACCGCCCGCCAGCGCGAACGGCTGCGCTCCGAAATCATGTCATCTGCCAGCGCCTGGTGTATTGCCTCATGCTCAAACACCGAAATAGATGAGATGAACATACTCCGCGCCTCAATCACCGCCATGCACAGGGCTATCGACGGACTTGAACCCAGGCCACTGCTGCTGCTAATAGACGGTAACAGGTTCTATACATATGGAGATATCCCCCATCAGACAATTATCAGGGGTGACGCCACATACCTCTCCATCGCGGCTGCATCGGTGCTGGCAAAAACAGAACGTGATCACCGGATGGAGGAACTTGACGCCCTCTACCCATGCTACAGGTGGCGGCAGAACAAAGGATATCCTACCCCGGAACATCGCAGAGCCATTGCTGAATACGGCCCAAGCCCGATTCACCGGCTTTCATTCAACCTGGTTGACAAGCAGGGGGTGCTTCCTTTCTTATAAAATGTTAAAATCATCAATCCTGAGAGGGTATTTTGATATCTTTGGTTCCTTACTTAAATCAACAACACCTTAAATCATGAGAAAAATACTGGCAATTATTGTTATCCTTCTAACCTTCTCAGCCTCACAGGCCAGAGCTGATGAGGGCATGTGGCTGCTGCCGCTCATTGAAAAGCTCAATATCGGTACCATGACCGAGATGGGGCTCAAACTGACAGCAGAAGACATCTACAGCATCAACCAGGCAAGCCTGAAAGACGCTATTGTCATCTTCGGTGGCGGCTGTACCGCTGAGATCGTCTCACCTCAAGGCCTGCTTCTTACCAACCACCACTGTGGTTACGGCCAGATCCAGAACCACAGCACCGTGGAACATGACTATCTCAACAATGGTTTCTGGGCTATGTCAAAGGAAGAAGAACTTCCCAATCCCGGACTGTCAGTCACCTTCCTGGTGCGCATTGAAGATGTCACCTCAAGGGTACTTGGAAAGACCAGCACAGACATGACCGAAGCAGCACGCCGCGAAGCCATCCAGGCTGAGAGTGCCGCCATCACCGCCGAGGCAACAAAGGGAACCCACTACAACGCCCGCGTCGCATCATTTTACAGTGGGAACCAGTATTTCCTGCTTATCTATGAAGTATTCTCCGACGTAAGGCTCGTTGGAACACCACCCAACTCAATCGGGAAATATGGTCATGACTCTGATAACTGGATGTGGCCGCGCCATACCTGCGATTTCAGCGTTTTCAGGGTCTATATGAGCCCTGACGGAAAACCGGCTCAGTACTCGAAGGACAATGTTCCTCTCAAGCCGAAGCACTACCTGCCTGTATCAATAAAGAACCTGCAGAAGAATGATTTCGCAATGGTGATGGGCTACCCCGGTACAACAACCAGGTACATGACATCATACGAGGTTGACGAAGCGATGAAGATCACCAACGCCAACAGGATCAAGATCCGTGGTACACGCCAGGAGATATGGATGAAGGATATGATGGCTGACCCGAAGGTGAACATTCAATACGCATCGAAATATGCCGGTTCATCCAATTACTGGAAGTTCTCAATAGGCCAGAACGCAGGTCTCACACGTCTGCGCACCGCAG
This sequence comes from Bacteroidales bacterium UBA5235, assembly GCA_002409145.1. Lineage (GTDB taxonomy): Bacteria > Bacteroidota > Bacteroidia > Bacteroidales > VadinHA17 > SR-FBR-E99. Next base: position 108,156 of record DHUL01000037.1, read on the forward strand.
ATAAGAAGGCAGCTTTCGAAGCTGAATATATGAAGTGGGTAAAGGCAGACCAGGCACGCAATGCCAGATACGGCAATGCACTTTCACTGATTGAAAACGCCGTTAAGGGAAGGGCTGAAAAGTACAATGTCTCACAATATATCAGGGAAGCATTGTCTACGGAACTGATAGGCTTTGCCGGTCAGATGACCATACTCGAAGAGGCCCTTGCCACAAAAGAGACCGAAAGAATCAGCGGCATGATCGAAAGGTTAAAGAAATATGCTGAGAATTTCTACGGTGATTATAACTATCCTACCGATCAGAAAACTACAAAGGCGATGATGACGCTCTACAGAACGGATATCGATCCCAGGTACTGGCCATCTTTTTACAAGCTGATCGACACGAAGTTCAAGGGCAACATTGACACCTTTGTTGATAATATCTTCGCGAAGTCAATATTTGTCTCCCAGGAGAAACTGGCAGCCTTCCTTGGAGCTCCCAGCCTGAAGGTTCTTCAGAAGGATCCCGCATATGTTGTTGCCAGATCAATCAGCGAAATGAGTTCATCATTGATGAAAGATCTCCAGGGATTCAATGCTGATCTCTCAAAAGGACAGCGTCTCTATATGGCCGGAGTAATGGAATACCAGCCTGACAAAACAGAGTATCCGGATGCCAACTCCACCATGAGGCTCACATATGGCAAGGTGCTTGACTACTACCCGTATGATGCAGTGCATTACAACTGGTATACGACACTCGACGGTGTGGTGCAGAAATACAAGCCTGGCGATTATGAGTTCGACCTGCCGCAGCGGCTCATTGATCTTAACAACAAAAGGGAGTATGGCCGTTATGCATCCCCGGATGGCTACATGCCGGTATGCTTCATTACCGACAATGACATCACCGGGGGCAATTCAGGCAGTCCTGTCATAAACGGCAACGGCGAGCTTATCGGCCTTGCCTTTGACGGCAACTGGGAGGCCATGACCGGAAACATAGCATTCGAGCCTGACTTTCAGAGGTGCATCAACGTTGACATCCGTTACGTTCTCTGGGTGATTGACATCTACTCAGGGGCAGGGTATCTGCTCGATGAGATGGATATCAGAGAATAGGCAAGAGGCATTAGGCTATAGGCAATAGTGAAGTGGGGCTGTCTTATATGAGACAGCCTCTTTTACATTTCATAAAATAGTTTAATGACGTACAAATCCAACGACTGCATGTGATTGACAACGCTACTGCCTACTGCCTCTTGCCTGATGCCTAATAAAGTCCTACCTTTGCAAAAATTTGCAATGCAGTTCAGTTTTGTTGACATATTAGCCTGTTTTATGGTGTTGTTTGCAATCATTGACATCACCGGATCAATACCCATCATCCTTGATATCAAATCCAAGACGGGCAACATCCATCCCTGGAAAGCCACGCTGGTATCATTCCTGATTTTCCTGGCTTTCCTTATTTTCGGGGAGAAGCTTCTCGGCCTCTTCGGCGTTGATGTCGGGTCATTCGCCATAGCCGGCTCCTTCATTATTTTCCTTATCGGGATGGAGATGGTTCTCGGTGCTGAATTCTTCAAGCATGACTCACCCGGAGGGGGAACCATTGTTCCGATTGCATTTCCGCTGATTGCCGGTGCCGGTTCAATAACAACAATCCTGTCACTGCGTGCGGAATATGCTACTGTAAACATCCTCGTTGCCCTGTTGCTGAACATGGTAATTGTATATGTCGTGCTCAGGCTCACAACGAGAATTGAGCGTCTGCTGGGGCCAACCGGGCTGCACATACTCAAGAAATTTTTCGGCATTATTCTTATAGCCATCGCAATAAGGCTCTTCATCAATAATACAGGTATTACCCTCCCCCAATGAGTCTGTCAGAGGTAACAATTTACACTGACGGTGCCTGCAGCGGCAATCCTGGTCCGGGAGGCTACGGCGTGGTGCTTATTTCGGGTCCTCTTCGCAAGGAGCTCTCCGGAGGTTTCAGGCTCACAACCAACAATCGGATGGAGCTGCTGGCTGCCATCACCGGCCTGGAGGCGCTTAAACTTGACGGGCTGAGTGTCAGGCTGCACACAGATTCACAGTACCTTGTAAATGCGGTCAACAACGGCTGGCTCTTCAGCTGGGAGATGAAACGGTTTGCCAGGAAGAAAAACCAGGATCTGTGGATCCGGTTCCTGGAGGTTTACAGGCGTCACAGGGTGACCCTGATATGGGTGAAAGGACATAACAATGACCCTGAGAATGAACGCTGTGACACCCTGGCGGTGGCAGCTTCAAAGCTGCCCGGTCTTCCTGAAGATGAGGGATACATGGCAAACAATGAAGCTGAGGACCTTATCTGACAGGTGACAGTTATTTTTGACTTTTATAAAAAAAGTGCAATTTTTGTAAAAAAAGGGGAGAGATGAAAAGTTTCATACACAAAGCCACAGAGCTGACACCGGAAATTATCCTCGCTCCGGCTGAAAACAGGTTCACCATTTCCGGGAAGTCGGCGCCGGAAGATGTAAGAGGCCTTTATTATCCGGTTATTGAATGGATGGAAGAGTTCGTAACGGAAATAAAAAGGGGGCACAATTACACTGACAGTAATCCTCTCCTCCTGAAGCTTGACCTTGAGTATTTCAATTCGTCCTCTGCAAAGTTCCTCTTTGACATCTTCGGCCAGCTGAAGGAAATGAGCAACGAAGGTATTCCCGTGGATATCGAATGGCATTATGACGAGGAAGATACCGATCTTCGCGAGGCTGGCGAGGACCTGGCGTTGCTTGCAGAACTTCAGTTCAGGTATTGCCCGGAGACCAGATGAGCCAGCTGAGAGGACCGGCAGAACTGTACCGGCTGCTTGATTCCCTGCAAATACCATTCGAATATATAGAGCATCCTCCGGTACCAACAGTTGAGGAAGCAATGAAATACTGGTCCGGCATAGACTCCGGTCATTGCAAGAACATCTTTTTCCGTAATCACAAGGGTGACAGGCACTACCTGGTGATACTCTATTATGAATCAAAGCTGAACATCAGGGAGCTTGAGCAGAAGCTTCGCCAGGGAAAGCTCTCGTTTGCCTCAGACAGGAGACTAATGCAGTATCTCGGACTGACGCCCGGCTCGGTCTCTCCTTTCGGACTTATAAATGACCACTCCCACCACGTCCATCTCTTCATTGATAAAACACTCATGGAGCACAAACGGCTGTCATTTCACCCGAACACAAACACCGCATCGCTGATTATTCCACGTGACGGGCTTTTCACATTCCTGAAACACACAGGCAACACCTGGGAATTTTTCTGATCATCTTTCATGCAGCATAATGCATATTCCGGCAGTCTTTAAGGCGGACTTGCATCATTATATTTTACTCTTACCGCCATGAAAAGAATTGCGTTTATTGCGACTGTGCTTATCTTGTTTACCATTGCAGGAGCCGCAGCGTCTACCCAGGACTCCGTCCAAAGAAGAACCTACCAGGCAAGATTCACCTCCTCACCACCTGTTATTGACGGATCAATCGATGATGTAGAATGGAAGACAGGTGAATGGCAGGGTGATTTTACACAGTTTGAGCCAGATAACGGAGCCCCATCCTCTCAGAGAACTGAATTTATGATTCTTTATGATGACAACAATATATATGTTGCCTTCAAAGCCTATGACACAAATCCTGACAGCATTGTCAGGCGTATCTCCCGGAGGGACAACGGTGACGGGGATTTTGTGGGGATTGGTTTCGACAGCTATCACGATCTTCAGACCGGTTTTGCATTTGTCACAAACGCGGCAGGTGTAAAGAATGATTTCATCTGGTCCCAGGATGGCCGGATAGAGGATGACACCTGGGATGCCATCTGGTTTACGGGAGCAAAGGTGTATGAATGGGGATGGGCCGCCGAGATGCGGATTCCGCTCACCCAGCTCCGGTTCCGTATCTCAGATGAAGGCGTATGGGGGATCGAGGCCTTCCGCCGCGTCTTTCGCTGCCAGGAGACTTCTGTATGGCAGTTTATTGACCGTAATGCTTCCGGTATGGTCCATAACTTCGGAACTCTGACCGGGCTGACAGATATAAAGCCCAGAAAACAGGCTGACATCACTCCGTTTGTCGTGGGAAGTGTGGAGACATTCGAGAAAGAGGATGGCAACCCCTTTGCCACCGGCACAAACTGGAAATACAACGGCGGCCTCGATGCCAAGTTCGGCCTGACAAACAATATGACCCTTGACCTTACCGTCAATCCCGATTTCGGGCAGGTTGAGGCTGACCCTTCCGAGGTGAACCTCACAGCATATGAGACTTTTTTCCAGGAGAAGAGGCCTTTCTTCATCGAAGGAAACAACATCACCAGCCTGAAGACCGGAATTGGTGACGGAGACCTGGGCTTTGACAACCTCTTTTATTCAAGGAGGATCGGGCGGAGCCCCCACCTGGAAGCAGACAACGATGATGATGAATTCGCGAAGGTGCCACGCGTAACACCTATCATCAGCGCTGCCAAGCTGACAGGGAAAACACCGGAAGGCCTGTCAATAGGTATTGTGGAAGCAGTGACGGCAGAGGGCAGAGCTGTTATTGACTCGCTGGGTCACAGGAGTGAACAGACGGTTGAACCTCTTACCAACTATCTGGTTTCACGGGTAATGAGGGACTTTGGTGGTGGCCGGACAGTTATCGGCGGAGCCTTCACCAACACTCACCGTTTCCTTGACGGAAACGTCACTGAAGAGCTTGTCCGCAGCGCCAGTACAGCAGGCATCGACTTCACCCGGTATTTTGATGAGGAGCGTAAATGGTACGCCTCGGTCACTGCAGCAGGAAGCAACCTTAAGGGCACCATGGAAGCCATTGAAGACCTGCAGCGCTCAACAGTCCACCTTTATCAGAGACCCGATGCCGATTATATGGAAGTAGACCCGTCGCGCACCTCCCTGAACGGTTTCGGCGGTAATCTGCAGGCAGGAAAAGTGGGAGGCAAGTGGAACTTCATGGCCTTTACATACCTGAAGTCGCCGGGCTTTGACCTTAACGACGTGGGATACCTTCAGAGCGCAGATGCAATATATGCCGGACTATGGTCGGCATACAGCTTTGACAAGCCATTCAGCATCTTCAGGAGAATCAGGCCAAATGCCAACCTGTTCAGCGAGTGGGACTTTGGCGGCACTCACCTCTCCACCAGCGGCAACCTCAGCCTCTATATCCAGTTCAAAAACCTGTGGTGGACAAATTTCGGTGCCAACTACAACGGTGAATCCCTTTCAACCACGAAACTCCGAGGAGGTCCAGCCATGATCACTCCCTCAAACCTGAACTGGTGGTTCAACCTGGGATCAAGCCAGTCAAGGAGCCTGTCTGCTTCTGTTTATGCCAACGGTAACAAGGGCGGAGATAACTCCGCAGAAGGATATTCTATGGGAATTGACATAACGGCCAAGCCGGGGCAATCATTCACCGCGTCTGTCGAACCTTCATATTCCATAAACCGTAACGATATTCAGTACGTGACCTGCACAGATGATGATGAACGCTATATCCTGAGCCGTATAGACCAGCAGATAGTCAGCATGTCAGTGAGGCTGAACTATAATATTACACCTGATCTGACTGTCCAGTACTGGGGACAGCCGTTCCTTGCAGCAATGGATTACAGCAGGTTCAAGGCAGTCACAGATCCCAGGGCAGGCATCCTGTCGGACCGGTATCACCTCATCAGTGACGATGAAACGACTTACGATACCGAAGATGACATGTACCTCATTGACGAAGACAATGACGGTATCACTGATTACAGTTTTGACAATCCTGATAACAATTATGATCAGTTCCTTTCAAACCTGGTTGTCAGATGGGAGTTCAGCCCCGGATCAACCCTGTTCCTCGTATGGTCTCAGACCCGCGACTACAGTGATACTACAGGTTCCTTTTCGCTCAGTCAGAACCTTAATAATCTCTACACCTCGAAGAGGCCCTATGATGTGTTCCTGATAAAATTTACATACCGTTTTGGTTTGCGGTAAGCGCAGCTGATCGCAAGTCCTGAAGAGCGACGGTTATTCATCCGTCGCTCTTCTTTTACACTTTTACTGAGGTATATTTGAAGCAAAATTCCCTAACTTTGCTGGAGCTTTACTATTCCAGAAATCCCTGACAATGAAATGTGTTCTGTTTATCCTTTTTTCATGTATTACCTTTGTTCTGCAAGCCCAGGAGTACGAAAAAAAAGAATATACCACCACACGTACTGAAAATCCGCCGGTGATCAACGGTGTGCTTGACGATGAGGCATGGACCGAAGGTGAATGGGGAAGTGACTTCTGGCAGTTTGAACCCGTCGAAGGAGCGCCCGTAAGTCAGAAGACAGAGTTCAAGCTGCTCTATGATGATTACAATATCTATGTAGCCATAAAGGCTTATGATACTTCCCCTGACAGCATTGTCTCACGCATGACCCGGCGCGATGATATTGATGGTGATGAAGTGGGAGTGGCAATAGATTCATACTTTGACCAGCGAACTGCATTCGGTTTTATGGTTAGCGCAGCAGGTGTCAAGGGAGACCTGATGTGGATTGATGACGGGCTGACAGAGGATGATTCATTCGATCCCATATGGTATGTGAAGACCGGAGTGTATGACTGGGGATGGGCCGCTGAAATGAGGATACCACTCACACAGCTCCGGTTCTCCGCAAGAGACAATCAGGTATGGGGTCTTGAGTTGATAAGGGAAATATACCGCCATAATGAAACACATCTGTGGCAACCAATTGCCAGGAATGCTTCAGGACTGGTTCATAACGCCGGGCTGCTGAAAGGACTCACAAGCATCAGGCCCCGGAAGCTGTTTGACCTCACCCCCTACGGCGTTGCAAGACTTGAAACCTACGAAGGTGAACAAGGCAATCCGTACCATGACGGATCCGATGTCAGAGGAAACATCGGCCTCGATGCAAAAATCGGGGTGACCAACAACATGATCCTCAGCCTGTCACTTAATCCCGATTTCGGGCAGGTTGAGGCTGACCCGTCAGAAGTCAACCTTACAGCCTTTGAAACCTTTTTCAGCGAGAAACGGCCGTTCTTCATTGAAGGGAACAACATAACGGACTACAACCTGGGATTGGGCAGCGGCGGCCGGGGTAATGACAATATGTTCTATTCAAGGAGAATAGGCCGGCAGCCACGGCTGAACCATTCAGCCGGGCAGGGTGAATATGCCTATACCCCTGCATTTACTCCTATTATCGGATCTGCAAAGCTGACAGGCAAATCAGCAGGCGGACTCTCAGTTGGTTTCATCGAGGCTGTGACCGCAAATGTGAATACCAAAATATATGACCCCTTTACAGGAGAAACTACATATAAAACAGCCGAACCGCTCACGAATTACAGCGTGGGCAGGGTGCAGAAGGATTTCAGCGGGGGAAAAACCATAATTGGCGGGATGGTGACAAGCACGATAAGATCACTTGATGCGGAAACCGAGGATTATTTCCATAAGTCTGCCACTTCGGCCGGGATCGACTTCACCAGGTACTTCGGAAACATGGATTACATCTTCCGGCTGCGTACCGCCGTAAGCAACGTCACCGGGACCGAAGAGATGATAGCCGGTACCCAGAGATCAGTCATTCATAACTTTGTCCGTCCTGATGCAGATTATCTCGATTTTGACATCACCCGCACGTCTCTGAGCGGATTCGGAGGGAACCTGATGGCAGGCAAACTCGGTGGCAACTGGCAGTTCCTGTATCTCTCAAGCTGGAAATCACCAGGTTTTGAGATCAATGATATCGGGTACATGCAGATGGCTGACATGTATATGGGAGCAGGAATTATCAACTATAACATCTATAAGCCATTCAGTGTATTCAGAAGTATGAGCTTCGGGACCAACCTGATACACCTGATGGACTTCGGCGGAAATACAAATGCAATGGCAGTCTCTCAGTCATGGACAGCCAACTACCAGAACCAGTGGGGAACGTTCCTCAGCGCACAATTGACCAGTCCCGAGACTGATAACCACCTTTTGCGCGGGGGCCCGGCAATGAAAATGCCCGGTCAGCTGTATCTGTCGGCAGGCATTGATTCTGACTGGAGGAAAAAACTGTCAGGTGAGGTTGAGTTCAGTATTAACAAAACTTTCAATGATGTGATGACCAGCTACGAGCTGGGATTCGAGCTGGAGTACAGACCGATTAATACGCTGACTCTCAATATTGAACCCGGGTGGAGTCGGACGGTTAACAAGATGCAGTACGTAACTCTCAGGCATTTTGAGGGCATGAACGATCAGTCAGAAAGATATATTTTCGGATCCATAGACCAGAAGATATACAGTATCTCTCTCAGGGCAGATTATAACATCACTCCTGACCTGACCATCCAGTACTGGGGTCAGCCTTTCTTCGGATCAGGCGACTACAGCGAGTTCAAACGGATCACTGATCCGGTTGCTGCCAGCCTTGACAGCCGCTATAAACTGCTTGACGGCGGAATTGTTACATATGCAATAAAGGACAGAGTATACAGCATCGATGAAAACCTTGACAAGTCTCCGGACTATAGTTTCAGCAACCCCGACTTCACCGTAAGTGAGTTTCTGCATAACCTTGTTGTACGCTGGGAGTTCCTTCCGGGGTCAACAGCTTATCTGGTCTGGTCACAGACACGTGAGTACTACACCGGAACAGGGATTTTTGATACCGCCTCCCAGGCTGCATCGTTGTTCGGTGCGACAACACCTCACAATGTTTTCCTTGTTAAGTTTTCATACAGGTTCGGTCTATGATGAACAATACCTGCAGCTGGCCTTCAGGCGATCTCCTGATGATAAGTTATCATGACAATGAATGGGGAGTACCTGTTCATGATGACAATAAGTGGTTTGAACATATCGTCCTTGACGGTGCCCAGGCCGGCCTCAGCTGGAAGACAATCCTCCATCGGCGTGAAGGATACCGGAAGGCCTTTGAAGGCTTTGACCCTGCCAGGGTAGCAATATATGATGAGGTCAGGTTCAGAGAACTGCTCAATGATAAGGGAATCATCCGCAACAGACTGAAGATCAGATCAGCAATCAATAATGCAATTGCCTTCCGGAAGATACAGGAGGAGTTCGGGACATTTGATGCCTGGATCTGGCAGTTCACAGACGGTAAACCGGTTGTAAATCACTGGAAAACCCTGAGTGAGATTCCGGCACGTACTCCGCTTTCGGACCTCATTAGCAAAGAACTTAAAAAGAGAGGATTCACTTTCGTGGGTTCAACCATCTGCTATGCTTTCATGCAGGCAGCAGGAATTGTTAATGACCACCTGGTAACCTGCTTCAGGCACCCTTTAAAAATGATATCCTAACTCAAGGATGATAAACCTGCCCGGACAGACTGCACCCTTGCTGTCATAGAATTTTGTGTCAAGAATGTTCTGCACACCCAGGTCAACCGATACCTTCTCCACAAATATACGTGACAACCGGAGGTCTACAGTAACATATGCCGGGTAACGGTCGCTCCCGGTTACTTCATCAAAAATATTCTGGTCATTTACCCACATTGCTCCCTGGTACCTCGCCACAAGACCCATATTGACAAACCGGTTGTTCCAGCGTGCAGTCAGTGATACTGTCGAGGAGGGTACATCAGTGAGATGATTGCCGGTCAGGTCAATAGGATCACCTGCATCAAGCGGACGATAATCAGTAATTACTGAATAACTGTAACTGCATGCAGCTCCAAGAAATACTGCCGGTGAGACCGGCCAGTTCAGTTCAGCCTCCGCACCGGTTATCTTCACCAGGGGAATATTCGTCCTGACAAGGATGGGCCTAAGCCCGTAACCCATATCGATTGAATCGCCGGTGTTGACATAATAGAGGAAATCCATGCCCTGTGAGTACCATCCTGAAACAGATGCCCTCAGTTTTCCGGTGATGGTGAAGTCACCCCCTGCCTCGATGTTGGCCAGGTATTCCGGCGAGGCATGGGGATTCGCCAGCTTGAATCCGCCCTTTATGCGTCCTGACCTGCAGAGATCATCAAGCACAGACGGTCTGAATCCTCTTCCGGCAGAAAGATAGATCCTTGTGCCAGCCGAAGGGGTGTAGTTGAGAGCCAGCTTCGGGCTTAAAGCACCCCATGTGACATAGTCCATCTCGCGATCCTCGATATTCCTCATGAAGACTGTTTCAGCCGAGGGTGTATCGATGTAAAACGCTCCGTCACGGAAGATCGAGAGGTCATACCTGAGTCCTGCAGTCAGGCTCAACCGGTCAGGAATGATTGAAAAGGCATCCTGGACATAAAGGCCGGCGCTGAGCATCCTGCCACGATTGTAAACGATATCACTCGAAGTGTAGTAGACATCAGCCGCATCGACGCTGCCTGCCTTAAGGTCAGTGCCTGCAGACAACCTGTGACGACTGCCGGCTTTCCAGGTAACGGAGGAGAGCATTCCCGCGTCAAGCCTTTCCGAAAGTACATTGTACCAGGTGTAGTCATCCTTCAGGTACTCATTGACCTTTTTGTAATCTTCCTGCAGCCAAAAGAGGCTCACATCCGCCGAAAGGCGTTCGCGTTCAACGCTGTACCTGGTCCTGAACTGCCAGGTGTCATGGTCAGTGGTGTTTCCATGCGGCTGCCATATCTGCTCACCTGTACCCCTCCTGTCATTGTAGGCAATGATATCAGCCTCAATAAATTCTCCTTTTCTTATGTTGTAGCCCGTTTTGAGGCTTGCAGAGTACTCCTGCATGTCTGAGGCTACAACATATGGATTAGCTGCCCGGTCAAACTCGGATTGGGTTATGTAGCCATCGCTCTGACGGTAGAATCCATTGAGAAGGTAATAAAATCCTCTGTCGCTGCCGGGATTGAGGTTCTGGCCAAGCCTGACACGTCCTGAGAAGGTATTGAAAGTGCCGTATCCTGCGGTTATCCTTCCCGAAAGATCATCTTGCGGCCTTCGGGTTATAACATTGATAGCTCCTCCCATGGCGTTGCTGCCATACATTGATGACGCAGGACCCTTGACCACTTCAATCCTCTCCACCATTGCCGGGTCAATAAGGTTCCAGTTAACCGAACCTCCGTCTGATTTGTTGACAGGGATACCGTCAATCATAACCAGCACCCTGGCCTGCTCGTTACCGCTGAGACCGCGCATGGTGACACTTGATTTGTGTGAAAATATCCCGAATGAGCGGCTGACATTAAGTCCTGGCACAGTTGACAGCATCTCATCTACGGTGGTAACCGGTCTCGACTCAATAGCTGCAGAACTGATCAGGGTGACACGTGCCGGGACGTCAGCAATGCGGCTCGCCCCACGATTAGCGGTGACTATGACTGCCCCCGCGTCAATGAACTCCTCTTCAAGCAGGAGACTTACAGTGCTGGTTGTTCCGTCTATTACATCAACCGTCTCATGCTGAGTGGTGTATCCCAGTATCCTTACCTCAAGGGAATGGGTGCCTGCAGATACCTTGTCAATCATGAACCTGCCATCATTGCCGGTGGTTACCCCCCTGGTACCGTCAAGGATAACAGCTGCGCCTGAAAGAGGACGGCCTTCCGGAGCGCCGGTGACCAGCCCGGTAATTGTTCCCTGGGCACGGCCACCGGCGGCAGCGGCCAAAAGGAGTATTGCAGAAATAATAAATCGCGAGAGCTTCACTTCTAAAGTTTTACTTTATTCTATTTCTGGATCTTTACGGCAATCTCCATCTCACCAGAAGGTGCCTCATCAGCACGGATTACCCTTATAAGGCCGTATTTACCGTCGGCGGTGCGGAAAGGCACCACCTTGCCGGTGTAAGCAAATTTCGACTGCCCGCTGACGCTTCCCGGCCGGAAGGCGTTGACCAGCAGGCTGTCATTGGTTGCAAGGTCAAACTGCGCAGGTGTCACCAGGTTGTTATCAGAAGTATAGTAATCATACATCGTCTGGTTCTTCACGCTCCATGTTCCGAAGAGAGGGTAGTATGTCAGGGCGGAGGAGTACGCCGGACAGGTGAGTGTGGGTGATGAGGTGCCTGAGGTAAGATACCAGAAAGCAGCCATGTCAACCTCTGGCTCATGACCCGTAACGCCGGCAGCATCCCAGGAAGCTCCGGAATGGAGATCAACGAAATGGGGCAATGCCTGATTGTCCTGCAGCCCTAACCTTACCGACGGGTAATAGCTTATTTCACCCCAGGCAGAACCTGCCCCTTTCAATACAGTGAGTGATGCTGATGCCGTATCACGGTACGAGTTCATGACTGAAAACACCCACCGTTCAATCTGACCATAGCCTCTTGTATAGGTCAGGGTGGTATCAAGCCCCCCGTAACTTATATACATGCCTTTGTCGGCTTCAGTAACAGCCACACCGTCAGAGATCCTTCTTACAACCAGGTTGGTAATGGCTCCGCCCCCTCCCGATACTGAAAGTCCGAACCTGAGCGTTCCCCCCGGAGCAACTGCCGAGCCGTCATTAGTAAAGAGACCACCTGATTTAAGCAGTATGAGGGGTGTGGTCTCAGGGTTGTCCTCGACACAACCGGTAAATGCAATTATGATCAGTAACGCTATGCTCTGAATCCGTTTGGCCATGGCAGAATTACTTCGTCCTGACCTTGAATGTGACAGTACCGTCTGTGCCCTGGGTCACTGCAGTGGCCAGAATAAGTCCGTAGGTGCCGTTCTGGGTCCTGAAAGCCCAGACCTGTCCCACCTGTACATCCTTTGCCTTTTTGCGGGCATTTTCGGTATCAAATGAGGTCTCGATAAGTACATCACCGTCCTGTACAGCTTCGAACTGGGTAGCGGTCAGTGTGGTCTGGAAGAAGTAGGTGGTGTTCTTTGTGACCCAGTTGTCCGGTATATTATCACCGGTGAAAATATCCCTGATGCCTGAACCCGGCGAAGCAAGTGCTATGTTGTTGCCGGTTTCGGCCTCATAGAAGCAGAACATGTCAATTGCGACCTCGTTGTCAGCAGCCTGACTCATGGTGTATGATTTATCCAGTGAAACCGAATAGAATCCGGGTACGGTTGCATTTGCCTGTGCACCGAGTGTGACAGACGGATCTTCCTTTTCCTTCTCACAGCCTGAAATCATGATTGCGACCAGTGGCAGAATCAATAACAGAGCAAAACTTGTTCTCATTTCTTTCTTTCTTTTATTCGTTATGTAATTATTTTCATATCGCTGACAAAGATAACCAGTGTAGTACGCAAATAAATGATACAAATCATATTATTGTGATTTGTTAAACGTCTGTGGTACAATTTTTGAGGTTTATAATGTCAGAGGCGCCTCTTCATTAATGTTTTAAACCTAAACCTTGAATTATGAAGAGGAATAAAGAAAAGGCTCCCGGGTTTGATGATATTATCTTCCGGGATCGAAACAGGGATTATGGCGCTTATGATCTGCGGCGCCGGTATAGTTCAACGATGAGTGTTTCCATTGTTGCAGGATTGCTGGTTGGTGCCTCCTTCTTCCTGGTGCCATATTTTGCATCTGACCCGGTTGAGTTTCAGCCGGACGGGAGAATTGATATCATCGCGATGCCGGATCCGGACCTCCCGGTTCCGCCTGTGCCGCCCGAAACACCCCCTGCGCCGAAGGCTCCTGTTGAAGCGATGAACAATGTGCGCTTTGTTCCCCCGAAGGTGGTTATTGACGAGCAGGCAACCGGGGAGGGGATAATGACAGCTGACCTCCTGAACCAGAGCATAACTGACGGAGCTGCCACGGAGGTGTTCCCGGAAGATCTGACTGCAGCTGATCCTGTTGCACCGGTTGAGCCCAAACCCAGGGTGATTGTCCAGGAGATGCCTTCGTTCCCGGGCGGGAATGAAGCATTGTTAAAGTACATCATGGAACATATCGTCTATCCGCCTGATGCTGTTGCAAACGGCATACAGGGGACGGTGTACCTGAGGTTTGTGGTCAGCAGCACAGGGGAGGTGACGAGGGTGGAGGTTACGCGCAGTGTTGATCCGCTGCTTGATAATGAAGCCCTGAGAGTGATAAGCAGCCTGCCGGGGTGGAAACCCGGAAAGCAGGACGGCAATCCCGTACCTGTGTGGTACTCGGTGCCGGTGGTCTTTGTTCTCAGATAAAATTGCCGGACCCGGATTCACGCAGGGTAATCTTTCTACTCAGATAAAATTCCTGTCGAGGAATTTCCGGAAGTTTTCGATATACTGTTCGGTGACCGGGATACGCACTTCACCAAAGACGATACGGCCGCGTTCGATAACCTTCACAGTCTCAAGATTGACAATGTATGAACGGTGAACACGCATGAACCGGTCTCCGGGAAGTCTGGACTCAAGCGCTTTCAGGGTGGATAGCGAGAGGACAGGCTTCCTTTCATCCTTCAACCAGATCTTGACATAGTCCTTAAGCCCCTCAATATAGTGGATCTCGGAAAAATTTATCCGGCGGATCCGGCTCTCTGATCTGATGAAGAGGAAGTCATTGTTCACCTCCAG
>DHUL01000037.1:122903-123090 GCA_002409145.1 Bacteroidales bacterium UBA5235
CTTCAGGAACTCGGCATAGCTGAAGGGTTTGAGAAGGTAATCAACCGCATCGAGCCTGAATCCCTCCAGTGCATATTTCTCATAAGCCGTGGTGAAAATAACCTTTGGTCCGCCTGCAATGACCCTGGCCAGCTCTGTTCCCGTCAGGTCAGGCATCTGGATGTCAAGCAGTACCAGATCAACCTCT
>DHUL01000085.1 GCA_002409145.1 Bacteroidales bacterium UBA5235
GACCGCACGACCGCAGGACCGCAGGACCGCACGACCGCACGACAACCCGAAACTCGTGCGTTACTGCCCGGGCTCCTGGTCCGCGGGCCAGAATGACAGCGTTATATGCACCTTCTCCTCGAGCTCACCATAGTCGGTCTTACGGTAGCTGCCACTGGTGGCAATTGAGTAAACACCCTCCGGGTTCAGCAGGTACTCCTGCAATCCCTGCGAGTCGGGCACGGAAAGAGGGACAATGTATTCCCGGTCCGTTGTATTGTTGACCCTGGCGGTGGCGGTAATACCGCCGAACGGCAGCGCTGCCTTTGGATCGAGCTTATCTGAAAATGACTGCAGCTCACCGCACGGGTAATCAAGCCGCCTGCCCACGTCTGCCCCTGAAGTGGGGTATTTCGCCGACTGAAACAGCTGTCTTGTATTGGAGCCGGCTCCGACTGTCACGCAGTATTTTGGCGTCAGTGCAGTGAATGTCATATCCCCGGTCTCAACTCCCCGCTCAAGGACAATATCCACATTAATATCGAACCCGGTACTTTGCCCTTCGAGCCTTCCTGAGCGCGACAGCTCAAGTTCGCCTGTACCGGGGCACCTTGTAAAATACTTATATGTCTGCCTCGATTTTATTGATGTCGGCTCACCCGATACTGCATCCTTCGTAAGCCCGTCCGCCACCACAAATGCACTCGTCTCGGTAAGCGCCGTGTTAAGCACCCTCCTGTCATTTACAATATTTTCGATTCGCCCGGTATAAATTGTGAACATAAGAGTAGCAGAGGCAACAATCTGTGACTCTGAACGTTCGTTCTCCGGATTAGCCAACGATGGTTGTCCCGTCCTGGTTTCGGAGGAGATCGTGATCTTCCCTGCGAGGAGAGTCACAGGATCACCCTTGACTGTAATATTGGCCTCGCCGGAGACGTATCTCTCTTCGCCGAATGGAGCCGTATACACATGGTGTACCTTCAAAACTGCCTTCCCTTTTTGCTTCCCGGCCACAAATGTCGCTTTCGCAGAGCCGTTGTCATCTGTTACGACCTCACTCTCCTTAAAATGGCCAAGCGTTGGAGGCGGGAGTGTTTCGCCCATTGCGGTGCCTCCGGATTCCGTTGCCACCGACCTTATCAGGTATTGTGCTAGGGAATTACCGGTCAGGCTTCCCGACGGGGCTGTAGTCTGGCTGTTAAGTGAGGTTGTGCCTTCCCCGGTGTTGGTGAATCCTCCCTCCAGCAGATGAATACAATCTGGACTGAGTTCATTCTCCCTGATTGCATTCCTCATTCTCAGGGAGCAGTGATTCCTCAGGTAGTTCCACCCCGGCCATGATGCCGAATCGGTTGGCTGGGCAATCTGAACGTCAGTATTGAAAACCACGATATGATACGACTGGCAGGGCTCACACTGGCCGAATGTTTTGGTTCCGGGTACCAGCGCCAGTATCATGAACTGGATCAGGGTAATGACAAATAGAGGGCTTTTCATATCGCCGGGAAATGTTTTAGTTGAACGCAGGACCTTTATTTATAAGGCTCAAAGATACCTGAAATCAGATTGCAGAGTGACGGGGTCAGGCTGAATCCGTAAATGTTTTACAACAGAGGGTGTGGTGTGGGTGTGGTGGCGTGCCTGATACAATTATTAAAGCCCTACGGGCTATATCCAATAAATTAGGGCTACCGTTGCAATGCTGAATGCCCCGTGGGCAATTAAATAATTGACTGTCAATATATCACTACTGCCTATTGCCTAATGCCTAATGGCTTATAATATTCCTGCAGAATATATGTTATTTAATATTACCTTTGCATATTAAATTCTAATACCGGTAGCCATGGCAGAAAAGACTAGATATTCGGATGAGGAGCTGGAGGAATTCAGGCAGATCATCATGGCCAAGCTTGAGAAAGCCAGGAGGGATTATGATGTGCTCAAGGCAAGCATAACCCATGAGGACAATAATGACACCATGGATACCTCTCCCACCTTCAAGGTGCTGGAAGAGGGAGCCACCACATTATCAAAGGAAGAGGCCGGAAGGCTGGCTCAACGGCAGCTGAAGTTCATTCAGCACCTGCAGGCTGCGCTGGTACGCATAGAGAACAAGACCTACGGTATATGCCGTGAGACAGGTCAGCTTATAAGCAAGGAGCGTCTGCGCGCCGTACCCCATGCCACCCTTTCTATCGAGGCAAAGCTGAAGCAGAAATAGTCCTGCTGCCGTGCGGTCGTGCAGTCACAAGGAAAGAATCTGGCTGCAAGACCTCAAGACTGCAAGACCTCAAGACTGCAAGACTTTTTACGCTGATCTCGCGTTCCTGAAGAAAATATTGAAGATGCTACGGGCGAAGTAACGGATATCCGTGCCAAGCGGATTCTGGTCCCATGAGTCGAAATATTTAAGTTCCGAATGCTGAATGGCTTCGAGGCCTGTGGGAAGATCGGCATAGTACGGTGGCAGCAGCCCCGGCTTGTACCTTATGCGTCGGTCGCGGATATCATCATCGTACAGGCTGAAATAATGTTTCGAGAGCGGCCTCACGCCGAAAAGCTTGATGTCACCCTTGAGGATATTGACAATCATTGGCAGCTCATCGAGCCACACCTTCCTTGCAAACCGTCCCCATACAGTCACCCGGAAATCGTCGTTCATCTTTCCGCCGTCGGCGATGGAGTGCAGTCCGTATACATAATCCTGGATGTACTCGGAGTAAGGATGCATGGTGCGAAGTTTGTAGACATTGAATGTACGCCCGTCGCGACCGATCCTGGGGAGGGTAATTATCAAGCCGTAACCGTTCTCATTGGCCGGCTTTGGTTCGGAGCGACGCCCGGCCTTGATACACAACATGTTCCCGGCGAATTTCTCCTGTTTTATTGCAAAGCCTGCGCGACTGAGCCGGCCCAGTGCCTCAGCCCTAGAGAAGGGAGCATTGGCGCCACCGGTGAAGAATTCCCAGAGACCACGCGTGATCCGCATTCGCGGAATTACACGGTTGATCAGGAAATCAGGCAGGAAAATCAGGTAATAGACTATCGATGAGTACTTCTCCTTGAGCCGCTCAGCCCTTTGCTCCAGCGTCTCCACCGAACAGAGGAAGAGGCCGTCGACCCCCAGCTTTAAGTTGACGGTATCGAGGAACCTGTCGAGTTTCCTGATGCCATTCATCGGCCTGAGGTTGATGATGCAGGTATAATTGCTATGCTCAAGATTCTGAATGTTAAACGCTTCCGAGGTCGATACAATTGCCAGTCGTGCTGCGTCCTCCCTGCTTACCAGCGATGAAAGCGCCTCGGCCCTCACCCTTGAGCATCCCTCCTGGAGCCTCATAGTCAGTGCCGGATCAGGAATAATATCGCTTGCTTCACTGGGATGAGAGCGGGCAACGAGCTCTCGCTCGGAAAGCCTTATTTCGGCCTGGGTTATGAGCGGCGCCTTGCGGAAGGCAAGATAAACCGAGCCTGATACCAGTTCCAAAAAAGTCGCGGTGATTGCGGTGCCGAAGACCACCTGCCTCGAGTAACCGAGGTCACGAAGGGCGAAGAGCAACAGTGCTGCCATGCTGGTGGCTATGAGGTTGGAGGTGAGGACCCGCGAAAAGAGGGTACGGAGATTGATTATCCGGCCACGGCCTATTTTCCCGCTGACGGCGGAGACCAAAATCCACAAAAAAGCCAGCATCACGAAGAAGGTGATATGCGAGAACATGTAAGTTTTAAGACCGGCCGGCTTGAGCATCGACATGAAGATGTATGACGATGCAAGTATCAGTATGTCAGCACTAAGCGTTATTACACGAAATTTCCCCCTTTTCATCTCCTGATAGTTTTTCGACAGTATGACGCAAATTTGCTACAACCGTTATCTTTGTGGAAAGCCTCATTATGTGAAGTATTCAACATACATAGTAACTTTATCAACACTCCTGATATTGTGTTGGAGCGATTCTCTGCGCGCTCAGATGATCCCTGAGCCAGTGGGCGACGAGGCCGTTTACCTCTTCCTCGACGAGCTGGCAACCGATGGTATTATCACTCTCAATGGAGTGGTTAAACCTTACAGCAGGCTGATTATCAGACAGAAGCTGGAGGAGGCGGCTACCATGGCGGAGACAGGCAGGGGAGTGCCGGAATCCGTGGCGGATACATCCAATATCAACGGAGGAGACACTCTCCCGGTAATGGACAGCGGCAACAAAACGGCGATTACACCGAAGGAGCGTATAACGAACAAAAACCGGCAGCTTAACCCCCGTCAGCAAAAAGAGCTCAGGTTCTGGCTGAACATCTACAGCTCCGGTGAACCTGACGGCAAATTCAAACTGCTTCTCAGTCCGGCCACAGCATATTACCGCGATTCACTTTTCAACATTACCGTATCACCGATACTGGGGCTGACGGCAGGGATTACATCCGGTTCAGACGGTGGTTCAGGCAACGTAACCGGCAGCACCTCCCGAACACGCTCCATCGCCTGGAAAAACGGTGCAAAGGTATATGGAAACTATGGTCGCTGGGCTTTCTTTGCAGCGTTGCAGGACAACCACCAGGACCCGCTCCCCGGCAGCCCGGAATATCTCACCCGCGAGCGTGGCGGGCATATCAAGAATGGTACCGATTTTTCTGAGATGACCGGGGGTGTCAGCTACATGTGGAAGTGGGGTGACATCGCCTTCCTGAAGGACTCCCCTGTGTGGGGCAGCGGGTATGCAGGAACGAATATTCTCTCGGGACGGGCCCCATCCTTCATGCATATCCGCCTTCATCTCAAACCTGTGAAATGGGCTGAGATGACCTGGATCCACGGCTGGCTCGTATCGATGGTGGTTGACTCAACACGATCATACTGGGTCTCCAATGCATATGGTACAGAGTATCGCGAACATTACCGCCGGAAATACATCGCGGCAAATATCTTCACCCTCACCCCGGTGGAGAGGCTCCATGTCTCTGCGGGCAACAGCGTCATCTGGTCTGATCCGCGCATTACTCCCTACTACCTGATGCCAATATTCTTCTATAAGTCGGTTGACCATGGCGTCAACTCCGGCATCAGCAACAGCAACGCACAGATGTTCCTCGATGTGAGCTCGCACAATATCCGCCATCTGCATCTCTACGGCACCCTCTTCATCGATGAGCTCTCCACGGCACGGTTCACAACCCCCGACTACAACTTCTTCTCATGGAAGGGCGGGTTCCGCACCGGCAACTTCGGCTTCCTGCCGAATACCTGGCTGACGGCTGAGTGCACTTTTACCTATCCCCTCACCTTCCAGCACAACGTGCCTGTTACAACGTTCGAAAACCAGGGGTACAACCTCGGCCACTTTTTACGTGACAACAGCCGGAGCTGGTATTTCGCTCTCGACTGGAGGCCGGTGCGTGCTGCCGGCGTACGGCTGTGGCATGAGCGGTCGGAACGGGGCACTGACTACCAGAGCACAGGAGGTCCAAGGATAGGCCTGCCGTACCTCGGGTCAATTGAGTGGAGCAGCACAGCCACCGGCCTTGATTTCAGCTATATGATCACCGGCGGGGTACAGCTCCGTGCCTCACTGATCCGGCACAACGTCACCGGCGAGGAAGAGTGGTACCCATCGCATCTCTATGGCCGCACCACCACCCTTGGTGGCGGGGTGGTATGGGGGTTCTAGGAAGAGCACAATTCGTTTACAAATGACGGATTAATCAATCATTATGTCTGAATGAGCACACGTAAATTTACAAAGATGCATCTGCCTTATCTTTCAGTCTTATCGGACTTTCCGGTGTTCAGCCAATCCCAATCTTTCAATTCTGATATTGGATAGGAAACAATGTTATTACCGTCATCGGATAGATGAACAATTATAATTCCTCCATCTTTGTAACAAAAGTACATGGGACAGGATGTTGGACAATATAAGTACTCAAATGTATATTCAGGTTTAAATTTTGTTATGTATTCAATGTACTTATTGTCAGGCGTTGTGCTGACATAAGGGAACACGGTTTTCTCAATTGCCATTGCGACTATGTTCAATGAGTCGTCATAAACATAACATCTGTACTTATCACATAATTTAATTTTCCTGAAAAAATCGTCAATTGTACCGGGTTTTTCAAAGGAATATTCCGATAACCCTACTGCAAAATAGGTAAATACGGACAGATTACGTTCTTCTGGAGCTTTTAACATCTTACGACTTTTCTTTAATGTCTGATTTTCAATCTTACCTAAGTCGTATCTACGAACTGTCGTCAGTGTATTCTGTGGATATGCAGACATATTAAAGAGTATTGATATTGCTAAAAGTAATAGTCCTTTTTTCATAGTTATGACTTTTAAACCGTTATTGGGTCGAACCTGTTGGCGCACATCCAAATTACATTATTTTATTAGTAATACATATGTGGGACCAACAGATTCGACTATTCACCTTTTAGAATCAGGGGAAGATTCGTATCACTACTCTCATAGAATGTGCACCTATAATTCTATAAGCGCCATGTGCAGGATCCATCGCCTGATAGACAACCCTATAATACAAATCCCCGGTTATTTTTTGGAAAGTACGTAATGTTACGCTGTTCAATGCCGTTGCATGTCCTATTGGCTGTCCGGGAGAAGTAGAACCTAAATAAAAATTATTACCTCTGTTCATCAAGTCTGCTACTTGCTGAGCTCCAGTTTTGTCTGTAGGAAGAGTATTAGTAAATGGAGAAGCGCTCCTGCCAGTTTCTGACTGAATGGCATTATTGAGTTGTGATATGGTAACAGGATCATCATTAGGATTACCTCCGATCACTGTCCGGTATCTTTGTTGTGAAACACCCGTTGTGGATTCGCCTGTCGCTGGACCACAATTCATATCTCCACTTTGTTGGACCAGTGGCAAATTTTGGTTTGCGAGTGGTTGCTCAGTTATCATTTTTGCTCCATCCCAGAAATTTCTTCCATCTATTGCGGCAGAAATTCCTCCAATTAATCCTCCGACAAGTCCGCCTGAACCCAAACCGATTGCGCCATAGATACCTCCTTGTCCTAACGCTTGACCGATATTTTTTCCTTCCAGGAGAGCATTTCCAAAACCAGTGGTAAATCCACTTGCCAATCCTGCGCCGGCTCCCATTAATGCACCTGAGGCAAAACTTGACGTAGCCATTGTTGCCGCACTTGTTCCCCAAAATCCCGCCGCAAATCCACCTGATACCTGCCCGGCAACAGGCAGCAAAGATCCTATTCCGGCACCAATTCCCGCACCTAACGCCCCGGCTGCGGCACCAACAGCAAAATAACCGAGACCTTTCCAGCTAAATTCTGCTCCGTGTGCTAACCAGTTTACCACACCACCAATAACAGCGCCAATCAACAGATGAATCCACTCACCATCCGGATCGGTGTATTTAAGAGGGTTATTGAGGCAGTAACTATACCGGTAAAGCCACTTTTTACATCAGAGCTCCGACTTTTCAATGATCAGGTGCCGGGCTTTTTTTCAAAGAACGTTGTTAACTCTAAAGATACATATTTTTCTTTTTCAACTGAAGACGTTTCAATTGAAAGAAAAAAACACCCTGATTCCAGGAACAGCCATCGCTCGCCATCCCTTCTACATTTATTTTTGTCATGGTTTTTGTGGCTGATGCTCTTGCAGCACATTGTAACGCCGAAGCGTCACAAAGAGCTGCGCTACCACTCATTTACAAAAACACCCGCCAAAAATAAATGCCCAAAGCTATATTTACATAATGCAAGTTATACGCAGCCTATTTCTCAGCGGTTCTTTGATGTGTGTGTTTCGGCTGCCTATAACTGGCATTATGTACTTCGGGCTTCGCCAAATAGCCGCGCTCCCTACGCACCTTGACACGGGTACCAAAACCGCAAAAAAACAAAGCAAAGGTATGCAAGCTCCGCACTGGCCGGCCCGCTGTAAAAAAGCAAGGCCAAGACAAGCGCCGATAATGTCTAATTGATTTTAAAGGTATCGGCGGCCTTGCTTTTTTCCCACGCTTGCATGTCGCGAGAGCTTTCTTTTTTACCGGTTTTTTCTTTGTGGAAATGGTTCTGATAAAACTTTACACTATGGCTTAACTTTGGCTTAGATACAGACCTCAAGCGAGCGGGAGGGGGTGTGTCAAGGTTTCCGGCAAAAAGTTTTTTACCTCTAAATTTCAGTTGAAAGAAAAAAGTTTTTGCCAGGAACCCGAAGGGCCCCGACCTTGATTGAGCGCGGGCGGAAGCTACCTTTACTAAGCCAAAGTTTTAAGACTGTGTTTCGGGTCAGTGGTGCGGTGGCCGAGCGGCTATTTAACATAGTGACACATTATAGGCCTGCACCAAAAAGCTTCTTACTGGCTGGGAGTTCCATTGCAGCGCCTATAATGCCGCATTATGTTAATATAGCTTGGGAGGATTATTTTTTGGCCCATGCTTTTTGTTTGCAGTGTCAGCGCGGCTCTTTGACCCGACGAAGGAGTGGGCAATGTGCCGCATGTGGGAGGGGACAAAAAGCATGACAAAAAATAAGCCGGCAGGGCACGGCAGCGGGGGGATCAGTCTTCATTTTTACCAGGAGTCTTAAAGCCGATCGCTTTCCTGGGTTTCGGGTTCTCATGTTTCTCGATCAGCTCGTCAAGATAACTGAAGACAAGCTCTATATTTTTATCCTGATTCATAAGTGTCTTTTTAATCTCTTCTATCTCAAGTCTTATACTTAAGTTATCCATCAGGATCTCACGGACCTTAGTAAATACACGCATGATCTGGATGTTCACCTTTATGGCTCTCTCACTGTTAAGAACACCTGATAACATTGCAACTCCCTGCTCGGTAAACGCATATGGTGGCGTTCGACGACCACCCCAACTTGATCTTCCAATTTGGAATAGCAAGATATCGAACTCCTCCTTTTTAAGCTGGAACATAAAGTCCTCAGGGAATCGGGCATTGTTACGGCTTACGGCCTTATTAAGGTTACCGGTGGTGACCCCGTAAAGTTCTGCCAGATCTTCATCCAGCATCACTTTCTTGTCTCTTATCAAATAAATCTTCCCCGTTATTATTTCGTCCGGTATCACCAGTTGATCAATTCCTTTTGCCATTTGGTTTGTGTTTGACTTTTGTAAATTTAACTGTTAATCTTGAGGTCACAATTTGTGATATCAAGTTTTTGAGGACGCAATTTGCGACCTCCATTTTTCACCTAAGCGGATGGAACAGCTCCAGCTGCTTTGTCAGATCCGTCAGATCCTGACCCCGGTAACTTTCAGTGCTTCGGATGCTCTTATGCCCGGCCATGTACTGAACCTGACGTATATTATTTGTCTTGAGCCAGTTCATAAGAACGCTTGCCCGGATCTGGCGGCTGTCTTTTATTTCCGGATGGATTCTCTTTACAGCTTCCACTATCTTACAGACCAGGTCGCTGGACTTCTTCGATTGGAACAGGCAAGTTGATTGCAACTCCCGTTTTTCCAGGAGGGCAGGACGGGTTTCTTCAAGGTAGGTTTTAAATGGCAATATCTGGTTTGCCTGTAATTTCAGTGTCCTTGAGTTGCTGTCCCTGCCTGAGGGGATGTATATTTTACCTTCGCTTAAATTCACATGTCCGGTTTCAAGCCTGGCGATCTCTCCGCTGTTCAGTCCCTGGTAGATTAAAAGGCCAAGAATAACGGTGTTTCTGTGGTGAAGTAGGCTTGTAGTTGCTGTTCCATGGGTCCACTCAGGAAGATTACAAAAATCCTGATAGATCTTATCAAGCTGCGCCGGGGATAGTATTTCCGGGAGAACATTCTTTCCGCTTTGCCTTAACCTGATTCGTTTAATTATGTTTTGCCCAGTGATACCGGATTCCAGAAGGTAATCAGAGTAGATCCGGATCGAGTTGATTTCTCTTATGATGCTCTGACTGCTGATTCCTCTTTCTCTTTCGCTATCGATAAATTTCAGGGCTTGATTATAAGTGATATCTCCCGGATTTATGTTCTCCCTTATGCACCAGCTTTTAAAACAGTTCACATGGCTGTCCTGCACCCGGATGCTCTTTTCAGAGTAGCCTCTTTTCTGCCGGTATTCTTTAAAGCTCATTGGCCAGGTGAGTATAAATCTGTGTGCTTTCCATACTGGCATGGCCCAGGAACTTTTGGATCATTTCTATTTCCATCCCTGATTGCAGAAGGTGTGTTGCTATCGAGTGCCGAAGCGTGTGAAGGGTTGGTCTCTTCCCCTGCAGTCTGGGGCTATCGCTGTTTTTTACAAGCCGATCGAGCCTTGCCGATAATGCCTGGTCGCTGCAACCCGATCCGAACTGGTTGATAAAAAAAGCATCATCGCTGGTCCCGCTCCTGGTAAGTAAATAATCCCGGCCATAAGTCAGGTATTCTGTTATATGCTGCATGTTACCATCGGTCACCGGGACATACCTTTCTTTGCATCCTTTGCCTTTACGGACAAAGATTAATTTCCTCTCTGTTAATATATCGCTTACAATCAGGTTAGTTCCTTCGCTCTTTCTTAGGCCACAACCGTAATAAACTCCGAGCATTGCCCGGTCACGCTGCTGTATAGCTTTTTGATACTCTTTAGTTTCTGCCCTGGCAAACCATTTTTGCATGCACGTGGCCTCATAAAGTGAACTGATTTCCTGAAGTGTCAGGACTACCCTTGGTTTATATTGTTCTTCCATGTACTGAAGACTATCCGGGATCTGAGTTACATTTCCGGATTGACGTAAGTATTCAAAGAACTTGTTTACAGAGCTTATCCCGACATTTATACTGGCATTCATCAGTCCGCCTCCGGAGAGCTTATTCTCCCGCCTTTCAAGATACCTCACGAAGCGTTCTGTTTTATCTCCTGTAGCCTGATCCATGGAGCCGATCCCACATCTTTCCAGATATAATAAAAACTCCCTGATGCTCCGCTTTCTCGTGGTAACAGTTGATTCGCTGTAATCAAGCGTTTTAAGCCAGTGTATAAAACTGATTTCTAACATCTTAAATTGTTGACTGTGAAGATCTTCAGGATTCATTTAAAATGATTTCAGTTGAAAACAAAAAAAGTGTCGCTGCTTGTCCCTCCTGTGAAGGTTGTGAAGGTGGGTCTAAAAACGTCTGTATCTTTTACCTGATCGAGGTTTCTGCCTTCACAACAGGGTTTGTGAAGGTCGTGTGAAGGTCATGTGAAGGTTCTTTTTCTTTTTTAAGATTCTCCAGGATGGTTCCCATAATATTGATGCCGGATCTTAATTGCTCGTAATCATCCCAGATCATGATCTCGTACTCGTTACCCGGCTTGTTGCTGCGGCTCACGCAACGCAAGAGCCCTCTTGCTTCAAGCTCGTTTAGACGTCTTTGTAGCTCCATAGGGTGCATGCGGTAATGACGTCGGATCTCCTTGGCATAAAAGGTTTTCACTTTCCACTCTATTATAAGTTCTTTCAGGCTTTCAAAAAAGTTCCGGGTTTTTCCGCCAAGCTCATCTGACTTTCTAAGAAGCGCATCCCGGCACAGGTAGTTTGCCCACTCAACATCTTCCAGGGTGGAGAGTAAAAAAGTATTGCCTTCATGATCGGTAGTTCTTTCTCTCTGCTTCTGGTTCCAGAGGGTCACCGCTTAATAAGGGTTAAATAATGGTTCTTTGTACGCATCTTCTTAAAAACGTGGGGCGAGAGTTCCAGCTTAGGGGCAAAAGGGATAATAACCTCCATCGGCTCGATTAGAAGCTGACAAGCTTTTAAAAGATTGATGCTCACTTCATATTTCTTAGTGTTTACAAGACCTGCAGCTATTTTTCCCTGGTATTCCAATACTGCTGCCTCGTGACGTGGATTTTCTTCTATCCGGATCAGGAAAGACCGGTTGGCGTTATCCTCATATATTTTGTCTTTTGTGGTTGCCCCGGCAACACAAACGGGACCTTCCACGTGCAGGTACACCTGTTTGCTGTCGCCGGTGCGGCTGTTGGTCTTGGTTGAGAAGCGGCTTATGCTCTGGTTGCTCATCAGCTCCCGAAGGGGAAGTAAGGCGCTGTATGCTCCGTCCAGATCTTCCTGCAGCAGGATCTTGTGTTTTAAAAAGTCCTGGGGCGTATAATAAAGCGTGTTCTCGCTTAAACTGGTAGTAACTTGGATATGCTGCCTTGGAACCACCTGGGCCACTCCCTGCAGCAGGTATGTTTTGCCGCTTCCGGTACTGCCCATCACGATGGCATGAAGAGGATTCTTAAAGAACCTCGTGAGAAAGATAAAAAACAGAAGAGTGGCATTATCCTGTTCTCCGATCAGTCCCAGACTGCCAAAAAGCTTATAAGTGTTTTCGGAGAGTGCTGACTGATTCAAAAAGTCTTTTGCCGATTGCATCTGATCGCGGTTAAACAGATCCTTCCCCTGGCTCTCCTTCACCTGCTCGCTCTTACGTTTTTCTTCCCGCTTCCCGGAGCGGTAGGTTTCCAGTTCTTTGGTTAGTCCTGTAATCGCTTCGGTTACAATGCTACTACTGATCTCAAGCTTTTCGGCTGCCTGTTTTATCAGCCGGTCGCTCTGGCTGTGGCTGTAAAGATCTGCCGTATCCCGGAAGCTGGCGTATTGATTGTTTTTGAGTTGTATATGCAGGGTTGCCCTGAGCCTGTTTACGGTGTGGATCTCAATACCTCCCCAGAGAGTTATCTGCAGCCTGTCAGTCTCATAAACCAGACAATCAGGCTTTATTTTTAATGATCCGGTTTGGTAATGTTCCCGCAAGTTTATAGACGTGGATCCCGGGACTTTTTTATTTTCAACTGAAAGGGTTTCAATTGAAAAGAAAAAAGGTTTTCGGTTCTCGATCAGGTGAAAGAAGATTTCACTGTCATGTCCCTGGGCAAGACTGTTGATGTCTTCGCCTTCTGGAGTGCTAACTACTGTAATTAAAAGCCTTTCACTAATTTGCTTTAACTCGGCTGCGATGTTCCTGACTGCTTCCGATCCGGCTTCATCGCCATCGAAGAATAAAACTACTTCTTTAATATCCTTTAGCTCTGTAATTGCTTTTCTGTGATCTTCCGTAAAGCCGTTGGTCCCATAAAGAGCAAGTATTGAAAAGTCTTTGGTGATCTCCTGTAGTTGCTGAAGCGTTGCTGCATCGATAATGGCCTCTGTCAGTATCAGCCGGGTTGCTTCCGGATCGGGATAACCAGGATAAAGTCCCCGGTGATCTCCTTCCAGGTAATGATGCTCTTGTTTTTCAGTATGCCTCCCATACATGCTTACAATGTTCTTTGACCTGTATAGCAGGGGGAACACTATACAGCCATTGAACCGTGTATAATAGCTGTTCTCTCTTCCAAACTTATCAGGCTTCAATAATCCGGCTTGCAAATACAGCTGCTTTTGATCAGGTGTGGTTTCTTTGATCTTATGAAGTGTTCCGGCATCGTAACCAATTGAGAGTTTCTTGTGATCGAGTTTGCGGGATTCCAGGTATTTGATTGCTTTCTCAGGTTTTGCATTCAGGCTCCGGACAAAGTGTGTGAAAGCTTCTGTTAATACTTCTGTTCGCTGATCAGGAGTAAGCTCTGAAGCCGGTTTCTTTTCCGGAGAAGGTTTTGATTTCTGTGGTCCGGGATCTCCCAGATCTCCCATCAGATCCTGTGCCTTAAGTATCGCCAGGTGTTTCGTAATGCCTTCCTTTCTCATTATAAAATCTACCTGGTCGCCACTGCCTGCGCTGCAATTACTGCTAAAACATGTCCATGTTCCGGTTTCCGGGTAAACCTGGAAGCTGGGCGTTTTATCGGGGTGGAAGGGGCAGCACAGGCGATTGTTTTTGTAGGGCTTTAGATTGTAGTGTGACAGAACCTTTAAAATGGATAGTCGCTGTTTGACGCTACGTAACTTTGTTTCTGTA
>DHUL01000061.1:0-37808 GCA_002409145.1 Bacteroidales bacterium UBA5235
TTCAGACATATTAGTACATTTGTGAAATTTTAGATAATGACACTGTTAACTGGAAAAAGGGTGCTGGTGACCGGCGGGGCCGGATTTATCGGATCATCACTCTGCCATGACCTGCTGGAGCGTGGCAACGAGGTGGTATGCCTCGATAACTTCGCCACAGGAAAAAAAGAAAACATAAAGGACCTCAGGGGTAACCCCGGATTCAGACTGATTGACGGCGACATACGTGACCCGGAGACATGCAATAAGGCAGTGAAAGGGGTTGACGTGGTACTGCACCAGGCGGCACTTGGCAGTGTGCCCAGAAGCATTGCCGATCCGGCAACCACCAATGCTGTCAACATCAACGGTTTCCTGAACATGCTGATCGCCACCCGAGATGCAGGCATCCGTCGCTTCGTATATGCCTCAAGTTCATCTGTTTACGGCGACTCGCCCGAACTGCCGAAGGTCGAGGAGCGCACCGGGAAAGTGCTTTCGCCATATGCAGTCACAAAGCTTGTGAACGAGGAGTATGCCCGCGTGTTCGGTAGTCTTTACGGCATGGAGACAATGGGGCTCCGTTACTTTAACGTCTTCGGCCGCAGGCAGGATCCCAATGGTCCCTACGCAGCCGTCATCCCGAAGTTCACAATGGCGTTCATGAAGCATGATTCGCCCGTCATCAACGGCGACGGAAGCAACTCACGCGACTTCACATACATAGACAACGTAGTCCTGGCGAACAACCTGGCTGCCACTGTTGAAAATCCTGCGGCATTCAACCAGGCTTATAATATTGCCTGCGGCGACTCGGTGAATCTGAATGAGATGACCTCGCTGCTCAGAAGCTATCTTGCAGAGAAAGATCCGAAGATCGCTGCTGTGAATCCGCAACACGGTCCCAACCGTGCAGGGGACATCCCCCACAGCATGGCAAGCATTGACAAGGCGGTGAGGTTGATTGGATACAAGCCGCAGGTACTCTTCAGTGATGGTCTCCATCGCGCCGTTGAGTGGTATGTTGATAACCTCTGAAGCTGTTAACAGGCAAATGAATCGTTCTTTCCTATATTTGTGCTTATTCGCACAAAAGCTTTGGCCTTCTCTGGTCTAAAGACAACATATACAGTACGTTAGACACAGGTCCTGTGTGACTGACGGGCCGGAGGATTAAGATTCGCGAACACAATGGTCCCCACCGGAATGCAATAATACTAAAGCCATGGCCGCACCAAAACTCATCTATCTTCCGAAAATTCCCGATGACAGGGGGAACCTAACTTTTGTGGAGGAGAAGAAGCACCTCCCATTCATAATAAACAGGGTTTACTGGATATATGATGTCCCGGGAGGTGAGTTCAGGGGCAGTCATGCATTCAGGAGAAATGAAGAGATGATTGCCGCTCTTTCAGGCAGTTTTGATGTGGTGCTGCATGACGGAAAAAGAGAATACCGTTTCTCGCTCAACAGATCTTATGACGCAGTGTATGTTCCCAGTATGGTCTGGAGGCGGATGGAGAACTTTTCCACCAACTCCCTGGCCATCGTTCTTTCATCAACTCATTTTGACCCTGATGATTACATAAGGGACTATGATCTCTTTCTGAAGGAGGCAGCGAGATGAAGAGGGCTAAAATAAGAGATTGTACAATAATCGAGCTCCCGAAGGTGCATTTCAAAGCAGGAAATATGTCAATAGCCGACGGGATAAATGAGCTTCCATTTAAGGTTGACCGTGTATTCTGGATTTATGATATCCCCGCAGGGGAGTCGAGGGGGGCACATGCCCACAGGGAATGTCACCAATTCATAATCGCCGCCAGCGGCGCCTTCGAGGTGGAAGCTGACGACGGCACCGAGAAGAAGACCTTTTACCTGAACCGTCCTTTTTACGGGTTGCATATCCCTCCGGGTATATGGGCTCATGAGCTGAATTTCTCCGCAGGGGCAATCTGCCTGGTACTTACCTCCCACCCCTTTGATGATGCTGAATACATAAAAAGCTATGAAGAATATCTCCGGCTCACCGGAGCAGATGAACGCGACTGACGAGCTGCGCAGCCTGCTTCATTCCAGGGTGTCTGAAATGACATTCTATTCACCCTACAGCTTTCTCCGAAAAATCGATCCGGTAACTCTGTGCAGGGAGACCTTCGTTGAGCCTCTGCTGGGTTCTGTGCGGTCCGGCATAGCCTTGGTAAGTGTTGAGGTCACCGGAGGGCGAAGGACATTTATTGTCTGGAAGGCTCTTCCGTGGGACTCGGAATATTTCCGCAGGAGAGTATTCAGGATAGAGCTCATAATTGCGGATCATGATGATGATGAGGCAATCACGGCTGCGTTGAAAAGCTTTACCGGGAACTTCACAAGCCCGGGTGATTATATTTCTCTCATGGTCCCCTGCGAAGATCTCCAGGTGCTGCGTGCCCTGTCATATGCCGGTTTCAGGCAGGTGGAGACGAGATTGAATTATTTTTTCCCGGGGATTGATGCCGTAGAATCCACCGGAGCACAGGTACGGATGGCAGAAACGGGCGATATACCGGCATTACGGGAGGTTGCGAAGAGAATGCGCAACAGGTTTGACAGGGTTCATGCAGACCCCGCCTTTACTGATGAGGAAGCAGACAACTATCTCGGAACATTTGCCGAGCAATCGGTCAGGGGATTTGCTGATATAATGATGGTCCCCGGCCTCCCGGGTGTAAAACCCTTCGGTTTCCTTGCTGCCAACAATCCGGAAAGGATCATGGGTGTGAATATTGCGAAGCTGGTGCTGGCGGCTGTCGATAACCGGGAGTACCGGGGATGGTTGAGTTATCTGCTTCAGGAAGTCATGTATGAACTCAAAAAGAGGAAGACGGATATCCTGACTACGATCACGCAGGCCGCAAACAGACCTGCCATACGTACCTGGGAAAAAGCCGGGTTCATGCTTGGATTTGTAACTCATGTTTACTCTTACTCGAAACAGTGATTAAATTTCTTGATATTCAGAAGATAACCGCCAGTTTTGAGCCTGAACTCTCCGGAGCTGTTGACAGGGTGGTCAGGCGCGGCTGGTACCTCCTTGGAGAAGAAGTATCAGCCTTTGAGAAGGAATATGCTTCATACATCGGGGTTAAGCATTGCATTGGTGTTGCCAACGGCCTTGATGCCCTCAGGCTGATATTCAGGGCATGGATTGAGACCGGGGAGATGCAGGAGGGTGATGAAGTGATTGTACCGGCAAACACTTACATTGCTTCAATCCTGGCCATAACTGACAACCGTCTGAAACCCGTATTGGTTGAGCCGGATATGGCCACATACAATCTTGACCTGGCGAAAGTGGAGGAACATATCACACCCCGCACCAGGGCGATCATGGTTGTCCACCTGTACGGACAGGCCTGCTGGTCAGGGGAGCTGGAGCAGCTGGCTGCCAGGCACAGGCTGAGGATCGTGGAAGACAATGCCCAGGCTGCAGGAGCAACCTGGTGTGGCAATGCCGGGAAGGCAGGTAATGTTGGTTCTGACGGAAAAAGGACAGGGTCACTCGGAGATGCCGCAGGTAACAGTTTTTATCCCGGGAAAAACCTCGGTGCACTGGGTGACGGCGGAGCAGTTACAACAAATGATGATGAACTTGCCCGCATAGTCAGGGCTCTTGCCAATTACGGATCGACGAGGAAATATGTGAATGATTATAAGGGACTCAACTCCCGCCTCGATGAGATCCAGGCAGCAGCCCTTCGCGTCAAGTTGCCCCGTCTTGATGAGGATAACCGGCGTCGCCGGAAGATAGCTCAATACTACAATGATCACATCATGGCTCCCGGGATCATACTTCCCGCTGCAGCGGGAAAAGGGTCTGACAGTATTGAGTCTGACGGCAGTCACGTTCATCACCTTTTCGTTATACGTCACCCTGAGCGTGACAGGTTACAGCAGTACCTCACTGAAAACGGGGTACAGACACTGATCCATTATCCTATTCCGCCTCACAAGCAGATTGCGTACCGCCAGTGGAACGGATTGACTTTTCTGCTGACCGAACAGATTCACCGCGAGGTGCTGAGCCTCCCTATCAGCCAGGTGATGGAGGATGACGAGGTGGTACGAGTGGTTGAGATAATCAATAACTTCAGATAAAATGCTCAGCATCATCCTGTTATCTTACTATAGCAAGGAAAGGATCGGCATCTCTTACGGGAAAGTCAGTCACCTGATGGAGGAGAATGGCATTCCTTTCGAATTCATTGTCATTGATGACGGCTCCGAGGATGAGTCATACAATATGGCGCTTGAGCTTGAGAAGATGCATGATAATGTTAAGGCATACAAGCTGAGCCGGAATTTCGGTTCGAACTATGCCGTATTTGCCGGCCTGAGTGTTTGCAGAGGAGATTGCGCCACTTTCATTCCTGATGATGAACAGCTGCCCTACCTGAAACTGGTTGAGATGTACAGGCTCTGGAAAACAGGCGAAAAAGTTATTGTGCCGTACCGTACCGGCAGGAATGACGGATTTGCAACCAATCTTGCTGCACGGGCATTCTACCGTATCATCAACCTCATGTCAGAGGTAAGGTTCCCGAAAGGAGGCGCTGATGCATTTCTTATAGACAGGGAACTGATAGATCTTCTCAATCAGCGGATCCATCCGGTAAATACCGCAATTATCCCTGAGGTACTCAGGCTTGGATTCAGTCCCTGTTTTATTCCCTATGAAAGGATCAGGGGAACTAACACCAGGTCACGGTGGACCCTGAAGAAAAAGATGCGGTTCTTCAAGGACATATTCTTCTCGGGGTCAACATGGCCCATCAGGATAATTACCTGGGTGGGATTCATCTTTGCATTCCTCGCGTTTTGCATGATTATCTTTTACGGGTACATTGCACTTTTTGGCAATCCCGGCTTCTGGGGAGAGATGCTCCCGGGCTGGACATCAACAGTTGTCATTATCTCTTTCTTCTCGGGGATAATACTCTTTTCGCTGGGAATAATTGCTGAGTATATATGGAGGATCTACGAGGAGGTGAAGGGACGTCCGGGTTACATCATAAGGAAAAAGAAGGATGAAGGGAAACGGCAGGGATAGAAATTTTATTCTTTTTCTTATTGCAAGCGGGGTGCTATGCCTGCTTTACTGCATTTTGTTCAGGCCCATAACCTGGGAGGCGCAGGGCGATTTTCCCTCCTACCTTGATCTTGCCAGGCAGATTTTTCATCTTCCCGGTGCAACAGATGTTGACCAGAGCCACCGGTCGCCGCTTTATTCAATCGTCCTGGGAGCTTTCCTGATCATCTTCGGTGAGCCGCATTACCTGGTGGCGCTGATGGTCTTCCAGTATATCCTCATATTTTTCTCCTCGCTGTTTATATACCGGATAATTCTGCAACTTACGGGTAAAACTGCGGCAGCATTCATTGCAGGGCTTGCCGGGGTTCTGAACCTGACAGTCATTTTCTTCGGGTTCATGATATTGTCGGAAACACTTGCCCTGGTCCTTTTTACTGCGTTGGCATGGTTACTTGTGAAGTATTCATATGTCCCCGGACCGGCAACCGGTTTTGGCGCCGGTATCATGGCAGGCCTGCTTATCCTGGCCCGTTTCAACATGATCGGGCTTCCCCTGGTTGTTGTGTTCCTGCTTATCCTGCTTTTTCTTTTCGGAAGACCACCAATCAGGCTGACGGTGGCTATCAGGGATGTGACACTTTTTGCTGCCGGGGTCATTTTAATTACAGGTATTTGGTCAGCGCGCAACTATTTCAGTTACGGTAAATTCGAGGTGATACCAAAACATCATACCGGTCAGCGGTGGGCGGTGCCTGCAACAATTGACTCCTCAGACAGGGTGAGTGTGGAATATCAGCAGGTTCTTGATATTTTTCTCAGAACCCGGGAGGAGTTGGTCGGCAGGGAGGTTTTTCGTGAATACCGGAAAAGTTCACTGCTCAGGCATGGTCTGATCAAAAAAATAAACGATTACTTCAGTCCTGATGTCAGTGGCTATCTTTTATACAGGGACTCCGAGGATGAGCTTCTTGCCCTGTATCAGTTGCCTGACACCCCTGAAGGAATAAGGGCGCTGAATGAAAAGCTGAAGCCGTTTTACAGGGAGATCGCAGCAGGAAACAAAGGGGAGATTGTCCGCCTCAGGGTCTATTCCTTCCTCTATTCATTCAAGCATGTCTCTCCCACTCTGCCAGGTGACGAGCCGGTGAACCTGAATCATCTTCCTTCCTGGTTGCTTCAGTTATACAAAATAGCTCTGATCATGACTGTAGTGCTGACCTATGCAGGATCCGTTGCTCACATGATTTACCTGGTGTTTAAAAAGGAACGTCTCAGGAAGGGACTGCAATGGGTGATGATGTATGGGCTTATATGGTATTTCCCTGTTATCAATACATATGTTAATGTTCTCGGTGATGCCAACCGTTTTCGCTTCCCGGCTGACATGCTGATTATCGGTTTGTTTGCAGCTATGTGTTATAGTCTGTGGAAGGTTTCTGCTAATCCAAAGAGGAGAGATGATATTCAGATTCAGGCAGATGAATAAATTCAGGATAGCAGTCTTAAGCATCCTTGTTATTCAATTCGGACTGCACCTGTTGCTTTATTACAACACTGAAACCTTTAGCGGGATTTCAGAATCAGGTGCACTGTTTGGAACGCTTGATCAGATTCTTAATGGCGGAAGGCCGAAGCCCTTATATGGATTTTATTGGTATTTCACTCCGGCATATATTGCCTTTTTCTTAATACAGCTCTTCGGCAGCATTGATTCATATTTCATTTTCCAGTGCTTGCTGGCAACTGTGACATCATTCCTTGTCTGGAAACTTGTTTTTAAGATCTCGGGATCTGAGTTATCCGGTTTGGTGGCAGTGGTTCTGACTACAGTATATACAGAGTTCCTGTTACTGAGTTCAGTATTCTATAACCAGGTTTACGAGAACTTCTTTCTGGTGTTGTTTTTACTTATCCTCGTGAATTTCATCAGGAAGGGCAGCGCGATAAAAGTGGTTCTGAATGGAGCAGGACTTATTCTGGTTACACTGGGCTCACTTCTTTTCAGGAACACAATGCTTTTTATCTTTTTTTATCTGCTGCTGGCCGGTCTGTTTTTTCTGTGGGCCAGAGACTCTCAGACCGGGAAAAAGTTGCTTGTGATGTCAGCGATAATCTTCGGGTTGGTTTTTATAGTCAGACCTTTTGACAGATTGCGGGAGGGAGCTCACAAACCCGGAATGCTTCTTGAATTCTGGGGTCACACCCCTTACGGAGGAAATGGTGGTGAGGTGGGCTTCATTTATCCTGAAAACGAAGAGCTTTTCAATAAGAGACTCAGTGAATATGCTGACAGAAATAATGAAGCGGAGATCACACCCCAGGTGTTGGAGGACTTCAAGGCTTACGAGGTAAAACGGTTCATTACAAGAGAGCCGCATAAATGGATATTACTGCAGGTTAAAAAAATACTGTACACATTTGGCGTCATGCCCCAGAGAGACGGGCTTACAATGCTTGTGAACGGCAAGGCTGATATTGGTTGGGTAACAGCAGCTGTCATGCTGCAGTTCCCATTTCTGATAATAATGATCCTGTTTATTCTTACTGCAGATTTTAGCCTGCAGAGGATGTCTGAGCCACCCGGTTACAGGTTCCTGGTATTTCTGATGGGTGCATACCTTATCACCGGTATTTCGGTATTTGCAACCTGGGCTGAACGTTACAGGATTGTGGCCATGCTGGCTTTTATTATTCCGGTCATTGCTGTTGACATATCCCGTCTGCGGGAGTTGGTTAAACCTGAAAACCGGAAGAGTTTACTGGCAAGGAGCTCCTTTGCCATTCTGATGATTGTGGTCTGGGGTTTACAGGCATACGAAGCTCTGATTTTACACCCGGAAAGGTATGTTGGAGCTCTTGACAAAATGATTCAATAGTTCCGGAAGTCAGATCTCCGGTCCGCAGGTCCGGTTCCGGAGCTGACGTGATATGCTTACTGATAAGACAATGTAAACTATTTATTATGAAAATCTTGGTTACCGGCGGAGCCGGATACAAAGGAACAGTGCTCACCAGAAAATTGCTGGAACAGGGTTATGATGTAACCCTGCTTGATAATTTCATGTATGGTTATGAGCCGGTTATGCACCTCGCCAATAACCCGAAGCTGACAATTATCAAACATGACATCAGGAATGGCATTCCTGATATGGCGAAATACGATGTGATATTTCATCTCGCCGGCATAAGCGGTTTCCCGGCATGCGCATCAAATCCCCACTCCGCTCAGCTGATCAATGTTGAGGCAATACGACTGATTGCCAGGGACCTCTCTCACGGGCAGATGCTTATCAACGCATCCACCACCTCAATGTACGGCAAGTCCGGCATGCCATGCAATGAGGAGACAGCTGTTGACCCGGTAAGCACTTATGCGCAGACCAAGCTAGCAGCAGAAGAGATCCTTCATGACAGGGAAAATGTCGTTTCCTTGCGGTTTGCCACTGTTTTCGGCTTCAGCACACGCATGAGAATGGACCTTATGATCAATGATTTTGTCTACAAGGCCGTCAAGGAAAGGGTGATTGTACTATTTGACAGTTTTGCCAAGCGGACTTTCATACATGTGGAGGATGCCGCTGATTGTTACATCTTCACAATGAAAAATTTTGACAGGATGCGGAGCAATGTTTTCAATGCCGGGGGAAACAACCTGAACTTTTCAAAGGAAGAAATTGCACAGAAGATCAAAAACAAGGTTGATTTTTCAATTATCAACTCAGAGGTAAAGGATAAGGATCTTAGGCATTTCATTGTCAATTTTGACAAGATCGCCGGGCTGGGATTCAAACCGGCCCGTACTGTTGAGGATGGAATTGACGAGTTGCTCAGGATTTATAGTTTTTATGAATATTACTCTCACTTCAGAACAATCTGAAAAATGGACAGATACAACAAGAGCCTGGCTATAAACGGCGGTGAGCCGGTCAGCGCGGTTCCGGTTCCTATTCACCAGCCTATGCTGGGCGAGGATGATTTTGCAGCAGTGGACCAGGCGGTGAGGTCTACTTTCGTCTCAGGTGACGGTCCGGCCTGCAGAGAGTTTGAGAAGCTGCTGGCAGAGTACCTCGGGGCGAAACATGTACTCTTCGTCAACTCTGCTACGGCGGCCCTGGAGCTGGCCTTCAGAGTGAAGGATTTCCCTGCCGGATCAGAGGTGATAGTTCCTGATTTTACATATACTTCAACTGCACTGGGAGCTTTATACAACAACCTTAAGGTGGTGCTGGCGGATGTTTATCCTGACAATGGCAGCATCGATGTATCCAGGATTGAGAGCCGGATCACCGGCCGTACAGTGGCAATTGTACCCGTTGACTATGCCGGAATACCGGCAGACATGGATGCAATAAATGCAATAGCCCGTCGGCATGGTCTTTATGTGGTTCATGACACCGCCCAATCGATAGGGTCAATATATAAAGGCAGAAAAACGGGCACACTGGCTGATCTGTCTACCTTCAGCTTTCACGGCACAAAGAACCTCACCACGGGTGAAGGCGGCGCCGTGGTCACAGATGATGATTCAATAGCCGCACGCATAAGGGTCCTTCGCGAAAAGGGCACTGACAAGCATACATTCATTACCGAGAACCGTAGTCGCGGATTTTATGAATATGTTGACACAGGCAACTCGTATGTCCAGTCGAACATACTTGGAGCCCTGGGAGTCTCTCAGTTAAGGAAAATTGAGATGATGAACGGGCTGAGGCAGGCAGTGGCTGAGTATTACCTTTCGAACCTGAGGAATATCCCGGGGCTGGAATTCATTCGCCAGCCCGA
Organism: Bacteroidales bacterium UBA5235; assembly: GCA_002409145.1. Lineage (GTDB taxonomy): Bacteria > Bacteroidota > Bacteroidia > Bacteroidales > VadinHA17 > SR-FBR-E99. The sequence continues at coordinate 9,833 of DHUL01000061.1, forward strand.
AGACTCCCGTACCAACTGGCATATTTTCGGGATACTTGTTCCGCCGGAGCACAGGTACTGGATCATGGATGCGCTCAGAGCAGAGGGGGTGATGGCCAACGTCCACTATTCGCCGCTGCATACGAATAGTTTCTACAGGGGTCTGGCCACTGATGATGAGATGCCCGGATCCATGAATTTTTATAACCGGTTCCTGAGGCTGCCGCTGTATCCTTCGCTCAGCGCCGGGGAGACGGACATAGTTGTCAGATCTGTGAGGAAGGTCTTCGGAAGCTGACCTGAATCAAAACCGGTAGCTTAATTTACAGGCGTTGGCGAAATTTACTAAAGCCCGGACAATGGATCAAAAGTGGAAGTCAATTATGATCTTTGGCGCCGGTCTGAATCAGCTGGAGCTGATCCGGGAGGCTGGGAAGCTGGGTTTGGTTACTGTTGCAATTGACCCGGAAGAGAATCCCCCGGGAAGGGCGGAGGCCGATCATTTTTGCCGTATCGGGGCCAATGACTATGAAGCTACGAAGGAGACAGCCCTCAGGTATGGAGTATCCGGTATCGTGACGGGGCAGATGGAGAAACCGCTCAGGATGATGGCCAGGCTGGCGCGGGACCTTGGTTTTGTCTTTAATTCACCGGTGGTGACCGAACGGTGTCTTGACAAATGGCTGATGAAGGAGGTTTTACAGAGGCACAAAGTACCCTGTGCAAAGGGCTTCCTTTTAAAGCCGGGAGATGCACCGGTCAAACCCGGGAGCCTGAGCTGGCCTGTGATAATCAAACCCCGCGATGCCTTCTCCAGCAGAGGAGTGTACCGGTGTGCCGACGCAGGCGATATTGAATCATACATAGCGGAGAGCAGATCTTTTTCTTCAAGCGGTGACGTAATTATTGAGGAGTTTCTCCAGGGAATGGAGTACAGTGTTGAGGCTGTTACCTTCAATGGGGAGACAACGATAGTACAGATTACCGAGAAGTATATAACACCTTATCCGCGTACAGTGGAGATGGGGCATCTTCAGCCGGCTGACCTGGAAATGACAGTAAGGATGCAGATGTCAGCAGTGGTCATCAGAGCTCTGAAGGCGCTGGGAGTTATGAACTCTGCCTCACATACCGAGGTCATGGTTACTGAAAACGGACCTCAGGTAATTGAGACAGGTGCACGACTTGGGGGTGACTTTATAGGTTCATATCTGACCCGGGCATCCACCGGGATGAGTATGGACAGGGCAGCTGTGGAGATTGCCATGGGAGTGAGGCCTTCGCATATGCCTTCAGTCAGAGCATTCTCGATGATCAGATATCTTGAATTGCCAGAAGGTGGTACTGTGGATCAGGTTCTTCCGTTTGACGATATCCTTTCACTTCCAGGTGTGGTGTTTGCCGCACTTTTCGTCAGACCCGGGGATATAATCAAACCAGTATCTCACAGCGCATTACGGCCCGGATGCATTATTGCTGAGGCCGACACAAAAATCGGGGTCATGCTTAGAATAGAGGAATATTCAAGGCTTCTGACCGGGAAAATTATTTTAAAATAACAGATACCGGATAATATGCTAAAAGGAGAGAAAATTGTTCTGAGGCCGTTGAAGGAGAGTGACTGGAGCAAGACAATCAGCTGGCGCAATGATCTTATGATCAAGAAGCTGGCGATGATGCACCCTTTCCCGATAACAGAGATGGTTGAAAAACAGTGGTATGAAAAGATGCTTGCAAGCACTGACCCGGGTGTGGTATATTTCACAATAACGGATAACGAGGATCAACCGGTTGGGTTCATAAGCCTTACCCGGATCAGTTATACCCACAGAAACTGTTACCTGGGGATTGTTATCGGTGAGCCGGAAGCGAGGGGCAGGGGCTATGGATATGAGGCAGTTACGCTGATCTCAGATTATGCATTCAATAAGCTTAATCTCCGCAAAATTACTGTTGAGGTTGTTGAGATAAACAAAAGTGCACTCGCATTGTATGAAAAGCTTGGCTTTATTGAGGAGGGGAGAATGAAAAAGCAGTTTTATTCTGACGGAGCCTTTCTGGATGTATTTATCATGTCATTGTCTGGGACAGAAGGTTAGAATTGTTTACAGCTGATAATTTAGCCAACAGTTACGGTTTCCGACAAGATCTATGTTGAGGTTGATAAAACGGTTTGTCAATAAAATATTATGGGTGGTTGATTCTTTCTTCTGGTCAATGCCCGGTATTTTTATCAGAGATCGGTTCAGGCACTATGAACCACCATTTGCCATAGGGATTACCACCTACAAGGACAGATTTACTTCTTGCCTGAAACAAATTTTGAGGAAGTTGTCTTTCCTGTTTCCAGGTTGTCAGATATATGTTCTGGCAAACGGCCATTATCTCAAAGAAGAACAGGTGGAGTACCTTGACCGGATACAATCATATTGTTCACGGTTCAGCAACGTCAGGTTGATTTCCTATATCGATCCGCAAGGTCTGAGTTTTCTGTGGAACACCATCCTGAAAGCCTCAGGCAGCAGCAGAAATCTGATTCTGAATGATGATATAGATGTGAAGCGGTCATTCGCACGCTTTATTGACAGATCGGGAATTTTACAACGGGATGTAGCCACCATAAACTCTTCCTGGAGTCACTTTTTTATTTCGGAAAGCATTGTGGAGAGAGCTGGTTTTTTTGATGAGAACCTGCCTGAACTTGGTGGAGAGGATGATGATTACCTGGCACGTCTCGCGATATTGGGAATTCTCCCTGATAACTACATGACCAACAGTTTATGCAGGAAGTCAGGACGTAGAGGCAAGGCCCCGGGTTACAATTCTTACGGCAAAGATATGTCCGTTGAGGAGGGAGGATACAGCACCCTGAACACAAGGTATCTGGGTCAGAAGTGGGAGACATCTGATCAGTACTTTGAAGGTGCTGTTGAAGTTGCCGGCAGAAAGGTTCGGTTTTGGAAACTAAGGGAGAAAGAGGATACATGGCCAGCCTAAGGAACAAAGCTCTCAAAGGATTATTCTGGAGTTTTCTTGACTCATTCGGTGTATACCTGGTCAAGTTCGGCTTCAGTATAGTGATTGCCCGGACCCTCTCTCCCGATGATTACGGCCTGATGGGAATGATTGTGATATTTATTTCCCTGGGCCAGATGATTATGCAGAGCGGCTTTTCCATGGCACTGATTCAGAAGAGGGAGGCTGACACAACTGATTTCTCAACAGCCTTCTGGTTCAATTTCATCACTGCTGTAGTTGTTTACCTGATACTTTTCTTTACAGCCGGAGCAATTGCCTCTTTTTTTGGGGAGCCATTGCTGGTCAGCATTACCAGGGTCACTGCCATTGGCATAATACTGAACGCACTGTGTTCAATACAGGTCTCAATTCAGACCAAAAGAATGAATTTCAGGAGACTTACCTGGATTAATCTCGTAAGTGCGCTTGCTTCAGGTACTACAGGCCTGGTCATGGCATTAAGGGGATTCGAAGTGTGGGCTCTGATCTTTCAGACACTGGCAGGCAATGTAATCTATCTGGCCGGGCTCTGGATAACCACCGACTGGAAACCACAATTTGTATTTAGCATTCAATCATTCAGGGGATTATTTAAGTTTGGCTATAAAGTCCTGCTGCAGGGATTGACAGATGTTCTCTTCACAAAAAGTTATTTTCCTTTGATTGGGAAGTTCTTTACAGTTTCGCAGTTGGGTTATTATACGAATGCAAGCAGGTTTTACGATATTTTTGTACATCAGACCGCCAACTCGGTTACCCGGGTGATATTTCCCGCCTTTTCTTCAATCCAGCATGAGGAACATAAGTTCAGCAGCAACTATACAAAATCATTTAATCTGCTGGCATTAATAATGTTTCTGGGATCGGTGGTAATGATTATCAGCAGCAGGCCTTTCGTCTCAATTGCACTGACTGAAAAATGGTTGCCCGCAGTCCCTTTTATGCAATTGTTTTTTGTGGATGGTTTTTTCTTCCCATTGATGATGTTCAACCTGAATATTCTGTATTCATTTGGTAAAGGAGGGGATGCCCTGAAGATTGATATATTCCGTAAGTCACTAATAATGATTGGTATACTTGTGCTTATAAGATATGGTATCAGGGCGCTCATTGCCGGGCAGGTCTTTGCAACCCTGGCAGCTCTGATATACACTTCTCTGACAATAATGAAGTTCAGGGGCATATGTGTCCGGAGCATCCTGGTACCATTACTGAAACTCACTGTGATCTCAGGACTTTGTCTTATCATGAGTTTCCTCCTAACCGGCAAAATAACTATTTCAGACTGGACTGAGCTGATTATGAAACTGACTCTTATACCGGCAGTTTTCCTGTTGCTTACAAGGCTGATTTTACCGGAATCATTAATAAATCTGAAGGAATTCATAATGGAGTTCAGGCTCCGGTAAACAGCGGCATGGAGGGGAGGAGAAGAACATTTTGCACTATTTTTCCCAACTACAGGGATTATCATTTTTTCAAGGATCCGGGCCAGATACCCTATCGATTCTCAAAACTGGGTTATGACACCTCAATTGTATGTTACAGCGACAACGAGGATTTTCCGGAGACACAAAAGCATATCAGACTTAACACTATCGCTGACAGGTATATTTCCCGTAAATTCAACAGCGGTATCCTCTGGTACCTTGTTGTTAATGCGAGGAAGATAGATATTCTTAACATCTTCCATTTCTCCTGGAATTCACTGCTTTTCGCTTTTATTTACAAGACGCTGAACAACAGGGGATTTGCATACCTGAAGCTTGATCACTGTGCCTTTGCTGATGAATCAGAATACAAATTGTACCCTCACAGGAATAACCCGCTCGATTTCAGCGGAGCTAAACGCAAGGGTAAGGTAAAATATTATATTGCGATACACTGTCTGGCCAGGAAGGTTGATCTGTGGAGTGCGGAGGATGAAGATACCTGTGGATTGCTTGAAGATAGGTATGATTTTTTCAAAGGCCGGTTGATTACTGTCTATAATGGTCACACAGCCGATCTCACCGGAGAAGAGTTGAATGTCAGCACATTGAAGAAGAGTGACATAATTATGACAGCCGGAAGGTTGGGAATACATCAGAAGGCAACAGAAATTCTCCTTGAAGCTTTCATCAGGGTGGCTTCTTCATCCCGGTATGACCTTCACCTGGCAGGTACCATAGATCCTTCCTTCGATGAGTACATCAATACTTTTTTTCAGAATAATCCTTCATTGAGAGACAGAATAGTTTTCCATGGTTCGCTGGGGCGACTTGAGCTTTTTCAGTTATACAGCCGGTCGAGGATCTTTTGCCTGCCTTCAAGATATGAGACTCTTGCCAATGTCTTTCCTGAGGCCATGTACTTCAGAAATGTTATTGTTACAACTGAAAATGTTTCATTGATGCCGGTGATCAGAAAAACCGGGGCAGGACTTATAGTGAAAAGAGATGACTCCGAAGCCCTTGCAGAAGCGTTGTTATGGTTGATCAATAACCCCGCTCTGATAGATCAGATGAGTGCTCTCTCGCATGAGATCTCATCGGACCTACTAAACTGGGACAGTATTGTTACCTCTCTTAACGGCAGGATTGAGGAGATGCAAACCGGAAGGCGGAAATGATCTGTTTAAGGGTAATGATATCATCAGAAACCAATACTACCGGCAAGGAGGCTAAACATTGATAATGCAGGCACATAGAGTTAGAGCCAATCGTATTACCCGGTGGATACAGGTCTTGCCTGATTTTGTAAAGTATCTCCTGTTGATTTCAATAAATCTTGCTTTTACTTATTACGCTCCTTCTCCGGTCAAAGCAGTATGGTATATTCTAACTTTGGTTTTATACTTTTATTCTAAGGAAGAGGCGCTCTGGCTTGCATTCTTCTTGACGACCACAGACGGTTTTGCCGGATTCTTCGGAATATATGAAGCAACACTTACGGTTCTCCCCGGATTACCTGCTGTTGAGATTGTCCAGGTCTATGTTTTGCTTTCTGTAGTCAAAGCGGCCAGGAGCAAAATCCGACCGGTCATTTTTTTCAATAAGTACCTTCAAATACTGCTCATCTATCTGATTTTTCTCATTATATGGGGCCAGATGATGGGCCTCAGCGGGGGACTTAATGTTTATTTCAGGGTGCTGAAAGGGTTTTTACCTATGTTGCTGTTTTATTCTGTACCCAGATTGTTCATGAATGAGGCAATGTATGCAAGGTTCTTCCGGATAATTTTTGTTGTTGTCTTGTTTGCATTTGCCGCGCAATTATTCACTCTCTTTACGGGTCTGACTCCGGCAGAGGCAGCAGGCATTGTCAGACAGGATAAATTGGAAGACGAAGATGATTTCCGCGTCTTCTTTAATGCCAGCAGTACATTGCTGGGCTTGTTCGGTTCGATTTATTATCTGAGTCTGGGAGGTGGTTCCCGGTGGGACCGGATACTCTGCCTTATGGTCCTGATAGTTGCCCTTGTAATGGCTTTCCTTTCGGCAACCCGTGGCTGGATTATAGCTTTCAGTGTAATTACAGTTCTGGCAATAATCACAACAGGCACCTTACGCTCCCTAAGGAGCATTTTGATCCTGATCCTGTTTATTCCGGCAGTTTTGTGGGTCCTCTCGAACCCGGTTATCAGCAGGCAACTGGGTTTTACCAGGGAGAGGCTTGAGAAGCTTGAATCAATCTCGGAAGGAGACCTGACTGCTCAGGGAACTCTACAACGACTTGATTACCGGAGTCAGAGAGTCATGGGTGGCTGGAAGGAGAATCCTATCTTTGGCTGGGGATTTTCTGATATGGGCTATAAGTATGGAGACGGTCATGTGGGAAATCAGAGTCTGCTGGCTTTAACAGGCCTGGTTGGGTACATCCTGCTAAATGGTTTTCTGGTCTTTTTTGTATGGAGGATTATATCAGTTTACTTCAGGTCAGTGCACAGAGTTAAAGACAGGAACTCCTTACTCATATTCCCGGTTTTTCTCCTGGGTTGGTTTATTATTCATTCAACCAGCGGCCAGCAATTCAATTTTGCCGGGACACCTGGCGTGATTGTGTCTCAGGCAGTCTTCTTTAGTTTTGGAGCACTAAAGGTCAGACTGGCAAACAACCTAAACAATGCATAAAAAATTTGAGAGGGCACTATTGCTATGCCCCGGGCAATATTCGCTGAAAAACTCGTTGCATGACGTATTGTCTCTCATTGCAGGGGAAGTCAGAACGGCTGACATCACTGCAACAATGAGCAAAGGTGAAATTAAGATTAATACCCAGATATTTCGCTTTCCACATTCACTGAGGCAGGTCTGGGAAAAACGGTTTGTGGGAAAAATCAACAGCAGGGTTCTGCAGATTGTTGAATCCTTTAAGCCTGACATAGTTCTGATCTACAACTCAATATTTCTTGTTCCAGAAACCTGTGTGGCCATAAGGAAGAAAGCCAGGTTGCTCTTTTTCATGGGTGACAGTCCCTTTTATACTCCCCAGAACAACTATTACCTTGCGTGCCTTAATCATGCTGACCTCATCCTTTCTCCTGATTCGTTCTGGAGCAAGCAGCTGAATACAATCGGGCTGAATACAACCCTCTATTTTGTGCCGGCTCCCGACACCAGTTCTTATTTCAGGATCACCGACCTGAAGAGAGGGCCCGGGGATGCTGAACATGATATTCTTTATGTAGGAGCCAGCTATCTGAACTCCTGGGGATATAAAAAGGCCCTGTTCATGAGCAGGTTCACCGGATTCAATTTCAGGATTTACGGCAACACCGCCTGGAAGAGATGGTTCGGTCTGTTTCCTGAGCTCAAGCCGGTTTATACCGAAAGTGGATTCCTTCCACAGGAGAAACTCAACCGTATGTTCAACCTGACCAGAATTGTTCCTGTTGACGGTAACCCGGGTATTCTGAACGGATTTCACCTGAGACTTTTTGAAGCTTTGTCTGCCGGTGCACTGCCACTCGTCGAGTACAGACACGATGTTGACAACCTTCTTTTCCGGGGATTCAGGGAACAATTGCCACTGATAAGAGACTACAACCAGGCGGCAGATATAGCAGAATATTATCTTAAAAATGGAAGAGAAAGAGATGACCTGGTAACTGCCATGGATGATTTTATAATCCGGGAATACAGTGCGGAAGCCAATGCGGGGCGCCTTGCAGAAGCCCTGAAATGAATCCGGAGTTCCCTTTGGAATTCATTTGGTCATTTGTGATCAGCTCAGTGAAGCGAAAACCATGAAACCCATCACCCCTGTCAGAAAAGTCTGTCTTGTGCATTATAGCTCTGCCCCGGGTGGGATAGAGGTCCTGATACCCACTCTTGTCAGAATAATCCCAGGCACCCTTTTCAGTGCATTTGTAATAAGGCCTCCTGAAAAGGGGAAAGAAAATGTCTACAAGGATATAGCTGTAGATGTGACGTATGGCTCCCTGAATAACCTGAAAGCTGCCCGCAGACTGCGCAATTTTGCCCGGATGAACAGTGACGCTCTCTTTCATTGTTTCAATACCGGTCCTTTCTTTCTGTTGCAGCTCCGTCTGACTGGAGTGAAAAAAGCAGTCTACTCAATTCACGGAACCCTTCATTTCAACGGCATTCTTCAGAAGCTGTTCAGAAAGCTGATATGGAGGATGGCCCTTTCTTCAAAGTACAGGCTGGTTGCAAATTCAGGGCACAGTCGTGACATTTTCCTTGATTTTATCTCTCCGCTTAACCGAAGCATTGACGTGGTATATAATCCGATCGGTTCAGAAAGGATGTTGACGGGGAAAGAAGGCACCTCAGCCGACAGGATGAATATCATATATGCAGGCCGCCTGGCAGAGGGGAAAAACCTGCATAGGTGGCTGGATATTGCAGCTCTGATCCATGAACAGCACAGTGAGGCCCGGTTCTTTATTTATGGTGACGGACCGCTGATGGATGAATTACAAAGGTACACATTGCAAATCGGAGCAGGGGGATATGTTACCTTCGAGGGATTCATGCATGATATCGGGGAGGTCTACCGGAAGGCTGACCTGATGATTTTTCTTTCTGAAAAAGAGTCGTTCGGTAATGTAGCGGTGGAGAGCATTCTCTGCGGGACTCCGGTAATAGCATCTGCTATTCCGAGCATGAAGGAAATATTTATTAATTACCCTCAGTTCCTGGTGCCTGCGGATGAGCGGATGGATGAGGCTGTGTTGCAGAAGCTGGGCAGCCTTGATACACTGAGACAATCTGTAAATGATGCCCGGGAGGAATTCCTGGTCCGGTTCTCAATGGGGCAGCATGCTGAGAAAATTGAGAAGATTTACGATAGCTTCACTGGCCCTGATGGCCGGAACAAATGAAGATGCAGATAAGAATGCAATTTTGCTGATGAGCTTTTTGCTTGATATATCCACCAACCACCTTTCCCTGGATCTTTCCGACGGATTGCCTGAAATTTTTAAGGTGAAGCCGGACATAAGACTGCACCTGAGGGGAGACGACTATGAGTTCATGTCTTGGGGTGATCCCATTTCCACGGATAAGTTCAGCAGAGAGTTGCCCCGGAGAAAAAGCCTGGAGTTCATTGTCAACAATCTTTACGGCCACTATTACTTTGCTTTCTATGACCGTGCAGACAGGAAGGTTATCACTGGAAATTCACTGTTCAGCATCCTGCCGCTTTATTATTGCGAATGGAGTGAATCAGGCTCCGGCAGTAAAAGGATCATGATGTCTGAGAATGCGTTTACACTTGCCTCCCACCTGGGGAAAAAGTCATTCTCAAAACGTTTCCTTCTTGAGTCAATGCTTTTTAACTACCCGCTGTTCAACCATAGTGCGGTTGATGGTATTAAACTCCTCCCATCAAATTCGGGGATTATTGCAGACCGGAATGGCGCGAAAATTTTGAAGCATACTTCAGTTGAAAAGCTGTTCGGTCAACACAATATCTTATCTGTCGAACCATCCCGTAAAAAGGATGGCATCAACCTGGCTCCGGCAAGGAAGGAGGCTGAGACTATGGTTGAAATTTTTCTGCAGGAAACAAAAAAGTACCTTCCGGAACAAGATTACTACACGGCACTTACAGGCGGGTTTGACGGGAGAACACTCACTGCAGTCGGATTGTATCACAAAAGACCTTTTTCAGGATTTTGCTTTGGGACCGCCTCCTCTCTTGATCTTAATGTTGCCCGCCTGGTCTCATCAAAGGCAGGGATTTCCTTTTTCGGGATTGACCTTAATGAGGACTATGTAAAACATCACAGTCTTGAATCCGGGAAGGAATTTATACAAAGGTCGTCCGGCTCAGGAACATTCTCCAGAGCCCATTACCTGTATGCTTCAAAGCTGCTGGCCGGGAAGACGGATTGCATTGTGACGGGTAATTTTGGAAGTGAAATCTTTCGTGCGATGCACGTTCCGGGTGTGATGATCTCTCCAAATCTTCATGCTGTATTTAGCTCTGAAAATCATGAGGAAGCATGCCGGAAGGTGAAGAACAGCATTGCCATGCAATGGCTGAATCAATCAGAGATGCAATCTGAATGGGAAGAACTCAGGAGTGATATTGCAGAACTTCCTTGTTTCAGATCTGAATACAGGGATCTCAGCAGGAACATGCAGTTCTATATCTTTGTTTTTGAAGAGATATTCAGGAAATATTTTGGCGCTGAGATGATAAGCCAATACGGTATCCTGAGAAACCGCACTCCTTTTCTTGATATTGATTTCCTCCGGGAGTTGATGAAGACAGGTTTTGCAGGAATTCATTCCGAATTCTTTGAAAATAATCCGGTCAAAAGGTACAAAGGGCAGGTATTGTATGCTCATATTATCAGGAAAGCATTCCCGGTTCTTGGGAGATTGCCACTTGACAGAGGTTACAGGCCTGATGATCTCCTGTCAATAAGAGGTTTGCCCGGAATTGTCAGAGGATATATTCAGAAAGAGCTTAGGAAGAGGAATTCTGCGCCTGATCCCAACCGGGTAAAAAATTCATGGGAATTTAACCGCAATTACTATGAAAGCCTTCCGGTTAACGAGCTCCTGTTTAACCATGGAAAGATCTCTCACCTCAGGAACCAGGGTTTCACAGATAACCATGCCATGGTGTATAGCATGATTTATGTTGATAACTACCTGAATAGCAAGTAGATTATTTATGAATAAGATATATCTTCTTACAGACTACAAAGGCCGGTTCGGTTCAAAACATGATGATCAACCATACAGGTCCGGAATGGATCTGTCACTTTTGAAAAAATGCTTTAAGGAAATCGGTTATGAGTCAGAGCCGGTTTCTTTCAGTGATGTCAATCTCTGCGATTCTTTCTGGAGTGGCAGTCTGGTACTTTATACATCCTCAGAGGACATTGGACTGATATACAAGCAATACATTGAAGATATCGTTCTTTCTCTTTCGCTTGCCGGTGCTGAGGTGATCCCCCGGTTTGAATTCCTGAGGGCCAATAACAATAAGGTTTTCATGGAGTTGTTACGATGCATTCTCCCTGGAGACATGAGAGGAAATCTTGTTTCTTCCCACTATGGAACACTGGAGGAGCTGACAGCCGGGAAAGGGGAAATTGAATATCCTGTCGTAGTGAAAGGCTTTAGCGGAGCAATGGGGCGAAATGTCTTCCTGGCACATAATGAGAAGGAACTGAAAAAAACAATCAGAAAAAAAGTATTATCAGAGAGTCCTCTAAGGTTCAGGATTAAGGAATACCTGAGACAGGTCAGGCATAAAGGGTACCGGAGAGATTCATTTTACAGGGGGCGTTTTGTAGTACAAAAATTTGTCCCCGGGCTGAAAAACGACTGGAAGGTATATTTCTTTGGTAATAAGGCTTTTGTTTTCTACAGGCCCATATTCGCTGAAAGAGTGTTCAGGGCCAGTGGAGGTGGGTATGACAATTACCTGTACGGGAGAGATGCTGATATTCCTGAGGGAATGCTTGATTTTGGGTGGAAGCTCTTCAGACAATTGAGGGTGCCGAATATTTCAATGGATATTGCATGGGACGGGGTCCGTTTCTATCTCCTGGAGTTCCAGTGTATCTATTTCGGGACTGCCGGTATACTTAGAAAGTACTCTTCTGAATACTGGTTAAGGAAAAATGACTCATGGGAGCTGAATGACAATGACGGATGCATTGAAAAGGTCTATGCTGAGAGTATTGGTTGGTTCATGGAAAACGAAGGATGAAGGTACTGTTTGTCTCAAGCGGCAGGGCAGGAGATGTGGGCCATGTGGTAAAGAACCAGGGTGAGTCTCTGAAGAAGGTTGGCACAGAGGTTGAATATCTTACAATTAAACCAGGGATAATTGGTTACCTGAAAGCAGTTGGCCGGATCAGAGGAGCCTGCAGACGAAATTCCTATGATCTGGTGCATGCTCATTACAGTCTGAGTGCATTCTCCGCAACCCTTGCAGGGGTAAGGCCGCTGGTAGTATCGGTGATGGGCTCTGACGCCTATGCTTCATGGCCCTTTCGGGTAATTATCCGGATGCTTTCGGTGTGCAGATGGGATGCCACAATTGTCAAGACTGAGCAGATGAAGGGGATACTTAAGCTGAAGAAGGCGGTTGTGATTCCCAACGGTGTGGACACGGAAAGATTTGCTCCTTCAGACATGGTTGAAGCAAGGCAGAAGCTGAATCTGCCTGCTGACAGGCAGATAGTCTTGTTTATCGGAGCTGCTGACCGTCCTGAGAAAAACCTTAAGGCTGCAGAACAGGCTGTGGCTGAACTCAGGGATAGTTCTGTCCTTTTTATTCACCTTGCGAACATTCCAAATTCAGATGTTCCGCATTATCTCAACGCTGCAGACCTCTTGCTTCTGACCTCCCTGAGAGAGGGTAGTGTAAATGTGATAAAGGAAGCGATGGCCTGTAACTGTCCCATTGTGTCAACCGATGTGGGTGATGTGAAATGGGTCACAGGAAACACGGAAGGCTGTTTCATCACATCGTTTAGTATCGACAATATTATGAGGACAATACGGATGGCTCTTAACTTCGGCAGGAGAACCAACGGAAGAGGTAAAATCCATAGTCTGGATCTGGATTCATTGGTAGTATCGGAGAAAATCCTTTCTCTGTACAGAGGCGTTTTAACAAAGAGTACTTCTGATGGAAATATTGATTGATGATCCACTTCTGATTGAGAGATGGAAGGAATTTGCAGAAGGGAATCCTCATTCCTCTCCTTTTCAGACACCTCAGTTTCTGGAGTTATGTAACAGTGTTCCCGGATTCCGGGCAAAAGCCATTGCTGTCGGGAATGGTTGTAATCTTCACGCCCTGGCAGTGGCAGTTATCCAGAAGGAGGCCGGTATCAGGGGGTATTTCTCCCGCAGGGCTGTTATTTATGGAGGCCCCCTTATTGACCCTGCGCATCCTGAAGCGCTCGGGAATTTATTATCAGAGATAAGTGTTGCCTTGCACCGCGAGGTTATATATGTCGAATCCAGAAATTATTCAGATTATAAAGATTTCGAGGAGATATTCAGTTCAAACGGGTGGAGATTTATTCCATATCTTAACCTGACAATTGATCTGAGAGATAAATCTCTTGAAGACATTTATAAGGATATGCACTATAACCGCAGGAGACAAATCAGGTCCTCCCTTGAGACAGGTGCCTCCTACAGGGAATGTGAGTCAGAATCAGAGCTTACGGCTATTTATGATATCCTTGTTGACCTGTATAGTGACAGAGTGAAAGTACCCCTGCCTGATTTCCTCTTCTTCAAAGCCCTTTGGCAAAGAGCTCCGGGGAAAGTATTCGTCGTATTGCATGAAGAGAAGGTCATCGGTGGCAGCTTTTGCGTCATTCAACCGGGAAGGAACATATACACGATGTATTATTGCGGACTTCGGAATTATAACAGAAAGATATATCCAACACATCTGGCAGTCCTGGCTACACTGGAGTACGGACTCGGGACCGGATTGAAGATGCTTGATTTTATGGGAGGAGGCATAAAAAACAGGGAATATGGTGTCAGAAAATACAAACAGGAATTCGGTGGTATAATTAATGAATATGGCAGGAATATCAAGATTTTTAACCGATTCCTTTATAATCTCGGTCGGGCTGCAATCTGGCTCGGCAGGTTCAGTATAAAGAACTCCGGGTAAGGCTGGATTTTCTCTGGTAACAATTTCACCTATCCAATATACGCTTCCGCAATAATAAATGAAGATACTGATTGATATCGGACATCCGGGCCACGTTCATCTCTTCAGAAATTTCGCTCATGTTTTTGCAGAACGGGGACATCATGTGCTTTTTACTGTAAGGGAAAAGGAATATGAAACCAGCCTGGTTGAAGTGGAAGGGCTTGAATACAGGATTATCGGCAAACACCATGCATCAGCATCCGGGAAGATTGGAGGGCTTTTCCTCTTTAACCTGAAAATACTTCTTCTCAGCCTGAAATTCAAACCTGACATTTATCTGAGCCATGGGTCAATCTACACACTACTATCCTCATTTATTCTCCGAAAGCCAAATATTGCCCTGGAAGATTCCGGAAATCCAGAACAGGTAAGACTATATCTCCCTTTTACCAGGGCAGTTTTAACTTCAACCAGTTTCCCATTCAGATATGGACGCAAGCAGATCTTTTACGAAGGTTATCATGAGCTGGCTTATCTCCACCCGGAATATTTTAAGCCCGACAAGGGTGTTTTGAAAGAGCTGGGATTGTCAGAAGGCGAGAGATTTTTTATAGTCAGGCTGGTGGCCTGGAATGCCAGTCATGACAGGAACAACAGTGGGCTTAAAATCGATCAGAAGGAAGAAATAGTGCGTTGTCTCTCCGCTGATGGACGAGTATTTATCAGTTCCGAAGGAAGCCTGCCCCCGGGCCTGGAACAGTTCAGATTTCCACTCAAACCTGAGAGGATGCATCATGCCCTGGCATTTGCAACTCTCTTTGTCGGTGAAGGGGCAACTATGGCATCCGAGAGCGCAGTTCTCGGGACCCCGGCTGTCTATATCAATAGTATCAGACGGGGATACCTTGAGGAACAGGAACGAGATTACAAACTGGTTACATGCTTCAGAGACTTTGAGGGGGTGATGGAAAGGATCAGGGAGCTTTTGGAGAACCCCGGACTGAGGTATGAAACAAAAAGAAACAGAGATCGTTTAATCAAAGAAAAATGTGATCTCACAGGCTTCCTTGCCAGGTTTATAGAAGGCTGGCCCGATAGTTTCAGCCAAGCACAGGCAGCCTCGAAGGTGTACAGAATTAGTCAGGATTAACTATAAATCATCTATGAGAGTATTTAAAAAAGTGAATGGAAATAGCAGATGGGTTGTCCTGTTAATAATCAGTATGCTTATATTATCTCCTGATCAGCTCTCCGGCCAGCAACCATTTCACCTGGTTCCTGATTCAATCCTTACATATATCTACATCAGAGAAGATAATTCAATGCAGTTTTCAGGCGCCACATACAACTACTACTCTGACAGAATCATTGACAGTACAGTGACCACCGGCATTGACAGGAAGGTGGCAAACAAGACAATCTATTCCTGGTCAGAAGGTGTAGTTGATGAATTGAACACATATAAGGTTGTTGACGGATCCATAATTCCCGACATTCATAAAGTGTTCACATATGATCCCTGGAACCTTGTTCAGGAGGAGTTTGTAGAGAGATGGTACTCAGATCGCTGGATGAACTTAAACCTGTTTAAATATACCTATGATGAAAACAGCCGTCTTAAGGTTTATAACCGTGAAATCTGGCGGAATAGCACCTGGTCAGATTACTCTGCTGACAGCCTGTTCTATGACACTAAAGGCCTTCTGACAGAACGAAGCGCCAGACTGAAGGAAACAGGTCAGTATATAACCAGAATTTTATATCAGTACCATCCTTCCGGTCATAAGAAATTGCAGGTCAGGCAGGACTACATTAATAATCAATGGACTAACATAACTCAGACAACTTTTTTCTATAATGATTGTGGTACGCAAAATGTCTCAGTTACTGATAAATGGATTGACGGAACCTGGCAACCTTACTCCAGATCAGAGATTTATTACCATATAGAACCGGATCCCGGTGTAAGAAGGGTCACCGTATGTCACAAAGGGACCACCCTGTCTGTGAGACTTAAAGAACTGGCTGCTCACCTGTCTCATGGTGATTGTATCGGTGGGTGCGTTGATTTAAATGCCGGGGTCAGACCAAGGCCTTCCGGAAGCTCAGGGGACATACCTGACAACCAGATAGCCAGGAAGCAGCCCTTTGTTGTGTTTCCAAACCCCGCAACTGAATATCTTACCCTGAGAGTGACTGACTCAGCATGCCCTCCGGCCGGGATTGAGCTGATGGATTATGCGGGGAGAATCATCCGTTCTATTAGGCCGGGTGATCAGACTGAAATAACAATCAACCTGACCGGTCTGCAAAGCGGTAATTATATCTTGCGGGTTACAGCGGATAGTCTGTACAGCACTGTTATCTCCAAACAATAGATTGTTTTCTGACTTCCCCCGGCTGATGGATTTCACCCTGACCACGTTAAGGGCTTTCCTGACGACGTTGCAAAATTCAGGCTACTCTTTTCTGAGAGTGGATGAATTTGCTTCCGGGATGACAGTTCCGGAGCGAAAGGTTGTGATTCTGCGACATGATGTTGACAGGAATCCGGCTATGTCACTGGATGTTGCATATCTCGAACAAAAGTTAGGAATCAGGGGGACTTACTACTTCAGAACTATTCCGGAAACACTGGATGAAAGCATTATCAGGCAGGTTCATGCCATGGGACATGAGACGGGGTATCATTACGAAGACCTGAGCCTTGTAACACGATCGGCGGGATATAGCAGACAGAGGTTCAGAAATACTGGTTCTGATGAAACTAAAGAGGCCGAAATGGTAGCTGCAGCCTTCGGGAGCTTCTGCCATAACTTAAAAAGAATAAGGGAAATCGTCCCCGTTAATACTGTTTGCATGCATGGTAGCCCGGCCAGTCGGTATGACAGCCGGTTGCTCTGGAAGTATTTTGATTACCAGGAATTAGGTATCATTGCTGAGCCCTATTTTGATATATCCCTTGACTCAATGCTATATCTGACTGACACCGGGAGAAGATGGGACGGCTCTTCAGTGTCTGTACGTGACAGGATGTATACGCGTGACGAGGAGTATTACTGGAAATGGGTGAGAAAACCGGCTACTGGAAGTGCCATGGCAATTTCAGACATAGGTAAGACTCTCAGTGATCTGAATTCCTTCAGGTCAACATATGACATTATTCGCGCTGCACAGGCCGGAAAGCTCCCGGATCATCTGTTAATCACACTTCATCCTCAAAGATGGAGTAATCATTGGTATGAATGGTTCGCGGAGTTGGTGATGCAGAGAGTAAAGAACCATGTTAAGCTTTTTATTAACAGATCAGGCTTGTGGAGGCAATAAGTAGTCAGTTTCTATAAAATATTCCGCAGCCAGGCTAAAATCAGTAACCAGCCCGGATTCGGAATAACTGAATGAAAATATTGATAACTATTTGTTAGTGGAATGATTGCCTGAGGTTGCATATTCGATGCAACCTTTTTTTTTGCGTTATGGTCATATATTATAAGTGCTTAAGCTACGTTGTAATATATCAGTCAAATCATAATATCATGGAGCCTGAAATAATTTACATCAGAAAGATGAACAGAGCCATGCAAATTCTGTTCAGGATAATGTTTCTGACAGGTTTATTTTTAAGCCTGTTCACTCATCGTGTTGATGCACAATGTACTGTATCAGGCGTTTCAGGTTCCGGATTTCTGTTTGCAAATACATGTGCTCCTGCTACCACAGTTATCTATTATGAATTTACTTTTTCTTCCATGCCGCCTCTGCCCACCTACAGGGTACAATACATATGGGGAGACGGAGCGGTTACTAATACCTATCCGGCTGTTCAATCACGTGTTGTAGCCGGAATAACTGTTTATTACATAAGAACTGAATTGTCTCATACATTTCCTGTCGATGGCCTTTGTGAATATGAAGTGTTGATGCAAACAGTTGACAACGGATCCGCCTGTCTTGACTCAAGACAGGTACAGCTTATCGGCAACTGGCACCAGGATGATATTGCCCTCGCAAATGGACGGATAGATATTTCACCGGCAGAGGAATATGTCTGCGAGGGTTTGCCCCTTACAAATTTCCGGTTTGAAGACGACACACATTTTTCATGTAATATCCAGGATAATCCGACAGCACAAAAACCTAATCATACTCCAAGGTATGAGCAATTTATTTACGGCACTGACCCGCTTGACGGTCAGGGTATCCCGAACCTTTTCATCAGGGTGGGTACGGCACAGACTGTAGTCTATCTTACTGATAACAACGGGGACCCGATCACCGGGCCATGGAATGTTGATCCTGCCTCCGGAGCAATTGTTACACCTTACAATACCCAGAGCGGCTATTTTGAGGGACCGGTGACGGAGATTCCGGTCGACCCTGTAACTGGTGAATATTCACTGAATGATACATATCCTATATCGTTTAACGGTGTCGGTACGGTTGCCGGGGATCAGTTTGAGGTCACAGTCCGTAACTGGAACGTCTGTAATCCATGGAACGGAAGCCAGACGAATCCCAATGCGGGAGACGCAAATACAGATGACGCCATAATCCTGATAGTTGACGGCCCGTTTTCCAATGCAGGCCCGGATGCTGTGGTATGCGAGGGTGATCCCTTCAATACCGACGGTGTTCTTGTTGACGGTATATCCGCCTTATGGACCTCAACAGGTAACGGAAACTTCACCAATGCAACCAGTCCGGGCAATGCCATTTACACTGCCGGTCCCGGTGACCTCGCAAGAGGCTGGGTTGACCTGGTTCTGCATGCCTATGGCACAGGACTTTGTCCCGAATATACTGACACAATGCGGCTGACCTTCGATCCGTTGCCGGCTCTGCCTGTAATTTCTGTGTCGGCCGGAGTGAATAACTTCTGTGATAATAACTCTACCTCAATAACCCTGGCGTCAACTCCCTCGCCCAATGGCAGTTACCTGTGGCGCCGGAACGGTTCCAGCACAGGCATAACCACTCAGACGATTACCCTGAATGATTATACCCAGTCAGGTGACTATACTGTGACAGTCTACGGGACGACTGCACTTGCATGTCCAGAGACCTCTTTACCTTATACTGTCACTATCGGCCAGCCGGCCACGGTGAATGCAGGTCCTGATCAGACCATCTGTTCAAACACGCCGGCTTCGTTGACCGGTGCTATCGGGGGTTCTGCCGGGTCTGCCACCTGGACCACCTCAGGTTCAGGTAGTTTTGGGAATGCCTCAAACCTGTCTACCACCTATACCCCGAGTGCTGCTGACATTACTGCAGGCAGTGTGACCCTTACTCTTACCACGAATGAACCTGCGGGCCCCTGCAACGCTGTCAATGATGCCCTTGTGCTGACGATAGTAAGAGCACCCCGGGTCAATGCAGGCGCAGATGATGCCACCTGCCAGGGCACACCATATACGGTCAGCGATGCATCGGCATCAAATTATGTTACACTGACCTGGACGGACAACGGCTCAGGGTCAATCACCTCAGGCCAGGGAACTCTTACCCCCACCTATACGCCCGGCGCTACCGAGGCAAATGCGACGGTCACCCTCACCCTCACCGCTACCGGAACTTCACCCTGTGCATCCACGACTGATTCCAGGATCCTTTATGTTGACAGAGACCCCGTTGCCAGTGTGGGGCCGGTTCAGGAAATATGTAATAGTACATCGGCCAACCTCTCTGCCACGGCAGCTGCATCAGGCACCTCCGGTGAATGGACTTTCATCAATAACCTGGTATGGCAGGAGACTTTTTCCGAAAGTCCGCAGTATGCAACTTCCGGTCCTGATTGGACAACTTCGGGTATCACACCTGATGCCGACACCTATTTAAGGGTGGAATCCGGAAGATTGGTAGGAAGGAATCTTGGCAACGAAACAGTGTGGCGTTCCGACCCCATACCAATTGCCTCTGTATCACCAGTTAAGGTGAGCGTGTATCTTCAGGAACCCAGTGCACTTGAAAACAATGACTACATAAGAGTTTACTATAGCATTAACGGTGGGCCCGAAACCTATTTTACAACTAATGGCAGCAATAGCGGAAATTTTGGAACCAGGACTGCCTCTGTACCCAGCCTCTCCGGAAATAATCTCAGGATTATAATCAGATGCAGAAATAACGCACCCGATGAGTATTACTATATAGACAACATTGTAGTAAGGCAGGTAGTCTCCGATCCTGAACCGACAATCACCACAGTATCCAACCCAACTTCTGCTGTTACCGGCTTATGGCAGGGAGACAACAGGTTCAGGTGGTCAGTGTTCTCAAATCACAACGGATGTGACTCGGCATCAGCCATATATACTATAAGAAGAGATATCTCACCGGCAGCTGCAAACGCCGGACTGGCACAGACATTCTGCGAGGCCGGCAGTACAGTACTGGCCGCCAATGCTCCCACCAATGGTGGCACAGGAGAATGGACCCTGGCAGGCGGATCAGGAACTATAGCTGAACCCGGCAATCCGTTGTCTGCTGTCTCCGGACTTGGCTACGGAGTGAACACTTTCAGATGGACCATAACCAGTGCTCTCGGAATCTGTCCTTCCTCCAACAGTACTGTCTCAATAACCCGGAACAGGAATCCGCTGGATCTGAGCGATAACGTCAGCATTATCAGTAATCCTGTCTGTTACAATACGCCCGGGCAACTAAGAATAACCGGTACCGAGGCAGATGTGAAATATTATCTCAGAACAGGAGGGGTTGACGGATCATTCGTTCAGGGTAATGGAGGCACAATAACGCTTACCACCCCTGATCTGACCTCTGCAACAACATACCAGATCCATGCAATCAAAGATGTGACGGGCTGTGATATAATCTTTGGCTCTTATACAATAAATATCAACCCGGAGTTCACCCTCGCCCAGCTCTTTGCAAGCCATAACATCTGTGCCGGCTACACAACCACAATTTCTGTTGTACTGACAGGTGGAACGGGCCCATATACAATTACTTGGAATGACGGATCAGATCATACAATCAATAATTATGTCAGTGGAACTGATATTACGGTTGGGCCGTATCCGACAGGAAGTACATCCATTACTCTGACCTCTGTCACTGACAATAATATTTGTGTACCGGCAAGTCTCGGGACGCCGATCTCCATCACGGTGGGTTCCACCCCGATTTCAGCAACGCTTACCGGGTCGGACGATGCATGTGTTGGTGCAACAAGCTCTCTTACGTTTACGGTTAATGACGGGGTTCCTCCATATGATATTATTATTAACAGTGTAACATACCTTGACCGTGCTTCAGGTAGCAGTATAAGTCTTGGAGCACTCCCGGTCGGGAACTATACTTACACTCTTACATCTGTCATCGATGCATGCGGTAATCCGGTTCCGGCTTCTGGGCTTCCCGCACCCTATTCATTTAGCATTAACGATATTCCTTCAGCTTCCGGAACAGTAAATAACGCTCCCGTAATATGCAGTAACGGAACTACAGATATTTCTCTTAATTCTACTGTTTCTTCTTCTACCTATGCATGGACTGTTGCATTCTCTCCTGCCACAACATGGACAACCGGCAAGGCACCTGAAGGCGGCACAGGTGGAATGGGAACTGTTATCTCCCAAAACCTTGAACATAATAGTTACGTACCTGTAACTGTTACCTATACCATTACTCCTACTGGTCCAGCCCCGACATATTGTATTGGTCTGCCCGTTACGAGGCAGGTAATTGTCAATCCGGTTACCAGAATAGCCAACAAGACTTCTGCAATTTGCAGTGGTGGAACATTCTCAGTAACTCCCGTCAACGGGGGAAGTGAGGTTGTTCCTGCGGGTACTACCTATACATGGAGTGCACCCGCCATATCACCGGCAGGATCGATAACCGGGGGCAGCGCTCAGCCGACCGGCCAGACGAGCATCAGCCAGGCACTGACCAATATCACGAACGCTTCTGCCACGGCTACCTATACTGTGACGCCTTTGTCAGGCACCTGCACCGGTCCGACATTTACGGTTACAGTTACGGTCAACCCGGTTCCTTCAATAGGAAATAAAACTGCAACGACCTGCAGTGGTGCGGCATTCTCAGTCACTCCCGCCAACGGGGGAAGCGAGGTTGTTCCTGCAGGTACGACCTATACATGGAGTACACCTGCCATATCTCCGGCAGGCTCAATTACCGGCGGCAGTGCACAATCTGCCGGCCAGACGGGCATCAGCCAGACACTGACCAATACCACGAATGCACCTGCCACGGCTACTTATACTGTTACCCCACGGTCAGGTTCATGTACAGGTCTGTCCTTCACGGTGATAGTCACGGTTAACCCGGTTCCTTCCATTGGGAATAAAACAGCTGTCATCTGCAGCGGTGCGACATTCACGGTCACTCCTGCAAACGGAGGCACAGAGATTGTCCCGGCGGGCACTACCTATACCTGGAGTGCCCCGGTTATCGCACCGGCAGGATCTATCACCGGAGGCAGCGCCCGGTCAACAGGTCAGACAAGCATCAGTCAGACATTAACCAACACCACGAACGCTTCTGCCACGGCCACCTATACTGTGACACCACAATCTGGCACCTGTACCGGTCCTACCTTTACGGTTACCGTTACGGTTAATCCCGTTCCTTCGATAGGGAATAAAACTGCAGTGATCTGCAGTGGTACGGCATTCTCAGTCACTCCGGCAAACGGCGGCTCAGAGATTGTGCCTTCGGGCACGACTTATACATGGAGCGCACCGGTCATCTTCCCGGCAGGCTCCATTACCGGCGGCAGCGCACAGTCGACCGGCCAGACGAGCATCAGTCAGACACTGAACAACACCACGAATGCTTCAGCCACGGCTACCTATACTGTCACGCCACAGTCAGGTTTATGTACAGGTATGACCTTCACAGTGACGGTTACAGTTAATCCCGTTCCATCCATAGGAAATAAAACGGCTGTCATCTGCAGTGGTGCGACATTCACGGTCACTCCTGCAAACGGAGTCACAGAGATTGTGCCTTCAGGCACGACTTACACATGGAGTACCCCGGTTATCGCACCGTCAGGATCCATCACCGGAGGCAGCGCCCAGGCAACAGGTCAGACAAGCATCAGTCAGACTTTGACCAACACCACCAGTGCCCCTGCCACAGCCACCTATACAGTCACACCACGGTCAGGCACCTGCAACGGTTCTTCCTTTACGGTGACGGTTACTGTCAATCCCACCCCGGTTCTTAATAGTGGCCTCACCCCGGCGGATGTATGCAGCAACACCACATTTACCTATACTCCGACTTCACTGACGACGGGTACAACATTCAGTTGGACGAGGCTGGGAGCTGCAGGCATTACTACCACAGAGCCGGCAACCGGGACAGACGGAATCAGCCAGGTTCTTCGCAACTTTACCTCAGAAACCATTCCGGTTACTTATGAATACCTGCTGACAGCAAACGGTTGCACTAACACCCGGCAGGTGGTTGTTAATATCAAACCGGAGCCGGTAATCGCCGATCAATCGGCCTCAGTCTGCTCAGGCGAGGCACTCACCCATCATATCCTGCTTGACAACTTCGACAACCCGGACGACAACGTAACCTTCACATGGCCAGCACCCGAACTCTCCGGAGGACTTACCGGCGGTTCTGCCAGGACTGTTCCTTCGTCAGCAGATATGACCGGCACTTTTGTCAATACCTCAGGCCTTGCCGGGACAGCAACCTACACTGTTACTCCGTCATACGATGGTTGTGCGGGGGATCCGAAAATCATCATTGTCACCGTAGGCTCTCAGCCGGTGCTTGGAAATCTTGACCGTTTTGCCTGCAGCGCAGTCCAAACCGGACTCGTGCTTGCAGTTGCCCCGACATCGTCACCGGCAACGACCTATGACATCGCTTCCATAAATGTGCAGGCAGGCCTTGTTGCTGCTGCCGGAAACGCTGTTGCAGCAGATGATATTACTAACCCGAATTACCTGGCCAATGACCGGTTCACCAATGAGACAGGTGTTGACAAGACGGTTACTTACCGCGTGCGTCCGGTATTCGGAGCAACATGTATTGGAAACTGGGTTGACGTAGTGGTAACCATAAGGCCCCAGCCGGTGATATTGCAGGGGCAGAGGCAGACAGTATGTTCGAACGTGGCCGCCTCACGCGAGATTCTGCTTGTGCCGGCCAACACACCTGAAGGAAGCACTTTCAGCTGGCCGTTACCGGTAATGTCTGACGGGACATCCCAGGGCTCTGCAGGAGCCAATGTTGCTGCAGACCCTGCAGGCACACCGCATATCACAGACACGTTTGAGAATTACGGTGCTGATTTTATAACAGCAACATATTCCGTCACACCATACAGTTCATTCGGTTGTGCCGGCACGCCTGCTGAAGTGGTCATAACCGTCAATCCTGAGCCTGCTGCGCCTGTGATCACTGGTGATGACATCCTCTGCACGAATCAGACCAGTATTATATATACCATACCTCTCACTCCCGGCTCGTCATACACATGGACTGTTCCGGCATCGGTAGGCACCAAGGTATTCGACGCCAACTCCAACGCGATCATCATCAATGCGGCAGCAGTTGCCGGCAGCGGAACCATCACCGTGACCGAAACCAACAGCTTTGGCTGTACCGGACCTGCCGGCTCATTTGATGTGGATGTGATGGCACCTTCACCGCAGTCCGATATCACCGGCGAGGATATCGTCTGTGCACTTGAGACTGGAACATATTCAGTGCCAAATCATGATGGATCGGTATATACATGGACCCTCCCGGCAGGGGCAGCACTCACAGGTGATCCTTCGGCGGCATCCATCACCGTCACCTTTGGAACGGTGGGTGGAAATGTTTCTGTTCGCGAAGTCAATTCTGCAGGGTGTATCACGAACCATAACCCGCTGTCAGTTACCGTTAGGCCGTTGCCTGCTGCGATAATCAGCAACAGCGGGACAGTGTGCATCGAGGATACCCACCCGATCAACCTGACCCTTACGGGAACCGCCCCGTGGAACGTTGTTTATGCCATCAACGGAGCCAACCAGCCTGCGATAAGCAATATTATGTCTTCACCTTATACGCTTGACGCATCCGCGGCCGGTAATTACACTATCACCAGCGTCACTGACGCCAACGGATGTACCAACAGTGGTATAGGGAATGCCACAGTGTCATTCTGGCCCGTGCCTTCTGCAACAATCAGCGGTACCACAGCAGTGTGTGCCGGTCAAAGTGCAACACTGACGATTTCTCTCACAGGTGCGGCACCGTATACTTTTATATATACTGACGGAGTCACACCGGTAACTGTTACCGATCATCAGGTCAATATATACACATTCACAGTCACACCTGCAGCAGCCGTCACCTATACGATAGTTTCAATGGAGGACAGTCATGGCTGTAATGGTACCCTGTCGGGGACTGCCACAGTCACCATCAATGCACAGCCCGTACTGGCATTTGCCGTAACCAGCCTGCAATGCAACGGCGACAACAGCGGCGCCATAAACCTGACAGTGACAGGCTCTGCCTCGAACAGCTTTGCATGGCTTGGTCCTGACGGATTCACGGCAGGCACCGAGGACATAAACGGTATAAAGGCCGGTCTGTATAATGTGACAGTCACGAGCGGTGACGGTTGTGTTGCCAGCGGACAGGCCACGGTTTACCAGCCTGATATGCTTACGCTCTCATCAACCGGTAATATGGTGTTGCTCTGCAATGGTGATCCCACCGGTGCCGGCAGCTTCACCGCCGCCGGGGGAACCGCTCCCTATGCATTCAGCACGCTGGTGAATACGGCAGGAGCTACCCTCACATCTTCCGGTACTTCTGTGGCCGTCACCGATGCCGGTGGCGGTACTATCACTGTACGGGTCACTGACTCGCACAACTGTACCGCTGAGGCAACGATAATCGTTACCGAGCCGCCGGCACTGAACATGGCAGCTACAACCACAAATATCAGCTGTTTCGATCGAAATAACGGAACCATAATAACATCTGTCACAGGCGGAACTGCACCTTATATATATGCATGGACCGCCTCCGGCGGAGGCAGCGGCATCACCGCCGGCGCCCCTAACCAGGGTGCGCTGACGGCAGGGACCTATGAGGTCACCGTCACTGACGCCAACGGCTGCCAGCTGGTAAGGTCATGGACGCTTACACAGCCGACGGTTCTTGAAGTAACCGCAACAACAGCGGACAATCTCATTGGAACCTGCTCTTCGGCACAGCTCTCAGCAACCGTCACCGGAGGCGTCATGCCTGCCGGCGGATATCTCTACAGCTGGTCGCCTGCAGCAGGACTAACTGCAACCAATATTGCCAATCCTGTTGCTACGCCGGCTTCGACAACGACCTACACCGTCACCGTAACCGACGCCAACGGTTGTATCAAAACCGCATCTGTAACCGTGGATGTAGCTCCGGTGCTGACCGCTGTGGCTTTTGCCGATGACAATATGATAGGCGCATGCCCGGAGTCGCAGACACAGTTGCATGTCAACGTCAATGGCGGGGAGGCGCCCTACAGCTTCAACTGGCTGCCTTCTGCCGGACTCAGTAATGCGGCAATTCGTGAGCCAATGGCGAAGCCGGCAGCTACCACTGCTTACACCGTCACAGTAACCGATGCCAACGGCTGTACCGCCACGGCAAACGTGACCGTCAACGTGGCTCCGCCACTTGATGTGGCTGCCACGGTTGATGATGGTCTGATTGGCACATGCCCGTCCTCCGTTGCTCATCTCAGCGCAACCGCAACAGGCGGAGAGGGAGCCTATACATACCTCTGGGACAATACAGCGACGCTTAATGACGCCACCAGCGCTACACCGACAGCAAAACCTGCCACAACAACCACCTATACTGTTACAGTCACTGACGCCAACGGTTGCACTGATCAGGCAACTGTTACAGTCAACGTGACGCCAGACCTCACCGTCACGGCAATTACAGATGATCTGTTCATCGGCACATGCCCGACATCGGTGTCACATCTTGATGCAACAGTCACCGGTGGCGAACCGGGCTACACCTACAGGTGGACCCCGCTCACCGGCCTTGACGACAGCAACATAAAGACACCCACAGCGAAGCCGGCTGTGACAACTACATACACCGTCACCGTCACTGACGTCAACGGCTGTACAGCCACATCGGATATCACAATCACCGTCCGCCCGGCGCTCACATTGACTCTGGCAGTTGATGACAGTTCAATAGGCACATGCCCCGGCTCGGAGGCACACATCACCTCCACCACCGGTGGCGGCGAACCCGGATACACTTACCTGTGGACACCGGCAGCCGGACTCAGCAGCGACACTGATCCCAACCCGACAGCGAAGCCTGCAGTCACCACCACCTATACACTAACTGTTACTGACCAGAACTTCTGCACCATCTCGAGGGAAATAACAGTGAACGTGGTATCGCCGCTCACCGTCACCGCCTCGGCAGCAGACCCGCTGATTGGCACCTGTCCCCTGTCAAACACCACACTTAATGCTGTGGCCTTTGGCGGCGAGCCGGGATACACATACAACTGGCTGCCTGTAACAGGGCTTAATAACCCTTCAATCCAGTCTCCGACAGCGAAACCGGCTGTGACAACCACCTACACCGTTACCGTCACCGACAACAACGGCTGTATGGCAACGGCAACAGTTACAGTCAATGTGGCGCCAGATCTTACCGCTGTGGCTTCTGCAGATGACACGAACATCGGCACCTGTCCCACCTCGGTGGCTCATCTCAATGTCACCCCCACCGGCGGTGAACCCGGATACACATATCTCTGGGCACCTGTGGCCGGACTAAGTGACCCGAACAGCCAGACCCCGACAGCCAAGCCTTCGGCAACAACCACCTATACTGTTACAGT